>JAYPQH010000022.1:0-125477 GCA_038131935.1 Alphaproteobacteria bacterium | reverse complement strand
AGGCCGCTGAGGCAAAACGGCAGGAGCTGTTTAGGCGCATGAATGCGGCCCCTGATGGGCTACAGACATTAATATTAATGCGTGAGGCGTTACGGAAGTTACTTCGCGATCACCCTGAGCTGAAGCCGATTGATCAAGATCTGGTTCATTTGTTCACGTCATGGTTCAACAAAGGGTTTTTGAGGCTCGAGCGTATTAACTGGCAGACTCCTGCGGCGGTTTTAGAAAAGCTGATCCAGTACGAGTCTGTTCATGAGATTCAGGGCTGGGATGACCTCAGACGCCGACTGGCTGAGGATCGTTTGTGCTTTGCGTACTTCCATCCGGTGATCCCCGATGAGCCATTAATCTTTGTTGAGGTTGCTTTGGTCCAAGGGATGGCCGACGCGATAGGTCCGTTGCTTGATACACCTCCGGCGCCTCCTGTGTCAGCTGATACGGCTGTGTTTTACTCGATCAATAACTGTCAGCCGGGGCTTGCTGGGGTGAGCTTTGGGAACCTGCTGATTAAGCAGGTCGTCTCTGTCCTGCAGGCAGAGCACCCAAAACTAAAGCGTTTCGTCACACTGTCGCCAATTCCCGGATTACGCCGCTGGCTTGATACCGAAGGGCAGGAGTTCCTGCCTCTATTTGAGGCATCTACTCATCATGATGAGTTGAAGCCACTCGTCGCCAAGTATTTGACGTCTGGACAGGGGGCGAAACTCAAAGATCCCGTTGCTCGATTCCACCTAGGTAACGGCGCGACCCTTGAGCGGATTAATGCAGACGCTGATTTGAGCCGCCGAGGGCAGAAGGAAAGCTTCGGTTTCATGGTGAACTACCTCTATGAGCTCGATGACATCGTGAGTAACCATGAGCAACTCATGGAAACGGGACAAATCGCTACCTCCAAAGAAGTACAACAGCTATTGAAAAAAAATATTAAGCATAAAATGAAGGAACTTTCTTATGACGCATAATGTTTTTGCGGCAATTCAAGTCAACCTGCAGCGTAACGCTGACAGCACACTGCTCTCGATCCCAGGGGGTCGGAGTTTGACCGGGTCAGATCTGGAATCTGAGTCAGCAACATTGGCTTCCGCTCTCATAGATCTTGGGTTGGAGCCAGGTGATCGGGTCTCTGTCCAGATTGATAAAGGTTGGATGAACGTTGTTTTGTATCTTGCGGTTTTGCGCTGTGGTGCGGTTTATCTACCTCTAAATTCGGCATACACGAACCGGATGCAGAGTCAAAGCTTCCATGTATGCGGGGCCCATGTGACTCTGGATCACGTTGGCATTTATACTCACGTACAGCCAGCGTTGTTTCCAAAGCGCGTGATCTACATAGTCAAGTACTCAATAGCATATCCATGTCGAATAATTTCAGCTTTTTCTAAGCCTTCAATTGAATGTATGAACTTCTCTTGCGCCAATCGTCCTAATGATGTCGATATACCGTTTGGGTATACAACATGATTATCTAAACCCTCTGGTTCAAGAAAAATTTGATGAGCTGACCGGTCAGCAAACCGAACGATTTTATCTTCAATAGAAGGGCAGTATCTTGGTCCTTTCCCTGCTATTGCACCAGAATAGACGGCTGACTCCTGCAAATGATCTTGTATGATATTGTGTGTATCAATATTCGTATATGTTATAGCACAGGAAATTTGAGGCAGCTGTGTTTTCGTGGTTGCAAAAGAAAAGTAAGTTGGTTCCTCATCACCAGGTTGTTTTTCAAGTTGCGCCCAATTTATTGTTCTTCCGTCAAGCCTGGCTGGCGTTCCTGTTTTCAATCGCGCCAAGGGAAGCGCCATATTTTCCAAACGCAATGACAATGCATTTGATGGCCTCTCTCCATAGCGTCCTGCCTCCCATCGCTCCGAACCTAGATGGATCACACCTCGTAGAAATGTTCCAGATGTAATAATAACTTGGCGCGCTTTGATGACAGAACCATCCTCCAAAACAACACCACCCACCGTATCATTCTTGATCATATGTAAGTCTTGGACCATGCCATCGATAATACTTAAACCATGATAATGTTTCATGGCATCTTGCATATGTAATTTATAGTAAGCGCGATCTATTTGTGCGCGCGGTCCTCTTACAGCTGGACCTTTTTTCCGGTTAAGAAGTCGATACTGGATTGCTGATGCATCAGAAACTTTACCCATGACGCCATCTAATGCATCAATTTCACGAATAATATGACCTTTTCCCAGTCCACCCATGGCTGGGTTGCAGGACATTTCTCCAATGGTTTCTATGTTGCTGGTAACCAACGCTGATTTTGCGCCCATACGTGCTGCCGCGGCAGCTGCTTCGCAGCCGGCATGCCCGCCACCAACAATGACAACATCAAAATCCACCACAGTTTCCTCCAAGCATATTACGTGTGGCGTATAGCAGATAATCACAAAAGAAACAAAATGATGTTTCACGTGAAACAAAATTGGCAAAAAGACCTATGTATTATTATTTTCCAATGCAAAAATTTGAGAAAATTTCACCTAATATTTCCTCTTGATTCACCTTGCCAATCAAACCATCCAATGCATAAATCGCTGCACGAACATGTTCAGCAAATAGGTCTAAAAGTAACGCCTCTTGTGCCATTTCTTCTGCCTTAATTATTTGATTTAAGGCTTCTAAACACTGATATTGCTGTCGTTGTGTGATGAGTCCAACATTCTGCTGAACTTCTTGTGCTTGCACCAGCTCTGTAATTTTATGTAGGAAACTATCTGCACCATTTGTTGTAATGGTGGACAAAGACAGCAATGACTCCGGAATATCTTCATACATATCTGATTTTGATACGACATGTAATGCATCTGGCCATAGTTCGAGCAATTCTTTATCTTCAGCTGTAGGTGGGTATTCCGTTAGGATAACACGAAGATCCGCTTTTTTTAGCATCTCATGTGATCGTTCAATCCCCATCAACTCAACTTCGTCATCTGTTTTTCTTATGCCAGCGGTATCACAGACAACAACTCGTCTGTCCCCCAATATCATTGGTGCTGAGATCACATCCCTTGTTGTACCTTTATGTTCAGAGACCAATGCAAGATCATGACCAGCTAAAAAGTTTAAAAGACTGCTTTTTCCGACATTAGGCTGTCCCGCAATGGCAATAACCAACCCATCGAAAAGATTTTGATTTCTTTCTCCAGTTTGATAAATTTTGTTAAGCAATAACTTTACTTGTGATAGCTGTGACAGAACATTCGCTGTTACATCGGCTGGAACATCACCTTCATCATCGAAATCAATGGAAGCTTCGATTGCTGTCATGATCTTAACCAAGATATTTCGAATCTGTATGATTTCTTTTGCCAATTGACCATCAAATACCGAATGTATTTGATGAATTTCTGTCATCGTCTGGGCATTTAACAAACGGCCTAATGCTTCCACCTCTAGCAGGTTCATTTTGTTATTTAATAAACTGCGTTCAGTAAATTCACCTGGCCTAGCGAGTCGTACATCCTCAAAATTGGTCATGACCGACAACAACATTCGTGCAATCACCGGGGCGCCATGTACATGATACTCAACCACGTTTTCGCCAGTAAATGATGCTGGGCCTTCAAAGGTGACAACCATAGCAAAATCTATCACTTTATCGGTATTAGGATGGTAGAGCTTGGTATTTGTTAACCTTCTTGGAGAAAAATCATTTCTGTTCGTTAGATGATGTAAAAGTTCAATGCTTTTAGGACCAGATGAACGTATGACTTGAATGCCTGCCACACCTGGTGGTGTGGCTTGAGCCACGATGGTTGCCACCATTTCTAGAACTCACGTTTATTGCTTAAACTATAGCTGGTAATTTTTTGTTTATTTAAAAGGTGACTTTGTAAAAGTTCTTCTGCTTTTTCCACGCTATCTACACTGTACCAAGTCTCTTCTGGGTAAATGACCAATACTGGTCCTTCCTCACAGCGGTCTAAGCAACCTGATTTGTTGATGCGGATCTCCTTGTTCAAACCGAGTTCTCTTATTCTTGATTTCAAATGTTGAAAAACAGCTTCACTTCCACGGCTCTGACAACAACCCCGTGGATGTCCCTCGGCACGAGCATTTTGACAAACAAATACATGAAAATTGTAATAACTCATAACATTTACTCTTCACGCTTTGATGTTGAGGTATTATTCATCCCGGTTGCCATTGTCGTAAACATTTTGTTGAACGCATCCAAACTTTGTGCTCCTAAGGGCGCCCAGGTTTTGACAAATTCATTTGGATCAAGTTGATCAGCAGTTTGTTTCAACTGTTCTGTCATTTGATCAACAAAAATCGCATGAAGAGGCTCTAAGTCAGGCAATCCCAAGGCTGCTCGTGCCTCTTGTGGAGTACATTCGATGTTCATTTGTATTTTCATTTCATATCCACCTTTTGTACTTGTATGAAGTGTTTTCACGTGAAACATTCTTTACATTCTATGTACAATTAATTGGAGGAAAAGTCATCCATGACCGACCAACGTATAATATTTCGTGAACATGGTGGCCCTGAAGTTTTAGAATTTGAAAACTTTGAGGTCAGTCAACCAAAAGCCAATGAAGTTACCGTGCGCATGACCGCGATCGGCTTAAACTTTATCGATACATATCAAAGATCCGGGTTGTATCCTATGTCTTTACCTTCTGGTGCTGGTTCTGAAGGATCTGGTATTGTTGAAGCAGTTGGATCGGATGTCCAACATCTTAACATTGGTGATCGCGTTGCATTTTGTGGTGGTGCTCTTGGTGCATACGCAACAAGAATGACGCGTCCAGCTCAATCTGTCGTAAAATTACCAGATGATATAAGTGATGAAGACGCTGCTGCAGTGATGCTTAAAGGGCTAACCGTACAATACCTTATTAGGCAAATTTACCCTGTTCGTAGCGGTGAAACAGTTTTGTTTCATGCAATTGCTGGTGGCGTAGGCACCATTGCAACTCAATGGCTAAAAGCACTTGGTGTCACCATCATTGGAACAGCTGGCTCATCTGAAAAAGCCGAATTGGCTAAGTCTCTAGGCTGTGATCATGTCATACTTTATCGTGATGAGGATATTGCGGAACGTGTAGGTGAGATCACAAACGGCGATAAAGTTCCTGTCGTATTTGATTCAGTCGGTAAAGATACTTTTGAAGCATCATTAAATTGCCTCAAACCACGGGGGCTCATGATCAGTTATGGAAATGCCTCTGGTGCTGTGACGGGTGTAAATTTGGGCATTTTAGCTGCCAAAGGCTCGTTGATGGTTACAAGACCAACCCTAGCAACGTTTACATCTACTCCGGAAGCTTTACAACATGCTGCTGATGATTTGTTCTCATTCATGCGTGATGGTCATATCAAAACGCAAATAAGGCAACGTTATAGCCTTAAGGACGCGCAGCAAGCTCATATTGACCTCGAATCTCGTCAAACCACTGGACAAACATTAATCATTCCATGAATGACCATTGAAAAATTAGAGATTAAAAAAGGGGCTTATCGCCCCTTTTTCATGTGTTCATGGAGTTAAAGAAATCTTCATTTGATTTTGTTTGTCTCAATTTCTCTAACAAAAAATTCCATCGCATCTGTCACTCCCATAGGCGCCAGAATTCTGCGCAACACAAACATTTTTGCCAAATCATCTTTTGACACCAACAAGTCTTCTTTTCTTGTGCCTGATTTTGTGATGTCTATGGCTGGATAGATGCGTTTGTCAGCAATTTTTCTATCTAATATGATTTCGCTGTTACCAGTACCTTTGAATTCCTCAAAAATGACTTCGTCCATTCGACTCCCGGTATCAATAAGAGCCGTCGCGATAATGGTTAATGAGCCACCTTCTTCAATATTTCTTGCCGCACCGAAAAACCTTTTTGGCCTTTGCAATGCATTGGCGTCAACACCACCTGTCAAAACTTTTCCTGAAGAGGGTACAACTGTGTTATATGCGCGACCCAATCGTGTTATGGAATCCAGAAGAATGACAACATCGCGGCCATGTTCTACCAATCTCTTAGCTTTTTCAATGACCATCTCACATACTTGCACATGTCGTGATGCTGGTTCATCAAAAGTTGAAGATATGACTTCACCTCTGACGGTCCTTTGCATATCCGTCACTTCTTCTGGTCGCTCATCAATCAGCAATACAATGAGATAACATTCTGGGTGGTTGTGTGTGATGGATTTAGCAATATTTTGTAATAGAACTGTTTTGCCTGTTCTTGGAGGAGCCGTAAGTAGCGCTCTTTGTCCTTTTCCTAATGGCGCAACAAGATCAATAACACGCGCACTTTTATCTTTTACCGTTGGATCTTCAACTTCCATACGCAGTTTTTCATCTGGATAAAGTGGTGTTAAATTATCAAAATGTACCTTTGTTCTCGCTGCGTCAGGATGGTCAAAATTTATGGTCTCCACTTTTACCAGCGCGAAGTAACGTTCATTTTCTTTAGGTGATCTAATATATCCTTCAACAGTATCACCAGTCTTCAGACTAAATTTTTTAATCTGGGACGGACTTACATAAATATCATCGGGACCAGGTAGATAGTTTGCCTCTGGTGATCGTAAAAAACCAAATCCATCTTGAAGGACCTCCAAGACACCACCACCTAAAATATCAACTTGTCTCTCTGCAAGCTCTTTTAAGATAGCGAATAACATATCTTGTTTGCGCATAGAACTAGCATTTTCGACATCTAATTCTTCTGCGAAACTCAATAATTCTGTGGGGGTTTTTGATTTTAAATCTTGTAATTTAATCTGTTCGATATCCATTTGGGAAAGCCATGATGCTAAGTATCGCTAATTTATTACCTAGCCATTTTTTGGAGGGGAGGAATGCTTAAATTGCATATCACACATGCACAGTCAATTGTCAAATGATCTGATTAAAAAGGCTTAACAACAACCATAATAATGATCACAAGAAATATTATGGTTGGTACTTCGTTCATAATCCTAAAGTACTTATGATTATGTTGGTTTTTATCATGGGCAAATATTCGGGTCTGTCTGGCACACCAACCATGAAACGCACTCATTAAAATGACCATCAAAAGTTTCACGAAACCAACCTTGTGACCAATCAATATCAATAGCTAAGACCAATAAGGTTCCAAATATCCACGCGACAATCATTGACGGTGTCATAATAAATTTTAACAGCTTATATTCCATAACCTTAAAGGTTTCGGATGTTTTAGACCCGACTTCCTCATATGAATGATAAACAAACAACCTGGGAAGATAAAAAATACCTGCCATCCAAGTAACAATAGACATAATATGGATAGCTTTTAACCATAGGTAATAGTCATACAACATTTTTGTTTCTGATCCGTGATATCATCTGCTCCACATGTTCTATAGGTGTTTCAGGTTTGATACCATGACTCAAATTAAATATATGTGCTCGACCTTTAAAGCTCTCGAGAACGTCGTCAATTTCTTGATTTAACGCATCACCACCAGCAATTAAAGCTAATGGGTCAAGATTTCCTTGAAGCGCAACATTATTCGCGTTGAGATCAATTGGGAAGGCTGTGTCTAGCGCCAGACCTTGAACAGGAACATGATCGAGATAAACTTGTGCCAACACACCAGCACCTCGGGGAAATCCGATGATAGGTACATTAACACCTTTCTCTCTAAGACCTTGAATAATCATATTATGATATTGAACAACATATGCATCAAATTGTCTTCTGGTTAAACCAGATGCCCAGGAATCGAATATTTTTAATACCTCAGCTCCAGCTTGTGCCTGCATTGCAAGATAATCAATCGTTACGTCAGTTATTCTTTTCATAACCGTGTGTAGCAATTCAGGATTTTCCCGCATCATGAGTCTAGCAGCATATTGTTCATCACCCCCACGACCGCCAACAACATATGTAGCAACCGTCCATGGCGCGCCAGCAAAGCCAATAAGTGTGGTTGAGCTATCTAACTGCTCTTTTGTTCGAACAACCGTTTCACCAATGCTCTCAAGGCGTGTGAGTGCACCAACATCAGAAAGACGATTTAGGTCTTTGATATTTTGTATGGGAGTCATACGTGGCCCTTCGCCCGTCTCAAAAGCCAAATCACACCCCATAGCATGTGGAACAAGAAGAATATCAGCAAACAAAATTGCTGCATCAAACCCAAATCGGCGTATTGGTTGAATTGTAACCTCAGCAGCACGTATAGGGTCGTAGCAAAGGTTCAAAAATGATCCAGCTTCACTTCGTGTTGCTTTATACTCAGGTAAGTATCGACCAGCTTGTCGCATCATCCAAATTGGAGGAACCAAATGAGACTGTCCAGAGAGTGCTTCGAGGATTTTTTTCATAACAAATAATAATACTTAAAAGATTGTTGTTGTTGTTGGTCTTGTTCGTTTATGGAATTCTTTTGATATTCACAGGTTATACGTTTTTTTTCATTGTTTCTATAGTGTTGATAAGTTTTGTATAAAAAGAAAAAAAGGATGATAAATAGATATCGCAGTGAACTTTGGTATAATGTGGATAACTAAAAAGCCCACAGGGATATAAAAACCAAGATATTGTTGAATAATAATGTGGATGGATTGGGTACAATGTGGAGAAAACATGTCAAGCATGCCAAAGCTGTGTATAAATAAAAAGTTACTCAGACATCTTTGTGGATAACAACATGCGACACAAAAAACACACAAAAACCTATTTTCATTTGCACTTGGTCTCAGATTCAACTGGTGAGACAATAAATGCTGTGTCCAGAGCCGTGATTGGGCAGTTTGATCAAGTTATTCCCCTGGAACATGTATATGCATTGGTAAGATCAGATAGACAGTTAGATCGCGTTATTCGTTCAATTTCAGAAGCACCTGGAATGGTTTTGTATACATTGATGAATGATTCACTGCGTAACAGATTGGAAGGTTTTTGTCGTTCACATGACTATTCTCATCACTCTGTTCTTGATGGTGCAATTAACATGTTCACAGAATATTTAGGAACAGAACAAACACATAAAATGGGCGCACATCATAAACTAAATGAAGATTATTTTGATCGTATCGAAGCGCTTACGTTCACCATGAATCACGATGATGGTCTAAATTTAGATTGTCTCCAAGATGCGGATATTGTGCTCTTAGGTGTAAGTCGAACGAGCAAGACACCCACATCTATTTATTTGGCGAACAAAGGTATAAAATGCGCGAATATACCTATCGTGAATGGTGTTCCAGAGCCTGAAATAATTTATAATCTTAAACATCCAATGCTTGTAGGTCTTACATCGAATCCTGATCGCCTATCATCAATTCGCAGAAATCGCCTCAGAGAACTTCATGCTGATGAGCAGGTAAGTGACTATGCTGAGGGGGAACATATACGACAGGAATTGGCCCATGCCCGACGAATCTTCGATCGTATTGAATGTCCCGTTATTGATGTTAGTAGAAGATCAATTGAAGAAACATCAGCTGCTATTCTTAATTTGTATCATACGAGAATAGGGGACAAATAATGATTATTTTGGCATCGGCCTCATCAACAAGAAGGCGTTTGCTCAAGGCTGCTTATATAGAATTTCAAGCTGAACCTGCTTTTATAGATGAAGATGAGATAAAACGTTCCTTAGAAGCAGAACAACTTTCATGTCGTGATATTGCTGATTGTCTTGCAGAGAGCAAATCAACGGCAGTTTCTCGTCAATATCCTGGTTTTCTGGTTCTTGGAGCTGACCAAATTCTAGAAAATGATAAAATGATTGTGAATAAATGTTCCACTGAAGAGATGGCTTTTGAGCAGTTAAAAACATTGTCTGGCAAATCTCATAAACTGCATACGGCCATGGTCATCAGCAAAGATGGGAGTCCAATTTGGCGACATGTGACGACCTCTACCTTATGGATGAGGGAGTTGAGTGATCAGTTTCTAAGTTGGTATTGTTCTAAGGCTGGTGAGACACTGACAAATTCGG
Source organism: Alphaproteobacteria bacterium (assembly GCA_038131935.1). Classification (GTDB taxonomy): domain Bacteria; phylum Pseudomonadota; class Alphaproteobacteria; order UBA8317; family UBA8317; genus UBA8317. The sequence continues at coordinate 115,526 of JAYPQH010000022.1, read as the reverse complement.
TAGGTTGTTACGCTATTGAAGGTTTAGGAAGACATTTATTTTGGAAAATCGATGGGGACGAGACAGCTATTCAAGGATTACATATGTTTCCCCCTTATGGATTTTTTACGTAGACACCAAGAGATTCCAGTATGACATACTTTATGAACGCAGCTGTAATCGGACATCCAATTGGCCATTCATTGTCGCCAAAGATTCATAATCAGTGGTTAAAAACACTTGGGATAAAAGGTTTTTACACAGCTTTTGAAGTGAAGCCAGAAAATCTTGAGATTGCAGTGAGAGCAATGCAAAAACTTCAATTTCGTGGCTGCAACGTTACGGTACCCCATAAAGAAAATATTCTAAAAATTGCTGATGATATTTCTTTAACAGCTCAAAAAGTTGGAGCCGCCAACACCATTATATTTGAAGATGGCAAAATCTTCGCAGACAATACCGATGTGTATGGATTTTCCCAATATCTTTTGCAAAGGGTAGGCCAACGTACCTACAATAGGGTCGTTGTGCTGGGAGCAGGCGGTGCTGCTCGTGCAATTGTTGTATCATTATTACAAATGGACGTGGATCATATTGTGATCATCAATCGGAATGTCGACCGCGCAGAAAATGTGGCGCAAATGGATGAACGCATCACCGTAAACAAATGGTCTGACCAATTTCCCAGTGATATAGACTTAATGGTCAACACAACATCCCTTGGTTTGGAATTTAATGACAAACCACTCGTAGATGCAGCAAAACATTTGTCAGCCGACTGTGTAGCGATGGACATTGTATATAAGCCTCTAAAAACAAATTTCTTGAAACAAGCTGAGGCAAACGGGGCCCATATTGTTGATGGTTTGGGAATGCTGGTCCATCAAGCTGTACCAGCCTTTAAGCAATTTTTTCATCAACAACCATCTGTCACCATAGATGATATTATGCTGCTATCAGAGGAGGTTGGCTGATGCGCATCATTGGTCTTACCGGATCTATAGGAATGGGTAAACCAACAACAGCAGATATGTTCAGGTCATTTGGCGTACCAGTGTTTGATGCTGATGCTGTCGTTCATTCATTATACCAAAACGATAAGCAGCTCATTGAACAAATTGAAAGATTGTTCCCGAACACAACGAACAAAGGTTTTGTAGATCGAAAAATTTTGTCAGATCAACTACGTAAAAGCCCCAATAGACTGAGGGATATAGAACGTTTGGTACATCCAAGGGTAAGAGCTTGTAGGGATGAATTTGTACAAAAGGCTGAGGATGAAAAACATCCACTGGTTGTTTTTGATATTCCATTATTGTTTGAAACTGGTTCAAAACATGAAGTCGACTTGGTACTGGTCTGTGCGGCGCCACGATACGTACAATATGAGCGAGTCATGAAAAGATCTGATATGAATTTAAACCTATTTCTTATGATTTTATCTCGACAAATGCCAAACCGTATAAAATGTAGGCATGCGGATATTGTTATTATGACAGATCTAGGTTTAGAGCATGCTCGAAATAGAGTGAAGGCATCCATTAATATATTATCTGATCATTCATGAGAGAAATTGTCCTAGATACAGAAACCACTGGTTTAGAACCAGAAGAAGGTCATAGGTTGGTGGAAATTGGGTGTGTAGAGCTTGATCACGGTATGCCCACCGGATCAACATTGCATTTTTATTTCAACCCAGAAAGAGACATGCCTCAGGAAGCTTTTCTGGTACATGGACTCAGTGAAGAGTTCTTGTCTGGACAACCACAGTTCGATCAAAAAGTAAACGAGATATTGGATTTTTTTGGTTGCTCGCCGTTGGTAATCCACAACGCAAGTTTTGATATGGCGTTTATTAACCACGAGCTCTTAAGACTTGGACGTGACCCATTGCCATCAGATCGCGCCATCGATACGTTGCGTATGGCCAGACAATCTTTTCCTGGTGCTCCTGTGTCTTTGGATGCTTTATGTCGAAGATTTCAGATTGATTTGTCTGTTCGAGAAAAGCATGGTGCGCTTACGGACGCGAAATTGCTAGCTGAGGTATATCTAGAATTATCAGGTGGGCGTGAACCAGCACTAAATCTTATGGCGACGCAAGATGATGCGATAACAGATACACAGGGCGCTCGTCACAAGTGGCCGAGCCGATCAAATCCATTCATTAAAAGTCAAGAAGATGTTGATCGGCATCATACTTTGTTGGATCAGCTGTCATCACCAGAACATGGTAAAACTTTGTTGTGGCATTTGGCAGGTCAAAAGTAAGATTAGGCTTCACTGTTTTGTTGTTCAACATTGTGACGGTACAATGCGGAAAAATCAATCGGGTCGAGCATAAGTGGTGGAAATGATCCATCCCTTGTGAGATCTGATACAATGCGTCTTGCAAATGGAAATGTCATACTAGGAGCGTGAATAAGTAAGAATTGGGATAATTGATCGTCTGGTAGATTTCGAACCATCCAAGCTGAACCAAATGCCAATTCAACAATAAAGATAACTTCTTCATCAATTTTTGCGCTTACTTTTAGTTCAATAACAGACTCATAAATATCATCACTGATCTTGCTCGCTTGCACTTGAACACCAATATCAATATCAGGACGTTGTGAATTTGCTTTGTTTACGCTGGTTACGCCGTTGGGATTTTCGAAAGAGAGATCCTTGGTGTATTGCGATAATTGGCGTACTTCAACGTCTGCTTGTTCCGTCGTATCAGTCATGTTCTTTCCTTTGCGGGTTGGTTTATGTTTGGGCGATAACCATTAAAGATGATTTTGGCAAATATACCGATTGTTTTGGGTCAAAGACAATTCGTTAAGAGGGTAAACAAAGAGGGTTTTATTGTGGGTGATCTTGTTCAATTAATTATCTTCGGGGTTATGGCCTTGGTGATATTCATGAAGCTTAGAGAAGTACTTGGTCGACGTACAGGTGAAGAAAAAGAACGTCCATCACTCATTCAAGAGCCACTGGAGCGCGAGGAAGAACCATCAAATGTTATTCCTCTTGATGCCAACAAACAACAAGATTGGACTTTGCCGCGCAAAAATATGAGTAATGTCGATGTAGAACAAAAATTGCGCCAATTTAACAAAATTGATCCATCATTTGACCCAAATGCCTTTATACAAGGCGCGAAGTCAGCATATGGCATGATCATGGAAGCTTATGCGGGTGGTGATACGCAAACTTTAAAAATGTTGATGAGAAATGATGTTTTTGAGGCTTTTGAAGAAGCTATCCAAGAACGAGAGCAAAAAGGACAAAAGCTCCTTCATGATATTGTTGGAATAACAGCTGCCCGTGTCGCTGTGGTGGAACTTGAGGGGACCATCGCAACCATTGGTATGGACTTCGATGTTGAGGTGCTCATCCATCTAACGGATCTTGAAGGAAATACCCTTGAAGGTTCGCCGCAAACAGTCCAAAGTTCTAGAGAGCATTGGGAATTTGAGAAAGACCTGAATGATTCTAATCCAAATTGGACATTGATTGAAACGTCACCACGCTCATAGCATTCAAGTCTGTTGGGGGAATAATGAACGACAAAAATTCTTCAAAACCACATGTAGGACTTTTCGTTACCTGTTTGGTGGATAGTTTTAGACCAAATGTTGGTTTTTCCTCGATTGATTTGTTGGAAAAAGCTGGGTGCACTGTCTCGGTGCCAACAGATCAAGTTTGTTGTGGTCAACCAGCATTTAACAGCGGAAATCCAAAAGAAGCAAAAGCGATAGCACGCCAAGTTATCGATTTGTTTAAAGATTTTGACTATGTGGTTGTTCCATCTGGATCTTGTGGGGGTATGCTTAACCATCATTTGCCCACACTTATGAAAGATGATCAAGAATATGCTCAGAAAGCTAAAGATCTAGCAGCAAAGACTTATGAACTTCTTTTCTTTCTGTACCGCGTACGAGGTTTAAAAAGCCTGGAAGATGGGCAAGCCATGACAATCACATATCATGATAGTTGTTCATCACTACGTGAGCATGGCGTTCGTATAGAACCACGGGAACTTGTTCAGTCCATGAAAAATGGCACGGTTATAGAGCATGAAACGCGCGATGTATGTTGTGGATTTGGTGGTGCTTTTTGCGTGAAATATAGTGATATTTCGACAACGATGGTGGAAAAAAAATGTAATAGTTTAGCCCAAACAGGTGCCTCAGTGGTTGCTGCTGGCGACATGGGTTGTCTTCTCAATATTGCTGGTCGCTTAAAAAAGAATGGTTCAAATATGCGTGCATATCACATAGCGGAGATATTAGCTGAGCGCACTGATGTACCAGCTATTGGGGAGGGAAAAAATGACTGAGTTGAACGCACGGGCATTCAAAAAAAAAATAGCGGGAGCACTCAAAGATAAAAATTTACAAGAGGCGCTCTCTAAAGTTGAAAAAAACTTTATTGAGAGACGCGCATCAGCCTTGGAGCCATTGCCAGAATTCGAGGATATACGAAACAAAGCGGTAGAAATAAAAAATCATACCCTAGATCACTTAGATCTTTATTTGGCACACTTTGCATCAAAGGTTGAAGAGCATGGTGGCGTTGTTCATTGGTGTGACAATGCAGAACAAGCCCGCGAAGCAATTCTAAATATTTGTAGAGCTCATAATGCAAAGTCCGTTACCAAAGGGAAATCTATGGTATCTGAAGAAATCGCATTGAATGCGGCCCTTCAAGATGCTGGAATACAGCCTGTTGAGACAGATTTGGGTGAGTATATCATTCAATTAGCAGATGAGCCCCCGTCTCATATCATCGCTCCGGTGGTACACAAAACAAAAGCTCAGGTCGAAACAATATTTCGTGAGCATCATCATCACCTTGATGAAGAACGAGACTTGAGCGATGGTGAAAGTCTTGTGGGAGAAGCGCGAACCATATTGAGGGAAAAATATTTCCAAGCTGATGTCGGCATAACAGGTGCCAATTTCTTAATTGCAGAAACAGGTTCCACCACCATCGTTACCAACGAAGGTAATGGAGATCTTACCCAAGCTTTGCCTGATGTGCATGTGGTTGTGGCTTCAATTGAGAAGGTTGTTCCCACATTAGAGGATGCCACAACATTGATGCGTTTGCTCGCAAGATCAGCGACTGGTCAAGACATGTCTGTGTATACAACATTTTCAACAGGTCCAAAGAGGAAAACAGACAAAGATGGGCCTAGCGCATTTCATGTTGTTCTGTTGGATAATGGTCGTAGCCGGATTTTGGGATCAAAATACCGTGACATCTTGCGTTGTATAAGATGTGCAGCTTGCATGAACCATTGCCCAGTATATGCAGCCGTTGGAGGACATGCTTACGGGTCGACCTATATGGGCCCAGTAGGTTCCGTTTTAACACCAGCGATTTGGGGTATCGACTCTTCACCTGATCTTCCTAACGCATCAACTTTTTGTGGTCGTTGCGCAGAAGTTTGTCCAATGAAAATTCCATTACCAGACCTTATGCGTGATTGGAGAAATGAGGCGTCAGAAACAGAGCAAAACACGCGTTTGGAACGTTTAGCGATCAACGCTTGGTCCTACATTGCCAAAAGACCCGCTTTGTACAGACGTTTAATGTCCATAGCATGTTTCTTTGGAAATCACTTGGCTGGCTCATTAGGTCATTTTCGAGAATTACCAGGCTTAAAAGCTTGGACAAGATCACGGGTTCTACCAGCGCCTGCCAGGGAAAGTTTTATGCAACAGTATGCGCGGAGGCAACGTTCATGAAGTCAATTCCTATGCTTGAGCGTTTACAATCAGTTCTTAAAAAAGATGATGAGCAGGCCCGTCATATTGCCATCCATGAGCGCATGGAAAAGCATGAGCGTTGGATCCAACCAAGCATCTCACAGCATAATGATGCGGTTGAAGATTTTATTCAAAGAGCTCGTGAGCATGACACGGAAGTTCAACGTCTCAATAAAAATGAACTTGTAGAGGCCATAGCATCAAAAGCTATGACCTTTAATGTTGCTCAGAGATTGGTAATCGAGCCAGAAAAATTTTTTGATGAACTAGATTTTTCACAAACGCAGCTTGAAACAGTAAAAAAGAAACCAGGATTAGAAGATATGATGGGTCTCTCTTTGGCAGTAGCTGGGGTGGCTGAGACCGGTACTTTAATGATGCATTCTGGACGTGAGCGAATGACGACACTTAATTATGTGCCAGAACATCATTTTGTTGTTTTGTTTAAAAGCGCAATATTAGATTCCTTGGATGATGTTTGGAAGGTTGTTCGCAAACGCAAAGTATTTCCTCGTGCCGTCAACCTCATCACTGGTCCGTCTAGAACAGCTGATATTGAACAAACATTGTATATGGGTGCACATGGCCCTAAGACGCAGCATATTTTTCTTGTTGATGATCAGTGATCATGCGGTCACGTCGGATTTCTAGAGACGAGCAAAAACTATGGCGCTTAGCTATGAAAGATGTCCGCAAGGGTCAGCAGAAAGTAAGACAAGCTGAACAAGATTTCCAAGAGTATGTCGATGAGTTGGGCTTAGCAAAACAGCAACATATTGAATCTAAGAAGAATAAAATCCCCACAATACCAAAACAGCAAAGCCAACAATCTATAAAAATTGCCCGAACGGCACCTACAAACATTCATGATCATGAAACGTGGCATAGAACATTTTCTGGTATAGATAGAGCGTTGGTCAGACGGCTGCTGGCTGGAAAATTACCTATTGAAGCCAGTATTGATCTTCATGGGATGATACAATCCCAAGCACATCAACAGCTAGAAAATTTTCTTGCTCGATGTCTTAGGCAAGATATGAGACTTGTATTGGTGATTACGGGAAAGGGTAGACATGGCGATGGTATTATTCGCACCAGGTTCCCGCAATGGATAAAAATGTCATCCTTTGCACAGCAAATTCTCACCGCTACGCCAGCATCTCCCAAACATGGTGGTTCTGGTGCTTTTTATGTCTACCTTAGGCGAAGACGAGATGCAGTTTGATCATCACCAACAATGAAGGGTGTTAAAAGAGCCGTACACCTCGCCATGAAAAGCGTTATAAAATAAAACGTGTTAAATCGCCTTTGGAATCCAAGTCACCCAAGTTCCCCATCACAAATTGCTGATCAACTGTTATAGTTTCACCAGATTTATCAGCTGCATAAAAGCTGGTGTCACTGAGTATATGTTCAAGAATTGTATGTAAGCGCCGTGCACCGATATTTTCGATGGATGCATTCAATTCTACAGCTTTATCAGCAATTGCTTCTATACCATCATCGGAAAACTCCAACCGTAGGCCTTCCGTTTCTAACAGTGCTTGGTATTGTGTTGGAAGATTAGCCTCTGTTTCTCTAAGAATTTTTATGAGGTCCTCTTTATCAAGTGCACCAAGCATTACGCGTATGGGCAAACGTCCTTGTAGTTCAGGAAGTAAGTCTGACGGTTTTGAGAGATGAAATGCACCTGATGCAATGAACAGGATATAGTCTGTTTTCAAGGCACCGTATTTTGTAGTAACGGTTGTACCTTCAATGAGAGGTAGAAGATCTCGTTGCACACCTTCCTTGACACATCACCCCCCCAGTGTTACGCTCGCTACGTGCGCAAATTTTGTCTATTTCGTCAATAAAAACAATACCTTCTTGTTCTACCTTTTTTAGAGCTTCACGCTGGATTTGATCGACATCTAATAATTTATCAGCTTCTTCTGAAACGAGTACATCGTGCGCATCAGCGATACGTATTTTACGTTTCTTGGTTTTAGAAAAACCTTTGCCAAATAAATCTTGGAGATTAATCATGGAGACAGAACCACCGGGCATGCCAGGAATTTCAAAATTTGGCATACCAGATTGTGGGTCACTCAATTCTATTTCTATTTCTTTTTCGTCTAAGAGGCCGCCGCGAAGCTTTTGTCGGAAATTTTCCTTGGTTGTCTCATTGGCATTTTGGCCCACAAGGACTTCTAGCACTCGGTCTTCTGCAAGAAGTTGAGCGCGTGCTTGCACTTTTTTACGAGATTGCTCTTTGAGCATATGGATGCTGACTTCGACGAGGTCTCGAATTATTTGCTCAACATCCCGACCAACATACCCAACTTCAGTAAATTTTGTGGCTTCAACTTTAAGGAATGGTGCATTAGCTAATTTTGCTAGGCGCCTTGAAATTTCTGTTTTACCCACACCCGTTGGACCAACCATAAGGATATTTTTAGGCATTATTTCATCGCGTAGAGGGCTTGGAATCTGTTGACGCCGCCAGCGGTTCCGTAATGCATTGGCAACAGCTTTTTTAGCTTCGGTTTGACCAATAATGAAGCGATCGAGTTCAGATACAATTTCTCGTGGTGAAAAAACGCTCATGAAAGTTGCTCCAATGTGATATGGTCATTTGTGTAAATACATATTTGTCCTGCAATAGCTAGAGAGTTTCTGGCAATGGTTTCAGCATCTCGATCTGTATCCATTTGCGCGAGAGCTGCTGCAAGAGCGAAGGTGCCACCTGAACCAATACCAATGACACCATGGTCAGGTTCAATAACATCACCCATACCGGTTAACACTAAGGATGTCTCTCGATTTGCTACAGCCAACATCGCTTCAAGACGTCTTAGATACCGGTCTGTACGCCAATCTTTAGCAAGCTCCACCGCAGCGCGTGTAAGTTGTCCTGGGTATGTTTCAAGTTTTGCTTCCAGCCGTTCAAGCAGGCTAAATGCATCAGCCGTTGCACCAGCGAAACCAGCCAACACTTGCCCCCTGACCAATTTTACGGACTTTTCGAGCCCCACCTTTCATAACGGTTGGTCCTACGGTTACTTGCCCATCACCAGCCATGACAACTTGTGATCCTTTGCGCACACAGATGATGGTGGTTCCATGTAATTCCATTCTCTATTATCCTTTTTGCATATGAGGCATACAATCTATCTTGGGTTTGATGTTTTGGTCTGCTAGGGGTAAAGCTCATTTTTGCTAGTTTAGATGTGAGGAAGCAAGCCATGCGCAACGGTAGCGCGAAGCGTACCACAAAAGAAACCCAAGTGTCCGCATATATTGAGATAGATGGAACTGGGAAATCCGATATATCTACAGGTATAGGTTTCCTTGATCATATGCTTGAGCAACTTGCACGTCATTCACTTATGGATATCACCTTAAAGGCTCAGGGTGACCTTCACATAGATCCTCATCACACGACAGAGGATGTTGGGATTACGCTTGGACTAGCGTTTCGCGAAGCATTGGGTGATTTACGTGGAATCAATCGCTATGGCCGTGCCATCATTCCGATGGATGAAGCATTGTCAGAATGTTATGTTGATATTTGTGATCGACCATACCTTGTGTTTCACGTGAAATTTACCCAAGAGCGCTTAGGTGGATTGGATACAGAAATGTTCAGAGAATGGTATTATGCATTTGCACAACATGCTGGTTTAACCCTTCATGCCATTAATCGCTATGGTACCAACAATCACCATATTGCAGAATCAGGCTTTAAAGCTCTGGCCAAGGCGCTTCGTGAGGCCGCAACAATGGATGAGAGAAACCAAGGGCGGTTAGCCTCGACCAAGGAGCATATGGGTGCCTAGTTTGGACCTAGCAATTGTAGATTATGGTTCGGGAAACCTAAAATCTGTGTCTAATGCCGTTAAAAAAATAGCTGGCCAGAACTCTGTAAAGGTAACAAGTGACCCTGAATTGATAAGATCTGCCAACAGAATCATACTGCCTGGTGTGGGTGCATTTGGCGATTGCATGTTGGGTTTGAAAAGCCAAACAGGTGTGCTTGAGAGTTTGCACGAGGCCGTACATAGACGTGCAGTGCCATTTTTGGGAATCTGTGTGGGTATGCAGTTGTTGGTTAAAGAAGGTCATGAGCATGGTGTTCATCATGGCTTAGGATGGTTCGACGGCGAAACCCGCTTCATGCAACCCGTGGGTGAACAGTTTCGTATTCCCCATATGGGCTGGAATCGAATTCATGAGCATGTGCCACATCCAGTCACCCAAGGACTGCATAATCAAGATGTTTATTTTGTGCATTCTTATGCCGTTTTTGATATTGATCAGCAACATATATTGGCCTCCACAGATCACGGTGGTCTGGTGACAGCTGCTATTGCACGAGACAATATTATTGGGGTTCAGTTCCACCCAGAAAAATCGCAATCTGCTGGACTTCATCTTCTACAAAACTTTTTGGAGTGGGCACCATGATATTATTTCCAGCAATTGATCTAAAGGATGGTCACTGCGTGCGTCTCGAACGTGGAGATATGGAGAAAGCGACCGTATTTAATGATGATCCGGTTGCTCAAGCAAAAGCCTTTGCTGATCTAGGGTGTCCTTGGTTACATATGGTCGATTTGAATGGTGCTTTCGCGGGAACATCAATAAATGGGGACATTGTTGGGAAAATTTGTTCTTCAGTAAACATGGATATACAATTGGGTGGCGGTATCCGACAGATGGAAGATATTGATCGATGGCTCGATCGAGGCGTAAAACGTGTTATTTTGGGGACGGCAGCAGTGAAAGACCCGGCGCTGGTGAAAGAGGGCTGCCGAAAATATCCCGGGCAAATTGCTGTTGGTATTGACGCCAAAAATGGAATGGTTGCGACCGAAGGATGGGCAAATACCACACATATCAAAGCCATAGAACTGGGTAAATTATTTGCTGATGTTGGTGTTGCGGCGATTATCTTCACAGATATTGATAGAGATGGCGTTCTTGCGGGGGTAAATATTGAAGCAACAGCAGAATTGGCCAAGATAACGGGTTTGCCTGTTATTGCTTCTGGAGGTGTTGCGTCTATTGATGATATTAAATTGTTACTTGATGCCAAAATTAATGGGTTACTTGGGGTTATATCGGGCCGCGCGATTTATGATGGTCGTTTGGATATTCAAGAAACCTTATCTTTATTGAAGGGATCGAGTTGATGCTCGCCGTAAGGATTATTCCCTGCTTAGATGTGGCAAACGGCCGTGTTGTTAAAGGCGTAAATTTTGTTGGACTTCGTGATGCAGGGAATCCAGTTGAGTTAGCAAAACATTATGACCAAGAAGGGGCAGACGAGCTTTGTTTCCTTGATATTTCCGCATCACACGAGGGTCGTGGAACCTTATTGGACATGGTCGAGCGAACAGCATCTCAATGTTTTATGCCGCTGACGGTTGGAGGTGGTGTGCGTGGTGTTGAGGATTTTCGCGCTCTTCTTCTAGCAGGTGCAGACAAAGTTGCTGTAAATACAGCTGCGGTGAAAGATGTTGGCATCGTTGCCAAAGCTGCAGAACGATTTGGGTCTCAATGTGTTGTTGTGGCCATAGATGCGCGGAGAACAGGTCCAGGGGAGTGGCAAATTTTTACCCATGGTGGGCGTGAGCCAACGGGCATTGATGCGATTGGTTTTGCAAAAAATGTTGCCTCTAAGGGTGCTGGAGAAATTTTGCTTACCTCTATGGATAAAGATGGTACCAAAGATGGTTACGATCTTGAACTTGTTCGCGCTGTATCACAAGCTGTCCGTCTACCTGTGATTGCATCAGGAGGTGTTGGTTCACTAGATCATCTGGTGGCAGGTATTAAAACAGGTGGTGCGAGCGCTGTTTTGGCTGCTTCAATATTCCATTATGGAACATTTTCAATTGCGCAAGCGCGCAAGGCTTTGATGGATGCGGGCCTTCCAGTGCGAAAACTTTTGATAGATAATTCCTAGTAGATTGTTTATGTCAGAAATACATAAAATAATGTGTACTAAAATATCATGAATTTGTCATATTGCCCTTGATTTTATTTCCACATTGGCGAACAAATCGGGCGTCAAGAAAACGTTAAAACGGTCGTCATGGATACACTTTCTCAATTATCTCAACTTATTAGGGCGCGTAAAAATGCGGATCCTAAGCAGTCCTACACCGCACAACTTCTCCAAGGCTCTAGAGGCCGGGCTACAAGAAAATTTGGCGAGGAAGCTGTAGAATTGGTGATCGCGAGTATGGAGGGGAGCAAAGAAGACATCGCTGAAGAGGCAGCCGATGTAATCTATCACCTCATGGTATTGATGGCTCATCATGATATGTCATGGGAGTCCGTATGTGAAGTTTTAGAGAAACGGCAACATCTGTCAGGTCTAGAAGAAAAAGCCGCAAGGGAAATAAAAAAATGACATATGATAGTGACAATATTTTTGCGAAAATTCTTCGAGGTGAAATCCCGTCAAAAACAATCTTTGAGAATGAGGTAGCATTAGCATTTCACGATATAAATCCCATGGCGCCTGTTCATGTTTTGGTAATACCGAAGGGTGCTTATGTCAGCCATGATGATTTTTCAGCAAATGCGAGTCAAAACGAAAAGTCTGGATTTACAGAGGCTGTGGGCGAAGTGGCAAAAATTACTGGGCTTGCCCAATCAGCTGGTGGCCAGGGTTACAGACTTATTACAAACTCGGGTCCAGAGGCCAACCAAGAAGTACCTCACTATCATGTTCATGTTATAGGTGGCAGAAATCTTGGTGTTATGGTTGGAAAAATCTGACAAGATAAGAATTCATTTCTAACAAAACACGAACAATATTTAGAGATGGTAAGGCACTATGATAGCTTTATCCATTCAAGATTCTTCAATATTATAAAAGTCCTTTTTCGCGGGCAGCCTGGTGAATATTTTCTTGTATTCTCGCTCCCAATTGCCCAATTACTGCGCTGGCACAATAAGCGCCTAATTTTGCCGCTGACACAGGATTTTGATTTTGTGAAATTCCTGTGAGGACCCCACCTGCAAAAGCATCCCCTGCTCCAGTTGTATCTAACACTTCTGCTACAGGATATGCAGGTACATGGGCATAACCAGACGTACTGAAAATATGAATGCCCTCAGATCCATGTGTTGAGAATAGGAGAATGCTCATTGTTTCGCATTTTTTTAGGAGTTCTGGGTTTTTAGCATCTATATTGAAAAGCGAATAAGTTTCCACTTCGTTAGCAAAAAGAATATCAACGCCGTGATCTTTAGAGGAAATGAGATCCCAAAATGCGTCATGGTGGCGCTCCACACAGAATGGATCGGATAATGATAGCGCAATTTTACCACCTTGAGCTTTTACCTTCTCGATACAATCCTTCATGACATCAAGTGCTGAAGGAGAATCAAAAAGATATCCCTCAAGGTATAGTAGGCCTACATTCTCCAAATCTTCATCTGTGACTTTGTGATCAATGAGGCCTGCGCAACCAAGATGGGTACACATTGTACGCTGTGCATCTGGTGTTACCAGCACAATTGAGGATGCGGTTGGTTCGGATTGCGTTTTGGGATGTGTAATATTGTTGACACCAAGGGATGTAAGGTCATGATGAAAAATTTTCCCAAACATGTCGTCATTAATATTGCCCAAGAACCCAACCTCGGCACCAAGCTGCCCCATGAGGGCACAACTATTTGCAACAGATCCACCAGAAATCTCAATTGATGGACCAACATGCTGATAAATTTCCTGAGAACGGACAGTATCTACCAACTGCATGGTACCCTTCTCTAGGTTTAACGCCTCAAGAAGTTTGTCATCACAACGACTGAGAATATCAACGATAGCGTTGCCAATACCTAGAATTTTCACGACAGACCTCTTTTTTTCAATGTACCTGTTTTACTCACTGGCACAGTTCATAAATCTAGGACAAGAAACAATTTTGAAATTATAGATCATAAGTCCATAAAGCAGAGCATGACCAAAAACAGTAATTATCGAGGGATGTAATGATCAACAAGCAAGATCAAAAGGGAATTATCTATATCTGCTTACGTAGTTTTGCAGATCTAGGTGACGTGCACATCAGACAGGTAATATTTCGTTCGATGCTCATTACGTTTTTCATTTTAACGACATTGGTTGTCACCATAGGCATGACCGTTTTTAATATTGGTTTTGTAACTATCGCCAATATAGATGCAACGGATGGTATTTTTGCAGATATATTTTCAATCATACTAGGATTTGTGACGTTTGGCGGCATGATCATTTTGGGTTTTGTGCTGTACATTCCTATGATGACACTCATTTCTGGATGCTTTGCAGACAGAGTAAATCTGTTTGTAGAAAACAAATATTATCCCTCACTAGAGGGGCAATTACCCACATTGAATTTTAGGCGACAAATCATTTTATCAGTGACATTGTTGATGAAAATGTTTTTGGTAAATCTTGTAACAATACCCCTATATTTAATCAGTGGCGTGGCTGCTATTATCCCCTTCTATCTTATTAATGGCTACCTTGTTGGGGAGGAATATTTTTTTGGACAGGTCGCAAGATATGGAGATCAAACCGGCGCTCAACGCCAAGAACTAAAAAGGGCCATGAAATACAGCCCAACTTTTTATGGTATCATCATTGTGTTTTTGAGCACACTTCCCATTATCAATCTTGTCACGCCTATCTTTGCTGTTCTTGTTACAGCTCATGCCGTCATTCAAACCAAACACAAGTTCTACCCACGCTTGGGAGACGAATTTTGATTGGCTTGTCCACGACGATTTGGTCGCTCATAAACCTCTTTTGCGTGTTCATCACACCAAGGTGAGCCGGCTACGGTAGGTTTGCCACATTTACCATCTTCATGTGGTTCACCATCGATGAATTGACATGTCCGAAAAATCATCATGTTACCTTTTTATTGCTTCTCAAGAACTTTGAATGACCACGCGTTGGTGGCGTATGTCAAGAAGTTGATGTCTTATCCCGATATAAGCACAGATCTTTAATACAACATGAGCTACATTCAGGTTTGCGTGCTTTACACACATATCTTCCATGCAAAATAAGCCAATGATGAGCATTTTTCAAAAATGGTTTTGGTATACGTCGTAAAAGCTCCTTTTCTACAATCAAAACGTCAGCACCGGGCCCTATACCTGTACGATTGGCCACGCGGAAAATATGCGTGTCTACAGCCATAGTTGGTTGTCCAAAAGCTTCATTCAAAACAACATTTGCTGTCTTCCTACCCACACCGGGTAAGGATTCTAAGGCGCAACGGCTTTGAGGGACTACCCCGTCAAACTCATCCAACAATTGTTGTGAAAGGAGATATACGTTTTTGGCTTTGTTACGATATAATCCTATGGTCTTTATCGTTTCTCGTATTTTTTCTTCACCAAGGGCAACCATTGCTTGGGGGTGATCAGCTAAGGCGAATAGCGGTTTGGTGGCTTTGTTAACACCAGCATCGGTTGCTTGTGCTGATAAAACAACGGCAACAAGCAATGTAAAAGGATTTTGATACGACAATTCCGTTTGTGGGTGTGGATTGTGATTTTGCAAACGCACAAATACTTCCTCAATATCGCGCAGTTTCATTTTTTTTGGCGTGAATTTTTTTTCCATCTTGTGGTGCCTTTACGGATTCTCCTCTTGGGTAAAGCGTCTGTTAGTATATATTTTGTCATTGAATAGGGCCATGAACGATATTAATTATCTTCCATAATGACAGAGTTAGAGAACCAACTACTATTTGATGCTCATTTGCGTCCGCATCGCTCTCTTGGGCGTGCGGGTTTCATGATTTTTATGCTCCTTCTGGTAGCTATATCTTGCACCGTTGGGCTAATATTTTTGTCTGTGGGGGCATGGCCAGTTTTGGGGTTTTTGGGTTTGGATGTTCTGGCTGTTTATGGAGCTTTTCGTTGGTCCTATCGAAAGGCTAAGATGTATGAAACCATCAAGCTATCAAAACGCCATCTAGAAGTAAGGCGGGTACAACCATCAGGCAAATGGGAGCAGTGGGACTTTTCGCCTTATTGGGTACGTTTTGAATTTGATAATAAAAATGAAGAGAACCCTCAGTTGGTTCTATCAGAGCGTCAAGCCAGGGTCAGTGTTGGAACATTTTTACCCAATTCAGAACGACTTGATTTTGGGCATGCTTTTCAAAATGCATTAACACATGTGAAACAGAGAGCAGGAATGTAACAGATGCTTGTTCATATTCAGGTGATTTCTCTACAAAACACGAATGGTTTATCTCCATAAACATTCGCTGGCATTTTATTAACGAGGCCTATTTTTATAAACCAGGATTGGGGTTAAGATTTCATCATGGTTAAAAATGCATTGCGTAAGGAAATATAAATGGACAAGAGGCCAACAGACAAAAGGTTATTAGGTGCATTTTTTCAAGATCAATCGTGGGAAGCAGATCATATCACATTTGGTGACGCGCGTTCTTATAACAACAGCATTACCTATTCTAAATTTGATAGTGAATTAGGCGCCCTATTTGTTGCCTGGACAGAATGGGGTTTATGTTACGTAGGATTTTCCCATCAAGACGAGCATCAGACATTGTCTGATGCCCAAAAAAGATTTCCCAATGCAACTTGGCAATACCAGGCACAATCTCACCAATATAATTGGCTTATGTTTAAGCACCACAAGCTAGACGGTAACAAACCTTTTGCCCCTTCATCTCATGGGCACTGCATTTCAGCAAAATGTTTGGTGTTGCCTGTTACGTATTCCAGTTGGCTTTTGGACAACTTATGGAGATTTGGCGGTAGGTTTGGATAAACCTAAAGCTTCGCGTGCCGTTGGGCGTGCTGTTGGTGCCAATCCATTATCAATAATTGTCCCATGTCATAGGGTTTTCGCAGCTAATGGAGATTTACATGGTTATTATTGGGGACTTGAAAAGAAATCTACGTTACTAAAATTTGAGGCAGCTATCACAAACTCATCTTAACCGTTAAGCTCTAAAACATCGCGCATGTTATAAAGGCCGGGTTTCTTTTCTTGGCCCCAAAGGGCAGCGCGCAATGCGCCCCGTGCAAATAAAGATCGGTTTTGGGCCCGATGAGCAAGTGTGATGATTTCCTCATCGCTTGCAAATAACACCTCATGATCACCGACAACAGAACCCCCGCGTAATGCTGCCATCCCAATCTGACCTCGTTGCCGTGCACCCGTTATTCCATCTCGAGGAGGGTCTCGCCATTCATCTTGCGGTCCTTTGTTACGGCCATTCGCTGCTGCATTAGCCAGCATAAGTGCGGTGCCAGAGGGTGCATCAATTTTATGGCGATGGTGCATTTCTAAAACTTCGATATCAAAGTCTTCATCAAGCATGCGTGCTGTTTTTTCAACCAATGCAGCCAATAAATTAACGCCCAATGACATGTTACCAGATTTAACAACGACCGCATGATGTGCTGCGCGGATAATGTCCTCTTCCTGCTCTGCTGTGAATCCAGTCGTCCCAATAATATGTGTGATACGTGATTGGGCTGCTAGTTTTGCATGTTCTAAAGATGCACTTGGAATTGTAAAATCAATCACTGCGTCTGCTTGAGCAAATAATGGTTCTAGCTCCGCTGTAAGTGACAAACCAAGATTTTTAACGCCAAGAACAGAACCAAGATCGCTCCCGAGTTCAGCATGTTCCTTATGCTCAGTTCCACCAATCAAGGAAAAACGATCATCATCTAACACCATCTGGGCGAGAGTCTTTCCCATTCTACCGGTAACACCAGCAATGATCGTTTTGATAGGCATTACTGATCCTTCCCGTCTGTATCAGTAAAAAATTCACGAACGCGGTCAAAGAATCCCTGATGCTCAGGAGAGTTGTTTGATCCGACGTGAGCAAATTCCTGAAGAAGTTCGCGCTGTTTGGTTGTCAGATTGACAGGTGTCTCGACACGCACGGCGACATATAAATCACCCATACGAGTTTGCCGCAATATTGGCATGCCTTTACCGCGAAGGCGAAATTTTTTGCCTGTTTGCGTGCCCGCAGGAATTGTAATTTTACCTTTGGTACCATCCAAACTTGGTATTTCGACGGAACCTCCCAATGCAGCTGTTGTCATGGGTACAGGTACCTCACAATAAAGATCCTGCCCCTCTCTACCGAATAATGTATGTGGTTCGATATCTAAGAAAATATACAGATCACCCGCAGCTCCGCCACGCATTCCCGCCTCACCTTCACCTGCAAGGCGAATACGTTGACCTGACTCAACACCCTTTGGAATTGTCACGGACAAACTGCGCTCTTTGTTCACACGGCCTTGACCACGACAACTTCTGCAGGGGTTTTTGACCGTTTGACCTTGCCCTTGGCAAGTTGGGCATGTTCGCTCAATTGTAAAAATCCTGTTGCGCGCGAACTTTTCCAGCACCTTGACATGTTGGGCAATTAACAGGTTTTGAGCCATCCGCTGAGCCATTGCCATGGCATGAATCGCAGGCAACAGATCCAGGTACACGGATGGACATTTTGCGGCCATGGAATGCGTCTTCTAACGAGATCGTAAGGTTATAACGCAAATCGGATCCGCGGCTAGGTCCGTTACCACGACGGCCGCGACCACCGCCCCCCATAAATTCCGAAAACAAATCCTCGAAAACATCACCAAAGCCTCCAAAGTCACCACCTTGGAAACCACCACCGCCTGGTCCGCCTTGCTCGAAAGCAGCGTGCCCATATTGATCATAAGCTGATCTTTTCTGGGGGTCTTTCAGTACTTCATAGGCTTCATTAATTTCTTTGAATTTTTTTTCGGCTTCAGCATTGTCTGGGTTTTGATCCGGATGGTACTTCATAGCCATCTTTCGAAAAGCGCGCTTGATCGATGCATCATCCGCGTCTTTTCCAACACCAAGAAGTTGATAATAGTCAGTTTTGGCCATGGGTTATCCAAATAGTTTCTGTATGGTGGATACAGCATGTGGCCACCAGCTGAATGTGATCATTCATTTGATGGCCAAGCATGCAAGATCCTCATTTATTTTTTGTCGTTGTCTTTTACTTCTTCGAAGTCGGCATCAACGATATCGTCATCTTGTTTGCTGGTCGATGATGATGTTTGTTGCGCCATATCTTCGTCGGCTGCACCAGATTCTTCTTGTTTGTATATGGCTTCGCCTAATTTAAGAGATACTTGGACGAGTTCCTGTGTTTTGGCCTTTATCGTCTCTGTATCCTCACCTTGCACAGCATCGCGCAGAGCTTGCAAGGCTGCATCTATGGCATCTTTTTCCGATGCTTCAATTTTATCGCCATGTTCAGCCAACTGCTTTTCAGTCTGATGAACCATAGCTTCAGCCTGGTTTTTCGCTTCAACATTTTCACGTCTAGCCTGATCAGCCTCAGCATTTGATTCTGCATCTTTGACCATCTGCTCGACTTCACTATCGCTTAGACCACCAGATGCTTGAATTTTGATTGTCTGCTCTTTTCCAGTACCTTTGTCTTTGGCAGAAACATTCACGATACCGTTGGCATCAATATCAAATGTGACTTCGATTTGAGGAATGCCACGGGGGGCGGGAGGAATATCTTCCAAGTTAAATTGCCCAAGCAATTTGTTGTCAGCGGCCATTTCACGCTCACCTTGGAATACCCTGATGGTCACGGCTGATTGGTTATCGTCAGCTGTCGAAAACACCTGCGATTTTTTGGTTGGAATTGTGGTGTTCCGGTCAATCAACCTCGTGAAAACACCACCCAACGTCTCAATACCCAAAGATAACGGTGTAACGTCTAGTAGAAGAACGTCTTTAACGTCGCCTTGAAGCACACCAGCTTGAATTGCCGCGCCAATGGCAACAACTTCGTCTGGATTTACCCCTTTATGAGGCTCACGTCCAAAAAACTCTTTTACGGTTTCAATGACTTTTGGCATTCTTGTCATGCCACCAACCAGAACAACCTCGTCGACTTCACCAGCAGACAAACCAGCATCTTTCAAAGCTGCTTTACATGGATCTACTGTACGTTTCACAAGGTCTTCGACTAGATTCTCCAACTTTGCGCGGGATAGTTTGAGCGCGAGATGCTTAGGTCCTGTCTGATCGGCTGTGATGAACGGGAGGTTCACTTCTGTCTGTGTGGCAGATGATAGCTCGATTTTAGCCTTTTCCGCAGCTTCTTTCAGTCTTTGTAGCGCAAGCTTATCCTGTCTTAGGTCTATGCTGTTTTCTTTACGAAATTCGTCAGCAAGATAGTCTACAATGCGCATGTCGAAGTCTTCACCACCAAGGAAGGTATCACCATTGGTAGACTTCACCTCAAATACACCGTCACCAATCTCTAAAATGGAAACATCGAATGTACCACCGCCAAGGTCATAAACAGCGATTGTTTTTCCATCTTTTTTGTCCAAACCGTATGCCAATGCAGCTGCAGTAGGTTCGTTGATAATCCTAAGCACTTCAAGACCTGCAATGCGTCCAGCATCTTTTGTTGCTTGACGTTGGGCGTCATTAAAATAAGCAGGTACGGTGATAACTGCCTTATCTACTGTATCGCCTAAATGGGCCTCAGCTGTCTCTTTCAATTTCCTTAAGACCTCAGCTGATATCTGTGCGGGGGCCATTTTCTTGCCCCGTGATTCCACCCATGCATCGCCATTGTCAGCTTCAACAATCTGGTATGAAACCAAGGACATATCTTTCTTGACTTCAGCATCTTGAAAACGACGGCCGATAAGTCTTTTGACAGCATAGAATGTATTTTCTGGGTTCGTGATAGCTTGCCGTTTGGCAGGCTGACCAATGAGCAATTCATCGTCTTGGGTATAGGCAACAATAGATGGGGTTGTGCGGTTACCTTCAGCATTTTCAACAACCTTTGGGTTTGAGCCTTCCATAACAGCAAGACATGAATTTGTGGTACCAAGATCTATTCCAATAACTTTTCCCATAACTTTTCTCCTTAATCTACAATGGCAACAAGAGAGGCAATTCCAGCGCCCATTTCATGGGCCGCAGCCAACACTTGTCCCTAATTTTGGGATTTATAGGCCATATGGGCATGCAAGTGATCACATGCAAGGCCTGTGATATTATGCAGTTTGAGATGATGCCTCATCAACATCTGCTGGTGGCTGTTTTGCTACGCCTACCATCGCAGGTCTAAGAAGTCTTTCCTCCATGACGTATCCAACCTGCATCACTTGGACAATCTGTCCAATCTCAAATTCAGAGGTGGGTATTTCCACCATAGCTTGGTGTAGTTTTGGATCAAATTTTTCACCTACGGTGCCAACTTGCTGTATTTGATGACGCTGAAAAACTGCTTGCGTCTCACGCAGTGTTGCCTCAAGACCGGCAACGAAATCCGCAGCGGACGCACGCAAGTCATCCCCAACATAGCCCAGCGCTCGTTCGAGGTTATCAGCAATAGAAACCATGTCACGGGCTAATTTTACCCCGCCATATTTGCTAGCTTCCAACTTATCGCGTTCCGCCCTCCTACGGGTATTTTCTGTTTCTGCCATGGCACGCAATAACTTATCTTTCAGCTCAGCTATCTCAGCTTCAAGCTCTGCACTTTTATCAACCAACTGGATTTCTTCAAATGCTTCATCATCTGTTTCCAGTGGGTTTAAGCCTTCTTTTTCATCCTTTGGTTGTTTGTCTGTTTCTTCGATCATGTTTTTATAGTCCTTTGCCCATCTGTCATTATCTCTGCTCTAGGAGCCTCGACATCATCCGCGCCGTGTAGTCAACCATAGGAACAATCCTTGCGTAATTCAGTCTCGTAGGGCCTATAACTCCAATGGCTCCAATCACCTTACGCTTGGTATCCTGGTAAGGTGCCACCACCAAGCTTGAGCCTGATAACGAGAACAACTTATTTTCAGATCCTATGAAAACTCTCACACCATCTGCATGGCTTGCGAGGTCCAATGATTCAAGCATGTCGGTTTTTCGTTCCAAATCTTCAAGGAGCAAAGAGAGCTTTTCTAAATCATCAGCATTGCCTGCATATTCTAACAAGTGGGCGCGACCATGAACAACCAATGTTCCTTCATTTTCATCTTTGATCCAAGTTCCCAATCCATCACGCACCACATGCGCAGATAGCTCATCAAGTTCTTGACGTGCTGTGGCTATTTCAACAGAAATATCCCGGCGTAAATCAGTCAGTGTTCTATTTCGTAATCTGCTATTAAGGAAGTTACCAGCTTGTATTAATGCAGAAGGTGGCATGCCTTGTGGCAGTTGGAAAATTCTATTTTCTACGCGCCCCAAACTATCTACGAGTATGACCAATGCTTGCTGACCTGTAAGTGGCACAAACTCAATATGTTTGAGTTCAACATCTTGTTTTGGTGCAAATACCAAAGAAGCACAAGAACAAAGTCCTGATAACATCCTGGCGGCATCGTCAAAAACACCATCAAATGATTGGCCGTGTTGATCCAGCTTACCTTCAATTGCAGCACGTTCATCACCTGTGAGGTCTCCCATTTGCAACAAGGAATCCACAAATAACCTCAGTCCTAATTGTGTAGGTTCGCGGCCAGCAGAGCCATGCCTAGCAAATAACAAACCTTGATCTTCAAGGTCAGCCATCACATTCCTGATAGACGCAGGAGAGAGGGTCTCTATTTGTTTGGCAATGGTACGTGAACCTATGGGTGACCCGGTGTTTAAATAACTTTCCACAATGCTTTGAAAGATAGCCCTAGGTCGCTCTTGAAGATCTTTGATTGATGAAATCTTGCCGTTATACATCTTGGTTACCTAAGTCGAAAGCACTTATGATTATGTCTTCTCATTATCGAATGATAAATTCAATTATCAATGGGAAAATACGATGTATGGTAGCTTTTTCTTGATCAATAAGAGAATGGCATTGGCAAGTGCTATACCTTCAGATAGGGCCTAGTTAGAGATGTCTGAAAGATACTTAGATAATAAATAGGGAAGGGTTTTTGTATGAGCAAACGTCCATCAGGTCGAGAATTTGATCAATTGCGTCATGTTGAAATGATAGCAGGATATGCACCACAGGCTGAGGGCTCCTGTTTGATCAAAATGGGAAATACGCATGTTTTATGTACTGCATCTGTAGAAGAGCGGGTACCACCTTTTCTAAAAAATACATCACGTGGTTGGGTGACAGCAGAATATGGTATGCTTCCAAGGGCAACAGCGCAGCGCACCCGTCGGGAGGCAGCTAGTGGTAAACAAGGTGGGCGAACAGTTGAAATTCAGCGGCTTATTGGACGGGCTTTACGTGCATCGGTTGATCTAGGTGCGATGGGTGAGCGGCAGATCACGATTGATTGCGATGTTATTCAAGCAGATGGCGGCACCCGCACAGCATCCATTACTGGAGGGTTTGTGGCATTAGCTTGTGCGTTGGATTGGCTGGTTGCCCAAGACAAATTGATAGCCGCACCTATTATTGACCCAGTTGCTGCGGTATCTTGTGGTATTTTTCAACACCAAGCGGTGTTAGATTTGGATTATGCTGAAGACTCTCAAGCCATGGCAGATGCTAATTTTGTATTCACGGAGAAAGGTTCCATTGTGGAGATCCAAGCCACTGCTGAGGACCGAGCCTTTCCTCATGATCATTTCGAACAATTGATGCAGCTTGCTCAGAAAGGGATTTCTGAATTGGTTTCTCTTCAAAAACATGCCATTGCGACTGTGCAGAGATGAACAGAATAGTTCTTGCCACGCATAATGCTGGAAAAGTACGAGAAATTTCTGCTTTGCTGCAACCGTTTGGTTTAGAAGTAATTTCTGCAGGAGAACTTGGGTTGCCTGAACCAGAGGAGACCGCGCCAGATTTTGCTGGTAACGCCATTTTGAAAGCTGAAGCAGCATGTCAGGCATCAAATTTGCCTGCATTGGCTGATGACAGTGGTTTTTGTGTGGATGCGCTTGATGGTGATCCAGGTATTTACTCTGCCCGCTGGGCAGGACCAGAAAAAGATTTTTCGGTTGCGATGAAAAAGGTTCAGGAATGTCTTCAAGCCAAGGGCTTGGAGACGTCTCAAGCTCAGTTTGTTTGTGCCCTGGCTGTGGCACGACCAGGTTTGAAAACCGCAACATTTTTGGGTCAAGTCCATGGACATACCGTTTGGCCGCCCCGAGGTGGTCATGGTTTTGGATATGACCCAATGTTCTGTGCGCATGGCATGACGCAAACCTATGCGGAGATAATGCCAGAGGAAAAGCACGCCGTTTCACACAGGGCAATTGCATTTCACAAACTCTTGGAGGATGGTATTCTCACGGAGATTGGTTCTTGAGTTTATCCCAGGCACTTTATGTTCATTGGCCTTATTGTGCCAGTAAATGCCCTTACTGTGATTTCAATTCACATGTTCAACGTGAAGTCGATGAGGAAGAATTCGTCAAACGCATTTTTCGTGACCTTGAAGAAGCCTATGATCGGTTTGACCGTTATCCTCTTCATTCGATTTTTTTTGGTGGTGGTACCCCATCACTCATGAACCCATCCTCTGTGGCAAAAATCTTGGACCATGTTCATCAACTTTGGCCTATTCTTCCGCAGGTTGAAATAACTTTAGAAGCCAATCCATCATCTGTAGAAAATCAACGTATGAAAGATTTTGCCCATGCTGGGGTAAATAGATTTTCCATCGGTATTCAATCATTACGTGATGATGCATTGCAAAAATTGGGCCGCATGCATACTGCTGACGAAGGTCGTGAGGCTATGCGTATTGCACGTGAAACGGTGGAGCGTGTTAGTGTAGATCTTATTTATGCGCGCCACAGGCAGTCATTTGCAGACTGGGAAGAGGAACTTTCTGAAGTTTTAGATTTTGGATTGGAGCATTTGTCATTATATCAGCTAACCATTGAATCCGGTACAGTTTATCAGCGGTTATTTGAGCAAAATAAACTTGATTTACCTGATCAAGAACTGGGTGCTGACATGTTTGAGCAAACAATTTTGTCATGTCAAAACAAGGGTATGTATCATTATGAAATAAGTAATTTTGCAAAGCTTGGTGAAGAAAGCCGGCATAATATGACATATTGGCGCTACCTACCTTACATAGGAGTTGGGCCTGGTGCACATGGTAGGCCAAGAATGGAGGGTAAGGTTTTTCAAACAAGTCTTCCGCTTTCTCCGCGTGACTGGTTGATGAGAGCGCAGACCCTTCTAGAGCCATTATCGCCAGAGGATGAACGAACAGAACGACTTTTGATGGGCTTAAGATTGCATGAGGGGCTCAGTTTATCCCCTTTGCGCGACTTGGGTTGGATTATCAATCCACATGCTCTTGAAGAGAAAGTTCCCCCTTCATGCCTTGCACAATTTACCGAGGAGAAATTGGTGTTATCTGATCAAGGCCGAATGGTCCTGGAGTACCTTTTGCCTGAAATTGATAGTTGCTTTTATCATAGGTCGGGATGCAATCCTGATGGTAAATAAGCTTTAAAAATTTGTTTGTGCGGGTTGAATGATTTCAAATCGACCATTTTTGATCCGTCTGATAGAAAGTTTGCGCTGAACTGTGCCATCAGGCTCAAACCTAAAAAGACCACTAATGCCTTGGTATCCAGCTTCATTTTCAAGTTCATAAGATGTGGTGGGGTTTTCTAGAGCCAGCCTTACAAGTGTGCCGACCAAAGCCGTTGTGTCAAATGCAAGATCAGCAATCCGACTTGGTTCCGAACCAAATTTTTCTAGATAGCTGCGTCTGAAGGCTTCCCGTGCTCTGGGATCGGCATCGGGAAATATGCCACCTTGCATCAATTGATCAGACAAAGCGTCGGGGTCATCCCAAAGTCCTAAACCGGCAAGGGTAACATTTTTAAGTGGAAATTCTGCATAGATTAAACCAGGTAGGACAGTTTGAATTGTAAATACACCTGCCGGTATGATGAGCACATCAAAGTCCGGCACGGGTCCAAAACTCTCCCTAGGCAGTCCATCTGTGAAAGCTTTCAGCTGCTCCAAAACCTGATTTGAATCTCCTGTTACCGCTGCTGATCTTATCACCTCTAATCCCATAGATGGCGCTAGGTTTTGGGCTTCACGAAACGCCATCAGGCCGTAATCATTGTCAGGTGCAAGTATAGCAATTCGGGTAAGTCTTTGTTTGGCAAGATACGTAAACAATTCCTTCAGATCATTGTGAATTGTTCTTCCAAAAATATAGACACCAGGCTCAGCAATATCTGAGTCAGTTGTTAAAGCGATCATTGGAATTCGAGCTTTTTTGGTAAAGGGCGCAGCACTTTTTACATTCTCGCGCAACAATGGACCAATGACGACATCATTGTTGTCATCAAGCGCTTTCGTTATGGCCGCTTTGGTTGTGCTCACATCACCTTTGGTATCGTAGGTGGTGATGGAGAGTTCATCAAGATTTAACAATGTTGCAGCAAGTCTAGCTGCCTGTTCAAGTTCAATACCCCGTGCACGCAAGGCTGGTGCCTCAGCACCAACAGGCAAAAGCAGGGCGATTTTTTGCCCCAATGGTGAAAGTGGTTTCGGTGGAATGATTGGTGTAGGCGTGGGTTTTTCTACAGGCGCTGGTAAAGGAGCAACCGACGTCACAGGTTGCGTTTCTTGAGAACAAGAAATCAAAAAACCTAGACTTACCACAAAACCTATTGTCTGTAATAACCTGTTTCTCATCACCATCTGTTGTCCTCCGACCATTCATCATATGGCTCTGCCATGTCAGCTACCATCATGGCTAGGCTTTTTGATATAGCATAGAAAAATGGTGCAGGGAGTACATGGTGAAAGTTTTATCGTCGTTGGTCAATTTTTTGCTTACTCAAAGCTACAGGGTTGAATAGTTCTGATGTTCTTGTTGGCAATAGGAGAGAGAGAAAGTGGGTAAAAACGAGGTTACAGCAGGTCTCCATATCATAGCTACACCAATAGGGAATTTGGCTGATATTTCTTTTCGTGCTGTAGAAACAATGCGTTCAGTTGACGTTCTTTATTGCGAAGATACACGCGTGACGCGAAAACTTCTTCATGCCTATCAAATCAAGACACCTTTGCGTCGGTATGATGATCACACCGGTGAGAGCACGCGCATCAAAATTGCAGAGCACATCATCGCAGGCCAAGCTGTTGGATTATGCTCTGACGCAGGCACCCCTATTATTGCCGATCCTGGTTTTAAACTGGTTAGGTATCTTGTGGACCAAGGTCTTCCTGTAATGGGTGTTCCTGGTGCGACAGCATCCATTCACGCGTTGGTTTTGTCTGGTTTACCGAGTGATAAATTTGCATTTCTGGGCTTTCCGCCACCAAAGAAGATGGCGAGAGAACAATTTTTTACGCTCAACCAAAGCCATTCCATTTACGCTTATATTTTATGAAGCACCTCATCGTTTGGTTGAGTTCCTTCTCTCCGTGGGAGAAATAATGCCTGGAAGAACGATCGTGGTTGCGCGAGAATTGACGAAAACTTTTGAGCAAGTACGGCGGGGTACTGCGCAGGAACTTATAGATTTTTACCAGCTATATCCAGCAAAAGGTGAATGTGTTGTATTGATAGGACCTTTGGATCAAAACAATGATCGTTGGGATGAAGACAGATTGAAAGAAGCCATTGTTAACAATCTATCAGCACATAAGCCTAGACAACTTGCACATCATTTATCAGAGCCATCGCGATGGTCCAGTTCAGAAATCTATGCTCTCATTACGGATATCAAAAAAAAGTGATCTCGTGATATTTTTTCGATATGACTTGGTTAAGTTTTAGAATCAGGAGTTTCCATTATGTTCGGTCGATTGTTCACAGCAGTTTCTATGCTCATGCTAGGTTTAGGTGCAAATTACGCATACGCATTCAAACTTCCAGATATTTCAATGCCTGAAATACGTTTGCCTGAATTAAGGGAGATTAATATCCCTGGACAGCAATTGGCCAAAGATAAGCTAAATAAAGGTGAAATCATTGAGAAACTTTACACAAATCATAGATTGATTTTTCAAGGTGTAGTTGTTGAGGTGTTCAACAATAAAGGATTAATTATAGGCCATGTTTCTAATCCGGCAGACCAAACCATTCTTGAAAATATTTTGGTGGACATAAAAACTTTGGAAGGCAGATATGTGAACGTATATGTCTCAGAGCCACGTGACTCAGCAACACTGACCATAGACAAGACCATTGCGGCAACCATAGAAACTTTATTTTTTGGTGATAGCGACGTTCATGTTCTGAATTACTCCATAAATGTGTATAACGGCCGCGTATATTTGTTAGGGATTGCTGGCAGTGAACGTGAACATCTAAGAGCTGTAGATGTTGCTTCAAGGGTACAAGGTGTACGACAAGTCATTGATCTTATCGATGTTCAGGGACAAGTCAAAAAGTGAGTGAATTTATTCAAATTGAAGATCGTTTGAAATCCTTTGGAAAAGGTGAGCTTGGTGTTAATCTTTTTCAACTGTTACTTGATACACTCCAAGGTCGCCGTTTAGAGGATCAGCAAAGGTTTCACGAGATCATCAACAATCTAAACATAGATTTAAACTTGAAAAGCCATCATGCGGGTTTGCTTGTGGGTATGGCTGAAGTCATGGCGCAAAATTTTGAAGGTCGCAGGGTCACTCCATCCCCAGCTGTTCGTTTAAAAGATATATTTCAAACACGCACAGCACATCCTGACATTTTAAATTTTCTTGCTCTTTCCTTTGCACGGCAGGCAGGTATTGACGCTGTTGCGGTAGATTTTTTTGGTGCCCATCTCTTGCACATGTCTCATGATGGTGAGGAAGCACTTATGGACCCTGGTCAAATGTTTACACTTTTGGAGCCTGGAGACCTCAGGGTCTTATACCAGCATTTGACTGGGGATGATCGACATGTCGATGAGTCTGATGTCACTGTCCTTGATGATCGTGTGGTGTTTGTGCATGTGTTGAGACTGATGAAAAACAGAGCCGTTAAAGATGGTGACGATGATTTTGCCATGATGCTGTTGGAGCGGATGTGCATGATATTACCTGAGGCACAAGATATGAAACTTGAACGTGAGCTTGCAGCTGGGCGATCTGGACAGATTTCTCGTGCCATCTTGCAGATTAATGATCTGGTAGCGCAGAGTAATGATCCCAATATCCGTCAACAAGGGCAAGCAGCTTTGCGACGGCTACGTCATATGTTGAATTAATCCTGAGAGGACAAAATATGTTGAAGATTGCCGTACAAATGGATCCTATCATGCATATTGATCCCAAGGGTGACTCGACATTTGCTTTAATGCGAGAGGCACAATCACGCGGTTTTGATTTGTTTCATTATCATCCAGATGATTTATGTCTAAGAGATGGTGTATTATCTGCCCATGGCCAGGAGGTTGAGGTTTTGGAAGGACCGCAGCATGCTCGACTTGGCGCAACCCAAACACTCGCTTTAGACGGTTTTGATGTTATTTTACTTCGACAAGATCCGCCTTTGATATGTCATATATCACCACCACACATTTGCTAGAGCATGTAACCGATAAGGTATTGGTGGTAAACGATCCTGTAGCAGTGCGTAATGCACCGGAAAAATTGTTGGTATTACATTACCCTGAGCTTATGCCACCAACATTGGTAACCCGAAACATAGATGATATCAGAGCATTTAGAAGAGAATTCGGTGATATTATTGTCAAACCATTGTTTGGCAACGGTGGTGCAGGTGTTTTTAAGATAAGTCCTCAGGACCCAAACCTATCAAGTCTTCTGGAGTTGTTTTTTCAACAATCGCGCGAATCACTTATGGTCCAGCAATACCTCCCGGACGTTGTACAAGGTGATAAACGTATCATTTTGGCGGATGGAGAAGTTATTGGCGCAATCAATCGCGTACCACAGCCAGGAGAGGCTCGTTCAAATATGCATGTTGGTGGTCGCGCTGAAAAAGTACAGTTGACCGAGAGAGATTTAGAAATTTGTGCGGCCATTGGTCCTCTATTGCGTCAGCAAGGCCTCGTGTTTGTTGGTATTGATGTGATAGGACATTTTATCACAGAAATTAATGTGACTTCACCGACTGGTTTGCAAGAGCTTGACCGTTTTGATGAAATAAATTCTGCTGCAATGATCTGGGATAAAATTGTGGTGCGCCATGGTGAGAAACATGCTGGGTAATTGGTTAGAAAACAATGATAATCAATGCGGGCTTTGAGGACTTGTTGGCTTGATGAGAAAGAAATGTAGCGACCATGAATGAGAAAAATGACCTAGTTTCCGCATCACTGGGTAGTTTGACGGTTCGTTTGGCTCGAGACGTGAACGAAGTTCGTGCAGCTCAAAGACTTCGCTATGAGGTTTTTTATGAGGAAATGGCAGCAAAAGCAGATCTGGACGCTGCGTCTTCTCGGCTGGATCGGGATCCATATGACGAAATTTGTGATCATTTGCTGGTACTTGATGCAGACTTAGATGGAGATGGGGTTGTAGGTACGTACCGACTTCTTAGGGGTGAAATTGCTGAGCAGCATGGTGGATTTTATTCAAGGGATGAATATGATTTATCGCAGCTTGTGTCTGAGTCTGAGCGCTCTGGTTTGCGTTTACTGGAATTAGGCCGATCATGTGTTCGCGCAGATTATAGAACCAATCCCGTGGTTCAACTTCTCTGGCGGGGCATCCATCAATATATCATTCATCATGATATAGGGTTGTTGTTTGGATGCGCGAGTTTGCATGGCACGGAACCAAAAGACCTCGCTCTCCCTCTGAGTTTTCTGCATCAATCTTGCTTAGCCCCTCCTGCCTGGCGGGCGAGAGCGATCGCTGAGCGATATGTGAATATGAATATTTTGGATGAAGTTGTCAGTATGAAGATGGCACTTCCGCAACTACCTCCTCTCATTAAGGGATACCTTCGTTTGGGTGGTTACATTGGTGAAGGTGCCGTTGTGGATCACCAGTTCAATACCACGGATGTGCTGATCATTTTACTCATGGAAAATGTGCCAGATCGCTACCAACAGCATTTTGAACGTTGGGACAGTTAATATCCCAACGTCACTGTCATTTTAGGCATCATAAACTGACATCTTTACTTTTTAAGTCAGAGAAGATGTCAGGCCTTATCATTCAGTTCGTAGGCTGTGAGTGCAGCAAGGTTTACCAAATCCGACACTGTTGCACCCATAGGCGCGCATTGAACAGGTTTGGATAGACCAACCAACAGTGGGCCAATTAAGGTGGCACCTCCCAATTTTTGCAACAACTTTGTCCCAATAGCAGCAGAATGAATCGCGGGCATGACCAAGACATTGGCAGGACCGGTTAGTCGCGAAAATGGGTAACTATTGTTGGATAGTTCAAAGTCGAGCGCAACAGACGGCGACATCTCACCTTCATACTCGAAGTCCACATTTCTTGCGTCTAACAAACGAACCGCTTCACGAACATGACGAGAGCGTTCACCTTCAGGTTGGCCAAAATTTGAGTAAGCCAGCATCGCTACGCGTGGTTCTAAACCAAAACGCCGTGCCATTTGTGCTGACATTTCTGCAATGTGAACCAAGTCTTGGGCTTGTGGAAGCTCGTGGATTAATGTGTCGGACACCAAAAATGTACGGCCGCGGGCAACCACCAAAGTAGCACCCATCAATTTTTTTCCAGGAAGGGGGTCAATGACACGTAAAACATCGCTGATGACTGCTGATGTATTTCTTGTGACACCCGTTACCATGCCATCTGCATCGCCTTGAGCAACCATACAAGCTGCAAAAATATTTCGGTCCGTATTCACTAAGCGCTGACAATCCCGCATCAGCATGCCTTGCCGTTGTAACCGTTCGTACAAGAAATTTGCATAATCAGCACGTTTATCAGACACGCGCGCGTTATAAATTTCAACGCCATCAAGCCTATCCAAACCAGCAGCAAGCATGGTTTCTCGAATACGATGCTCACGACCAACCAAAATTGGGGTACCCAATCCATTATCTCTGAACGATAACGCTGCGCGGATAACTTGCTCTTCTTCGCCTTCAGCGAAAACGATCCGTTTTGGATTTTGCTGTACTTTACTAATAATGCTCTGCAATGAAGAGACGGTAGGATCTAGTCTTGCGGATAGTTCTGTTGCATAGCGTTCACGGTCCTCAAGATTTTTTCTTGCAACGCCCGTTCTTACTGCGGCTTCAGCCACCGCAACAGGAACCGTAGAGATGAGTCTAGGGTC
Organism: Alphaproteobacteria bacterium; assembly: GCA_038131935.1. Taxonomy (GTDB): domain Bacteria; phylum Pseudomonadota; class Alphaproteobacteria; order UBA8317; family UBA8317; genus UBA8317. Next base: position 83,598 of record JAYPQH010000022.1, on the reverse strand, counting down.
GAAGGGGGCGGGAATGATATAATCTGGACCATATTTGGGTCGCGCCCCAGCATAAGCGCTGGCGACTTCATCTGGAACATCTTCTCGGGCAAGTTTTGCTAGGGATTCTGCAGCAGCGATTTTCATTTCCTCATTGATCGTTGTGGCACGTACGTCTAGTGCACCACGGAAAATATAAGGAAAGCCAAGAACATTATTTACTTGGTTTGGATAATCCGAACGACCTGTCGCGATGATTGCATCTGGTCTCACCTTCTTGGCTTCCTCGGGCATGATTTCTGGAATAGGATTGGCCATAGCAAAAATAATAGGCTGCTCAGCCATGCTTGTGACCATGTCTGGAGTTAACGCACCTGCAACGGACAAGCCCAAGAAAACGTCAGCGCCTTTCAACGCATCTTCCAAAGATCTGGCTTCAGTTTGGACGGCGTGAGCTGATTTCCACTGATTCATGGACTCTTCTCGACCTTGGTAGATAACCCCTTTCCTATCGCACAATAAAATATTTTCGTGTGGAACCCCCATCGCTTTGATAAGTTCGACGCAAGCAATAGATGCTGCGCCAGCACCATTCGAGACAATTTTTAGGTCTTCCATTTTTCGACCGGTCAAATGAATAGCATTGATCAACCCAGCTGCTGCGATGATGGCCGTACCATGTTGGTCATCATGGAACACAGGAATGTCCATAAGTTCACGCAGTCGCTGCTCTATGATGAAGCAATCAGGTGCTTTAATATCTTCTAGATTGATACCACCAAAAGATGGTCCAAGTAATTTTACAGCATTGATAAATTCATCAACGTCGTGGGTGTCGACCTCAAGATCGATTGAATCAACATCAGCAAACCGCTTAAAAAGGACGGCTTTTCCTTCCATAACCGGTTTGGAAGCCAGTGCGCCCAGGTCACCCATACCCAAAATGGCTGAACCATTAGAAATAACGGCTACCGTGTTGCCCCTCGTGGTATAATCAAATGCGAGGTCCGGGTTGTCAGCAATAGCCTGTACGGGAACGGCAACACCAGGTGAGTAAGCAAGCGATAAATCACGCTGGGTGGCCATGGGTTTGGTTGGAACAATTTCTAATTTTCCAGGCTTTCCTTGTGCATGAAAGCGCAACGCTTCTTCGTCAGAAATTTTCACATTATCAGACATGGCTGTTATCTCATCTCCCAGTTTTTTTGACCGAACTTAAGTTTTTTCATATGACCTGTACGCCCTTTACCACAAGACCTTGCTGTTAACCCATATGCAGTCCTGGCTGTCGGCAAAGGTGACAAGATGGTATAGCTAATCCACTAAGCTTGAAAAACCCTATATAGGGCAAGAGAAAAATGTTTTTCTATGCGTTAGTCCTTACAAGGCCAACCAGGGAGTTTATGACATGTCAGTTTCAAGAAATCATGCAACGACTCCTATGATGATGCAATATCTTGAGATTAAAGAACGCCATAATGATTGTCTTCTTTTTTATCGAATGGGCGATTTTTATGAGTTGTTTTTTGAAGATGCTGTTTATGCATCACAAGTTCTGGATATCACCCTTACCAAAAGAGGACAGCATCTGGGAGAACCTATTCCCATGGCGGGTGTTCCCGTTCATGCTTCAGAAAACTATCTTCATCGTTTGATTGCAACAGGGCGTCGTGTTGCGGTTTGTGAACAAACAGAAAATCCAGAGGATGCAAAAAAGAGAGGCTCTAAGGCGGTTGTACGTCGTGAAGTTGTACGTATCGTTACACCAGGAACACTTACTGAGGACTCCTTGTTGCCAAGGGGACAAACCAATTACCTTGCCGCTTTGGTAAGAAAGGGTAAGCAATTTGGCTTGGCTGCTGTGGATATTTCGACAGGTGAGTTGCGTCTTGGGGACCTGGATCAACTTCGTGTCTCGGCTATGCTGTCGGGCCTTTCACCCGTTGAACTTCTGGTGCCACCAGGCGAGGATCCTTTTCTAGAGAAGGCCATCTCAACAGCACAAATTACGCCTACGAGAAGAATTGTCGAGTCAACCCAGTTTCGGCGTAGATTGGGTGAAAATTTATTGTGTGCGAGATTGGGCGTTCTGACATTAGATGCTTTTGGTGAATTTCAAGATGTGGCCTTAGCTGCGGTTGGGGCTTTGCTCAGTTACGTTGACCTCACACAATTGGATGCCACATACCGCCTCCAGCCCCCGCAAGCTATGAATCCTCAAGGGACATTGCTGATTGATGCAGCAGCACGACACTCACTGGAATTGGTGACCTCACAGCGTGGGGAACGTCAGGGCAGTTTGTTACAGGTGATTGACAAATGTGTGACCAGCGCAGGAAGTCGGCTTCTTGCCAAGCATATATGTGAGCCCAGTAGCGATCTTACTTTGTTGCATGAACGACAAGCAATGGTGCAATTGTTTGTGAGCTCACGTGAAGAATCTCGATTGATTCGGCAGTTGTTACAACGAACGTCAGATGTTGCACGAATATTATCACGTTTGTCCCTTAAGCGTGCAGGACCGAGAGATCTTGTGGGTGTCCATGTCACCATAGAGCAAGCTGCAACGATAGCAGACATCTTTGAGCGTTTGAACTTTCCTCATGCAGGACATTTTATCAATGTATTTCGATCCTTTCAGACGTTGGCTACCGAACTGCGTCGCGCACTTATCGATGAGCCCCCCCTTTTGATAAGAGATGGGGGTTTTTTGAAAAGTGGTTACGATGGAGACTATGATCACTTGATATCATTACGGGATGATACAAGGGGAATAATTGCCAGAATGGAGTCGAATTTTTAGGGAAACATTAAATATACCAAGTCTTAAAATAAAACATAATAATATTCTTGGGTATTTTATAGAAGTGACGTCTACCCATCGAGAGACGATGCAACAAGCTGGCAGTGATTTTATTCATAGACAGACCATGGCCAATGCCATGAGGTATACAACAACAAAACTTGGAGAGCTTGAAAGGCAGGTGGCTGACGCAGCAGGCCAAGCTTTGTCCAAGGAATTGGAAATTTTTGAAGCACTAAGCAATATGGTGCTCACTCAAGCCTCGGAATTGTCTTCGATGGCAGACATCTTAGCATTTATAGATGTTATGGCTTCGCATGCGCGACATGCTGATGACCATGGTTGGGTTCGACCCGTTCTATGTGATGAACCTATCTTAGAGATTATTCAGGGCCGTCATCCTGTTGTTGAAGAGCAACTGGCCCAAGAAAATATCCATCCATTTGTGCCCAATGATACGCAACTTGATGCATCTAAAGGGCAACGGTTGCAATTGGTAACCGGACCCAACATGGCAGGAAAATCTACATTTCTTCGGCAGACTGCTCTTATTGTTATTCTTGCGCAAATCGGAGCATTTGTTCCTGCACAAAAAGCACATATCGGCTGGGTAGATCGACTGTTTTCTAGGGTTGGCGCTTCGGATGATCTTGCAAGGGGGCGTTCAACCTTCATGGTGGAAATGGTTGAAGCAGCTGCTATTTTACATCAGGCGACGCCGCGTTCTTTGGTTATCCTAGATGAGTTAGGGCGGGGAACGGCAACCTATGACGGCATGTCACTTGCTTGGGCCAGCATAGAACATCTTCATGATGTCAATGGTTGCCGAGGTTTGATAGCAACCCATTATCATGAGTTGGCTCGTTTGGTAGAAAAACTTTCTGGTCTGGGTTGTTTGACGCTCAAAGTTAAAGAATGGAAGGACAATGTGGTGTTTATGCATGAGGTGGTTGCTGGCACCGCAGATAGGTCCTATGGGATTCAAGTTGCCCGATTGGCAGGTCTCCCAGAACCTGTTTTGCGACGTGCCACAGAAGTTTTGCAAAGATTAGAGTCGAAAAGTCAAAGCGATGATCCCTTGGAAGACCTTCCTTTGTTTTCGCAAACAAGCATTGCGCCCAAACCATGTAATGTAACGCGTTCCATGGAGCTTTACATGGGCGTAATTGATAGGCTTCACCATTGTCAGCCAGATGATATGACCGCGCGTGAGGCATTGGAACTAATATATCAGCTGAAGAGTGACCTAGAAGAGGGTGTTGAGGGATGAAAAACTTCTTAGATAGCCAACAACTTTCTCTGATCCGACTAAAGCATTTTGAGAACCAGGGGGCTTCGCTTCTCAAAAGTCTTGTGCCTGAGTTGCAACAAATATGGGCAAATGCCCATCACGTTGTTGATGAGCGTCTCATGCTCGCACGACCTGATGGATTGAAACTGGCCCGTTTACTTGCAACGCAAATGGATGACATCATCTCAACGTTATTAGATGCCATCACTTTGCATGTCCATCGTAACCCTAACCCCTCGAAAGCGGAGGCTTTTGCGCTTGTGGCCACAGGTGGGTATGGCCGGCATGCCATGGCGCCATTTTCAGATGTAGATGTGCTGTTTTTGACACCATATAAACAAACGCCTTGGGGTGAGCAGGTTGTTGAAAGCATGCTCTATGCACTTTGGGACATGAAACTCAAAGTGGGTCATGCCGTACGGTCTGCAGACGAGACGATTGTTATGGCAAGATCAGATATGACAATCCGGACGGCATTACTTGAATCGCGGCTTGTTTATGGTGACAAGAATTTATTTGAGCAGTGTAACAAACGCTTGGAGCGTGAAGTTTTTGCAACCACAGCGATGGAATTTGTGTCGGCTAAGCTGCAAGAGCGAGACCAGCGCCATAAGCGTCATGGTGGATCCCGCTATCTTGTTGAGCCAAATGTGAAGGATGGTAAAGGTGGTTTACGGGACCTTCATACGCTCTTTTGGCTTGCCAAATATAGTTTGGGTACAAGGGAGCCAGAAGATCTGATCAAAAAATCTGTTCTATCTCGTGATGCATATCGTCGTTTTGATCGAGCGCGGCGGTTTTTATGGACTGTGCGTCTTCATTTGCATTTATGTCGTGGCCGCGCGGAAGAACGGGTTAGCTTTGATATTCAGCCAGAAATAGCACAGCGCATGGGTTTCGCGCAGCGCGGTACCATGCGTGGTGTTGAGCGCTTTATGAAGCGATATTTTTTGGCGGCCAAAGATGTAGGAGATATGACAAGAATTATATGTGCAGCCTTGGAAGAAGAACAGAAAAAAAAGGCTCCGGGTTTGGTGCGGTTACTGCCATCATTTTTAACCATGCAAACCAAACCAGCTGAAGGATTTCGTTTCGTGAATGGCCGAATTGATTTCGACAAACCATCAATCATTGAAACGAATCCTACGACGATTATAGAAATTTTTCGTTTATCCCAGGTGCATCAAGCAGACATTCATCCCAAAGCCTTAGAGCTTTTAGCGGAGAGATTGAATCTGATCAATTCACAGCTAAGGCAAGATAAGCGCGCAAATCAATTGTTTTTAAAAATTTTGACGGATGCGGATCATTGTGAAAATACGTTGAGACGCATGAATGAAGCAGGTGTTTTGGGCAAATTTTTGCCTGACTTTGGAAAAATTGTCGCGATGATGCAGTTCAATATGTATCATCATTACACCGCTGATGAGCATCTTATTCAGACCGTTGGTATGCTGGCGCAAATAGAGAGAGGTTTGCATAAAGAGCAACATCCCTTGGCATCAGAGTTGGTAGGACGTTTGGGCTCACGTGATGTGATTTATCTTGCGATGTTTTTGCATGATATGGCCAAAGGTAGAGACGAAGATCATTCAATTGCTGGTGCACGTATTGCGCAAAAATTGGCACCACGACTTGGACTAAGTGCTGCTGACACGGAAACGGTGGCATGGCTGGTACGCCACCATTTGCTCATGTCAGATGTAGCTCAAAGACGTGACCTTTCTGACCCCAAAACAATAGCAGATTTTGTTTCGATCGTGCACACTCCAGCGCGATTACGCTATTTGCTTGTTCTCACGGTGGCGGATATCCGGGCCGTTGGGCCTGGTGTATGGAATGGCTGGAAAGGAGAATTGCTAAGACAACTCTATCAGTCAGCCCATGATGCTATGGCGGGCGTAAACCCGGCGCGAAGACAGTCTCATGCAGCGCATCGATCGCGTGAGCAATTTGCTCAGCAATATCCTTCTGTACAAGAACGATTTCTTAACATGCATTATGACAGCTATTGGACAACGATGGATCAAGCCACCATTGCAGCGCATGCAGAGTTGGTGAATCAACGTGACAGCAAAGGATCCTCCATAGCTTTTTCTTCCACGGATGACCAATTTCGAGGTATTACACGGTTTTGTATTCTAACAGATGATCATCCTGGTTTGTTTTCCAGATTAACAGGAGCTGTTGCTCTATCAGGGTTGTCGGTTGTGGATGCAAAAATTTTCACCACAACGGATGGATTGGCTTTGGATACATTGTGGATCCAGGATGAGCGAGGGCAGGCCATCAATGATGCAAGTCGTATTAAGCGCTTGGAACAAGCCGTTTTGGATAGCTTGCATGGTGCGGTAATACTCCCCGATGAGCTGGCACATCGTAGAAAAAAGAGAACCAAGGCGGATGCATTTTCCGTTGCATCTGATGTATCCCTTGATAATGAGGCCTCACAAACACACACGCTGATTGAAGTTTCAGCCCGGGATCGTTTGGGGTTACTCTATGATATTTCAAGGGTTCTCGTTGCCCAAAATCTGCGGATTTCTTCTGCTCAAATTGCAACTTTTGGTGAAAAAGCAGTAGATGTTCTCTATGTGAGAGATGCTTTTGGTTTGAAAGTAACAAATGAAACAAAAATGGTACGTATCCGGGAAGCTTTACTTGATATCCTTCAAAAAAATGCAATGGGGATGGTAACTTGAGTTTGTGGCGCTCCTCAGCCCTCGTTGGGTTTTGGACGTTTTTGTCAAGATTGCTAGGGTTTATACGTGATTTGCTATTAGCTATGAGCTTCGGTTCTGGTCCCGTTGCAGATGCATTTGTTGCTGCGTTTCAAATCCCCAATTTGTGCAGAAGGTTGTTTGCTGAAGGGGCATTCAATGCAGCATTTGTACCCGTGTTTACGCAACAACTCCAGAACTTTGGTAAAAATTCAGCAAAATTATTTGCTGAAAATATTCTGGTATATCTTCTGGGTATTCTGTTGGCTGTGAATATTTTTGCCATTATGTTTATGCCTGAAATCGTAATGGTATTGGCGCCAGGCTACTCCACCCAAACAATAAGCTGGGTTAGCGATGCTTTTTCTCTAGATTTACCCTTTGTTCACGCCCCAGATGAGGAGAAATTTGCATTAACTGTTAGCTATGCAAGAATTCTTTTTCCATATCTGATTTTTGCGTCTGTTATGGCTCTTTATGCAGGTATTTTGAACTCGTTTGATAAATTTTCATTGGCAGCGGCGGCACCTTGTTTGCTTAACGTCATAGCTATCGCAGCCCTAGCCTTGGGACTGGGTGTGGGAGAAGAAAGGCTCAGCCAGATAATTACTTCTTGTTTTGCACTATTGTCTCTGTCTTTTGAGCCCCTGCCCCCGCGTCAGTTGTCAGCAGTTATATTCATATATGCCATTGTTTTGTCAGGTGTGTGTCAAGCTGGTCTTTTGCTTTGGGGGTTGAGCCGTTTACGATTTTCACTGAGGTTGGTTCGGCCGCGATGGTCTCCCCTCGTTGGGCAGTTTTTTACATTGTTTGGTCCGGGTCTTCTTGCAGGAGGTGTGGTGCAAATCAATATAATGGCCGGCGGTATCATTGCGTCTTTTCAAGAGGGGGGGCGTGCTTATCTGTATTACGCTGACCGTCTTTATCAATTCCCTTTGGGGTTGATTGGTATTGCTATTGGCGTTGTTTTGCTTCCCAAACTGACCACATCGTTACAAAAAAAACCTGAAGATGCGCGGGATCTGGTTGATCACTCATTGTTGTTGGCAATGGTTTTTACGTTGCCCGCTACTTTTGGGCTGTGGTCGCTCGCGTTGGCTATTATTACAGTTCTTTTTGAATATGGACAATTTGGTGCAGAGGACAGTCGAAATACAGCTTTGGCACTACAAGCATTTGTTTTTGGTTTGCCAGCTTATGTAGGGGTGAAAGTGTTTTCCCCAGGATTTTTTGCCCGACTGGATACCAAAACACCTATGCGGTTAGCAGCCTTATCAATGGTCATCAATATTTTGATGTCACTGGTTTTATTCCCTTTTTATGGACATGTTGGTATTGCAGCATCCACATCGATTGCTGCTTGGTGCCAACTGGTATGTATGTTGGTCATCATGAACCTTCGAGGATACCATCACTGGCAGCTATCAACCATCGTCACAATTGGCCAGATTTTGCTTGCGAGCGCTTTTATGTCCATTATTCTGTACGTCATCCCTCCCCTCCAAATGTTTGGACTTCATGCCATAGATTTGGGTATTCGCATTTTAGTCGGGTTGATAAGTTTTATTTTGATATCCTGGCTTTTTGGGGTTCACCACATCGCCACAAAAAAACCTCTCCTCTAGAAGGCATGAAATATAAAGATCGTGAAATTCTAGAGTTTTAGAATATTGGCTTTAAAAAACGAAACCTTGACCCCAGGTCCTTGTTTGGGCCAATCGTTAGCACGTGAATGCTTCAAACAGCGTATGCCATTTTAAGGTAGGGCGGTAAGGTAGGGACAGGCCATGACAACACGCGTATTTTCTGGGGTTCAGCCAACAGGACAATTGCATTTGGGCAATTATCTAGGTGCCATTCGTCAGTTCGTGGCATTACAAGATAGCCATGAATGTATTTATTGTGTGGTAGATTTACATGCCATTACCGTTGCCCATGATCCTGATGCCTTACGTCGTTCAACATTAGAGGTTGCCATGGCATTCGTCGCCTCAGGTGTTGACCCACAACGCGCAATTTTATTCAACCAATCACGTGTGGGGGTGCATGCGGAATTGGCCTGGGCACTTAATTGTGTCGCCAGGATGGGATGGTTGAACCGTATGACGCAGTTTAAAGAAAAGGCAGGAAAACATCGGGAAAATGCCTCAGTTGGTTTATTTACCTATCCTGTACTCATGGCAGCAGATATTCTTGCTTACCGTTCAACCCATGTCCCTGTGGGTGAAGATCAGCGTCAACATTTGGAATTGGCACGTGATATTGCGCGGAAATTTAACACAGACTTTGATGCTGAAAACTTATTGCCAGAGCCAGAAACATTGGTCCTTCCTGAAGCCGCACGGGTCATGTCTTTACGTGATGGTTCCAAAAAATGTCAAAATCTGATCCGTCTGAGGCCTCAAGGGTTCATTTGAATGATGATCAAGACGCTATTGCATTGAAGATCCGTCGTGCGACGACAGATCCTGATGCTTTACCATCTGAAGAAAAAGGTCTCGAAGGCCGTTTGGAAGCCAAAAACCTGGTAGGTATTATGGCTGCAATTACAGATCGTTCGATCGCTGATGTTCTGAAAGAATATGGAGGATCACAATTCTCTGTATTTAAACCAGCGCTTACAGACGCACTTGTCCATCATTTGTCCCCTATCAGTGCGGAAATGAAACGTTTGCAGGCGGACCCAGAACATATGAACAATATTTTGTATGATGGGGCCGTCAAAGCATCACAGATTGCCCAAACAACACGTGATCTTGTGTATGAAAAGATGGGGTTATCAAGACCAGTCTCGCCTTAAAACCAGAGAAGTGTTTCGTTTTGGGCTTTTATTCCTGAACGCTTCTCCCCATACTTAAGAGGATGGAAATCTGGTTTGGCGAAAAGGTTGATGTAATGACATCTAAGGTTGCGAGAAAGTTCATGGTGGTGGTGGATGACACGCCTGAATGCCGTAAAGCCCTCAGGTTCGCCATAAGAAGAGGAGAGCGCACTGACGGTGTCATTAAGCTTTTGAGTGTTTTGGATGCACCATCGTTTGAACATTGGCTTGGTGTGAAAGAGATGATGCGTGATGAAGCGCGTGCCGCTGCCGAAGCGCTTCTTTCAGATCTTGCAGATGAAATACATGCGGTTGCCGAAATTCCGGTTGAATATGTTATCCGCGAAGGGCGCGTGCGGGACGAGGTTCTTGCGGAATTGGATGAGGATAAAGACATAAGAATTCTTGTACTCGGTGCTGCAACCGATGGCGAAGGCCCTGGACCTTTGGTGGTTTCATTGGCCGGCGAGTTGTCAGGAGGACTGCGTGTCCCCATATCGATCGTACCTGGCCATCTAACTGATTTACAAATTGATGAGTTGACGTAAGCGGAGCATACTATGTTTATTCAAACTGAAGAGACCCCTAATCCAGCAACTGTAAAATTTTTGCCAGGCCGTGATGTATCTCCTGAAAAGGCCGTTACATTTGTGGAAGGTGATGACCTTACATTTTCGCCATTAGCCCAGAGGCTTTTGGCGCTAGAAGGTGTGAACGCCGTCTTTTTGGGTGGTGATTTTATCTCTGTCACAAAGGTGGAGGATTGGCATTGGTCGCATCTGAAGCCATCTGTGCTGGGGGCGATCATGGATCACTTTATGTCTGGCGCACCCGTTATCCAAGATGGCGATGATCAAGAGGTAGTGGGCGCTGATGATGATGAGGTGACTGCCAAAATTCGCTCGGTAATTGACACGTATATTCGCCCTGCTGTTGCAAGAGATGGTGGAGATGTGACGTTGGTAGGATTTGAAAAAGGCATTGTATATCTTTCCATGCAAGGCGCTTGCGCAGGTTGTCCATCGGCGACCATGACATTGAAACATGGAATTGAAAATATGCTGAGACGGCAGGTTCCTGATGTGATTGAGGTGCGCCAAGCCTAATATGAAATTAGGGATACAAACAGCAGGCTATGCCCATGCCGTTATCCTCGGTGACGGCAATCGGCTTGTTTGGGCAGATATCGGCAATCACCTTGCTGAAATGTTGCCCATTGCATTTCAAAATTTGCTTGAAGAGCTTGGTGTGACCAATTCTGATGTAACCGAGATAAGGGTTTGCTTAGGGCCTGGCGGTTTTACAGCCCTCAGATCTGGTCTTGCTTATGCGCAAGGTCTCGCTTTCGGTCTTAATATTCCTGTGACAACAACAACCCTTTTCCATTTATGTCACACAAATGAAGGGGAGCTGTTAGGCTTCGCACAAGGCGAACGCGACATCATAGAGGCTGTGCCTCACAAGGATGGGTTTTTGAAAGAGCCACATCTAAGGGCGCAAAAAGAGTCTCAAGCGAGACGTATCAATGAAGATGAAAATCTTCATCCACGTGCATTTTTTCAATCGCAGGCACTTACTTTGCCCATTAAACCTCTATATGTGCGTCCACCGGATGCGATTGCTCCAGCCTTACCTCCTTGGCTTACACAAACATGACCATGGTTCCTCTAGCTTCTGACAGTTGCATTCTTCTAACATCTGGTGCCCCCCCTGGCCCCATTTTATCGTCGGATTTTTTATGGACATGGGAAGGCTTAGATGCCGTGATCTGGTGGCGTATGCAGTTGGAAGATGCTGATTTGATGTGGCTATGGGTTGCTCCCCACCACCGCAATAGGGGTATAGGTACATCGCTGTTAACATGCTCACTAGATTATTTTGTGAAGCAAAAGGTTGTACAAAGACTACATTGTGAAGTGGATACAACAAATGAGAATGCTATCTCTTTGTATCAAAAGTTAGGATTTGTCCAAAATCGTACAAGATATAAGTATTATCGTGATCATACTACTGGAAAGACAAATGATGCTTATGATATGACCTTACAAATTGCTGACCATAAAAATACTAATAATAAATTATAAGGATTATTTTTAAAAAATGACGACACTTAAAGTAGAGGTTGAACTCGCATTACTCGACGCAGTATCAGAAATTTTATCTGCTTATGTTACAAATAATAATGTTGATCACAAACAGCTGCCGCATCTAGTTGCAGCTATTCGTGACGCACTTAAAGGCGAAAACGTTTCAAATGATGGCCATTTACCCTTGATGGATACCATTGCAACTGTAACGTCAGATGAAGCAGCAGATGGAAGTAGGGACGCTCAACGTAAGCCGGCGGTGGAAATAGCCGCGTCCGTTACGGATGCTTATGTCGTGTGCTTAGAAATGCGGTGCCCAAATGAAAACGCTCCGCAGGCATTTGATGTCTGCACATAATCTGGATGAAAAATCTTACCGTGAAATTTGGTCATTAAGTAAAGAACATCCTATTGTTGCGCCAAGCTATACGCGACGTCGTCAACAGGTTGCCAAGGATATAGGTCTTGGTTCTATGCGTGGAAAAACAAACTGAGTTAATTTATGGGACATTTTCGCGCGTCAGCTTTGATTATTGGTATCATTCTATGGCTCTTGATTTGTATTCCTATTCAGGTCGTGAATGACAAATTCTTTCCAACTTGGCGAAAAACATTTCCCAAATTCTTTCATCATATTTTGTTAAAGATTATGGGTATAAAGGTCACAGTGGTTGGTGACGCGCCTCAAAAGGGCCCTGCGTTATTTATTGCTAATCATCAAGGCTGGTTAGACATACCTGTACTTTCTGTCTCTGCGCCATTGTCTTTTGTGGCCAAAGCGGAAATTGATAAATGGCCTGTATTTAACCGTTTGGCACGTCTTCAGCGCACAATATTTATTTCACGCCGACGTGAAAAACAGCTAACAGCGCAGCGCGATTCAATTGCGTCAAGGCTGGGTGATGGTGATATCATGTTAATCTTTGCCGAGGGGACATCTGGCAGAGGCATTCATGTTTTACCTTTTCGATCCTCGTTGTTTTCTGTAGCTGAAGCTTACCCGGATATGCCCATATATCCAGTATGCGTTTGCTATCAGCGTCGCTATGGTCTCCCGATCTTGCGCGACGAGCACCCAACGATTGGATGGTACGCAGACATGAGCCTGTTGCCTCATCTCTGGGATTTTCTACGGCTAGGACCAGTAGACGTCACCATAAAGATATTTGAACCGCTTTATGCATCAAACCATGATCGTAAAGTTCTTGCACGCATCGCCCATGAAGAGATAAGGGCCGGATTAGAGCAGCTTCGTCGGGATGCACGCCAAGATGTATTGACCAAAGATGCGGCGTGATAACGAAAGTATAGAAACAAACTGGTGATAGATTTGACGAACCCACAGACGAAAAAACTTTTTATAAAGACCTACGGATGCCAAATGAATGTTTATGATTCAGAACGCATGGCTGATTTGCTGGCTCCATTGGGTTATGAAACAACTGAAAAGCCGGAGCAAGCTGAACTTATTATCCTGAATACCTGTCATATTAGAGAAAAAGCCGCGGAAAAAGTCTATTCTGAAATCGGTCGGTTGCGTCATATCCATGAAAAATCATCAGAAGCTGTGACCATTGCTGTAGCAGGTTGTGTGGCCCAAGCTGAGGGTGAGGAAATTGTTCGTCGTGCCCCATCGGTTGATGTGGTTGTAGGACCGCAATCCTATCACCGCTTGCCAGAACTATTAGCACAGCGATCACGACAGAAAGGTGCGGTGCTAGATACCGATTTTCCTGTGGAGTCAAAATTTGACGAAATCTCTACACCTCGAAATGTAAGTGCACCTTCTGCATTTGTTACAGTTCAAGAGGGATGCGACAAGTTTTGTACCTTTTGTGTGGTACCCTACACACGTGGGGCTGAAGTCTCTCGGCCAGCTCAAGATATCATAGATGAAGTCAAGCAATTGGTGAACTCCGGGGTACGGGAGGTCACGTTGTTAGGCCAGAACGTGAATGCTTATCATGGGCGCGCACATTCAGGGAAAGAATGGGGTTTAGGGCGCCTTATCCTTGAATTGGCTGATATCGAAAGGTTGGAGCGCATTAGATATACCACATCCCACCCCAGAGATATGGATGAAGAGTTGATCAAGGCACATGGAGAGGTTCCCGCACTCATGCCTTATCTTCATTTGCCGATTCAATCTGGTTCAGACCGTATTTTGACAGCAATGAATCGTGGTCATGATGTCAATTTTTATCGCCAAATTATTGATAAAATACGTAATGTTCGTCCTGATTTGGCACTGTCCTCTGATTTTATCGTAGGTTTCCCTGGTGAAACCGATGATGATTTTGATCAAACCATGAAAATAGTGAAAGAAATTGGCTATGTTCAAGCCTTTTCCTTTAAATATTCGCGAAGACCAGGTACACCTGGTTCAGTAATGCCCAAACAGGTGTCAGAAAACGTGAAAACAGAGCGATTAGCAATCCTACAGGAAGAGTTGCATAGGCAAAACCAGCGCTTTGCGCAGAACCTTTTAGGCCAAGAATTGGAAGTCCTTGTGGAAAAACCAGGGCGTCACCCTGGGCAAGTTGTTGGGAAATCACCTTTTTTACAAGCTGTTTTTTTGCAAGGGCAGAGTGATGACATAGGAAAAATTGTGACAGTTCAAATTGATGCTGTTGAGAAAAATTCTTTGTCAGGGAAAAGAGTGGGACCTTTACGGTGAGCCGGAAAGATCGAAAAAAGCCACAATTGGATACCGCTAAGTCTGGGCAAATCATGCAGTTTGACGATAATAAGCTGCTGCCAGAGTTGTTTGGGCAGCACGAGGTCAATCTTGTAAAATTAGAAAAATCACTTGATATCCAAATCGTAGCTCGTGGGAACCAGGTACATATCCAAGGTGACCATGACGCCTGTTCTAAAGCTGCAAGCATACTTCAAAAGAATTATGAAAAATTGCAGATGGGTTTAGGAATGTCCGCACAGGAATTTGATCGTGGGGCATCTTTTGTAACAGAGTCTCGAAGCAAGGTTGCCATCAAAAAGCGTTCCATTGAACCAAGATCAAAAAATCAAGCTATTTATTTTGATCAATTGAAAACACACGAACTTGTATTTGGAATTGGGCCTGCGGGAACAGGCAAAACATATCTAGCGGTGGCTATGGCCGCTGCAATGCTGCTTGATGGCGTGGTTGACCGTCTCATTCTATCACGTCCAGCCGTCGAGGCAGGGGAACGTCTTGGTTTTTTGCCAGGGGATATGCGTGAGAAAGTCGATCCCTATCTGCGTCCTTTGTATGACGCCTTGTATGACATGATGCCAGCAGAGCAAGTTGCGCGTAAATTGGAATCAGGAGAGATAGAGGTTGCTCCCCTGGCATTTATGCGAGGGCGGACCTTGGCCAATGCCTTTGTTATTCTTGATGAGGCACAAAATTGTACACCGGTACAAATGAAAATGTTTTTAACACGACTTGGTGAAAATAGTCGTATGGCGATTACAGGTGATCCCTCTCAAGTAGATCTACCGTTAGGCTCTAAGTCAGGCCTAATGGATGCGGTGGATTTGTTAAAAAATGTCCAAGGGGTGGGGCATATTTCTTTTACCAATGAAGATGTTGTGCGTCATCCACTGGTTGAGCGTATTGTTAAGGCGTATGCTGCAAAAGAGGGCAAATTGTTGTCATGACCCAATATTCTGGTGATGCATTGAATGCTGGTCGAGATATGCCCGGATCACATGAGGAAGCTGAGGAAGTTGATGATCCGAGATGGTGTCATGTATCGTCTATTTTGCATGAACGCTTTCGCTTTTTTTTGAACCATTTGGCCGCGGGTCAACAGGCAACTTTGCATTTGTCAAACAATCAACTGGTGATGGATTTAAACAGCCAGTTTCGCGGCCAACAAAAGCCAACGAATGTTTTATCATTTCCCATTCCAGCCGCATTTCCGGGGTGTGAGGGTTTGGGTGATGTCATATTGTCGTTTGATGTTGTCGCTGAAGAGGCGATTAAGCAGAAAAAATCTTTATTAGATCATGCAACGCATCTGTTGCTGCATGGGCTTCTGCACTTACTTGGATATGATCATGAGAGCGAGAAGGATGCAGCCATAATGGAACAAAAAGAGAGAGATCTCCTGTGTCATTTTTCAATTCCAGATCCATATGTTGGTGATGGAGTGTGATCATGCAGACGTTAGGCTTAAGAAAATTTTTAGGATTTCGTCGGCATATGAAGAATATGGACTTACGAAAAAAAATCCAACATTTGGTTGAGTCAGATAAAGACGCCAGTTTGTTGCGTGAAGAACGGATAATGCTGGTTAACGTACTTACGTTGTCGCGTGTTCGGTTGGCTAATATCATGGTGCCACGCGCAGAGATTGATGCTCTTGAAGAGCAAGAGGACTTCTCTGATGTTGTGGAAAGTTTTCGTGCTTCGGGTCATTCCCGTATGCCTTTATACCAGCGATCTTTAGACAATCCGATAGGGCTTATACATGTAAAAGATTTGATTGGTCTTGAAGCTCCGGAAGATGAATCTGCATTTCAACTAAGTCGCCACCGCCGCGAAATACTCTTTGTTCCACCTTCAATGTCTGCGTTAGATCTGTTGAACATAATGCAAGTAACGAGGATTCATATGGCTCTCGTGATTGATGAGTATGGCGGTACAGATGGGTTGGTGACCTTGGAGGATCTCGTTGAGCAAATTGTAGGTGAAATTGAAGATGAACATGATGCACATGACGACAAGATGATTGTGAAACATGGTTCTCAAAGTTACCTCGCAGATGCGCGCACAGAATTAGATGAGTTTGAACAATTTTCTGGAATTACGCTCGATGCGGAGATGAAAGATGAGGTTGATACCTTGGGTGGTCTGGTGTTTTCCTTGACAGGACGTGTTCCGGTGCGCGGTGAAATTATACCAGTTGTTGATGCAGGGTTTGAAATCGTGGTGGAAGATGCTGATCCTAGACGTATTAAACGCGTGCGTGTGAACAAAATAGATCCAGACCAGAGAGAAAAATCACATTGAACTGTTGATCGCGAGGAACCATGATCGCTGTAAAACCATTGCCTCTATGGTTTCTCCTATTGGCGGCTTGTGGGATTGGTTTGCTTCGGCATTCAGGACATGCACCCAATCCTCTGTGGTTTTCTGTTCCGTTGGTCTGGATGGGTTACGGATATTTGATGCAGAGGACTTTGGCGCGTAGAGATTTTCTTTATGTGGTTTTTCTGTCTGCTTTTGTGGCTTCTTTGTTAGGATATGGATGGATTGGCGAGGCATTCTTAATTGATGCGCAGCAATTTGGTCATTTGCGCATCATTGCTGTTTGCGCACTTGCACTGATCTTAGCGCTTACAGATGTTCTTTCCTTTTCTTTTTTGTATAAAAAAACGCCTTCTTATGCAGCCTCCGTTGCGCGGATAATTGTGGCGCTCAGTCTAGGTGAATTATGCCGTCGGCTTGTTTTGGGCGGATTTCCATGGAATCTGCAAGCTTATGCATTTGCTGACACGGCATTGGCGCAATGGGCATCTGTTATGGGGGCTCATACGCTACCACTTTGCTTTGGTTTGTTGTTGACATGCTGGTTGGTGGGAATTGAGAAAAGACGTCGATGGCTCACTATTTTTGTGCCTCTTGTTTTTTTGGGCATGCATTATTGGGGATGGCAACGGCCGCTTCCACCAGCAACGGAATATAGGGCACGTATCATGCAGCCATCTATCCCACAGGATATGAAATGGAAGGCAGAACTGCTGGATAATCATATTGCAAAAATGGTTCAATTGGGTGAGTTGCCGGGTGATTATGATGTGCTCATTTTGCCTGAAAATGCACTTCCTGTAGATATCGAGCAATATCCTGAGTTGAGGAGGCAATTTATCAATTTTCAGTCCGGCTCTTATGACTTTATTGGCGGTCAGGTTCTTTTTGCTCCTCATGATAGGCGCCAGGTACGTAATGCCATTGTTACATTTGATCCGCAGGGCAATATTGATCAAGTCTACGCGAAAAGGCGACTTGTTCCCTTTGGCGAGAGGTTACCTTTACAATTTATTTTGGAACCTTTGGGTTTGCGTACGCTATTTCCTATGCGTGTTGATTTCGTGGCGGGGACTGCACAACAAAAAATAACCCTTAACAGAACAGGGTTACAGGTGGTGCCTTTAATATGTTTTGAAGCTGCGTTCCCAGAAGGACGACCAAAACAACGTGATGTGATTATTAACGTTACAAATGATGCATGGTTTGGCCGTTCGAATGGCCCTCATCAACATTTGGTTGCGGCAAGATTTCGTGCCATTGAAACAGGACTTCCGCTGCTGAGAGCTGCAAATACAGGTATTTCAGCGGTTATTGATGCACAAGGCTATGTGGTTTCATCGCTTGATTTATTGGAAACTGGGGTCGTTGATAGTTGGGTTCCAGGTCGTTATGACATGACTTGGTTTGCACGATTTGGGGATCTTATTTTTGGTCTGTGGTTGGGTCTGTGGGTTTTGGTATTAAGGATTGGTTTATGGAAGAACGTAACGAAAAGATTGTAAAAAAAACGATCTTTGGAAGACGAAAGGGGAAACCATTGCGCCAAGGCTTGGCACAGATGCT
The DNA here is from genome assembly GCA_038131935.1 of Alphaproteobacteria bacterium. Lineage (GTDB taxonomy): Bacteria > Pseudomonadota > Alphaproteobacteria > UBA8317 > UBA8317 > UBA8317. The sequence goes on along the minus strand of JAYPQH010000022.1, from coordinate 65,311 downwards.
ATCTGTTGACTACCCCAAATATGAGCTTTTTCATCATAACATTCCCTCCCCTATCGATCTCAAAAGAGTATTTCCCCATAGCCATATGTATGGTTTAGAAATTGGTTTTGGTGGGGGCGAACATTTGTTGGTGCGGGCACAACAGAGCCCAGATACAGGTTTTATAGGGGTTGAGCCATTCACCAACGGTATGGCCAAAATGGTGCGAGAGTTGTCCCGCCATGACCTTGAGAATGTGCGTCTGTATAATGGCGACGCGCGAGACGTTTTGCACCATTTGAAACCTAACTGTTTAGACCAGGTGACAATTCTTTACCCAGACCCTTGGCCAAAATTACGGCATCACAAACGACGTTTTGTACAAACTGATACCTTGCAAGCCGTGGCCAAAGTTTTGCGTGAGGGTGGAATGCTACAGATCGCATCTGATATCCCAGACTACATATCTTGGGTTCTTAGGCATCAAAGAAACGTCCCACAACTGCGCTGGTTGGTAGAAGGTGCAGGATCTTGGAATCAGTCTTATGAAGGCTGGCCGGGAACGAGATATGAGAAAAAAGCCATCCGTGAGGGCCGTAAGCCTTGTTATTTAACGTTTCACTGTGTTGCGTCTTCTTGATACAAAACTGTTTGACCAGTCAAAATTTTAAGAGTTTTCTTGCCAAGTTAAAAAATATATGTCATTGGACCCTCACATTGTCGATCGATTGATTGAGGTGGGCTCGCGTCGCGTGACCCGCTTTTTTTTGTTGAGAATGGATTGAGTGTGTGAAGATTTAGCTGCTGTCTTAACGCCTGCCATCTATAGCGACAGTGTGAGATAGGTTTTTTGAGAAGTTTTGAGGGAATTATGATAGCAGGTACGCCGTTAGAAGAGACCATTGCAAACCTTCTTGCGCCGGTTATCGAAGACTTAGGGTTTGAGTTGGTCCGCATAAGGATGACGGGTCAAGGAAAAGCAACAACCTTACAAATTATGGCAGAGCGGCCAGATGGTAGTATGGATGTTGGCGGATGTGAACAAATTTCGCGTGAGGCATCGGCGATCCTTGATGTGGCTGACCCCATATCTGGTTTTTACAACTTGGAGGTTTCATCTCCAGGAGTAGATAGACCCCTCACACGACTAAAGGATTTTATTAACTGGGCTGGTTTTGAAGTAAAAGTAGATCTTTCACGCCCAGATATTTCAGGTCGAAGACATTTTCGCGGTTGGCTGCAAGGTGTGGTTACAGGTGATACAGGGGCGGAACAAATTTGTTTAGAAGGGGAAGATGGACAGCATATTCTAGCTTACCCCATGATCGCGCGAGCGAAGTTGGTAATGAATGATGATCTCATGGAACAAGCAAGATTATCCATGGAATCTTCAAAGGAATTTGTTGAAGGAGAAGATGAATGAGCGTGGTAGGTGCAAACCGACTTGAGCTGTTACAAATTGCTGATGCGGTAGCTCGTGAAAAATCTATTGATAAGACTATCGTTCTTGAAGCCATGGCGGAAGCGATCCAACGGGCGGCACGTTCACGTTACGGTATGGAGTATGATATTCGTGCTATCATAGATGAGCGGTCTGGAATAATAAGTCTTAAGAGGTTCACGGAAATCGTCGATGTTGTTGAAAATCCTGCGCAGCAAATGGCTTTAGAGACCGCGCGTCTTGATCATCCAGAGATACAAACTGGTGAGTTTATTACCGAAGAGTTGCCACCAATTGATTTTGGGCGGATTGCTGCACAAACAGCCAAACAGGTGATTGTGCAGAGGGTTCGAGATGCAGAACGTGAACGTCAGTATAATGAGTACAAGGACCGCGTTGGTGAAATTATCAATGGCGTTGTTCGTCGGGTTGAATATGGCCATGTGATTGTGGACTTGGGAAGAGCTGAGGCTATTTGTCGACGTGAGCAACTTATCCGCCGGGAAGCGTTCCGTGTTGGTGATCGTTTCCGCGCTGTTATAAGCAAAGTCACCAATGAAGGTAGAGGCCATCAAATTTTTCTTTCGCGAACAGCACCGGACTTTATGGCAAAGCTTTTTGGTATGGAAGTGCCAGAAATTTATGAAGGTGTTATTGAGGTCAAGGCCGTGGCGCGTGATCCAGGAAGCCGTGCCAAGATTGCTGTTTTGTCCCGAGATAACTCGATAGATCCGGTGGGTGCCTGTGTGGGGATGCGCGGAAGCCGTGTCCAAGCGGTGGTCAATGAATTGCAAGGTGAAAAGATTGATATCATCAATTGGACGGATGACCCAGCAACATTCATCATTAACGCTTTAGCACCTGCAAATGTGGCAAAAGTTGTCATGGATGAAGACGCAGGTCGTATTGAGGTTGTGGTAGCAGATGATAACTTATCTATCGCTATTGGGAGAGGTGGCCAAAACGTACGATTGGCTAGCCAATTGACGGGATGGGAAATAGACATTCTTACAGAACAAGAGGAATCTGAACGCCGTCAGGAAGAGTTTAGACAGCGGACAGAACTCTTTATCAACGCTCTTGACGTTGATGAAATGATAGCCCAGCTGTTGGCTTCTGAGGGCTTCACCGATATTGAAGAAGTTGCCTATGTTGCACTCGAAGAAGTGGCTGGTATTGATGGATTTGATGAAGAGCTAGCAGATGCTCTCCAAGACAGGGCACGTGCGTTTTTGAGTGCCCAAGATGAAGAGTATCGGAGCCAGTCAAGAAATTTGGGTGCTCAAGAAGATTTGGTATCTTTTGATGGGCTTACAGGTGCGATGCTGATTAAGCTGGCAGAACATGATATCAAAAGTTTGGATGACTTTGCTGGGTTGGTGGCAGAGGAATTGGCTACGGGTGAAGATGGTGAGCCACCTATTTTGGATGGTATGTTGGATCTAGCTGAGGCAGAAATGCTCATCATCCGAGCACGTATAGCCATTGGCTGGATGAGTGAAGAAGATCTTGAAGCATTTTTGCAGCAGCAAGAGGGTGAGCAAGAAGTGGAAGAGGAATAAAGCTATCAATCACAAGGGACAGCGCAAACCTGAGAGACGATGTATTGTCTGTGCTCAAAGCCAAGATCACGTATTGATGGTACGTCTTGTTTTGCATCCTGAGCAACAAAATCAGTGGGTTGTGGATGTAGCAAGGAAATTGCCAGGTAAAGGCTATTGGACACATTATGAATGTTTGCCCAAACTTATGGCAAAGCCGTCTAAACAGATGCGTCATATCGCGCCAATAGCACTTGAAGATATTGTGCGGGTGCGGCAAGGGCTTATGCAGCGGGTGAGAAATTTGTTGGGAATGTCTCGGAAAGCGGGGGAATTGACACACGGAGCAGGAAAAATGTTGGCAGATGGACCTTATGCGCTTGTGTTTCACGCGCAGGAGGCGGCAGATGACAGTATTCGAAAATTAAAACCGGTTACAGCGGAAGCAGAGATTTGTCGTTTGATGACATCATCAGACCTATCGCAAGCACTGGGTCAGGAACATGTAGTTCATGTAGGCTTGACCGCATCAGGGCTTACGGCACAGATCTTGGACGAGGTGACCCGTCTTGATGCCCTCGAACGAGGATTGTTACACGAACATATGGAAGACAGGCTGGAACAAGCATGAGTGATGAAGGACAAAAAACACCGGCAAAACCTGAAGGACGCAAAACCTTATCTTTGCGCCCAGGGGCTGGATCTGCAGGTGCAAGGAGTGGCTCTAGAGCCAATGGTGGTGCGCAGGTTGTGGTCCAGAAGAAGCGTAAGCGTGTGGTGGCACAAGGTGACACACAACAAAGTAGAACCGCTCAGAAGACTTATCCCGGTGGGTTAACCAAGGAAGAGTGGGAAGCCAGACAAAAAGTTCTTGAGCGCGCAAAATCTGGTGTTACAACAAGTTCGTTTGATCGTTTGCGGCAAGCTGGTGAGGCGCGGCGGAAGGCTGAACAAGACGATCGCGAAGCGCGTGATAAGGAACAAAAACTCAAAGAAGAAAAAGAGAGGGCTGAGCGCGAAGCGGAAGCTGCGCGGAAAAAAGCTGAAGAACAACAAAAAGCTGAAGAAAAAGAAGCAGAGAAAAAATTAGCAGTTGAAAAACCAAAAGCACCGGAAAAGGCTGCAGAACGTAGTGCCGGACTGCCGCGTAGAAGGTCTGGTCCAGATGCAGTAAGGCAAGCACCACCTGTCGAGGAAAAAAAGCCTGCTGTGAGCGCCAAACCAAAGGATGTTTTGCGAGACACTGTGTTGGTTGATGAACCAATCTTGCCAACAATTCAGACACAACAACCGCAACGGGTGCGGGTAAAAAACAACGATGAAGACGAGTCAGTTAAACCCGCGTCTGCCAGGAGAGGTGAACAGAGGCAAAGCAAGAGGAAATTTTCTGTTGCTGATGCACTGAATGAAGAGGGTGAGCGGCAGCGTTCGATGGCGTCTATGCGTCGTCAGCGTGAACGTCAATTGAAACAGACAAAATTAAACAACGAGCCTCGACAAAAGGTCACCAGAGATGTTGTGATACCGGAAGTCATCACGGTACAAGAATTAGCGAACCGTATGGCAGAGCGCGCTGCAGATGTGATCAGAGAGCTCATGAAGCTTGGTGTGATGGCCACGATCAACCAGGTCATTGATAATGAGACAGCCCAGTTGATTGCAGAGACGATGGGTCACCGGGTTAAATTGGTTGCGGAGTCAGATGTTGAAGAGGGTATCCAAGGAGAGGATGATGAAGATGGTGATCTTCTACCACGGGCGCCTATCGTTACGGTAATGGGTCATGTTGATCATGGTAAAACGTCACTTCTTGATGCATTGAGACAAGCAAATGTTGTTGCGCGTGAAGCTGGTGGGATCACACAACATATTGGCGCTTATCAAGTTACCACGGAAGATCAAAATCATATTACCTTCATCGATACACCCGGTCACGCGGCCTTTACCTCCATGAGGGCAAGGGGCGCGAAGGTTACAGATATTGTGATTTTGGTTGTTGCAGCTGATGATGGTGTTATGCCACAGACAATAGAGGCTATCTCACATGCGAAAGCTGCAAGTGTGCCTATTATTGTAGCAATCAACAAAATGGATAAGCATGAAGCCGACCCATCTCGGGTGCGTAACGAATTGCTACAGCATGAGATTTATGTGGAAACCCTTGGCGGTGAGATCCTTGATGTTGAGATTTCGGCATTGAAAAAAACGGGTCTTGATAAGTTGGAAGAGGCCATTTTGCTGCAAGCTGAATTGCTGGAGCTGCGTGCCAATCCAGAGCGTCGCGCCCAAGGTGTCGTGGTTGAAGCACAGTTGGATCGAGGCCGCGGTGCTGTTGGAACGATGTTGGTTCAAAAAGGTACACTTAGGACCGGTGATATTGTCGTGGCAGGCGCAGCTTGGGGTAAGGTTCGTGCTTTGGTATCCGATACTGGAGAACGCATTGACAACGCAGGCCCATCGGTTCCCGTAGAACTTCTAGGCCTTGATAGCGCACCGAGTGCGGGAGATGAGTTCCTTGTTGTTGAAAACGAGGCAAAAGCCCGTGAAATTGTAGAATATAGAAAAAGAAAAGAACGTGATCGGATCAACGCGCCTGTTGCAAAATCTCTGGACCAATTGATGTCGCAATTGAAAGAAGGAGAGCGCAAAGAGGTTCCAGTGGTGGTCAAGGCCGACGTACAAGGCTCTTCTGAGGCTATTGTTGCAGCTCTTGAAAAAATGGGAACAGAAGAAGTCGCTGTGCGTGTCTTGCACTCGGGCGTTGGTGGGGTAACCGAATCTGATGTGACGCTTGCCAATGCATCCCAGGCACCTATTCTTGCATTTAATGTTCGTGCGAATGCACCTGCGCGACAGTTGGCAGAAAAGGAGCAAGTAGAGGTCCGTTACTACAGCGTTATCTATGACTTGGTTGACGACATCAAAGCCACGCTTGAGGGCTTACTTGATCCTACTTTACGTGAAACATTTCTTGGCAATGCTCAAATCTTGCAAGTATTTAATATTTCAAAAACTGGAAAAGTTGCAGGTTGTCGTATCACGGAGGGTGTTGCGAGACGCTCCGCCAAAGTGCGACTTATACGTGATTCCGTGGTTATCCACGAAGGTACATTGTCAACGTTGAGACGATTTAAAGATGAGGTTAAAGAAGCCTTTGCGGGACAGGAATGTGGTATGGCGTTTGAAAATTACCAAGATATCCATGAAGGCGATGTGATTGAATTGTTTGAAGTTGAAACCATTGCTCGGACGTTGGAAGCATAGGTTGAAGAGTTAAACCGATGCAGGCAGGACCATCACAACGCCAGTTGCGCGTTGGCGAATTGATAAAAAGGGTACTTGGCGAACTTCTCATGCGGGGAGACTTGCATGAAGAGCCTTGCCTGACGCGTGGAGCCGTCATGATTTCTGAGGTTCGCCCTTCACCAGATTTGCGTCATGCACAAGTTTTTGTGGCATCTCATGGTGATGATGCAACGAGAGAAGCCGTTGAGGCGCTATCGCGACTTAGGCATCAGTTAAAGGGTAAGGTCGCAAGATCTGTACATTTGAAATTTGCTACAGAACTTCATTTTGTTGCTGATAACACGTTTGCTGAAGCTGATCGCATAACCCAATTGTTGAACCCAAGAGGGCGTTCCTAATTGGCACGGCGTCGAAAAGGAAAACATATCCATGGTTGGATTTTGTTGGACAAGCCGTCTGGTTTAGGTTCAACGCCAGCTGTATCCCGTGTGAAAAGAATATTTGACGCGCAAAAAGCAGGTCATGCGGGTACGTTAGATCCTTTGGCTGAAGGTTTGTTGGTTATTGCTTTGGGTGAGGCAACAAAACTTATCCATCGTGTTATGGATGGTTCAAAAAGTTATGTGTTTGATGTCATTTTTGGGGTTCAAACAGACACCGCCGATCGTGAAGGTGAGGCCATCAAGACCAGTCACCTGAGACCGAAGAGCGATCAAATTGTGGACGCATTACCGAAGTTTGTCGGGACTTTTTTTCAACAGCCACCTCGTTATTCTGCTATTCTTCAAGATGGTCGCCGCGCTTATGACCGCGCTCGGGCAGGTGAGCAGTTTGAGTTGCCTTCCCGTGAAGTTCATGTTGATTCCTTAGAACTTTTGCATTTTGACGGTGTCATAGCGAGATTAAAGGTAACCTGTGCAAAAGGTTTTTACGTACGGGCTTTGGCGGAAGATTTGGCAGCAACTTTAGGTTGTGTCGCGCATGTAGGATTGCTGCGGCGCGTCTATAGTTCTGGGTTTTCTGAAGAATTGGCCTTGGGACTAGAAAAACTTGAAGAAATGCGCCATAGGGAAGATGCTTTAAAGAGCATCCTGCCACTAGAGACAGTTCTGGACGACATCCCGGTTCGTGATCTCGATGGTAGGCGTGGTTGGCAAGTTGCACATGGGCAAGCCATCACAACGGCTGATCTGGACCTTCCTGATGGCGAAGCATGGGTTCGTGTAGATGGGAACCCGCTTGCGTTAGGCACGGTGTGCGAGGGAAGGTTCCAGCCAAAAACAAAATTTAACCTTGATGTCGGAGAGAAATAATGTCGATTACAGCTGAACGCAAACAAGAACTTATGAAGGAATTTGCCACAAAGGAAGGGGATACAGGTTCGCCGGAAGTACAGGTGGCTATTCTTACAGAACGCATTGTGAACCTGACAGAGCATTTTAAAACACATGCAAAAGATAACCATTCAAGACGTGGTCTCATCAAACTTGTTAATCAACGTCGTAAACTTCTCGATTACGTGAAAGTTCGAGAGCATGACCGTTATGCGCAGTTAATTAAGCGACTTGGCTTACGTCGCTAAAAAAATAATCTGGCCTGTGCTCCTTTGATAGAGATAATGCAGGCCAGGTTTCGTTGATCGAGGGCGATTGACGAGAAAAACAGATCAGATGGATTGGAAATCAAAAATATGTTTAATCACCAAGTTAAGGAACTTACCTGGGGAGGGCGGACGCTCAAACTTGAAACCGGGAAAATCGCACGCCAAGCTGATGGTGCGGTACTCGCAACATATGGCGAGACCTCGGTACTCGCAACCGTTGTGGCTGCCAAAAATGTCAACCCAGGTCAGGACTTTTTTCCTTTAACCGTTAATTACCAAGAGCGTACCTATGCTGCTGGGCGAATTCCTGGGGGCTTTTTTAAGCGTGAAGGAAGACCTAGTGAACGCGAAACTTTGATTTCGCGTCTTATTGATAGACCTATACGCCCCCTATTTTTTGAAGGGTTCAGAAACGAAGTTCAAGTTATTTGTACTGTCATGTCTTTTGATAATGAAAATGATCCTGACATTGTTGCCATGGTTGCGGCGTCAGCTGCACTGACTATTTCAGGCGTTCCTTTTATGGGGCCTATCGGTGGTGCTAGGGTTGGATATCAGAATGGACAATACATTTTAAACCCTGTCTATGATGATATTCCCAACACAGATCTTGACCTTGTTGTAGCTGGCACAGCTGAGGCTGTGATGATGGTAGAATCAGAGGCAAAAGAACTTTCTGAAGCAGAGATGCTGGGTGCTGTAACTTTTGGCCACCAGCAGATGCAACCAGTGATCGATGCCATCATTGATTTGGCTGAGGTTGCAGGCAAACAGCCTTGGCAGGTGACACCACAGGACAAGGGGCCTTTGAAGGAAAAACTAGAGGCAGTGGTTGGTGATCAACTACGAGAGGCTTTCTCGACCAAAGATAAAGTTTCCAGGCAGGAAAAGCTTGCAGTGGCCAAAGCTCAAGTTATAGAGAGCTTCCCAGCTGAAGAACATGACCAGGTTCAAGTCATGGATGCTTTCAAGCAACTTGAAGCTGATATTGTTCGCAATGATATTTTGGACAAAAAGATCCGCATCGATGGAAGAGATCTGACCACAGTACGTCCTATCGAGGCTGAGACATCTATCTTACCCCGGACACATGGTTCTGCACTGTTCACCCGTGGTGAAACCCAGTCCATATGTGTTGCAACATTGGGCACTGGTGATGATGAACAGACCATTGATGGGCTTGATGGGGGCAGTAAGCAAAGATTTTTGCTGCATTATAATTTTCCACCGTTCTCTGTTGGAGAAACGGGACGTGTGGGAAGTCCAGGTCGCCGTGAAATTGGTCACGGCAAACTTGCCTGGCGTGCTCTTAATGCTGTTCTGCCTTCAGCTGATGAATTTCCTTACACCATTAGGGTCGTTTCAGAAATTACTGAGTCTAACGGTTCATCATCCATGGCGACGGTATGCGGAGGTTCTCTAAGCATGTTGGATGCTGGGGTACCTTTGAAAAGACCGGTTGCTGGTATTGCAATGGGGTTGATCAAAGAAGGTGACCGGTTTGCCGTTCTCTCTGATATACTTGGCGATGAAGACCATCTTGGTGACATGGATTTCAAAGTGGCGGGAAGTGAAGCAGGTGTCACAAGTCTACAAATGGACATTAAGATCGCGGGCATCACTGAAGAAATTATGCAACAAGCTCTTGCTCAAGCAAAGGATGGACGTCTCCATATTCTTGGAGAAATGGCAAAAGCACGGACATCAGCTAATGAGTTTTCAATCCACGCACCGCGTATTGAGGTAATGACCATCCCAGTTGATAAGATCCGAGATGTTATCGGTTCTGGTGGTAAAGTCATACGGGACATTGTTGAAACAACCGGTGCAAAGATTGATATTTCTGACGATGGTACCATCAAAATAGCTTCACCGGATGGTGCGTCCATTGATGCGGCACGTAAGCGGATTGAGGGCATTACAATGGAACCAGAAGTTGGTGCGGTCTATGATGGAACCGTGGTGAAAGTGGTTGATTTCGGTGCCTTTGTTAATTTCTTTGGATCCCGGGATGGCCTGGTTCATATCTCTCAAATGACATCGGAACGAGGGCATAAGCCATCGGAATTTGTCAAAGAGGGAGAGACGATCAAAGTAAAATTGGTAGGATTCGATGATCGGGGTAAAGTACGTTTGTCCATGAAAGAAGTTGAGGGCTATGTTGACCCTTATGCGAAGGACGAGGGTGATGATTCCTAATTACGTTTGAGCCTTTACAAAAAACCCCGCAATTGCGGGGTTTTTTTATTCCAACTTTTTGTTTTTGTTATTGTTCCAAAATTGTACGGGCAATATCTTTGGGATTTGGCATGCCTATAACATGGAAACCGCAATCAACATGATGAACTTCACCGGTTACGGCTTTTGAAAGATCAGATAATAAATAAAGTGCTGAATTGCCTACATCATCTAAATCTGGGGTGTTCCGTAAAGGCGTATGGTCTCTGTTGTACTTGAAAACGGCACGTGCATCACCAATAGCGGAGCCTGCCAAGGTTCGCATCGGTCCGGCTGAAATTGCATTAACCCGAATACCTTCTGGCCCAAGGTTTGACGCAAGATAACGAACGGATGTTTCAAGTGCTGCCTTGGCCACACCCATAAGATTATAATTTGGCATCACACGCTCAGCTCCAAGATAACTGAGCGTTAGCAGAGAACCACCTTGTGACATCATGGGACGGGCTCTATTGGCAACTGCGGTAAACGAATAGCAAGAAATATCCAAAGCCATTGCAAAGTTCGCACGGGATGTATTGACATATTCGCCCTTTAGTTCCTCTTTGTTGGCGTAAGCAATAGCGTGGACAACAAAGTCCAGGTTGTCCCAATGCGTTTGTAATTCTGAAAAAACCCTATCTAAATCATCATCAGAGGATACATCACAAGGCAAAATAAGAGATGATCCAACGCTTTCGGCGAGGGGTTCCACACGTTTTCCAAAGGATGATCCTTGATAGGTAAACGCAAGAGATGCCCCTTGATCTGCACATGTTTTTGCAATGCCCCAAGCGATGGAATGGTCATTGGCAACGCCCATGATGAGGCCACGTTTTCCTGCTAGAATTCCATGCATAGTATTGTCCTCTCAAAGACCTCAAATGCGTTCAAAAACAAGGGTTGCATTTGTGCCGCCAAAGCCAAAAGAATTTGACATGACAGCATTGACTGTTTCTTGTCGTGCTTGTCCTTCGATGATGGGAAGGTCGGCGAATAAGGGGTCACGGTTTTCGATATGGGCACTCGCGCATAAAAATTTCTCGTGCATCATGATAAGACTGTAAATAGCCTCTTGCACACCAGCTGCACCCAAAGAGTGACCACTTAAGGACTTTGTTCCAGACAAAGGTGGAATGTCCGTACCAAAGACCTGGCGCAAGGCTTCAGCTTCTTTTTCATCACCAATAGGTGTCGAGGTTGCGTGAGGGTTGATATATCCTATCGGTTGTGTAGCTGTACTGAGCGCTTCACGCATGCAGCGTACAGCACCCTCACCACTAGGCTGGACCATATCATGTCCATCAGAGGTTGCGCCATATCCTGTGAGTTCCGCGTAAATCTTTGCGCCTCTGGCTTTGGCATGGCTCAATTCTTCAAGTATTAGGACCCCCGCGCCACCTGCGATCACAAATCCATCTCTGTCACGGTCATAGGCTCTTGAAGCGACTGAAGGAGTATCATTATATTTTGCACTCATCGCGCCCATGGCATCAAAAAGGACAGAAAGTGTCCAGTCTAATTCCTCTCCACCACCTGCGAACATAATATCTTGACGGCCAAGTTTAATGAGATCTGCAGCGTTTCCAATACAATGCGCTGAGGTCGCGCAAGCAGAGGAAATAGAGTAGCTGGTTCCTTTTATCTTAAACGGCGTAGAGAGTGTTGCGGAATTGGTTGAAGACATGGCCTGAGGTACAACGAATGGCCCAACCCGTTTGGGTCCTTTTTCCCGCGTCACGTCAGCTGCCTGGACGATCGCTCGGGTAGATGGCCCACCAGATCCCATGACCATACCGGTGCGTGGATTGGAAATATGCTCTGGTTCCAACCCAGCATCTTCGATGGCTTCTTGCATGGCACGGTAATTCCATGCAGCGCCATCACCCATAAACCTCCGGACACGTCTGTCCGCTGCATCCTCCGGTTTTAGTGATGGGTTTCCATGAACTTGGCTACGAAAACCTAAAGCAGTATATTCTGGTGCAGCCGTGATGCCTGATCGCCCGTCTTGTAGCGATGCAGTTACCTCAGCTCTGTTATTACCAATTGATGAGACGATTCCCATCCCAGTGACAACGACTCTCCGGGTCATGAATGCTGTTCCTCTTGTTTGAATAAGCCGACACGTAAATCAGTGGCAGTATATATTTCTTCACCATCACAATAAACGCGTCCTGTCGCTGTTGCCATAATCAAGCGCCGGGTAATCGTTCTAAAAATATCAACGCGATAGGTAACTTTTTTTGCTGAAGGAAGTACCATGCCCCGCATTTTAAGTTCACCCAAGCCTAGGGCACGGCCCAAACCTGGATGGCCACTCCACCCCATCCAAAATCCTACAAGCTGCCATAAGGCATCAAGACCAAGACAGCCTGGCATAACGGGATCATCTTTAAAGTGACAATCAAAAAACCATCTGTCAGGTGTTATATCAAATTCAGCCTCCACATATCCCTTATCGAAATCACCACCATCTGCTGAAATTTTTGTAATGCGATCAAACATCAACATTGGTGGAAGTGGAAGTCTGCAATTTCCTGGACCAAAAAGTTTTCCTTCCCCACATGCAATCAAATCATTGAAGGAAAAACTATCAACGGCCTTGCTCATTATCACCTCCGCAGCGCTCTGCGCCATTTTTGGGAGCCCCCTTTGACTCCTTATTGATATTACGGTATCAATAACAACCATAATGCTGGAGTAATGGGTAACATGGAGCTGAACCAGTCACAAGATGACCTGTCGGTTGGAAGAGAAGAAGATTTCGTGCTGTTGCTGCGAAACTCTGGTCTTCGGCCTACCAAACAGAGGATTTCTCTTTTAGAGCACATACATGCTTTCGGCACGAGGCATCTTACAGCTGAAGAATTGTATCAGGAGCTTATTGCATCTGGAAGTGCTATGTCTCTTGCAACCGTCTACAACAATTTAAATATGCTGGCAGAGCACGGTCTTCTGGCGCGCATTGCAGTTGATGGTCAGCGGAGTTGGTTTGATACCAATTTGGAACCACATCACCATTTTTATGTTGAAGGCGAAAAAAAACTTATTGATATTCCTCATGACGAACTTGCTGTTTCCTTGCCCCATTTGCCTGAGGGCCGAACATTGGACATGGTACAAGTTGTGGTCCGTATAAAATAATTATTTAGAATTATTCTAAACTGTTGACCTCTGTTGAAAGCCTCCTATATATCGGGTGTGGGTTCAAAATGTTGGGCCCAGCGTTTAGATTTGGAGGATTTTCATGTCACTTGCTAACACTAAGACCTTTGACAATTTGAAGGCTGCATTTGCTGGCGAGAGCCAAGCAAACCGTCGTTATCTTTACTTCGCACAGAAGGCAGATATCGAAGGCTACAACGATGTTGCAACAGTTTTCCGTTCAACAGCGGAAGGCGAGACCGGTCACGCTCACGGCCATTTGGAATTTATGGAAGCTGTTGGTGATCCAGCAACTGGCGAAAAAATTGGTGGAACTGCCGACAACCTGCGTTCTGCTATTGCCGGTGAAACCCACGAGTATACCGACATGTATCCATCAATGGCACGTGAAGCACGTGAAGAAGGGTTTGATGAGATCGCTGATTGGTTTGAGACACTTGCTAAAGCTGAAAAGTCACATGCAGGACGTTTCCAGAAGGCGCTCGATAACCTCGAAGCCTAAAAAACTAAGATCCTACTCTCAAACCTTTGAGGGTAGGATTTCTTGGGCTGATGGCACAGTGAGCCGACATTTTTACCATATATTGTTGAGGACATGAGACGATGCGCGAAGGAAGTTTAGACGCGCCAACGCGGCACCCTGTGGATTGGGAAAATCCTGAATTTTATGATCTTGAAAAAATCGAAGAAGAGATGGAGCGTGTCTTTGACATTTGTCATGGATGTCGTCGTTGTTTTAATCTTTGCGATAGTTTTCCGACTTTGTTCGACATGATTGATGAGTCAGAGACAGGGGAAGTCGATGGTCTTGATAAGAAAAAAGATTACAAGACAGTTGTAGATCTCTGCACACTCTGTGATATGTGTTTTTTGACGAAATGTCCCTATGTGCCGCCTCATGAATTTGATTTGGATTTCCCGCATTTGATGCTCAGATATCGAGCTGCAGAGCGCCAAAAAGGTGTGCGCAACAAAGCCGCAGAGCGTCTTACCGCTACGGACCGGAATGGTGCTTTGGCTGCTCCAATAGCTGGATTGGCAAATTGGGCTTCAAAACGCGAAAATTCGATGACACGCCCATTAATGGAGAAAGTGGCAGGTATTGATCAACGGGTCGAATTGCCAAAATTTGAATCACGCCCATTTACAAAACAAGCGAAAACATCAGTTCCCGTTGTGAACAAACAAGCGCCAGCTTATGGTCGCAAGGCTGTCATATACGCAACCTGTTTCGTAAATTATCAGCAGGCTCGGACAGGGACAGCGGCCCGCCAAGTGCTTGCACATAATGGCGTTGATACAGAGGTGGTTTATCCAGGTTGCTGTGGTATGCCAAAATTGGAACAAGGTGCGATAGAGGACGTGGCCCAGCAAGCGAAGAAAGTCGCGCCTATTCTTCTCGAGTGGGTCGATAAGGGGTACGACATCATATCATTGACGGCTTCATGTTCTCTCATGATGAAGTTTGAATGGCCTCTTTTGCTGCCCCAGGATAAGGATATTGCGCGGCTTGCCCAGCATGTGGCTGATATTGATGAATATGTGGTTGATATTGCGAAAAAAGAGGGCTTGGTCGAGGGCATGAAACCTCTCGAAGGAGGTGTTACGATCCATCTCGCATGTCATGCGCGTGCTCAAAATATGGGTCAGAAAGGTGCAGAATTGCTTTCATATGTCCCGGAAACCAAAGTGGATGTTATCGAGCGTTGCTCTGGACATGGTGGTACTTTTGGGGTCCTTCATGACACATTTGATGCAGCCGTGAAGGTGGGGAAAAACGCAGCGCGTGCAGCAAAGCGATCCGATAACCGTTATGTGGCGTCTGAATGTCCGTTGGCAGCAAAACATATTTTGCAAGTGATGGAGCTTGAAGGTGCAGAGCAAGTACCTCAAAGCGCGTTTCACCCTATTGAACTTCTGGCCCGTGCTTACGGGCTTACAAGCTAACAATAAATTTTGGAGCATTAAAATGAGTCGAGAGCAACGCATCATCGCGCATGATGATATTATGGATATGACAGCCTATGGCGCTATCCGCTCACAAAAAAGAACAGAATTAAGACCAGAGAAGAAGCTTCGCCAAGTCTCCGTAGGTCCATTCTGTACGTTTTACTTCGAAAGCTACGATACGATGTGGCACCAAGTGCACGAAATGCTTTTTGTGGAACGTGGTGGAGAAGAACAAATTGAAGACGAATTACGAGCTTACAACCCATTAATCCCGCAGGGTAATGAATTGGTTGCTACGGTGATGTTCGAGGTGACAGACGTCGAACGTCGGGTTGATATTTTGCGCACGTTAGGAGGGGTAGATGAGCGCCTTTACCTCTCTGTTGGTGGCACAAAATTATATGCAACAATCAACGAAGACGATATCGAACGCACAACTGCTGATGGCAAAACATCATCAGTTCATTTTATTCGCTTTGTCATGTCTGAAGATATGGCGGAACAGTTCAAAGATAACCAAATTGAGGTTTTCTTGGGATGTGATCACCCAAATTATGGGCATATGGCGATCATCCCAGCTGAAAGCCGTTCCGTTTTGGTCAAAGATCTTTGATGATTTAGCGACCAAAAATTTCTTGTGGGTGGGTTCCAAGCAAATCTGACTTGGCAACCCACCCTTTTGTGTCATCAACATGAACATAACAAAACTCCCTGCCGCAGGAATCTAGGCGTACGATTAATGACTGCCCGGCTAAAGCAATGGTGCGGGCATGTTGGCTGGCTTGATCACGAATAGGCGCAAGGTCTCTCTTCACAAAACCGGTCCGTTTTCCCACCAAAAGTCCTGTGATGATCCAACCTTCTAGTCCTTCAGATTCTGGGTCTCGAATTTTTCGCCAATTTACCCACTCGTCGATAATTTCAACGGGATATCCCTTGCGCTGGTAAACCCATGCAATGGGAAAACTCTGCCCTGGGCCATGGCGGACATTTACCTTATCAGCACTTAGCGATACAAAGCGAGGGATCGGTAGTCCCGTTACAGAGCCAACTTTTTGAGCATTTGTAGCGAAAACTGGTTTGTGAGAGAAATGAATCGATAGTAAAGAGGCCAATAGAATGACCAGGATGGGCTTTGTTACCGGATGGAAATTCATGTGGTTGTGCCTTGGCTGACGAGTGGAAGAGGTATGTATGAGCATTAGCAAGCCTGTTGTGATTGTGACAAGAAAGCTACCAGATGTGGTAGAGAAAAGAATGGCAGAACTTTTTGACACAAAGTTTAACCATTCTGACCACCCCATGAGCTCTAAAGATATTGCTGATGCCGTGTCAGAGGCGGATATTCTTGTTCCCACACTTACAGACAATATTGATGCAGGTGTGATTGCGCGGTGTGCGCCAAGATGTCGATTGATTGCCAATTATGGTGCGGGAGTTGATCATATTGATATTGCGACTGCACGCTCCCACGGCATCACAGTGACCAATACGCCTGGTGTTCTAACTGAAGATACAGCTGATTTGACGATGGCACTTATTCTCGCGACACACAGACGGTTGGCAGAGGGGATCGCCATGATGCAGGAAGACCGTTTTGTCGGATGGTCACCTACACATATGCTAGGAAGACGGCTGCAAGGTAGACGATTGGGTATTATTGGCATGGGGCGGGTTGGTTCGGCAGTAGCCAGACGGGCAAAGGCTTTTGGCTTAGAGATCAACTACCACAACAGAAAACCCGTTGCGAAGGCTTTATCCGAGGAATTAGGCGCAACCTACTGGGATAGTTTGAACCAGATGCTCGCGCATATGGATATTATTTCAGTGAATTGTCCACATACGCCTGCTACATTTCATCTTTTGTCTGCTCCAAGGCTAAAAATGTTATCATCAGATGCTATCATTATAAATACATCCCGTGGTGAAGTGATTGATGAGAATGCGCTTGCTCGTTTGTTGGAGGATGACAAACTAGGAGGAGCTGGTCTTGATGTGTATGAGCATGAACCTGCTGTGAATCCAAAATTAAGACATAATAACAAAGTAACCTTGCTGCCCCATATGGCTTCAGCAACGCAGGAAGGACGTGTTGATATGGGTGAAAAAGTGATCATCAACATCAAGACATTTTGTGATGGTCACACGCCACCTGACAGGGTTTTTGCGTCTCTGCTCTAAATTTGACAAAAATGACAATGAGAACGCTTTTTTACGGAAATTTTGCGTATTTCAAAATCATAGGCATCAATGAGGAGAAGTTTCCCAACCAAACTTGTTCCAAATGTTGTGATGTTTCGAATAGCTTCTGTGGCTTGTAACGCACCGATAACACCGACAACAGGTCCTAATACACCCAACGCCGCGCATTGGTCGGTTGGATCGTCTTGGTCTGGAAAGAGACATTCTCTACAAGGGTTTGTTGGTCCGTTTTTAAAGGTGGTAACTTGTCCACTAAGTCCCAAAACCGAACCTGAGATGAGGGTGAGGTTTTTTGTCCAACAATCTCTTGCTATCTGAGCACGCACCCTCCCATTGTCCGTACAGTCAAGAACGAGTTGGGTGTTTGCGAGATGATTTTGATCATAGCTTGCACAGATGGCTTCAACGTCAACATGGGGATTGCTATCTCGGACATGTGACTGAAAAACTTTTACTTTATCACTACCTTCAGGCGCGCCTGCATAAATCCATTGGCGATGAAGATTTGACAGTTCAACTTGCCCAGGATCAATCACGCGCAATCTACCTATTCCAGCAGCTGCAAGATAAGCCGCTGCAATGGTGCCTAAGCCGCCACAACCAATGATGGTGACATGTGCCTGACCAAGCAATTTCTGTCCACCTGAGCCAATAGATGGAAGCACGATTTGCCTCGCATACCGTTGAAGCTCTTCATCCGTCATGCATCAAACTCAAATAATGAAGTAGACATGTAGCGTTCCGCAAAAGAAGGAACCATGAAGACAATATTTTTTTGCGCCATGGAAGCCCGCATGGCGATTTCCACAGCTGCGCATAGGTTGGCCCCTGTAGAAAGACCACCTGTGATACCATCAGTACGCGCCAACAATCGGCTATGATCAACGGCAGTTACATGGGAAACAGTGATAACTTCGTCTACAATGCTTGCGTCATATGTATCAGGTATGAAGCCTGCTCCAATACCTTCAATTTTATGAGGGCCAGGCTTTCCACCAGATAAAACCGGTGAATTTTCGGGTTCAACTGCAATACAGAGCACATCTTCTTTTTGGGATTTGAGGTACCGACCTACACCATTTATACTTCCACCTGTCCCAACACCCGCAACAAAACAATCCACGCTTCCTTCCGTATCAGTCCAAATTTCAGGTCCAGTTGTGGCTTCGTGGATGGCTGGATTCGCCATATTTTTGAACTGTTGCGGCATATAAGCATCGCCAATCATTTTCACCAATGATTCTGCTTCTTCGATAGCGCCCTTCATACCCAAATGGGCGGGTGTGAGCTGAAGGTTTGCACCCAACAGCTTCATCATATTTCGTCGTTCCACAGACATATGTTCTGGCATCACCAATGTAATGGGTCTTCCTGTAGACGTACAAGCAAGGGCAAGCCCAATACCTGTATTGCCAGATGTTGGTTCTACAATATGAGTGTCAGGGCCAATAAGATTTTGATCTTCTAACTGCTGGATCATGGCAACACCGATGCGATCTTTCACGCTGGCCATAGGATTAAAATATTCCAATTTGGCAAAAAGTTGCGCGTGTAATCCCAATTGTTTTTCTAGGCGATGGCAGCGCACAAGTGGCGTTCCACCAATTGTATCAACAATGGATTGATAAACTTTGCCACGTGGTTTTGTGAAGTTTCCCATAAGCTCTGCCCTCAAATAATATAGTCCGATGTTTCAATGTTTTGGCCGCCCACACCCAAATGCTCTCCACGTCTGCAAAGATCTTCCAGGGTTATCTCTGACAGCATATCTACAATTTTTGATGACAAATCATTCCAAACAGGGCTGATAACCATTTGTCCAAGTTCGGAGTGAACAGTACCATCATCTTCATCGTCGGAGGGCATAGATTGTTCCAAAATGATGATAATATCGGCAAGACTGATCTTACGGCGCTCTTTGGCTAAAACATATCCTCCTTTTGGCCCTCGAACACCTCGTAAAATATTCTTATGCACCAAAATTTGCATGACATGTTCCAAATACCTCATTGGTATTTTTTGACGTTGCGTGATTTCTTTTGCTTGGACAGGCTGAGATTCCGCATAGTAGGCAACATCAAGTACGGCTTCAATCGCAAGCATGGTTCTTTTTGTAAGGCGAAAATTCATGGTAGGATTCCTGTGCCTGTCGAGCCAAATCCTGAAGTTGCTCTTGTTGTTTTGGGCAACGTCTGAACAGAGTTAAAGGTAACTTGAATGATCGGAGCAATGACCATCTGCGCTATACGCATACAAGAGGTGATTTCAAAAATATCGGCCCCATGGTTGATCAAGATTACAGAAATAAGACCACGATAATCAGCATCAATGGTGCCAGGGGAATTTAATACTGTAATGCCATGATGAAGGGCGAGCCCAGATCGTGGTCGAATTTGGGCCTCATATCCGTCAGGTAATGCTATGGCATATCCTGTGGGAACGAGGGTCCGCATGCCAGGTTTTAAGAAAATTGTTTCCTCAATATCCGCACATAGATCACACCCCGCAGACCCAAGGGTCGCGTAAGTTGGAAGAGGTAGAGAGGGGTTCTGTGAAATGCGTTGTATGGGAATGTTAATCATTTCTATGCCATTCCAAAATATGATCTGATAGCCAAGATGCTATATCATTCTTGTTTAACCAATCTGTCTGTTCTTGAGCATGATGATGGCGATAAAGGGTCACTTTATTATGATCCTGACCGAATACATCCATATCCTGTCCAGAAACATCATTGGCAACCAACCAATCGCATCCCTTTCGTTTCCATTTATCAAATGCATGCTGCTCTATATCTTCTGTTTCAGCAGCAAATCCAATAACCAATCTTGGTCGCGTTGTTTCTGGCAGATGAGAAACTGTGGCCAAAATATCTGGATTCTCGGTTAAACAGATAGAAGTCGATATGTTCGGAGATGTCTTTTTTATTTTGTTCGCTGAAAAGGAAACGGGTCGCCAATCTGCAACAGCAGCGCAAAAAATAGCTATATCGCAGGGAATTCTCTGGGTGACAGCTTCATACATATCTGCTGCAGTTAGAACATCCACGCGCTGCACCTGCCCAGGTGTTGGTAACTGTACAGGACCTGTGATTAAGGTCACATCAGCACCCAAACGCCCTAAAGATGCCGCAATGGCAAAACCTTGTTTTCCACTTGAGCGGTTCGTTATGTATCTTACAGGGTCAAGGGGTTCATGGGTCGGTCCAGCAGTGACAATAGCGGTAAGTCCTTGAAGGGGTTTTTCGGCTGAAAACTCTTCAACAAAGGACACAATATCTTGAACCAAAGGCAATTTACCACGTCCTGTTTCCCCACAAGCCATCAACCCCTCGTCTGGGGTTAATATATGACAACCATCTTCACATAGTTGGCGTAAATTTCTTTGTGTCGCTTTGTGGTGGAACATATTTGGATTCATTGCTGGGGCGACAAGAATGGGGGCATCAGTCGCCAGAAGCACAGTGGTCGCAAGGTCATCAGCCACACCATGAGCCATTTTTTGTATAAAATGTGCGGTAGCTGGGCAAACCAACACAAGATCAGGCAGGCGAGCAAGAGCAATATGACCGATCTTTGCTTCTTCATTGATATCAAATAGGGCGTGATGGACTGGATTTTCACTCAATGCACCACAACTAAGAGGGGTTACAAAAGACTGAGCAGCCTCGGTCAATATGACATGAATGTCATGACCTTTTTGCCTAAGTTGACGTATAACATCTAAACTTTTGTAGGCAGCAATCCCTCCCGTAATGATCAGAAGAACGCGCATGATTTGCCTTTCCTACAGCCTGTGCCAACATTGCTCAAAAAATTCTACATTTAATACAAGGTATTTGTGTAAATTAGTCAAGGTATAGGAAAATGATGGTTATCAATAATCCGAGAGACAAGCCACATAAAAGACCAACATAAAAGGACTCTGGTATGTGTTTTTTCTGATATGTATTTTGCCGTGATAGTTCTTTGTCCAGCCAGGTTCCCGCCTTCTCAGTAAGCGTTATAAGTTGCCGAACGCGGCCAACTGGGCCAAGCGACCTTCGCATCCAATCTTCAATAGCGGGGCGTGCTGCTTCCCATATGTTGGTGTTAGGTGATAAACTACGTGCAACGCCTTCAATGGTCATCATGGTTTTCTGTAACAAAATAAGTTGTGGTTGCGTTTCCATACCGTACTGCTCGGTAATGGAAAAAAGCTGCTGAAGTACTCTTCCCATGGAAATTTCGCTAGAACTTCGTCCAAAAATAGGTTCTCCTACTGAACGCAGGGATTGCGCAAAAGCAGCCTGTGACTGGTGAGCAGGAACATATCCGGCTTCGAAATGTAGTTGTGCCACACGATCATAATCGCGCTCAAGAAAACCATGAAGGATCTCGGCAAGATAACGACTTGTTGCCTCATCAATACGGCCCATCAAACCAAAATCAAGTAGTTCAATCATTCCATCTTCGCGGATAAATATATTTCCCGGATGCATATCTCCATGAAAAATACCACCACGTGTGGCAGTTGTAAGAAACAATTCAATAAGTGAATTCGCAATTTTGGTATGGTCGACATCCATCTTTTCAATGTCGTCCCAGCGCGTCAGTGGAACACCAACCATGCGTGTGGTCACCAACAATTCTCGGTCACAATAATCCCACAAAGGTTCTGGAACAACAAATCCAGGTATATCCGCCAGTGCATCAGCATAATGTGACATTGCAGCGGCTTCCATGCGTAAGTCCGTTTCTTCCAAAACCCAAGATCGTAAAACTTCAACCACTTGTCTAGGACGAAGCCTTCGACAGGTGGGGATAATGAGTTCAGCAATTGTTGCGATGGTTTTGAGTAGGCGCAGGTCTTTTTCAAATCGCTTCTGGATATCCTTGCGTAAGATTTTTACAGCAACTTGTTGACCAGAAGGTAGAATAGCAAAGTGAACTTGCGCCAATGAAGCTGCAGCAACTGATGGTCCAAATTCCAAAAAGATATCATCTATAGGGCGGGACAATATAGTTTCGATGCGCGTTCGCACTTCATGCTCTGGGGTTGCAGCCATTCTATCCTGAAGACGTCCTAAAGCCGTTTGAATGTCCTGGCCAACCAAATCACCGCGGGTAGCTAAGAATTGTCCAAATTTTACAAAAGCTGGACCTAAATTTTCAATGACGATCGGCAGATCAACAATGGCTAACGGCTTGGCTGTCCATCGTCCCCTGGTGCATATGCGTAAAATAATCAGAAAGGGTTTCAGAAGGGTGGGAATTTTTATACGACTCGCCATGAGGTCTATAACACCCAAGCGACTCAAGCGGGTGACCAATAGTAATATTTTTAAACTGGTCCACATCCTCACGTAATCCTAAAGCCACGATGCATGGCAGCGATACCTCCAGAAAGATTCCGAAAGTCGACTTGGCCAAAACCTGCCTCTCTCATGAGTTCACACAAATGCTCTTGTTGAGGAAACCGCCTAATAGATTCAACCAGATATTGATAAGCATCGCGGTCTTTCGCCACCTTTTCTCCAATCCATGGGATTAAGCGAAATGAGTATCCATCATAAATTTTATCAAAGACAGGCCATTGAACTGCTGAAAATTCTAGGCAACAAAACCGACCACCTGGTCGCAGTACGCGGTGAATATCTTGTAAGCATGATGAAATATCGGAAACATTTCGTAATCCAAATGCCATCGTAACAGTATCAAAGCTTCGCTCGGGAAAAGGAAGATGGAGCCCATTTCCCACAACCCATTGGTAGTCATTTCCAAGACGTTTCTTACCTGCGCGAACCATCCCTTCTGAGAGATCACAAACAACTAGGCGACCTTGATCCTGTACGAAAGGTGCCAAACGCTTTATGATGTCACCCGTTCCACCTGCCAAGTCCAGAATATCCATGCCTCGAAATGGTCTGACCCAGCCAGTGAATTGGTCTTTCCATGCCCTGTGGATGCCCAAGGACATTAGATCATTCATGAGGTCATAATCATCTGCCACGCGATCAAATAAGGCCTGAACCTTTTTTGCTTTCTGATGACGTGGGATTTCCGTGAACCCGAATGACGTCAGGTCATCCTGATCTAAGGGTAGGTTAGACATGCATCATTCCCTTTCACTATCATCGCAAAGGCCAATCTTCTCTTATGCTCATAGCGGAACGTTCATGAAGAAGGCTAGGGCAAGAGCAAAGTTCTCCCTCATTGGCTTTTTAAGATTTAATTGATATCTCAAACGCACCACACTGTGATTGACAATTCCTTCGGGAGCATATTCCATCCGTTCAACAGTTCTGAACAAAATTTAAGGCTATAATCATGAAAAGCAAACTTTTTGAACCTATTAAACTGGCCGATCTTGAGTTGCGTAATCGTATTATCCTTGCACCTATGTGCCAATACTCAGCTGCGAATGGAGTGCCGAATGATTGGCATCTGATGCATATTGGACAATTTGCTGTATCAGGCTTGGGACTTTTGATTTTAGAGGCCACTGGCGTGACGCCCGAGGGGCGTATTACGGCTGGCTGTCTAGGTCTTTGGGATGACGAGACCGAGGCAGGCATGAAGCGTGTGGTTGACTTTGCCAAACATTATGGCAACGCCCCCGTTGGTATCCAGTTGGCGCATGCTGGACGCAAAGCGTCCACAGACCTTCCTTGGCTTGGTGGAAAGCCACTAGCCCATGATCATCCAAACGGTTGGTCAACCATAGGACCTTCTGCTGAGCCTTATGCTGATGGTTGGTCTCGGCCTGAGGCGCTAGATGATGCAGGTTTGCAGAAACTTAAAGATGCTTTTGTCGCTTCAACAGAAAGATGTCTACGTATCGGATTCGATCTCATTGAAATTCATATGGCGCATGGGTATTTATTCCACCAATTCCTCTCACCAATAAGCAATCGCCGAAATGATGCATATGGTGGAAGTCTTGAGAACAGAATGAGGTTTCCCCTAGAGGTTTTTGATGCCGTGCGTGCGGTCTGGCCGCGGAATAAGCCTTTGGGTGTTAGGTTTTCAGCAACTGATTGGGTTGATAGTTCCAGTTGGGACATAAAAGAATCAACACAGTTGGCTGTTGAACTGGCAAAACGCGGATGTGATTTTGTGGACGTATCAAGTGGTGGTAACTCACCAGCACAAGAAATTGAAGTGGGTCCCGGTTACCAAACAGGCTTTGCAGCGCAAGTCCGACAAGCTTCAGGTCTGCCTACGATGGCCGTGGGACAAATTACAGAGCCTCGTCAGGCCGACTCGATTGTGCGCACAGGACAAGCAGACATGATCGCTTTGGGTCGTGGATTGTTGTATAATCCAAGGTGGGCGTGGCATGCCGCAGAGGTTTTGGATGCAGATGCCGTATATGCTCCTCAATATATGCGGACCAACAGAGCATTACGAGGCTTGCCAGTTCCAGGGAATCCTCCAGTCATGCAAAAATAAGGTCATTTTGATGAACAATGTAAAAATATCACCATCGATTTTGGCCGCTGATTTTGCCCGTCTCGGTGAAGAGGTCCGTGCGATTGAGATGGCAGGGTGCGATTGGGTACATATTGACGTCATGGATGGTCATTTTGTTCCCAATTTGACAATTGGACCCGGGGTGGTGAAAGCATTGCGTCCACATGTTCAGACGGTGATGGATGTCCATCTCATGATCGCACCCGTGGATCCATATATTGAGGCCTTCGCAGATGCTGGTGCTGATATCATAACTGTTCATGCAGAGGCAGGCCCTCACTTGGATCGTAGCTTACAATTGATACGTAAGCTTGGAAAAAAAGCAGGAGTCTCGCTGAATCCAGGGACATCAGAGCAGGCTCTGGAATATGTTTTGGATAATGTAGATTTGATTTTGGTTATGACGGTTAACCCCGGCTTTGGGGGTCAATCCTTCATAGAAGGGCAGTTGCAAAAAATTGCCTCGATCAAGCAAATGATTGGTAACCGGGATATAGAAATTGAGGTTGATGGTGGTATCACGCCTCAAAATGCAGGCCGCGTTGTTGCAGCAGGTGCTACAGCACTTGTAGCGGGTTCGGCGGTGTTCCAACATGGAAGCCCAGATAATACGGAAGTTTATGAGCGTAATATTTTGGCACTTAGACAATCAGTTGCAGACCATTTTACTTCCTTACGATAAAAGCGATTACTGCGGTCAACAAAAACAAACGAAAAAGATGGTGTGATGCAATAAAGGCAGGATCTGCGTTCACTGCACTACCCATGGCAATCATGGCTTCCAAACCACCAGGCGCGAAAGCGATCAAGGTTGATGGTAGGGGAATGGCGGTGAACCATGAAGCCACACTTGCAAACATGACCGTGGTTAAGGTCGCGACAAAAAGCACTATGAGTGCAATTTTTAAATAACTCCAAAGTATGGAGAAGGTTATTCTCTTAAACTGGCTCCCTGCCAAGCATCCAACAACAAGAATAGCGGGATCTACGAATGAGTTGGGAACTACGCCTGTGGCAAAACCAGTTAAATGGGCGATAGTTGAGGCCACCATGGGGCCTACCAGCATGGGAGCTGGCGAGCCAATTTTCATAAATAGCCAGCCTGAAATACCTCCTACGCAGCAAAGCAACACGGTCTCTACAAAACCCATATTTTGGATATTTGTTGGGCCGTAAGTAGGAATACCGACCAACAAAACGAAGGCTGGAACCAGCAAAGTCAGAAACAAAATACGTAATGATTGCACCATTACAACCATTTGCGCGTCAGCATTTTTCTCTACCGATAAACCAACCACCAAAGACATATGACCGGGGATTGTCGCAAACATAGAGGTCAGTCGATCATAGGCAAAAACCCTTTGAACAAGGTAGCTAGAGAGCAAAAAGTGGCTCAAAACCGCGATGGTAAGAAGACCAAGGCTTAGAGGCCATTGGCCCATCTGCGCAATAGATTGTTCGTCGACGCCACTACCTATCGACACGCCAATAACACAAAAACATATTTGCCGAATCCAGACTGGGATAAAGGCTTTCATTCCTGAAAAAGAACAAACGGATACAACGAGTGCTGGACCTGTGAGGAACGCAGCAGGAAAACCCACCAAAGTCATCATGATACCACCAATAAATCCCACAAAAAGCGTGCGTAAAGTTATCCACCAGGTGGAAATATCGAACAATTTTTTGTGTAAAGAATTTGGTTCAGTCATGTTCTATGCTAAATTTTAAATAAGGTATGAGAAAAAATTGGTTAAATGAGTATTCAGGAAATGAAACCAATGGTGAAGAGACGATTGAGGTTAGCACAAAAAAAAAACCGTCAACCAGATCATTTGCAACTGTTGGCAGACTTTTCTTGGCCTCCACGAGGACCTCTGTCATCGAGACCTAAGAGGGTCCCACAATTTCGGTCTGCTCCGCGCGCAATGCGCCGAGTGCACGCGCCATCCGCGCCACGCCCACATGCACGTATTTGTGCACCCAATGGACGCGCACTATGTTTTGAGCATGGCGTTGTCAAATATGGTCAATCAATGTTCCCAGCAGCAATTGGACAGAACGGCTTTGTTGATACGCACGTGAAACGAGAGGGTGATAGATCAAGTGTATCAGGGCGGTTTCATGTTGTTCTGTGGCTCTATCGTTCAGGGAAATTTTTCTGTCCAAATGGTGTAAAAGCTCAATCTATTTCACCATCATATGCTTTTGGTGATCAGCCATCGACATTTGTTCCAGCCTATAACCGTTTTGTGCATGCAAAAAGCCGATGGTCTGATGATGTGTTGCATCGTTCAGATGATCTTTATGATCTTGTAGGAATTTTGGATCGCGATTTTTATACGAAAAAAGGTCAGGGAAGCGCCCTATTCCTCCATGTTAAAGTTGGGGATTACACCGCAGGTTGTTTTGCGACAGATAAAGTTCTACTCAAACGCTTTATGGCTGGTTTTCGTCGGCCACCGCGAAAGGTTTTCCATAAAAAGCCCATAGGAAGCCGCGAATGGTCTGCACGTAATACCAGATGAGGAGAACCAAGAAACCAAGTGCTGGTATGAGTGATAACGGACCCAAGCCAAGGCCGATAAGAATGAAGATAGAAATAACGAGCACCAGAAGCCAAGTGGCAGACCAAATAAATATCGACCAAATATGATCCCAATGCGAACGCTCAAACGAATGCGAGACCAGTTCTCGACGCTGAACATGCGCCATGACCCCAGCAATCAGATAGGTGAACAGCGTAAGCCAGGCCAAACCCATCAATATGTAGCCAATAAGCAGTAAGGTACGTGCTCTATCTGTTTTTTTTGCGTTGTCTTGTGGATCTAGGGACTGGTTCATACAGCGTTATTGACCCGAGCACGCATGGAAACACCACCACGTGCATTGACAGCTTGTAACTCTAAAGCGTTGGCATCACGTCGACCTTCAAAGAGAATGACTTCATCATGAAAAATGGGTGCCATGGCTCTAAAATCAAAGCTTTGAACATTGTGATGGCCCAATTTGCGCGATGCAAGGTCAAGCAACAAAGTGGCTGTTAATGGACCGTGAAATAGAAGGCCAGGATAACCTTCGATGTCTCGACAATAATCCAAGTCATAATGAATTTTGTGGCCATTGAAAGTTAGGGCTGAATAACGGAACAAAAGTGTGGAATCAGAGCTAAAGGATTCTGAAAATTGCATGGTAGCTGGTGGTTCACCATCGGCAATTGGGTCGTGAGGCTCTCGATCACGCAGATAGACGATGTCATGTTCCTCTACCAAAGCAACACTCTCGGCAACAGATATTTCGTGGGTGACGGTTACAAGACATAAAGGTCCTTGACGGGACTCTTTTTCCTTAATTGACGTGATCGTGGACGTTTTCCGGCACAACGCGCCTAAGGGCAGATCGGAATGGAATTGTAGGCGTCCTCCTGCCCACATCCGCCTTGGCAAGTCGACGGGTGGTAAAAATCCACCGCGTTTGGGATGTCCATCACGGCCCAATTGATCGCGTGGCGCAGCTTGTAAAAAATACAACCAATGCCAGCCATGAGGGAGGGGATCGCCGGGATTGAACGTCCGGTCTTGCCCAAGGCTTGCAGCCATGAAATTCGCTTGTTGTAACTGCAGAACACAATCTGACGATTCCTGTCGTCCCAACCAATCAGCGTATGACATAAAATTAACCCCCTTTTCCTCTTTTCACGAACGTTAAAACCCATGAGAAATGAATAAGCAATATATTTTCGTCATGCCGACTATCGTCGGTGATAACTGGTCGCAGAACTCCCGACCTTATTTTTGTTGCATGTTGGCGTGGAAAGCCACATTTTAAGGAAGAAAACTTCTGTTGCTTGTTTGTCTGCAACATTCTGATGTTGCTCAACAGTTGCGCTGGAAGTAAAGAAATAGGGAAGGGTGTCCTCATGTGGGGAGAGCCGCGGACAATCTGATAAAAGGGGATCATGAATATGGCCAACGTCACTATTACTCTTAACGGTCAAACCAAAACAGCCGACGTTTCTGAGAATACTTTGCTGGTAGATTTCATACGCAGTCATGCGCGCTTAACCGGCACGCATGTTGGATGTGATACATCTCAATGTGGTGCTTGTGTTGTCCATGTGGAAGGTGAATCTATGAAATCATGCACCATGCTTGCTGTTGAAGCAGATGGGAAAAATGTGGTGACCATTGAGGGCATGGCAAATGAAGACGGAAGTTTGGGGATCCTTCAAAAGGCCTTTCAGGATCATCATGGTTTGCAATGTGGGTACTGTACACCAGGCATGGTGATGAGTGCGGCGGATCTTCTTAATGTTAATTCCAATCCCAGTGACGCAGAAATCAGAGAGTGGCTTGAGGGCAATATTTGCCGCTGTACGGGTTACCACAATATCGTGAAAGCGGTTCAAGCGGCAGCTGCAGAGATGCGAGGCTAATCAAAAAACACAATTTATAAAAATTAAGCAGGGGGGATAAAACATGACTATTCAAGGTGGAATTGGATCAGCCACCAAGCGGCGGGAAGATGTACGTTTCTTGCGTGGAAAAGGCACCTACACAGACGATATCAATAGACCTGGACAAGCCTATGTGGTTTTTCTTCGATCGCAAGTAGCCCATGGTCATATCAAAGCCATTGATTGCTCGGCTGCGGAAAATATGGATGGTGTTATTAAGATTTTCACATCAGCTGATATTAAGGCTGCAGGGTTAGGTGGAATTCCTTGTGGTTGGCAGATTACCGATCGGCATGGTGAGCCCATGAAAGAACCCGCTCATCCTATTTTGGCTGATGGCAAGGTTCGACATGTGGGTGACCCTATTGTTGCGGTTGTGGCGGAGTCCGTTCGCGAAGCCCGCGCCGCTGTCGATGCTATTTCGATAGATATTGAGGAACTTGAGGCAGTGGTTGATATGAATGCCGCTATTCAAGGCGCCGCTCAGATTCATGACGAAGCTGCTGACAATATTTGCTATGATTGGGAATTTGGTGATGCTGATGCTACGAATGAAGCATTTGCTCAGGCCCATCACATTACCAAAATAGATCTTGTGAACAATCGTTTGGTACCCAATGCCATGGAGCCTCGATGCGCCATTGGTGAGTATGATGATTCCACAGAGCGTTACACGTTGCATACAACATCACAAAACCCCCACGTTATTCGTCTATTGATGGGTGCATTTGTCCTCAATATTCCTGAGCATAGACTGCGCGTTTTTGCTCCTGATGTTGGCGGTGGGTTTGGCTCAAAAATTTATCACTATGCAGAAGAAGCGTTTGTGACTTGGGCTTCTTCTCAGGTAGGTTGCCCCGTCAAATGGACAGCTGACCGGACCGAAGCGTTTTTGACCGATGCTCACGGACGAGACCATCGCTCGTTGGCCGAAGTGGCAATGGATGCGGAGGGGCGCTTCCTGGCGATGCGTTTTGATACGCTCGCAAATATGGGGGCGTATTTGTCAACATTTGCTCCATGTATTCCAACTTGGTTGCATGCAACTTTATTGGCAGGTCAATACACAACAGCGGCAATACATTGCCGCGTACGTGCGGTATTTACCAATACCACTCCTGTTGATGCCTATCGTGGAGCTGGTAGACCAGAAGCAACCTACCTTTTGGAGCGCATGATTAACAAAGCTGCTTTGGAAATGGGTATGGATCAAGTTGAGATCCGCCGTAAGAACTTTATCAAGCCAGATCAGTTTCCTTATCAAACACCAGTGGCACTGGTTTACGATACAGGCAACTATGACCAAACTTTAGACAAGGTTTTAGAGATGGCCAATTACGACGGATTTGAAGCACGTCGTGCAGAGGCGGCTTCTCGTGGAAAGCTTAGAGGTCTGGGACTGTCTTGCTATATTGAAGCTTGTGGGATTGCACCTTCGTCTCTAGTTGGAGCACTTGGTGCGAGGGCTGGTTTGTATGAAGCAGCAACCATTCGGGTTAACCCCACAGGGTCAGTCTCGGTATTCACAGGATCTCACTCACATGGACAAGGACATGAAACCACGTTTGCACAGGTGGTGGCTGATCGTTTGGGCATAGATTACAACAATATTGAGATTATCCATGGTGATACCGACCGTGTTCCTTTTGGCATGGGAACATATGGATCAAGATCACTGGCTGTTGGCGGTACTGCTATTGTGAATGCCGTCGATAAAGTCATAGCCAAGGGCAAAAAAATCGCTGCACATTTGTTGGAAGTTGATGAGGATGATATCATCTTTGAAGATGGTGCGTTCAAGGCACAAGGAACAGATAAGTCAAAGGCATTTGGTGAAATTGCATTGGCGGCTTACGTTCCCCATCAATACCCGCTAGATGAGGTTGAACCAGGGTTAGAAGAAACAGCATTCTATGACCCAAAAAACTTTACGTTCCCCGCAGGCTCATATCTTTGTGAAGTTGAAGTTGATCCTGAGACAGGTGTCACGGAAATCGTAGGATTTTGGGCGGCTGATGATTTTGGTGAAATCGTGAATCCGATGATTGTTGAAGGTCAAGTTCATGGTGGCCTAGCCCAGGGGTTGGGACAAGCTATGCTTGAACAAGCAGTTTATGATGATAAAGGGCAACTTTTGACGGCGTCATATATGGATTATGCAATGCCGAGAGCTGCGGATTTGCCCAATTTTGAAGTGGAAACATGCGTTACCGCCTGTACCCATAATCCTCTTGGTGTCAAAGGATGTGGAGAAGCTGGTGCCATTGGATCACCACCTGCTTTTGTAAACGCCGTCATGAATGCATTAAGTGACTATGGTATTGAACATCTCGATATGCCATTGACCCCAGAGAAAATCTGGAATGCCATTCAGAATAATAAACGCCCAATAGCCGCTGAATAAAAGGAGCTTAGCTAATGTATCAATTTGAATTTGGAAAACCGACCAATCTTGAAGATGCCAAGGGTATGCTCGCACAGGAAGGCAGCCAAGCGCTGTCTGGCGGGCAGACGTTGATCCCTACACTCAAACAACGCCTTGCCGCGCCTGAGAAGCTTATAGATCTTAAATCTATCGAAGAACTTCGTGGTATCAGCGTAGAGGGAACACATCTTTGCATTGGGGCGACCATGCGCCATGTAGAAGTAGAAACATCCGATGTTGTTTTGAATGCGATACCGGCATTGGCTGATTTGGCAGCACATATTGGTGATGCCCAGGTACGTCGTCGTGGGACGTTGGGAGGTTCTGTGGCAAACAATGATCCTGCAGCCTGCTACCCATCCGCAGTATTGGCATTAGATGCTCAGGTCCATACATCAAAACGTGTGATTCCTGCTGATGAATTCTTTGCTGGGTTGTTCATGACAGCCTTAGAAGAGGGGGAAATCATCACGCGAATTGATTTCAAGATTCCTGAAAAGGCAAAATATATGAAGTTTCCTCATCCTGCATCACGCTACGCAATGACAGGGGTTTTTGTTGCCAAACATGCAGACCATGTAAGGGTTGCTTATACGGGCGCAAACGAAAATGGCGTTACAAGACATGCAGGGCTCGAAGAAGCACTTATGGCTGATTTTTCACCAGCGGGTGTGGCAAATGTTGAGGTTTCATCGGACGGGCTTATGAGCGATATTCATGCGTCTGCTGCCTACAGAGCAAACTTAATTAAAGTGATGACAAAGCGTGCGGTCGAAGCATTGGTTTGATCTATTAATGTCATTAAGATCTCAAAAACCCAGCCTTGGCTGGGTTTTTTTGTAGTAACGTCAATACACGCATATCAAAATGCTGTGTTATCTCGCGCCATCTGACGCAACTGGAATTTTTGAATTTTGCCCGTCGAGGTTTTGGGAAGCTCACCAAAAACGATATGTTTAGGGCGTTTGAATCCAGCCAATTTCTGCCTTGCAAATTCAAGCAATTCTTGTTCTGTTGCGTCCATAGAAGCTTTGAGTTCTACAAATGCGCAAGGAACTTCTCCCCATTTGTCATCAGGTTTTGCCACCACCGCAACTGCATGAACAGATGGGTGCTTGTACAATGCATTTTCCACTTCAACGGAGGAAATATTTTCACCACCTGAGATGATGATATCTTTTGCACGATCACGTACTTCAATATATCCATCAGGATGCATGACGGCTAAGTCCCCGGAATGAAACCAGCCGCCAGAGAAAGCTTCCTGGGTTGCAGCTTCGTTTTTGTAATATTCCAGCATGACGGTATTAGAACGTTGCATGATTTCACCGATGGTGGAGCCATCCCATGGTACTTCTTGCATGGTTTCAGGGTCAATGACACGGCTGTCTCCAGCTGTAACATGGGGAACACCTTGACGCTTTGTGAATTCAGCACGTTGTTCAAAGTCTAGTTGTTTCCAATCGTCTTGGTCAAAGCATGCCAAACTTGGTCCATAAACTTCTGTCAGGCCATAGGCATGCATGACATCAAAATTTAGTGCACTCATGGCAGCCAACACAGCAGCAGGTGCGGGAGCGCCGCCAGTGTAGAAGAAAACACGCTGAGGAAACGTTAATTTATCTTCTTCAGGGGCGTTGAGCATGATGGACATAACAATGGGCGCCCCTGCCATATGCGAGACCTGGTGCGCCGCAATTTTTTTAAAAATATCCGCAGCGTCCACTTTAGGTAGACAAACATGAGTTGCACCTGCTGCTGTAACCCCCCAAGAATGAGTCCATCCATTGCAATGGAATAAAGGCAAGGTCCAAAGATAGCGACTATCAGGGGTTAGCTGGAGCGTAAGGGCGTTGCCGAGTGCATTAAGATATGCGCCTCTATGCGTGTAACGAGCACCTTTAGGCCGACCTGTTGTTCCTGATGTATAATTGATTGCTATGGGGTGTAGCTCATTGTCCAACACAAAGGATGGATATTGGTCGCCTTGTGCCAGTAAGTCCTCGTAATGCATATCGAAGTGTGATGGGGCTGGGCCAATTGTTCGTTCGCGATCAAGATAGATCAAGATAGGCTTATGCAACAGCCCCTTAACGATATCATCAACATGCATAGCGAAATCAGGATGAACCATAAGCATCTTGGCCTCACAATGGTCCAAGATATAGGCCATGGTATCTGGGTCGAGCCGTGTATTCATGGCGTTGATAAGCATTCCCGAGGCAGGGATAGCAAAATGAACTTCTAGCATAGCGGCTGTGTTTGGGCATAAAACTGCCACGCAATCACCAGCCACAAGCCCTACTTTCTCCAGACTACTGGCCAACTGAAAGGCGCGATCATGAAGGGTGCCGTAGGTTATATGTTCATCATTATCTATGATGCCTGTCCGGTTTCTGTAGGCGCGTCCAACTCTTCTGAGAAAATCTACAGGCGAAAGCGGGTGAGAATTAGGCGGTGTTTGTCGCCGCATATCATTTCCCAATTGTTCCATATTCATACCTCCAGAAGTCTACGGTTATTGTTACTGATTAATCAGGTCCGGCACCCCAATGCCAGAAAGCTGCTTCATCACGCTGCAAAAAGCGGTTAATCACCATTTGATGTACTTCTGTCGCGCCATCTACGAGAAGGGCTTGGCGGGCGTAACGGTAAATCCATTCAATGGGTGTGTCCGTTGAGTAACCTTTGCCACCACAAATTTGGAGCATGTCACTAGCAACACGGTTTAGACATTCAGACACATGAATTTTGGCCATGGATATGTCTTGACGAGCTTTGGAACCTTGTTCCAATTTCCACGCCGCGCGCATGACCAAAAGTCTACCCACGTCTATATCCATTGCGGCTTTCCCAAGTTTGATCTGGATAGATTCTCGATCAATCAGTTTCATCCCAAAACCTTCACGCTCTTGGGCGTATTCTGATGCGATGGCCACGCATCGTTTGGCAAGTCCAAGCCAACGCATACAATGTGTAAGGCGAGCCAGACCAAGGCGTATCTGGGTTACTTTTAACCCTTGTCCCACACCCATGAGAATTCGATCGTCATCAAGCGTAAGTCCATCAAAAATAAGTTCGCAATGTCCTCCATGTTCTTCTGGACCCATAATCTCAAGCCGTCTTTTGATATGCCAACCAGGCTCATCGCGATGAAATAGAAATGCGGTGAGACCATCTCGAGCCCCTTCCGATGTCCGTGCCATAAGGATGAAATGCTCTGCACTCTCGGCACCTGTGATATACCATTTGTGACCCCTGACAACCCATTTCCCATTTTCTCGATAAGCGGTTGTTTTGATCATGGATGGATCTGACCCACCTCCAGGATGAGGCTCAGTCATGACGAAAGATGATCGCACATCACCACGTATGATGGGGTCCAACCAGCATTGCTTCTGCTCTTCGGTAGCAAGCCTATTTAGGACATACATATTGCCATCATCGGGTGCTGCACAGTTGAAACATACAGGCCCAAAAATCGAGTTGTTCATCTCCTCATATGTCAAAGCCATTGCCATAGGTTTTAGTCCTAACCCACCACGTTCTTTTGGCATTTGTGGAGAAAACAAACCTTCTGATTTGATCAAGTCTCGCATCCGTGCCAATGGCTCAGGTGCAATGTTCCCATGTTCGTCATAGTTCCTCCGATCAGATTCGAGAGGAATAATCTGATGTTGTACAATTTCTCTGACTCTTTGATGTAAAATTTGGTCGTTTTGGTTCAGTGAAAAATCCATTTTGTGGCTCCTCTTACAGTCCAGCGGCCATGCCACCATCAATGGTGATGGTTGTGCCTGTCATATAGCTATTGCGGGGATCAAGCATCATAATCAAAGCAGGGACCAGTTCCTCTGCTGTGGCAAAGCGGCGCAATAATGTCTTTTTCTTTAAGCCATCAGCGGCTGGGCTTTCCAAAAATTCGCGATTAATATCCGTTACGACATAGCCTGGTGCCAGCGCATTGACCCGGATTTGGTGGCGCGCAAGTTCCATGGCATTTGACTTGGTCATCTGTATTAATGCTGCTTTGGAGGCTGCATACGCACCCACCTGGGGTAATGGTCTATGCCCAAGAACTGAGGCAACATGTACCACTGCGCCACCGCCTTGAGATATCAATTGAGGCACCACGGCCTGCAGAACAAACAGGTTGCCAAAAAAATTGGTGTCAAAGATGTTTCGTACATCCTGTTCTGACGCTTCATGCAGTGATTTTGTATCAGCGATACCAGCATTATTGACCAGTCCCGTCACAGATAACGAGCCGATGACGCTTTTTACTGCATGATAGTCGGTAATATCAACGGATACGAATTCATGGCCTTTTCCAGGCAGGTTTGCGGCCATCTGTGCCAGTCTCTTTTCGTCTCGACCATGCAAAACCACTTGGCCACCTTCCTCCGCTATAGCTTTTGCAAAGCATGACCCTAGCCCACGTGATGATCCTGTCACCAAGATCCGTTGTCCTTCGAGTCGATTTGGCATCATTTGCTCCTTCTTGAAAAATGTAAGCCATTACAAAAACAAATGTTTTACGCGTAGAAAGTATCTTCCTGACATCAATTATCAAAGCTATAATTGCAAGATAAAAGCACGAGAAAGTTAAGTTTTAAATGTATTGGGGGGAAGTATCGACTTTTCTCATGAATACCGTCAAGTTACACTTGCTATGGCATGATTGACCATGAATATTGAGTTTTATGATCAATGCTTGTTGACATATCTAACCTAAACCTCAGGTGTCTTGTCACACCAAACGGTATCCCAAATTGATCTGCTTACCGATCGGCATGTAGGCTTGCGGAACGAAAGGAATAACTTGATGGTAGATGCTCGTAACCCTCTTGAAGTTCCAGGGGCCTGGGACAAACTGACTGCATGGCTTGTACAAGCTGGGACGGATATAGGCGCGATAACGGGCACAGAGAAGTTTTCTGTCGGCCAATCTAACCCGACTTACAAAATTACAACTTCTCATGGCATCTTCGTCTTACGCACCCAGCCGTCAGGTCCATTGCTTAAGTCGGCCCATGCTGTGGATCGCGAATATCGTGTTATGTCAGCTTTGGCTGGTTCAAATGTACCTGTTCCATCCATGATTGCAGTTTGTGAGGATATAGGGGTTCTTGGGGTAAAATGGTTTTTGATGGGTTTTGTAAAGGGTACCACCTTCACTGATCCTACCTTATCAACATTGCCTTCCCATCAGCGTTCGGATCTATATTTTGCGCAAATTGATGTGTTGGCGGCACTGGCCAACACAAATCCAGACCTTTTGGGTTTACAAGGTTTTGGCAAACCAACGGGATATTTGGAACGACAATACCATGTTTGGACACGTCAATACCGCGCCAGTGAGATGGAAACCCTTCCAGAGATGGAGTTTCTTATTGAGACCCTGCCTAAGGTTATGCCTGTATATGATCATGCATGTTGTGTTGTGCATGGCGACTTTAGGTTGGATAACCTTTTGTTTGATGACAACCAAAATGTATTGGCCGTCATCGATTGGGAGCTTTCTACCTTAGGCCCTCCTCTGGTTGATCTCTCCTATTGGTGTACCATGCTGCGCATGCAAGCGCATTGGCCAATTGGCGGCTTGGGGGGGATTGATCGTGCTGAATGTGCGGTACCCTCTGAGAGCGATTTAACCAGTAGGTTTGCAGAAAAAACTGGCATCACTATACCAGATGACTGGGAGATCTGGATTGGATTTCATTGTTTTCGCTTTGCAGCCATTTTGCAAGGAATCCGTAAGAGGGTGGCTGATGGTAATGCTTCTGCAGACAATGCCTCAGAGGTAGGGGCTCAGGCAATTCCTGTTGCCAAAATGGGGGCGGAAATTTTGTCTAATGGGTTGAAAATGTAATGAGTGATTTACCACAAGAAGTTGATTTTATTGTCGTAGGAGCTGGTTCTGCCGGATGTGTTCTTGCCAATCGGCTCAGTCAAAATGGGCGCTATCACGTGGTACTGTTGGAAGCGGGTGGTTCGGATCATCATCCATGGATCCATATTCCCGCGGGTTATATAAGAACCATGGTTGATGGATCCGTGAATTGGATGTTCTCCTCAGAACCAGAGCCAGGGGCAGCGAACCGTAGAATAGCGGTTCCAAGGGGAAAAGTTTTAGGCGGCTCTAGCTCTATCAATGCGATGGTTTATGTGCGCGGCGCTCCTGTTGATTATGATACGTGGCGCCAACAAGGTTGTGACGGATGGTCTTGGGATGAGGTCCAAGAGCAATTCTGCGCTCTTGAAGGCTATGCCAACAAAAAAAATCCAAACCGTGGCCATGAAGGCCCACTGCATTTGGTGGATGTAGATGAACATGCGGAATTACTAGACCGTTTGACCATGGCGTCTATGGCAGAGGGATATGCGCAATCGCCAGATTACAATAATGGTGATCTGTCTGGGATGCATTATTCGCAAGTTAGCATGAAAGGTGGACGGCGTATGTCCACTGCACGGGCTTACCTTAAACCAGCTCGAAATCGCGAAAATTTAACGGTGGTTACAAAAGCGATGGTCACCAAACTGCAACTACAGGGCAAAAGGGTTGAGGGGGTTCATTTCACGCGCCATGGCAAAAGTCATTACATGCGAGCAGGACGAAGTGTTGTCTTATCTGCTGGGGCCGTTCAGTCTCCACAGATCTTAGAACTCTCTGGAATAGGAGATAAAAATATCCTCTCCAACTTTGGTATTCCCGTAAGTCTTCATTTGCCAGGGGTCGGAGAAAACTTACAAGATCATTACATCTCTAGATTAAGCTGGAAGGCGAAGAAGACCAATTCGCTGAATACGCGCGTGCAAGGACCACGGTTGCTTTGGGAGTTGGCCCGTTATGCTTACAACCGCCGTGGTGCACTGAGTATTCCTGCAGCAGTAATGGTGGGCTTCGTGAAAACAGAACCGGGTCTTGAAGCCCCAGATATACAATATTCCATCGCTCATGCGACATTTGATGATCCTGTTCGACGAACGTTTCACAAGTTCCCCGGTCTTACCATGGGTCCTTGTCAATTGCGGCCAGAAAGTAGGGGTACGATCCATATTCAAAGCGCAGATCCTCATATCCCTCCTGCTATGCATTATAACTATCTTACGGATCCGCGAGATTGTGCAGTACATGTTGCTGGGATGAAAATCGCAAGGCAACTGGTAGCGCATGATACCATGGCGAGTATTATCGATCAGGAGCTTCAACCAGGCTTAAATTTCCAACGAGATGATGAACTTCTTGATTATGCTCGCCGCACGGGTACAACATTGTATCATCCTGCCGGGACTTGTCGGATGGGTCATGATCGTCTTGCTGTTGTGTCACCAAGGTTGAAGGTTCACGGCATTGAAGGTTGTTATGTTGTTGATGCGTCTATTATGCCTACAGTAACTTCAGGCAATACAAATGGGCCAACGATCATGATCGCTGAAAAAGCATCGTCTTATATTTTAGAGGACTGCGCATGAATGAGGAGCATGTTGGTTTTAGGAAATTGAGTTTGGTTGATAATGGGGAAGGTCCAACATCACAACAATGTGAAATGGATAATTGAGTGATATTGATATGAAGAGGAATGGTTACAATGCTTCAGAGGATGATTGATGCACCTAGCAAAGCTTTATCAGACGTCGTTGTTCTTGATTTAACGCGCGTTCGGTCAGGCCCGACATGTGTGAGACAGCTCGCAGACTGGGGGGCTCATGTGATCAAGGTTGAGCTACCGGAAAATAAGGAGGCAGGCAATATTGGTGGACCTCGAGAGGGGTTCGACTTTCAAAATTTGCATCGCAACAAACAGTCGATGACATTAGATATGAAAGATCCTGAAGGCCTCAAGATTTTTATGAAGCTTGTCGCAGAGGCAGATGTTGTCGTTGAAAATTTTCGTCCGAACGTAAAAAAGAGATTGGGTATCAATTTTGAGGAACTTCACAAGGTGAATGAAGGTATTATCCTGGCCTCTATTTCTGGTTTTGGACAAGACGGTCCCTATGTAGATAGACCTGGGTTTGACCAAATTGCACAAGGCATGGGTGGATTGATGTCAATCACGGGAGAGCCAGGCAAAGGGCCAATGCGGGTTGGTATTCCTATCGCTGATCTATGTGCAGGATTGTTTGCCTTTCAAGGCATCATGGTGGCGCTTCACGAGCGACAACATTCGGGCCAAGGACAGTGGGTACAAACCTCTCTGCTGCAAGCACAACTATTCATGCTGGACTTTCAGGCTTCTCGTTACCTCATGGATGGTGAGGTCGCTGGTCAAGCAGGCAATAATCATCCCACAACCATCCCAACAGGTGTATTCCCAACAAAAGATGGTTATTTTAATTTGGCGGTTTCTGGTGAGGTTATTTGGCAAAGATTATGCCATGCTTTTGAGCGTTCAGATTGGATAGACAATCCACATTACCTCACAAATAAAGACAGATCAGACCATCGTGAGGAGTTAAATACTGAAATCGCAGCGATCACTGCAACCCGAACGACGGAAGAATGGGTTACACTTCTTAATGATGCTGGGGTACCATGTGGAGAGATCAATAATATCCAGGATGCATTTGAAAACCCACAAGTAAAGCATTTGGGAATTGCACAGCCCATAAAATCGCAGGAACGTGGAGACACGCATTTGGTGGGACAACCTTTTGTACTCTCTAGGACCAACAGTTCCATAGCATCTCCACCCCCAACCCGTGGCCAGCATACCGAGCAAATCCTACAACAGCTTGGGTTTTCCCAAGATGACATTCAACAATTTCGCAAAAAGGAAATCATATGACCGACAAACTGATTTTTGACCGTGATGGAGCTGGGGCAACCATTACCTTTAACAATCCAGAAAAAAGAAACGCCATGTCATTAGAGATGTGGGAAGGTACAACAGAACACCTACGCAAATTGGCAGATGATGACGGTGTTCGGGTGCTTATATTGCGTGGTGCAGGTGGAAAAGCTTTTGTCTCAGGCGCTGATATTTCTAAATTTGAGTCAGAGCGTTCATCGCAAGAAGCAATGGCACATTACAATGCAGCCACATCATTGACCTATAAAACGCTCTCTGAATTTCCCAAACCAACCCTTGTTCAAATTGATGGTTACTGTGTTGGGGGAGGTCTAGGTGTGGCATTATCATGCGATATTCGTATTTGTGACGAAGGTTCGCGCTTTGCTATTCCTGCCGCAAAATTGGGATTAGGCTATGGTTTGGATGGTGTCAAAAAGCTCGTTGATGTGGTGGGCCCTTCCTATGCCAAAGAAATATTCTTTACCGCACGACGCTTCGATGCTGATGAAGCATTACGTATGGGGCTCGTTAACCGCGTGGTTGGTGTGGGTCAGGTAGCTGATACAGTTCGGGAGATGGCTGAATTGATCGCAGCGAACGCTCCCATGACGGTTAACAACACCAAATATATAATCAATCAAACATTGCTTTCTTCCAATGAGAGAGATGTTGAAGGTTGCGAAGCACGCGTGAATGCATGTTTTGCTTCAGAGGACTATATTGAGGGGCGTCGTGCTTTCATGGAGAAACGAGCACCACAATTTAAGGGTCGTTAA
The DNA here is from genome assembly GCA_038131935.1 of Alphaproteobacteria bacterium. Classification (GTDB taxonomy): domain Bacteria; phylum Pseudomonadota; class Alphaproteobacteria; order UBA8317; family UBA8317; genus UBA8317. The sequence goes on along the minus strand of JAYPQH010000022.1, from coordinate 24,052 downwards.
GGAAAAAACATGATTGTTTCAAACCCTCGAATACCGTTCCAACTTGGTGATGATCGGCCATCTTTGCCAGCTTTTAATGGTAAAAGATTGCTGGTCCATCTATGTATGAATATTGAATATTGGCCTATAGAACGCCCAATGCCACGTGGTGTGTTGCCCGCACCTCATGGTGTGGCAGCAGCACCTCCGGATGTCCCTAATTTTTCATGGGTGGAATATGGTTTGCGTTGCGGTATGCCCCGCATCATGGGGATGTTGGCAGAACGCAACATCAAAGCGTCCGCTTTTATGAATGCACAGGTAAGTGATGTATATCCGCGTTTGACTGATCGGGTCCTGCAAGCTGAGTGGGAGTTGGTGGGCCATGGTTGGTTCCAGCAAAGTTTAAAGCAGGTTGATGATGAAGAAGAAGTCATTATCCGCTGTTTAAAGCGTTTGGAGGCACTATCAGGTCAAAAAACGAGAGCATGGCTTGGGGCTGGTCTTGGTGAGACAGAGAAGACACCAGATTTGTTACGCAAGCATGGTGTAGAGTTTCTTCATGATTGGGTTCTTGATGATCTGCCTTTTTGGATGTGGACAGAACATGGACCCATGGTGGGGTTACCTTACATTTGAACTCAATGATGTGCCGATTTATGCTATTCAGCATGGTGCGAGTGATGAAATTCTCACAAGAACACAAGCAACCCTCGATGTTTTTGAGAGAGAATTGGAACACCAAGTACGCATTATCACTTTTGGATTGCATCCCCATATTATTGGGGTTCCCCATGTGGCGCATCAATTTGAAAAAGCAATTGATCTGCTTATTCAGCGTGATGATACTGTCTTTGTTACGTCATCACAGATGGGTGATTGGTTTACCAATGCAGATCCTGACGGTGCTGCTCAAGTCCAAGCATGGAAGGAAGCACAGCGTTGAGCCTCGAGCCATTCCCCCGGGTCTCCCGGCTTGGAATGGCCGGTTTTATCATTCAGTTTGCGGATGAATTTCGGACAGATGCCAATAAAGCTGCTTTGGCATTTCGGTCCTATGTGGAACAAGATCGACCAGATTTTGTAACAGAAACATCTACGTCTCTTGTTTCTGTTTTTATTGCGGTTAATCCATTTGTTCATGATGACAAGGAGGTTGATCTTTGGCTATCGAACGTTCTCGATACCCAAAATTGGTATCATGCTCCTCTACCCAAAGGGCGTCGGCTTTTTGAAATACCCTGTGTTTTTGGAACAGATTTGGCCCCTCAGCTTCATGATGCAGCTCAGACGGTAGGTTTACATGTTGATGATGCTATTCATGAATTAACATCTGTAAGGTCAATGGTTTTCACGATTGGTTATGCACCTGGTCAACCTTACACGGGGCTTCTTGATCAACATTGGGACCTCCCAAGACTATCGCAACTCAACCCCATGGTGCCGGCGGGTGCTTTGGTGACCGCTATAAGACAACTGATTATTTTTTCAGGGCCTACACCAACAGGCTGGTGGCATATTGGTCAAACAGCATTTCGTTGTTTTCAACCCAAAAGAGACCCTGTTTTTGCGTTGCAACCAGGTGACGAAATCCAATATCGTGCCGTGGGTAAGCGAGACTTGGAAAATTATGAAAATAATGATGAACGGGGTTTTGGTGGCGCCTTGGTGGATATTATTTCATGAAGTCTCGTTTAGAAGTTCTTAATATTGGTCCAGCAGCAACCATCCAAGATCTTGGGCGTCAAGGGTACTTAGCTTATGGGTTATCAGCCTCTGGTGTATCCGATCGCGATGCACTGCATGAAGGAGCCGCAATATTGCAGCAAGATGTAAGTTGCGCTGTTTTGGAAATGTGTATGGTGGGAGGACGCTTTCGGGTCCATGGTGACATACGTGCTGCTGTAACTGGAGCCCGTATGCCAATTAGGGTAGGGCAAAAAAGCTATCCCATGAATACAAGCTTCCTTTTACGTGATGGTGATGTCTTGGACATTGGTGTCTGTGAAGATGGGATATTTGGTTACTTGCATTTAGGTGGAGGCATTGAAGTACCAAAGGTTCTAGGTTCGCGTGCAACACATTTGTTTGCCTCCATAGGGACAACTCTCCAGCCAGGCCAATGGCTTGAGATCGGGGAAGACCCAATATCCTTTGCAGAACTCCAACTTGATGCTCAAACGCGTGGGGGAGGAGGTACACTTCGCTTTGTCCGTTCATTCCAAACAGATCTCTTCGGTGAACAAAATATCCAAAGATTTATATCAACCAAATTTTACAAAACTGAGCGTGCCAATCGTATGGGCGTTGGTTTAGAATTTGAGGGAGAAGGCTTCCGAACAGAGAATCAACTTCATATTCTTTCAGAAGTGATTACGGTGGGTGATGTGCAAATGACGGGTGATGGCCAGCCATTCATTCTGATGCAAGAATGCCAGTCAACTGGGGGTTATCCTCGGATAGGAACGGTTCTCGCACCAGATTTGGTGAAGGTTGCACAATCCAAAACAGGAGCAGAATTTGAATTTGAACTTGTGAGATATAGTGACGCACGTGATATTTTGAGAGCGCAAGAGTCCATCTGGCTTAGCTTGCCTCAAAAGCTTCTACATGTGCACCGAGCATTAGAGACAATTGATAATTTGTTGGAGTATAATCTGATTGATGGGGTTATTTCGGCTATATAGGGGGCTAGTAAAATGCGTGTTGATTTGAATGCGGATATGGGTGAGAGCTTTGGTGCCTGGCAAATGGGCGATGACCACGCGCTGCTGGATATTGTGACATCAGCCAATATTGCTTGCGGGTTTCATGCAGGTGATCCTGATGTGATGATGAAAACCATGTCGATGGCTGTGGCAAAAAATGTTGGCATTGGTGCACATCCAGGCTTTGATGATTTGGCGGGTTTTGGGCGTCGACGCATTAGCTTGCCACGTAAAACCCTCTGCAATCAAATTCGGTATCAAGTAGCAGCGGCTCAAGGGATGGCGCGCGCGGCAGGTGGGCATGTAAGGCATTTGAAATTACATGGTGCCTTGGGAAATATGGCAAGTGAAGACCTTCAGTTGGCTAAAGATATTTACCAAGCGGCGTTGAGTGTCGAGCCAAACATCATCATTATGGTACTGGCGGCGACTGCACAGGCTGAGGCTGTGCAAGAATTGGGTTGTGCTCATGTTGCAGAAATTTTTGCGGACCGTGCGTATAATGACGATGCGACACTCGTGGATAGATCTCAACCCGGTGCGATGATCCATGATCCAGAAATCGCAGGTCCCCGGATCGTGGAAATGGTGCGTGCGGGAGCCATTATTACAGCATCAGGCAAAAAAATACCCACGCACATTGATACCGTATGCTTACATGGAGATGGACCCGAAGCTATTGCCATCGCACGTTCTGTCCGGTCTTGCCTTGAGCGCGCTGATATCGAGGTCAAAACATTTGATGGATCATCAGTTTCTGGTCATTTGGTCGGGTAAAAATGTGGCCAATTCTGGCACCAATATGAGCAATATAACCATGATCATCATGACCCCAAAAAACGGTAAAGCAGCTCGTGCCAAGTAGAGCAGGTCTCGGTTTGTTAGGCCTTGTATAACAAACAAGTTCAGTCCAATTGGCGGTGTAATCTGGCTCATTTCAACAACAACAACGATGTAGATACCAAACCATATCAAATCGATGCCGGCTTGTTCTATCATGGGCATAATCACAGCTACTGTTAAAACGACAATGGAGATCCCATCAAGAAAACATCCCAAAACAGCGAAAAAAACAGTTAAAGCTAACAATAACATTAAGGGGGAGAGTTCTAAGCCGCGAATCCATTCAGCCAGTTCTCGTGGAATGCCGGTGAAGCCCATGGCAACAGATAAGAAAGCTGCACCTGCGAGGATGAATGCAATCATACAAGATGTTCTGGTTGCACCCATGAGACTCTCTTGAAAGCTTGCCCAACTCATGGAACCAGTGACAGCAGATAAAAACAAGGCGCCAGCGACACCAACCGCAGCGGCCTCCGTAGCGGTGGCAATACCTGTGTAGATAGAACCTATGACACCAATGATCAGCATCAACACGGGAAACAAACTGCCACTCGCTTTTAACTTTTCCTTAAGTGACATACTTGCTTCAGGTGGTGGTGTTTTATCAGGGTTTAGTAGGGCCCAAATCATGATGGTTGCCATAAACAATCCAATGAGGACCAAACCAGGTAAAATGCCAGCAATAAAAAGTCGGCTTATAGAGACATCAGCAGCCACACCATAAACAATTAAAATAATGGAAGGTGGGATGAGCAACCCTAATGTTGCAGAACCCGCTAGGGTTCCTAACGTCATACGGTCATCATAACCGCGCTTGGCCAATTCAGGGATGGTGATACGACCAATTGTTGCTGTTGTTGCTGCTGATGAACCTGAAACTGCTGCAAAAATCCCTGAACCCACGACATTAACATGCATCAATCCACCCGGGATTTTGCTCATCCATGGGGATAGACCGCGAAACATATCTTCTGCAAGTCGGGTTCGGAATAAGATTTCTCCCATCCAAATAAACAACGGCAAGGCTGTAAGCGACCATGACCATGATTGCCCCCAACTTGTTGTTGCCATGATGGCTCCTGCTGGCGAAGATGAAAACATTGTAATGGCAAAAAAACCTACCCCGAAAAGGGCCATTGCCACCCATAAGCCGCTTCCCAGAATGATCAGCAGAACCAAACCAATGATGATGCCAAGTGTCCCTGCATCCATTAGGATAGGCCTCCTATTGTTGTGCGCATGTAACTTGGTGTTCCGCCGCGGCATAAGGTGAGTGCATCCACGAAAAATGCAATGGAGAGCATAACAACACCCAACACCATTCCCATTTGTGGAATCCAGAGAGGGATAGGTATAAGACCTTGGGTCATATCATTAAAAATGATCGAAAAATACACCATTTCTATCGTGTAATAGCTTAGTACGGAAGATATAAACAAACCAGCCAACACCACGCCGATCTCTATTGGGCGACGCCATTGAGGTCCCAAACGGTCTAAAATCAATGTGACACGTATATGTGCGTTACAACGGAGCGCATAACCCAGAGCAAGAAATGACGATGCAGAAAGACAATATCCAGCGAATTCATCCGCGGATGGAATCATAGCACCCATTAACCTTGCGATGATTTGTGCAAGCACCAAGACGCAAATTCCTGCCAAAAAGCACGCAGATAGTGCGCCGCAGGCTTGGAATATTCTATCTAATACCATGAAATAATCCCTAAATTTGATACCGGGCTGACGGTCAAGTCAGCCCAGCTCATTTTATTTATCCATGCGGTAAATTTTTAATTTTGGTAGGCCTTCATGATGGTTTCGCCTCGATCACCGGCATTCTTCAGCCATTGTTTTGTGAGTGTTTCACCGATACCTTTTAAGCCATTAACCAAGGTTTCTGAGCCAGCTTCTACTGTCATGCCAGCGGCACCCAAGGCTTTTGTTGAAGCTGAAGCGATATCCTCAGACATCTGCCAGCCACGGGTTTCTGCTGTGGCTGCAGCGTCCAACAATGCTTTTTGTTCACTTGAGCTGAGCTTTGCAAAGGCGCGCTTATTCACGAAGATCATGTTTTTAGGCATCCATGCATTCAGGTCATAGAAGTGGGTGGAAAAATCCCATGCCTTGGTTCTCTGGCCTGTAGCACCTGAGGTTACCATCGCGTCAACCACGCCAGTTGAGAAGGCTTGTGGAATTTCTACAGCTTCAACAATGGTGGGAACAGCACCCATCAATTCAGCCATGTTGGCAGTAGCAGCATTATATGTACGGAATTTTACACCTTGCAGATCATTAAGACTATTGATTGGCTTTTTGGCGTAAAAGCCTTGACCCGGCCAGGGTACAGCGTAGAGAAGCTGCAGTCCCTGTTTTGAAAGACTTTCTTGTACCAAATCACGTTGTGCATCCCATAGCTTTTTGGCATCAGCGTAGTTTGTTGCCAAAAATGGAACCGCATCAACACCAAAAATAGCATCATCATTTTGCAAGTTGGCCATCAACATTTCGCCAATGGGAACTTGATTTGTTTGCACAGCACGCTTGATTTCTGGGTGCTTAAACAGAGACTGCCCAGAATGTACCTTGATGGTTAAACTTCCATTTGTAGCCTTGGCAACGTCTTCAACAAACATTTGGACGTTTTTGGTGTGAAATTCTGCTTCGGGGTAAGGTGTTGGCATATCCCAAGATGCGGCCATTGCCATGGTCGCTGACATCGTTGCTGCGATAGCTGACCCTACGATCATTTTGTTCATCTTACTTGCTCCTATAATAAAGGCCCAAGGGAGAAAAATTGAGCCTTTCAAAGCCTTTGACGAGTCTCCGGAATTGTCAAGATGAAGCGATGTTCTTTGCGGCTATCAGTCGCTTGGCAAAATCATCAAGTTGTTGGCTGTTAGGACCTTCTACCGTGGCGTCCATAACTGTAAAATGATTGGTGTTAGGGATGACGAATAACTCAAGTTGGCAGCCTGATTGTCCCGCTGAGGCTGCAAAGTCACCATGACTTGCAAGCCATGCCTCAGGTTCTGATCCACCTACGGTGGCTAATATTGGAATGTTCTGTGGTGGGTTTGTGACAAGATCCATATTAGCGATCTCTAAGGAGCTAAAAGAAACATCATCTTGAATGCTTGTCCCGGCAATAGCGCCCAGTTCATAAACACCACTTACAGAGACAACGCCATCAAATTTTCCATGGCAAATCTCTTCACGAGCTAGCCAACATGCCGCATGACCTCCAGCAGAATGGCCACCTACAAGGGTGACAGATGGCGTAATATTCCATTCGCTGAGGCGTGAAAGAATGTTCATTATACCGTCGCGTAACCCATTATATATCTCGGTGATGCTCACCTCTGGGCATAATGGATAATTCATATTGATGACGTGCCAACCCCTTTGGTGCATGGCAAGTACATGTTGATTCATGGAGGATTTATCCAAAGCGCGCCAAGCTCCTCCATGGATAAAGATCATTAAGGGATGATTATCTCGACCAGGATGAACATCAAAATTGCATAATGAATGGTCACCATACGTGAGATCGAAAGGTCCAGGTAGTTGAGGCGTCGTAGCAGCAGATCCCTTCATCCAAGCTTCAATAAGAGCAGCTACCTCTTCGCCCAATGTCGCACGCGGGTTAAAGGACGCTTCTAATCCCTCTGATGAAAGGTCATACCATCGTTGTAATTTTTTCATAGCTTTTCCTCATCTAACTTTTGAAAACACCATGATCACTTCGTGATCTCTAACTAGAAAATAATAAAGCGATGGTGGCGTGGACATCATCAGTATGCAACCTTTTTTGCAGATAAAATTAATATTCATCCCAATATCTCATCACAGAGGAATGCTGGGTGAAATTTTTTGTTAATGAATAGACTGAAGGACAACCCTATTGAGCCGCTCTGCGGTCTCCAAACCCAAGGCAGTAGGAATATATTTTCGATCTCTGTTTTTTTCGAGCAATCCAGCTTGATGCATCTTGCAAAGATGGCGTCGCACCGTCTCGTGAGGGATGGTTGTACTTTTTGCCAATGCTCTAACACTCACTGGAATAGGCCGTTCCACCAAGGTGGCAAATAGCATGATTGATGAAGGAGATGCGTCTGGAATAAGCTTCCGCGCTTCTCGAATATAAATGGTTGTTAATCTATGAATGATGCACTGAGATGAAACAGGTGCTGGATTCTGGTTGGTAGCTTTGTTGATCAAAATATCCTCCTTTTTTTTGTTATGAGAAGAAATATGATGAGGACTTTGTGGCAATTTGAGTCTGAAATATGGCAAGAAAAAGTTTAGCGCTGAGGCCACTATGATTATTGTTGCTCTTTACTGCTTTGATATTCTGACCATCGAATGCCTTGTTGAAGCTGTATAGAGGTGTCAGCAAGTTGTGCCATGGATGTTAGGGCGACAAGCCTTAGACTTGCGTCTATATTCGCCAAATAGCTTTGATTTTTTCTATGTTCCAGAACAAGTGCCATGAGCAGTTCCCGCTCACTCATCCCTGCAAGCATGAGGATTTCTTCATCTTTGGATGAGGCAGTCTGTTTTGAGCTGTTTGGTTCTGGATGGCCTAACCCAATAAGAGTGATGAGCCCTTGTCGGGCCAGGCTTCGCCGTAATGTAGCTTGAAGATAGAGTTCTTGGCTTTGGGTATGTTGCAGCATTTTTGGTGCAAGATGACCTCGGTCGGCAAGTGCATGAACCAAATAACTGACGGTCTGAGTACTTGGAATGCTATGGCCCAAGATATGGTTTGAAAAATTATGTATGTCATCTTGCTCTATATCCTTATAAAGCTCGATGAGGGCCCGAGCTCTCGTTCCACGGTGGCTAAGCTGTTGGGAAAATTTATCTTCGGAGAGATACTGTGCCCAAGATCGAATGTTTTCTGAATCAAGTCGTGGAAAAACCTGTTGTTGGGAATAGGCACAATAGGCCTCAGACATGTGATGTTCGCGCACAATGGCTTGGGTACTTTGTTTGACATCATGATCTATGAGGTTTTCTGTAAGCCCTTGAATGCTCTCTTGAATACTTGTTTCTATCATGGTGGGTGATTGAAAATATTGCGCCATCGATTGGCTTGTGAACAGGAGTGATAGGAATAGAATTAATCTGCCCATGGTAACCCATCCAATTTTTGCCAGTTTTGGCAGACGGTATTGAGGTCATGGCCAGGAATAAGAAGTCCCTTCGATAATTGTTGGAGCATTTCTGAGGACAAACCGCTGATTTTTTCCAAACATCTCAGATCCTTTTGGCGTAACAAAAGTGGGCTGATGTCTGTGATGGAACGATAACGTGCCTCAGCACCAAGGCGGCTGGCATGGGATAGTTTTCCCAACCATTCTTGATCACAGGACATGGCCCATACTTTACCTGTTAAGATGATCATGATGACAAAAAGAGTTCGAACCATAATATATTTAGTCCTTCAAATATGCAGAGGATGATGATGCTATCGCGTAAAAGAGGGTGGTGATGATGTTTGAGGCAGGAGCCGATAAAGGATGAAAGAGCGAAGGCCAAACATGTGGCTGTTCCACCCATCCAAAGTGCAAGGGGTACAGCGCCCAAAATATCGCCCATGCCTATAACCGACCAACCTGGCCTTTGAAATTGAAAGGATCCTAATACCCTTGTGGTAAGTAGTGCCAATGAAGGCCAAAACGGAGCAAGATAATCCCAGGTATGATCTGTGAGCCACAACATAACGAGTGATCCCAGCCATACAAATTCATGGTGACGCCTACGAAATCCGTCCTCAAGGGCAATAAGTGCTAGAACACAAGCAAATAGGCTTTTTTCAACGAACAATAATACGCCCATCATCAATATCTCTTGGGACAATGATGGATAGGGAAGTGCGCGCATTTTTGTGGAATCCAGCATGCGCATAGCAAGACCGCAGGGACCCAACATCAACGTTTGCCACCCAGCACCAGAAGCTGGTCACCATCGCGGACCAAAGCACCCGTTACCAAGCTTGCAAAGGCATTTATATATGTTGGCATTGGCTTGATAATGATCGCTGTGTAGGTTTGATCCTGGTGGTTATAGGACTTAGCTGTACGTCCTGATGGGAGGTTTACAATTGTACCAGGATTAAGTGGGGGCTCACTATTAACTAGTTCCAAGTCTAAGTTAATCTGTGCTGCAAGCTGTCTTGCTTTTGCTTGTTCTGCCTGCCAGCGAGCTTGCTCTGCAACCATGGCTGTCGCCATGGTCATTGTCATCACCAACGTGAGGCTAGATATATAGCCGGATGCACGCATGTTTTAAAGCAGTTTCCATGTAAGATTGGTTGTTTCATCAGCCAAACAATCTTCCATGATCAATTCTTTATGTGTTCGTGGTGCTAGGTTGGATTTGCCATTTGTGGTTTTGACTTCCAGGGCATCAACAATGGCAAGTGCCATGCGTGTACAATTATCACGTGGAATATTGTCAAATGCTAAAAATATATGACCATCAGCTTGCGTAACATGTACCGAACCACCGAAGGCATGTGCGAGACCAGTTTGGCTTTGCATATCTTGTGGTACCAAGTTTGATTGGAGCAGAAGATTTGTGAGGTCTGCACCTAAAGTGGTGATTTGGCTGGGTGGTACCAGAAAGATGTTGCGAACCGCCTCGGCCATGGCCAATGTCTGACGAACAGCATTTTGTTGTTTGTGCCGCTCTATGGATTCTTGAAAAGCAAGACTGGCTCCCGCCATCACAGTGGCAGCAACAACAAGATAAAACATAGCGTTAACAAGATCCGCGCCACGGCGCAGTCTTTTGCGAGAAAATGTTATCAACATACCTGAATCCCTTATTTGTCATGGAGAAGAAAGGATGAATGTATGAAGATATTGATTGATGATACGAATAACCGCTTATCGTAAACTGGTTTGGATAACATGAAGTATCCAAGCTGTACTGCCTAGAAGGCTTGCTGCAGCTATAAGCATGGCGGTTCTAAGCCATGCCACGGCATATTCAAGTTTTGTAAGCAATGATGTTTCCCACTCATTTTGGGTATCACGCATGAGATCCAAATGCTCTGATGAAGTAACAGCCCAAATATCGATCAGATTTTGAGGGACCATTTTCCAGGGCATTAATTGTAAAGCTACTGATATATGGTGGCCTGCCATAATGCGGCTATGTAATGGATGTAGCCTTGAAGAAAGCCAAGGATCTGCTTGTTCTAGGAGGGTACGCAAAGTTGGCTCAAATCGTCCTCCATGTTCCAAACTTTCCATTAATATGCGGTTCACCATCAACCCTCGAATATGCGCAAGGAGGCTCATGGGGGTGAACATATCAACCAATGTCCTAACCGGCCCCACCCACACCGCATGAAATTTCAGTGCCAAGCCAGCTAGGGTTAAGCTGATGCAAATAAGGATGGGAAGGTCACGCAGAAGGAGCGTACCAGAAATTCTAACCAAGCAAGGCTCTCTTGTGGTAGGTTTGGAACAGTCTTTAGCGTGGGCAGAATGGATAGCTTTAGCATCAGAGAAATAGCAAGAAGCCCAATAAAAAGAACCAGGGGTGTGATGAATAATGGCCAGCATCTTTCACGCAACTGTCTCCATTTTCTCTGCCTTTCTATCACGAGCGCCAGGGCTTTATCGATTGCACCACGCTTTTCTAATATAGCGACCAACAGATACGTATCTGAGCTTAAGAAAGGTCTGAGAGCAAAGCTTAAACTATGCCCTGACATGATGTGATGGTGGCATTTTTGGGCAATCCGCCTGGTTTCGACCTGCGGATGCTGCCTAAGCCTGATCAGCAGGCTAGGTAATGGTCTGCCTTGCCGCAAACCTTGTTGCAAGGTGATCAAAACAGGATCTAAACTTCTAACCATCTAAAGTTCCATGTTAAGCCATGATGGTATGGCGATAGAGCCCTTGAGGAGTGGCTTCGCCAAAATATCTACCCAGCGTTCCTTGATATTTTGGTTTGAAAGACGGACAAAGGGTATACGGTTTACATAACCTGCTCTGCAATTATCACATCCTGTCCCTTTTTGTTTTAAATCGCTGAGATCTACTTTTCCACCGAACCATTTTTTTGCTTGATCCATTTCATATTCAGAGGTTGGCTTCGCGCAGGATGAGCAGAGCTCTCCAAGTAATCGGATATCAATCATGATACTTATAACTTGAGGGAGTTCGTCTTGGTTGATGCCAAATTGTCTGAGCCGCGCATAGGCAGCTGATGCATTTGAGGCATGCATGGTGGCAACAACAGGATGTCCAGTGCGCGCTGCATCCCATGCAAGCCGTGCTGTGCTGGCATGTCGAATTTCACCAACGAGAAGATAATCAGGGTCACATCTTAACGCAGCTGCCAGAGCTTGAATTTGATGCTTCTCGCGTTTGGTTGGATCATCGGTATGCGGCAACAACATTTGTTGCGCAAAATCTAAAGATATTTCAGGGGGGTCCTCCACCGTCATGACTGTGCTGTTGTCTTGGGCGGTTTGCTGCATAAGTCCATAAGCAAGGCTTGTTTTTCCAGATCCTGTTGGACCGGTGATAAGTGTTAAACCATGCTGCAGGTAGGCAGAAATTTGCGTCCATCGCTCATCACCCCAGATATTTTTAAACGTTGTGATATGATCTGAGCATGTGCGTTGAACACGAATAACCATCAGCAAACCATCATTATGGGTTGGTGTGAATTGCACCCTTGCGGATGCCATGCTTGAGGTAACGAGTCTGCCATCCAATCGTCCCGTTTGTACCTGATGTGGAGAAAAGGTTGCATCAGTTGTTTCACAAAGCTGAAAGCATGATGCGCAAAGTCTGGTCCCATATTCTGCAGTAAATGTGGCCATTGTTTGCATGTTTCCGTGAAACCGGCCACGTACATAACATACGTCCTTCGTGACATGGATATGCAGATCACTACCCCTGGCTTGAAGAATATTTTTAAGCAACATTTGTAATGTTTCTTGGGGACGGTTTTGCTCCATACTTTCAAGATGTGACGTACCACTTTGCTGGGTTACGTTCATTTCAACTTGATGGAGTTTAATCCCCAAACGTTCTGCTCTTCGGTGGAGAACATGTAAATAAGGATCATGCTCATATCCTTTGGATACCTGTAATACTCCAGACGGTGTGACTGCAATTTTACCCACGAAATGTGATGGTATGTCGAGGCTTACTGTCACGGGCAGGTTACTTTTTGAGGGGTCGGTAATAGAACAATATTACGTCCACACAAGGATGTTGAAATGGATCCTTTATCCCAATGGAATTCTTCTCCCAATTCACGCATTGTGGTTTTGATAATACGGTTGTCAGGATATTGTATGGTCAGAAGAGGTTCCTCTGTAGGCCCCGTGATGCTGCGCAATCCAGGCACCCAATGTTGTGTCACCCCCTTTAGTTCAGAGAGTTGTGTTTGGATTTGCGCATTTTGTAATTGCTGTTGGAGTAATGTGCCCTTGGCATGGAGATATTGCTCACTCAGCGCAAAACGCTCCAATGCTTCATAAAGTTTGGATGGTGTTTCGGGGTGGCTATTTTCCGATGCTGCGGGGGAGGCAAGCAAGGCTGTGAATAACAGAGCATACCAATTCATGGCAAAGTCCTTTCTGTCTTGAGCGTATGGAAGCGAACAAGCTGTCCTTTTGCTATGCTGTAGGTGATGGTGATTTTGGTGATAAAGATATTGTTTTGGTGTAAAAATATGGCGCCTAAGACACCAGTCTTTGTGATGAGGTCTTGACCGTCCCATCTCAAATAAGAGGGAATTGCTTCCCTTGTTAGAAATTTAGAAGACGAGGTGGATGAGGAAGATAAGTTTGCGAAATGATGCGCTTTGCATTCAAGCGATATAGGCTTTTTAATTGTGAACTGGTCACGCATTAACGAATGACACATATCCCAAGCTTGCACGGCGTCATAACCTAAAATGGCTGGATGCTGTGTTGGCAATGCTGGTTGAGGTTTTAAAACCAAGTCATGAGCATGCCAAACAAAAATCGATATCAGAATTAAAAGACATGCAAGCATGAGAAAATATTTTTGCCGACCTTGCTGCATCCGGCGAGAAGATAGAGGTCGCAGTCGGTATATATGACGGCATGTTACATTTTTATGTTGACGTTCTTGATAGCCCTCTTCTTTTAGTTGCTTAAGAAGAATATCCGCACGCTCTTGTGTTAAGCATCTGTCTGTTCTTGGATCGATAATTCCATGCCGAATAGCCAATACATAAATAGATGAATTATGTTTTTGTACCAATAAGAGATGAGAATGTGCCCGTGCCACATTTTGGGCAAATGCAGATTGACCCATAAAATGGCCGCTCGCATACCATCCATACCCAACCTGAACACCCTCATCTGTATCCATCATGGTGATCAGATCGGCCTCAATACCTAAGGATTTGGCATGCTGTATGGCAAGTTCCTTGGTGGGAAACACGCACCATATGAGTTCTCGTGCTGGGGCAAACATGCTTGATTATATTTTGTTTTTGAATGGTTGAAGGTAGGGTGTTAAGATCACAACTGAGAGAATGTGATCATGACTCCGCTGCTGGCTTCCACCTGGCAACATAAACAATTCGTGCCATCCTGGGCCTTGTTTTCTATGCTCGGAACGGCGCTGCTGGAAGCCTGCAACCACCATACTTTGCCCAGGCTTGATGATAACAGTTTCGAGAATATGTCGGGTGGCAATTTCAGGTAATTGTATCGAATCTGAACCGGTTTGATAATCACTAATATTAAGTAGTTCTGTGAGTTGGGCATCAACCTGAACCATCAATCGATAATCTCGTAAAATTTTTGGTAAAATTTCTAGTGCAAAACCAGTCATGATTTTGCCGGCTTGAATTTCACTAAACCTTGTGACGCCGTCACCTTCCACCCCGCGGCGCAACTGCTCTACAAAACTTACCTCTCGGCCAACATGCAAAGGGGCAGGTCGACCTGAAACAGTTGTTAGGCGAGCTTTTTGTTGCATTTGTAAGCTACCGTGTTTGCCTAGTAGAGCAAGCATGGCTTTGGTACCTTTGAGAGCGCCTTGCATCACGCCCATGCCCAAATTGAGGTTAGGCACATTAACCCCTGCCAAGCCCTGAGATGAAAATGACGCGGTGGGGAACAAAGCTTCAAGTTCCAAATTAACAGACATGGCACTATGTTCTGATAGATGAAGATCATACACTTCGACATCCATCATGATTTGGGTGGACATGGTCTTTAAAGTTTGTTCGACAACATGTCGTATGCGTTTTATTGCCGACGGTCTTGCTTGGACTGTCAACAAACCCAGACTGGGGCTGGAATTTACTTTGCTATCCTCCCCTGCCAAAGCAATGACTTGTGAAGTCAACTCACCCCAAGGATCAAGAACCGAGAGATCTTGAAGAGCACGTTGTGTTTCTGCATGTTGCCCCCTACCAACACCGGCGGTGACATGTGTACTTCGGGTGAGCTGACCTGCAAAACTTGGGATAGAAAAATTCTCTGTTTCAAGTCCGTGGAGGATGATGCCTCCTTCACTCAATTGCCATGTGATATCAAAGCGTGAAGATGCCTGGTCCAATAGTCCCTTAAGGCTGCCTTTGTAATCAAAATTATAGGTTTGTGTTCTCTTTCTTGCTGCTACATCAACACTGACTGGGCGTTTGGAATTTTCTTCTAATGCTTGTGCAAAATCCATGATGGTCCAGCCAAGGCCTAAGCTATTGGCCAATACATTGCTTTTTAGGATACCGTTATCATTATGCGTTGTGCTAAAACCTTGATGACCCAAATATTGTTGTTGAGAAATTTGAATAGCCTTGTCTCCTTTTTCTTGTGGCTGTTGGAGAGCTTCCTGGATCTTATTGGGATCTATTGTCTGAGAGATTTTGCTCAGCGGCTCACTATCTGTTTGATAGGTGCATGCACTGCAAAAGATCAGAAACCATATTCTAACGATTGGCATTTATATCTACTTTTATAATTTTGCTCTGAGGATAAATCTTTGCACTTAAAGGTGGCTCCGCTTGTGCAAATGCTTCTAAGAGTTTTTGGCTTGCCAGCACAAAATCTGAGCTGAATTCCGCATCGGACAAAATAGGGTAATCCCAATTACCGTTCCATTCTATCGTCCAGTCTTCTCGCTTAGCCCAGTGATGAAGTTGATCGTATAAGGTGGATCCTCGTGTAACCTTTGAATAGGTTCTCAATATGATCTTTATGTTCTTTTGGCTTGTCGCTGATATCTCGCAATGTGACAGTATCAGGACCAAATTCAACGATGATGGGTAATGTTTTGGTGATGTTCAACAAAAGAAGAGGCCAAGGTTTGCCCCCCTCGTAGGTGACCAATTTGTTGGCATTTTGCTTGAGTTGCAGATGAAGTTTTATATCCTTTGGTACAAGGTTTTTTGCCGCAAGGCTAAGTGGAAATGATGAGGCACGACCATGATGAACCGTGAAGTCTGCAGCAGTTGCCGTGAGGGGTATAAGAACCATTGATAAGATGAGGCCATGTATCATGACGTAGAATCCTTAAGAATAATGTGATCAAGATAGAGACATTTACGTTGTGCCAAATGATCCTGAAGGGCACCAAAGTTTTGCGGGATCAAAAGTTTTAACCCTCTCATCATGCGTCCTTGACCAAGCAGTGACATCATGATCGCAGTGAGAAAAAAAACCTGACAAAGTCGTCCCAACCAATCGGGTATCCATAATCCCATGAAGGCAAGAACCCAACAGGCAGGATCCAAACCCCAAAATGTAAAATGGAACGGTATAGAAGGAGCGGTTGGATGGATCATCTGCTTATGGATTCAAAGATAACGCTGTTGGCAACCTTAAATCCGGTAAGCAAATATAAGCGTTCTTGAGCTTCATGACGGCTTCCCGCGTGCATACTAGCAAGAACACCATGACCTGTTTGAAGCAAATTGACAGCAAATCGCGCAAGTTCCTCACTGCGTATCTCACCGATAGCAATTATATCTGGCCGCCGTCGCAAGATACTTAAGGCCATGTCCTCTATTTTGTTTTTGACAAAGGGCGCCACTGGTATGAGTTGACCAAGCATCAATTCTATTTCTGGCTCATCCTCGACAAGCAGTACACGTGTATTTTTTTGAATAGCAGCATGAAGCCTTCCTACCATTAATGTCGTTTTACCTGACCCGGTGGCACCTACAATTATCCGTTGCTCATCAGATCTAGCAGCCAAGGTTTGCCCATGAAATTTACAAAATCGTATGCTTAATTCTTCACGAATGACGCTTCCATGCCGTATTAAGCATGCATGGAAGCGTAAAATACCTCCTCCAAAAATCGATGGGATTGGGCGCACACCGTCTGAGTACCCCATTCGTGACAAGGCTCTCATATCAGTTTGACCCAGCAATGATTTGAGAAGCTTTTGATAAGTTTCTTCCGTCCACTTGTGTGGCCAGTTAACTGTACTGGGTTTTGTTTTGGGTGGGTGATGAGGTGACAAGAAAAGGTCTTCCAGTCCATGTACGCATCCCCAAAGGAGGGGTGTCAGATCATGCCTAGCCTCAATGGGTTGGTATTCCATGGTAACAATCCTTACAGGTAACAATGCTCAGGATGGTAGATCGCTTCAAGGCCTGAAGAGTTCGAAGGGTTTTGCATGTTTGGGGGGAAGTTGGTGGGTTACCCACAATATTTTGGGAAGCTAATTATTTGTAAAAATTGTCTGCCACATGTAATTTTTTGATCAGCTTAAAACTTTTAAAAAATAAAAAAATATTTAAAATATTGATTAATAACTATTAAAATTAAAACAATTGTCCCTTTATAATACTTAATGCGCCAAAGTCTTATAGTATTCCCAAGCCCTATCTTAAGAAGATCATCTACAATACTGGTTGTTGTTCACAGAGTTATCCACAGCAAAATAAGCCTTATTCGTAACCATCAGCAATAATAAGCTCATTACTTTTTATCTTGAGGAGCGACGTATGATGGTCCGGATATGCAGTGGCTTACTTGTGTTTGCCTTTTGCCATGTTGTTCAAGCAGAGGTGCGTGTGATTCCAGGAACGCCTTTTGATTCTGAACTTTATCAATGGCAGCAACAAAGACGTGATATGATTGCTTTAGAAAAAGTTCGCCAATCCGCCTATCATGTTGATATTTTAAAACGTCTTGTTGTTAAAAGATCAGCATTTCCGACTCATATTTCTTTGCACAGGGACGGCTTACAACGATCATTTTTACCAAAAATGGTGAGCGACTGTTTCCCCAATCTATTATTATTGGTGATCCAAAACGCCTTCATGTGACATCGGGTGCCCAAACAGAGGGCGCTATCAGCATTCAGCCACTCTCAGATTACGTGACCACAGATATTGTTGTTCATTTACCAGGACGTGACCCATGGCTCATCAACCTATCTAGTTCTGACAAGCAGGCTCATAGCCTGGTTGAATTGCAAGATATCAATCTCAAAAACTGAAGAGAACATCCTCATGAACAGATATATGTTGCGCTGGCTTCGTCATGGCCTTTTATTCATGCTTTTGTTTTTCATGATTCTGATCGCCTCAGCATTTTATGTATTGCAGCCATTATGGGCCGAAAAACCTAAGGAAAGTTTTTATTTGCCCTTACCTCCTGCCAATAAGCAAACGGATGCAGTGGATGATGCAACATGGCAAGAAAAATTTGCACAACAAAAACTTCTGGCTGTGGATAAAAAGCAAAGCTTTCATGCTGGTTTGTATCCAACATCAGCATCCCAAGCGTCATCCGAAATGCTATCACAACCAGGGCCAAAATCACACGACCCAAAAGGTGGGTTTTTCCAACAAAAAATCCGTGGTTTTCCGATGGGAAAGATACCTAGCTCTGATTTGTTAGAACAGACAGAGCATCCCAAAGCTAAACTTTTACTATTAGAAAAACCTACCAGTTGGATTGATGATGTTGGGCCAAATGTACAGAGCATTTCCCTTCCAGTGGGAAGCCGCATTCAGGGATATCTCGCTCATCAAGTGCAACCTGAGAATAATTATCCGGTTGTGCTACGGGTAGAAGATCACTTGCTAGGACCAGCGACGCTGACAGGCCATGTGGTTGAGGAGCAAGAAGGTTTTCGGTTGCAGTTTGATCAGTTGGCTTTCTCAGATGGTCGTAGCTTTACCCTAGCTGGATTCGCTATCGATCCAGAAAGTCAAGCGAGTAGGTTGGGAACAGCGTCCTTGCCTTTGCGATTGCTCGGCCGTCTTGGTCAAGCGGCCGTTGAAACCGCAGGCCTTCTTATCAAGCCCATTATGTTGGCTGATCAATTGGTAAGTTATGCGGGGGGAGCAAGTTACACGTCTTCAAGGCCGTCAGATCAAGCCATGAATAGAATAACACAAAGCACAGTTACGGGTGCACTTGGCTCAGAGCTTTCCAATATAGGAAGTTCTCATGATCTGCCTGAAGGCATGCTCCTGCATGTTCTGATTACAAGATCTCCTTGCTGCAATGACAATCATTTTTCTAAAAGAAAGGAGCTTTTATTGTACTGCATTTCGACACCGCTTGTTAAGACGATGTCGCAGGAACTGTTCCACAACTCTCGCCCGACTTTCTGGATCGATGCTGCGAGGCTACGACCATCTGAGAAAGCCCGGCGAAACCTTCTTGCTCCTCAACTGCATGACTTATCGCTGTTCTAACAGTGATCTTCCGTAACCTGGCTTCGGATAATTATTCTCAGGTTACGCTGATGGCGGATATCCGAATGCGGCTTCCCACTGGAAGGAAATACTCTGTACATTGGCCAGCATCATCTTCGATGAGTTTTTCACAACCAGGCAAAGTTGCTTTGGGAGCTCTTTCTGTCTGTTCTAACAAATGAGCTAGTCTCTTTCCCATCGGAAAACCCAGTTTGTTGGAGCAAAACCACTTTGAACAAGTCTGTTGGCTATTGTGATGTATTTCGAGATGACGCTGGATGCGATGTTGGATTCTGTAACGTATGAAGCTTTAGCATCCGCAGCCAACAGTTTTGTTGTGCAAATTTTCTTTACCATGTTGCATCATCCACTGCATCCGACGCTTATTGGCAGGAGGCAGAGCAGATAAAACTTTCGCAGTGCTGGCTGTGGGCGATCAGTATCATGAAGGCAAGAAAGCATGAATAAAGGCCATGACGGAAGCCGGCACTGTATATAGCGAGTGCTCTGCTCGGATTTTGGGTAATATCTTGCCACAGTCATTCGAACCTGCTTGTCGAACTGGAATTGTTTCACGTCAGGCTGGTTATCTGTGTCACATGTGATGGCTGAATATGGCAGGCACCAGGCGTTTTTAGTCACCAATAACGAATTGGGAAACGTCGCTCAGGCCAAAATGATCGTTGCTCAGCGCAAGACGTTTTAAAATGCTCAGCATGATAGAGCGGATTGGCAGACTTTCAGCAATCATATCACGTCTTTGTTGCTGCCATTGACAAAGTTCAGGATCAAAAGACGTTCCTGGAATCTGTACAACATGGCAAAAGGCAAACACAAATAGCTTCCTGCATATCGGACCATCATACGTCGCTCTAGATAAAGAAATGATGAGCTTGTATTACTGATGATTACGAGTAAGGCTTATTTTACTGTGAATGCTCGAACAACAACCGTATTGCTCAGATGATCTTCTTAAGACAGGGCTGAATACTAAAGACTTTGGCGCATTAATATGGGACAATTGACACAGTACAATAGTTATTAATCAATATTTTAAATATTTTGATACAAAGTTTTAAGCTGATACTGTGGCGGGCAATTTTCCCCGGTAGATTGGCTATGGCTTCCCCAAGTATGCAAACCCTTCGAGCTCTTCGAACGCGAGCTGCCCATCCTGAACATTACTACTGTAAGTTGTTACCGAATAACCCGTGGGCTTTGGGCATTTCGGATCATTCCATGTGAAAGACCTGCTATCGCCTCATCACCCGCCTTGCCCCAGTACGATTAGCTGGCCACCTGGACGGAAAAGCACTTATCAAAGCTTCTCAAATCGTGCTGAATAAACGATGAAGCTTTGTCACGAACAGTGTCGTTTGTTATGCTTGTCCCTGGAGGAGTATTTTACACTTTCCATCTGTGCTAATACAATGAAAGCGTCATTCAAATGAAAGAGTAAACATACGATTTGTAGGCCTAAATGGGCAACAAACGCCGGCTGCTAGTCTGATGAGCAACGAAGAATTGCCGGAGTCGGCTAAACATTGGCATCTGCTGACGCCTTGTGGTGAAACCGAAGCCTTGTCCATTTCCTTGGCGCTGCTGTCAAAAACGAAGGGCAGCGGCAAAATTATCTTTGCGACGTAACGCTATCGGTGGTCACGCGGTGAGGGCTGCGCGATACTATGGTGAGAAATGGCTCAAGGGCAACATACTAACTGCCGAATTTTAGGTGCCAGCAACGTGTCTTTGAATCCATGGCAGATGATCCATCCGCTCGCTATACCGTTCCACATTTTGAGGTTTGAATTCACTGCCTGTGAGACTAACTTTACTAAATGGTATGGATACTTATTTCTCGCTGCGGCGTCATGATGTCACTGAGTCAGGACGCATGATGGGAAGGTGCGATCCCACTGCTTTGGTGCTCCTCAGATCATTTGGCACAACATGCTCTATGCGTGCGTATGCTGGGATTCGTCATGGTTCTTATACCCTGCGGCAACACAAGACTTCACGGTTCATCATGGTCGTGCCTCATCATTTCCATAGCACCTTGCGATAAATTGTACCAAAGGATATAGGCTTCATCTGCAACTCAAGCAAAATGCCAGCTAAATGGTCACCCCGAGGGGAGCAAACACTGGCCTCTTCTTTTTATCCGCAAACAATACCCATCATCGTTGAATTTGGTCCTGATCACATTACGAGACAAACAACAAATATATCTGTGAGACTATTCAGGTACGCGAGGATCCCGCCTTGCCGATCGGCTTCATCGCTGGGCTAAACGAAGAGAGGGCCTGTTGTCGATGGAAATTCGCTCGAATTTTGTGCTGGCAAGCCAAACTGCAAGCTACATTTGCACCAGGCGAACACCTTTTAAGTGCGAGATTCAACCTCGGAACAAATTAAGGAAACAGGCTGTAAATAACCAGTCATTCAGAATATGTTCTGATCTTTGCAGTGCGCTCACTTATCAAACACAGGTAATTGAACCGCTGGCTGCAAAATCTCTCCAGACAATAGATCCCAATAAGATCAGGAGTAACCACGAAAGGAGACAAGGCTTGCTCAACAGCTATGTTTGGGTCATCAGGTATGGCAAAAACTGATGTATTGGCCAATGGCATAACTGAACCATCATGAATTTGCAAACGTGGAAAGAAAATTCCAAACGCTGATCAATGTTGATGTAACGGCAAGCTGGAAACCTGTTTGATTTGGCATTGCAAGACTGTTGGACCAGGCCATCTTCGCAGCGATATCGCATGACAATTGAAGTGAAGGAGTTTTCGGACTGCTTCTATCCCAAGCTGCAGATCGCAGTACACATGTCACCGTGGCTATCTAGATCTCTCGATTCGGGAGTGGCTTCACAGATCATTGCGCGGCGGGGCTGAGATGCTGATAAATTCAACCCCAATCTATTGACGGTCAAGCAAAGACCGTCGGCAATAAATACGATGTTGTCGAACAAGCGCACAAGACCATGTCGCAAATCGTGGATGTCAGTGTATGATCGCTAAATCTTATCGAACATGGTGCCATGTCTGACGAATTGGAACTGGCTCGACATCAGAAGGGCTGGCAGTAATGCTATTTCAATTTGGTATGGGCGAGCAGCGGCGTATAAAGCAGTAGCATGCACTAGACAAACATTATTACAAATCAGCTCAAGCCTAGCTAACAGATCGACCTGCCCTTATGTTATTTGAAGCAAGATTTTGAACATTGCACTACGCAAGTCTGGGGCAGTGAAATTCAGGCCGTGTTTTGCACTAGAGAAGTTTTGCAAAAATACAGATATCGATGGTTCAGTTGTCTTACCCAATGATGATTATCAAACCGGTTCAGATCGATACAGTACCTGAAGCCATGACTCTCGAGGCTATTGAGCCTGGGCGAAGTAATGATTAACGACTCCGCAGCGCCGTTCGGCATGAAAAGCTGGGTGGACCGCAGGCGCTGGTGGAGAAGCCAGCGGCTGAGTCATGATCATTCTTCTCGGTTAATGATCTTAACACTTACTTCAACCGTTCAAGCAAGGCTATGTCGAAGCATGTTTGCTGGCGCGAAGAACTCGCATGACCGTGTTTCCGCGAGAACTTTGCCCTTTGCTTATGCCAAATCGCAGATGACGAACCGATGACCGCCGATGGTGCCTGGGCTGAGAGTGTTCAGGTGGTACGCAGATGTATGCGGCGATATGGGTCGATCTGCATTTTGCCCAAATTGGCGCGAGCACATTCGCTATTGTGCAAAGCTATAATTCATCTATTTATGTATTGGCGTATTCGGCGATCAGAACGAACAGATGCTTGGCAGAGCATTCTTAATGTAACGGCAAAAGAAGAGGGCTATCCCAGAAAACGTCAACATAAGCAATATACCGACTGCGTTATGTTACCATAACACATGTCTTTCAATTCTGTTTTGGCATGCTAAAACCTCAGCCAGCATTGCCAACGGCATCAGCCATTTGCTGCGTCTACAACAGAGTATGTGATCTCGTTAATGCGTGACCAATTCTAAGCCTATATCGCAGACCCTCATAACTCTGCCTCGTCTTTAGAGCTACAACAAGGAGCAGTGTGCGAATGGGACGGTCAGACACTCATCTGAGGCTGGTGTCTTAAACGCCATATTTACGCCAAACTAATGTCTTTATCACCAAGGTATCTCATCACCTACAACACTCGCAAGGACAGCTGTTAACTCCGTATGGGCAGAAGGACCATGGTGGTATGCTCTGTCACGGCCTTCCCCAGCTCAAGCGCATGAAGCGATTGAATTGAGCAATGTGCCAGACATTACTCAACGCTGCTGAAATCCAAACTGCTCGCAATTCAAAGGGTGACATTGAGTGCCTGGATCACGAGACTGAAGAAGACCGCTATCCACGACAACCGTATTATCGGAAACCACAATGTAAACGAACGGAGAAGAATTCCATTGAGATAAAGAGATCCGCTCATCGCTGTGTGGACTGTTCTATTACCGACCATAACGCTGCCCGTGACATTGGCTCGACATGTATCACATTTCGTGAGCAAAGCTGCAGTCACGCCGTCTGGAAGTACGAACATCAGGATATGAGCATGATCACTGTTGACCTCCCGCCGAAGAGCGAGGCGTTTGAGGACCAAATCAGTAATGAGCATGTTGGCAGAAGATGTCACATCTTGAAAGTATGGTAAAACAAATCCCAAGCTGACCCTATCTTCAAAAGCCAGAGAATGTATTCTGCACTATCCAGGGCATGTCCTGTACACGACCTACTGCCAATGACACATTACACAGAGATATGAGACCAGGCACTGCATCATACTTTCCAGCGGC
>JAYPQH010000021.1:0-2322 GCA_038131935.1 Alphaproteobacteria bacterium | reverse complement strand
TCGCGGATGGCATTAGCGGCCAGGACTGAACTGTGTTGAGAAATAACCAGCGGATTACAAAATGTGCAACAACCGCCAAGACGAAGCAAAGGACGTAGAAAAACGCCGATCGATATTCAATCGGCAACGGCAGAAATGGCATTGAAATACCCGCACCACCACCAATCGTATCAATGGTACCAGCAATCTCTCGTGCCGCCACTGCAACACCAAGTGTGCCAATAGCAAAATATGGGCCACGCAAACCAAACACCGCATAGCCAAGAAACCACGCTATGACTGCACAACCGACACCAGCGGCAAGAATGCCTGCAAATAACCCACCATAATATTGCGCCTCGGTAAACACAGGCTTAATCGCGCCATAAGATGCTGTGTAGTCAGCCAGATCATAAAAAAGAGACACCTGAATGGATGCAGAAATATACATTCCAATGCCAAAAAAGGTAATATTCCCAAGCGAATTATACCCCATCTGGCCACCAGTCACATCCCACGTGGACGCCATCAGCACCATGATCCACAACATTGCCATCTGGAATGTGTAATCAGGGAATAAGAGTGGGCCAAGAACACCAAAAATTCCCAAACCCGTGTAAATAAGTTTTTCGTTCATCATCTTATCGAACCACCTGTCTTTGACGGCGCAATTGAATTTGCCGCCAGGATAGAACTCCAATCAACACCATGACCGCTGCAGCAATTTGCCATTCTGCTCCAGCGATGATACCAGCATATTGCTCGACCCAACCAAGAATGAAGCTCATACCAATTACACCAGGGAGGTTGCCAAGTCCGGCTGCTGTTACAATTGCAAATGTGCGGAGAGAATAAACAATACCATAAAATGGCTGAATTACCCAGATCATCGCGACCAAAACACCAGCTACGCCGCAAATTGCTGCATTGAGAGAATATGTGAATGCATATACCTTATCTGTATTTATACCTAGCACACGAGCAGCTCGAGGGTCCTGAGCTGTAGCGCGTATTGCCTGACCCATACGAGATTTTTTCATGAACACCACTATTGCTGAGGCAAACACTCCTGCAAGAACAAGAGATACCACTTTAATCATTGGGACAGTCACAAAACCATCAAACATGGTGGCTATATGAAAATGAGAGTCAACGGCTTGAACCTCTGGCCCGTATATAAGGTTCATTACTTGTTGCAAAAACAGGGACAAACCGAATGTAGCAAGGAGCGAAACAAACATATCATTGTCAATAACCCTCCTAATAACCAGCTTGTATACAACAAAACCAAATACGAACATGAACACCGTAACAACTGGCAGAGCAAAAATTGGATGTATGCCAATTTTGTTCATGGTGTAAGCAACAAACCCACCCATGATCACAAAATCACCCTGCGCCAAATTTTTTACATTCATAACTCCCCAGACCAAAGCTAGCCCATATGCAGCTAGCGCAAAAACCGCGCCGATAAAAATGCCATCCAAAATCATCTGCACGTTCATCACCGGGGCTAGAACGAACAAAAGTTGTAAATTATCCAACATGTCCAATACCTTCTATTATTGATAAAAACGCCCCAGCTTACCGACACAATCAGAAGATTTTCTGTAATTACCAGATAGTGTTTGCAAATGGACTACAAAGAGCATGCGCCAAATAAAGAGCGCGTGAGAAGAAAGCCCGCTAAAGCGAGCTTTCTCTCAAATTTTGAAATGTTTTCTTAATACGCAGCTTTCCGAGGGAAAACCATATCGCCTGGATCTACAACGTTATTGTACTTACCATTTGCATCGATCTGACGATAGAACATTGGCTTCGCAATATTGTTACCTTCAGGCGCGAACCTGATTGCACCATAAAATGTGTCCATGTCTGTGGCCGCTAGCGCATCACGAACAACATCACGGTCAAAGCTGTTTGCCCGCTCAAATGCATCCTTGAACACAAGAACGGCTGCAGAGGCCTGCGTTGTTTGATAGGAGATAACTTTGTGTTCTTCCGGGAAGGCAGCTCTGAAGTCATCATTGTATTTTGATGCATTACCAAAGATTGGCTCACTGTTTGGCAGTTGCTGAGCCACTGTGTTGGACATAGCATGCCATTTGCACCCTTAGGGAATTTTTCTTGAACTTTTGCAGCTTCACAGTGAGTGATAGAAATCACAGGCGCTTCGATTTTCATTTCTTCGATCTGACGCGCTGCGGTCGCCGCACCTTTTGAATGGCCAGACACCAACAGAATGTCAGGCTTCAGCGCTTTAAACTTTGTCAAAGTCGCAGACATGTCTGACAAATCGGCAGGCAGTTTGTCATCAATCACAATGTTCATGCCGTGTTTTTG
>JAYPQH010000020.1:0-18423 GCA_038131935.1 Alphaproteobacteria bacterium | reverse complement strand
GTTACGCATTAGTTAGCACGTTCGTGATGATATTTTGGTTGCGTTGGTTAGTGTTATTTGCCTGGCCGTGGCAGTAATCGTGGCATTGTTTTTTCGGCAATTTATAAGATTCATTCCTCTTATCTTGTTTGTGGCGCTGGTTGCAGGCTTCCTTGGTGGGTTATTTTTGTGGAAGGCTGACGAAGTACCCTCGGCGTTGATAGATAAACAAGTGCCCAACTTTGCTCTGGAGCCAGTTGGTGGTGGTGAGCTGTTATCACAAACCTTGTTTCAAGACGGTCAGGTACGCTTGCTGAATGTTTGGGCAAGTTGGTGTGCCCCTTGTCGCGCAGAGCACGAAATGCTGATGGAACTAAAAAATCGAGGCGTCAAAATTGTTGGGCTAAACTATAAAGATAGTGATAAAAACGCACAAAATTTTCTACAGGAATTGGGCAACCCTTTCGCTGACAATTTGTCAGATAAAAATGGTAGGGTGGGAATTGATTTGGGTGTTTATGGTGTACCAGAAAGCTTTGTTGTCGCGGGTGATGGAACCATCACTTATAAGCATATCGGTCCCATTCTACCTATGCATCTGGAACAATTGATGCTTGAACTTGCAAGAGCACAAACGGTTCGCTGAATATGTTTTGTTATCAGCTCTGTTCTGGTGCTTGATGTTTCTTGATGAGGCCTATTTGCGTTAATGCAAACAGGAAACTGGCGGGAACCAAGACGGCGAATTTAAATGTAACCCACCCATCATCATCGAGGCTCCGCCATGCCCATTCGTTGGCAAGAGCTGAGGCGAGGAAGAATATTGACCAGCGCCAGCTGAGTAATGTCCAGCCTCGCTGGGTGAGGCGAAACGCTGAACCCATCATTTCTTTAATGAGAGGCTTGCCTTGCCATTGGCTGGCAGCCACAAGGATTGCCAAAATCAAATTCACGACAGTAGGTTTCATTTTGAAAATGGTGTCGTCATTAAGTAGTAAACTCAATGCCCCCATGGGAATAACAAGTGCGGCGATGAGCAAGGTCAAAGCTTTGGGTTTTTCACCGATGGCAAATGTCCAAACCAGCGTGATGATGGTTAATCCCGTGAAAACAGCTGTTGCCAACATGATGGGACGGTAAAGTCCAACGCCTGTATCAGGCGCAAACCAGTAGGTCGCCAAAAATCCCAATAGTGGGCCATATTCACGCATGATATGCATTGTTTTGCTGGACATGTTAAATCCTTGCTTGGTTGTCTTTGTGACGGGATAACCCAACCAACGCACGTGCGAAATCACGTGCAACAAAAGGTTGCAAGTCGTGTACTGCCTCACCAACGCCTATGGCATGGATGGGCAATTGGTATTTTTGAGCTAACGCTACCACGACACCACCACGCGCAGACCCATCTAATTTCGTGATCACCAAACCAGATACCTGGGCCGCTTGCTGAAAAGCCTCAACTTGAAGCAGTGCGTTTTGACCTGTGGTTGCATCCAAAACCAATAAAGTATGGTCTGGTGCATGGTCGCGTGCACGGGCTACAACACGACGAATTTTGGTTAATTCATCCATCAGCTCCGTCTTATTTTGAAGCCGACCCGCGGTGTCGATAATAGCGACATCCATCTGATGGTCAGAGGCATATGTCATGGTGTCAAAAGCCACCGCCGCTGCATCAGCTCCTTGGGCGCGCGCAACGACGGGGACATCATTGCGGGTGCCCCAAACGGTGAGTTGTTCGATCGCTGCGGCACGAAAGGTATCAGCCGCTCCAAGTACGGTATGATACCCTGCGTCTTTAAGCTGAGATGTTAGTTTTCCAATGGTCGTGGTTTTCCCTGTTCCATTGACCCCCACCATCAAGATCGTGGCCGGTCTTATGTCAGGAATATCTAAGGGAACCTCACAAGGCTGCAAAATCTCAGCGATGGCTTCCGCGAGACTTTCAAGTATGTCTTCTTCACGTGCATCTGGTGGAAATTTCTTAGCCCGGAACTTGTCGATGACCGCGCTGGCCGCCGCAACGCCAAGATCTGCCATAATTAATTGTTCTTCCAAATCTTCTAGACTGGATTCATCCAGCCGGCGATTTTGAAGAATTGCCCGCATCCTATTTCCGAGTTGATCGGTTGATTTTGCCAAACCTGACGTCAGCCGGCTCCACATACTTTGTTGTGGGTTCTGTTGCGACGCTGATGCCGCATCATCTTGGGCGTGGTTTTTATCATCAGCTGCGCTTGTCGGTTCTTGCAAATCCTCAACCAGTTGTTCGCTCTCTTGCGCAGAGTTTTTGGCGTCTTTTGGGTTGCGGCGTCCAAATGGCCATAATCTCACAACAATTCTCCTTGTACAAAGTCTGTATGCGCATCCATGATCTGTAAGGGAACAAGGCTACCGCGTTGGGCATCGCCACGAAATTTGACCAAGGCAAAATTTTCTAATCGTGCTTGTCCCTCTTGCTCGACCAACCCCAATCCTGCACCGCCTACCAGCCGATCATGAAATGCTTTTTGCCGTTCTTGCCCGCGCTTGCGAAGCAGATGTGCACGTTGTTTGATAACATTTTTGTCAACTTGTGGCATGCGTGCGGCAGGGGTACCAGGTCGCGGAGAAAAAGGAAAAACATGCAAATAATCCAGTTTGCATTCATCGATCATTGCGAGGCTAGACGCAAACATTGTGTCGGTTTCCGTCGGAAAACCAGCAATCATATCTGCTCCTAATGCAAGTTGTGGTCGCTGAGACTTTAGGGCTTGGCATAAAGCAATGGCATCTTCTCGCTGATGGCGACGTTTCATGCGCTTGAGCACCATGTTGTCCCCTGATTGTAGCGAGAGATGCAAATGTGGCATAAGTCTCTCATGGTGGGCTATAAGTTCAAACAATTGATCATCCATTTCGATCGCGTCTAGCGAAGAAAGCCGCAAACGTGGGAGATCTGGGACTTGTTCGAGTATTGTTTTTACAAGAAATCCAAGTGTTTGTGTTTGTTCTAAATCTTCGCCGTAACTTGTTAAATCCACCCCAGTAAGTACCACTTCGAGGTGCCCAGCTCCAACCAATGCCTTGACGTCTTCAACAACTGTTTGGGGCTTGATGGAGCGTGCTGGACCTCTGCCCATGGGAATGATGCAAAATGTGCAGCTATGATTACATCCATTCTGTACTTCTAAATGCGCACGCACTTGTCGTTGTTTTTGGGTAATGGGAGGTCGTGCACTGTGGCCCTCAGATGCAGCAATTCCGACGAGTCCATCACGCAGTCCTAGCAAGGGCTGCATTTTGCTACCATTCAGCAGAACAGTATTAACTTCTTCCATACCCAGATATGTTTGCGTCTCGGTATCCGCCCCGCATCCTGTAACCACAATCCGTGCATGAGGTTGATCACGGCGTATTCTGCGGATGGTTTGACGAACCTGACGAGAGGCCTCTGTCGTAACGGAGCAGGAATTAATGATCACCATGTCTGTATCAGAGCATAAAGCTGCCATACTTTCGCCTTCGAAAATATTAAGGCGACATCCAAAATTTATTACATCAGCCATGCCATATTCCCGAAAATACCCTTGATGCAGGCCCTGTCATCATAACTTCATGACCTTGATATTCGATCTGCAGGCATCCACCGTCGGTTTCGACAGTGATAAGGCCTGGTGTGACCAATCCTGAGTCAATAGCTGCGACAACAGCGGCACAAGCTCCAGAGCCACACGCCAATGTGACGCCAGCACCCCGTTCATGAACACGAAGTCGCAATTGATTTTGACTGCATATATGCGCAAACCCAACGTTAACACCCTCGGGGAAGGAGGGATGAATGGAGAGATGAGGGCCCCAGCTTTCGGCATGATGAAGTGATGAAGCATCACCAAACAGCACCATATGTGGGTTGCCCATGTTGACAAGGTAGGCGTGTAGTGAGGGAACATCATGAAATGATGTAATGACCCCTTCGCCTATTTTACCTGTTCCCGAACCTAGGAAGGGTATCTCGTCAAATGCGCGCTTAGGTTTGCCCATATTAACCCTGTAGTGTGGCCCGATAGCATCAATTGTTAAAAGCCCACCAGTTGTTTGAATGTTCATGGGAAATGGTTCTCCATCTCGTGCGAGCAAATCAGCAGCGCAACGGGTCACGTTTCCACAAGCCTCTGCTTTGGAGCCATCTTGATTGTAAATATCCATAAAAACTGGGTTTGAGCCTGTGAGGACAACCAGTTGATCAAAGCCTATGCCCGTATGGCGATCAGCCATGGCGACAATGGTATCTCTTGAAGGCATAGGCTGCTGGCGCGCATCAATCAGAACAAAATCATTACCAAGCCCATGCATCTTTTCGAAAAACAACCCTGGCATGTTTAGTGTATGTTCTTTCATGTTTTTGTCCTGTTTTGCACCTTTTTCCTAAGTGGTGGATTCCCTGTAATATTGACCAGCAATCTTTAGTTCCTCGTTATTTTGCGGGGAAGATGCCAATTACAACAATCTTTTTTTGGCTCTTGACCATGAAAAAGCCTTGACCTTGTCCGGTAAGACGCAGTACGCGCAGTGTTGGACAAACGTCAAGATGTTATCCACCGGTCCGCGAGTTTCGCGCACCGGTGTTTTTTGCGTTTATTCAAAAAGCAATGTGTTGAAGTTGTTTTGGGTCGGGTATGGGTCGCATGTATCATGCATCAATTCAAAACAATATGGGCTCAATCAAATGGGCCAAAAAGAAAACTTGGGCCAAAAGGTAGATGAGCCGACATAGGGTGCAAGGTGGAATACCCGCCAGGTAAAAATGGCGAACAAAGAAGGGCCAGTAAGAAAGGCCAACAAGAGAGGCCAGCACGAAAGGCCAGTACGAAAGGACTGTCATTGATGTTTGATGCACTGAGTCAAAGACTTGGCGATGTTTTAGAGAAGCTCAAAGGACGAGCTATACTCTCTGAAAGCGATGTGCGTGCATCCATGCGGGAAATTCGCATGGCGTTGTTAGAAGCAGACGTGGCTCTTCCTGTGGCTAAGGAATTCACCGACCAACTTCAAGAAAAGGCTGTCGGGCAAAAAGTTTTGCGATCTGTTTCTCCCGGCCAAATGGTGGTCAAAATTGTTCATGATGAACTGATCACGTTGCTTGGTGGGAAAGATGCAGACAATGAAATTGTTTTGTCACAGGCGGTGCCAACCGTTATCCTGATGGTTGGGTTGCAGGGTTCTGGCAAAACGACATCAACAGCAAAGCTAGCATATCGGCTTAGAACCAAATTTAATAAGAAAATCATGATGGCTTCCCTTGATACCTCTCGTCCTGCAGCCATGGATCAATTGGCCCGTTTGGGAGAGCAGACTGAGGTTGCAACATTGCCAGTGGTGCAAGGCCAAAATCCAATTGAAATTGCAAAACGCGCGGTGGCTTCTGCTCGGGTTCAAGGTTATGATGCGGTGCTGCTCGATTCAGCGGGGCGGATGGCCGTAGATGAAGCGTTGATGGCCGAAATTAGGCAAGTTCGCGACGTGGTGAACCCTTATCACACCATTCTCGTGGCAGACGCTTTGACAGGACAAGATGCCGTGGGCATCGCTGAGCGGTTCCATAGTGATGTCGGTGTCAATGGTTTGATATTGACCAGGGTAGATGGTGATGGTCGCGGTGGTGCCGCGCTATCAATGAAACAGGTTACAGGTGCGCCCATACGTTATTTGGGTGTTGGTGAGCGCTTTGATGCCCTGGAAAATTTTTCTGCTGAACGTGTTGCAAACCGTATTCTGGGTATGGGTGATGTTGTTTCACTCGTGGAGAAGGCTGCTGCCAGCATAGAAGCCGAAGATACAGAAAAAATGGTTGCTCGGCTTCAAAAAGGTATTTTTGACCTTAATGATATGGCGCAACAAATGCGGCAGATGAGGCAGATGGGAGGTATGTCCGGCGTTCTTGGTATGCTGCCAGGTGTAGGTAAGGCAAAAAAACAGCTTGAGGCCAGTGGTATGGATGACACGGTCTTGAAACGCCAAGAGGCCGTGATTTCATCTATGACCAAAAAAGAACGGGCAAATCCAAAATTGCTGAATGCGTCAAGAAAAAAGAGGGTTGCTCGTGGTGCAGGTGTGGACGTTCAGGATGTCAACAAATTGTTAAAAATGCACCGGCAAATGGCAGATATGATGAAGATGATGGGCAAGGGTAAAGGTAAAGGTGGTTTGGCGGGTTTGGGGCGAATGCTCGGTGGAAATATGCCGGACCCAAGCCTTCTTAAAGGCCTTGGTGGTAAGGGAGTCCCTGGTGTTGGAGGTGGGCAATTTCCTTCAATTCCTGGATTGCCTAGCCAATCCCCTGGGTCAATTCCGTCATTTTTACGGGGTAAGAAAAAATAGCGAGGCTGTCTTGTCCCGATAAGCAGTCAAAAAAGAAGTACGAAAATATCATGATGAAGGAGAATATGAACTCATGAGTGTGAAAATAAGGTTAGCCCGTGGGGGCTCAAAGAAGCGTCCATTTTATTCAATTGTTGTGGCCAATATTACAGCACCAAGAGATGGTCGCTTTATTGAAAAGATTGGGACTTACAATCCTATGTTGGCGCGTGATTCCGAGCAAAGGGTGGTCTTAAATGCGGAGCGTGCTGAGCATTGGCTGGCACAGGGTGCTTTGCCAACCGATCGTGTGGCAAGATTTTTAGATGCCGCAGGATTAATGAAGCGTAAGGCGCGTAATAACCCCAAAAAGGCGGAACCTGGCGCAAAGGCGAAAGAACGTATCGAGATTCAACGGCAGAAGGAAGAAGAAGCTAGGTTAGCAGCTGAAGAAGCCGCAGCTGCTGAAGCCGATGCATCATCTGAGCAAGAAGCAACAGCGGAAGCATAAGCCCGGCCGAGAGGTTCGATAAGCCACAAAGGTAATCATATGGATCAGGAGCTGGTTTGTGTTGCATCTTTACAGCGGCCACATGGTGTCCATGGTGAGGTGTTGATGAAGATCTTTACAGAAGATCCTCACGCAATTGTGGCGCTCTCACCTCTCATGTTTGTTTCGCAGACAGAAAATTCCATATCTGTGGAAAAATTACGGCCTGCGAAAGAAGGGTTTGTCGCTCAATTGAAGGGCATTGGATCTCGCACAGAGGCCGAAAATATTGGCAAAGGCTTATTATTTGTGCCGCGGGATCGTTTGCCGCAGTTGCAAGAAGAAGATAGCTTTTATCATGTTGATCTTGAGGATTTGGAGGTGCGGGCTATTGATGGCACCAAGATTGGGCAGGTTGTTCGGGTATTAAATTTTGGTGCTGGGGATCTTCTTGAGCTTGTCATAGAAGGAAAAAAGCAAACGGTGGTAATCCCCTTTACCCAAGATGCTGTGCCTGTGGTTGATGTAACAGATGGTTATATCCAAATAGGTTCTCGTGAGATGACAGGCCTCGACAGATGAGGACACCATTTCACGCGCGCATATTCACAGTACTCCCGGAGCTCTTTCCTGGGGTGTTGGGTGCTTCGGTTCCTGGTCGTGCCCTTGCTCAAGGACTTTGGACTTGCGATGTGGTTGATATAAGGGCTTTTGGCCAAGGCAAACATCGGCAAGTTGACGATACACCTTTCGGGGGTGGTCCAGGCATGGTACTTCGTGCGGACGTTGTGGCTGCAGCCTTGGACGCACCTAGGTCCGTTGAAATGTCAGGAAATTGGCCAAGGGTGTATGCGAGTCCAAGGGGTAAGTTGTTCACGCAATCCATGGCTAAGGAATGGGCAGAAGCGGGTGGTGTGGAACTGTTATGTGGTCGGTTTGAAGGAGTTGATGAAAGGGTTCTTGATACCAGAAATATCCAAGAGGTGTCTCTAGGCGATTATGTTCTGTTCGGCGGTGAAGTTGCCGCACAGGCGATGTTGGAGGCGACGTTGAGGTTATTGCCTGGAGTTTTAGGGGAAATGGCGTCATTGCATGAGGAGAGCTTTGTGAATGGTTTGCTAGAGCATCCACATTACACAAGACCCGCTGTTTGGGAAGGAATGCAAGTTCCTCCTGTTTTGACGTCTGGACATCATGGTCGTATAGCGACTTGGAGAAAAAATGAAGCTGAGCGCTTGACCAAAACGCGGCGTCCAGATTTATGGAAGTTTTATGTAGACCAGCAGTTGGCTGGACAAGAAGGAGATGACGTATGAACATTATCGATCAAATTGAGGAAGAACAGCGTAGCCAGATGGCTAAAGAAGTCCCAGAATTCCGTCCTGGAGATACATTGCGGGTTGCTGTTCGCGTGACAGAAGGTGCACGAAGCCGTCTTCAGGCCTTTGAAGGGGTTTGTATTGCAAGGTCTGGTCGCGGTTATAATGAGAGTTTTACCGTTAGAAAAATATCTTATGGTGAGGGTGTTGAGCGGGTTTTCCCAGTATATTCCCCCTTGGTAGAGAATATCGAAGTTGTGCGTCGTGGCCGTGTTCGTCGTGCAAAGCTTTATTATCTGCGCAACCTACGCGGAAAAGCCGCACGGATCGCAGAACGTGTGGATCACAAGAAGTCATAAAATTTTGGTAGATCAGGCTGTAATGCCTGACATCAGTAAATAGAGTGCTTGGGCTAGAAGGGGAGAGAGTCATGGCGGGCCGTACGTTATACGACAAAATTTGGGATCAGCATGTGGTTAATGTTCAAGATGATGGCACAACAATTTTGTACATTGACCGTCATTTGGTGCATGAAGTTACGTCCCCTCAAGCCTTCGAAGGGTTGCGGGCCGCTGGTAGAAAAGTTCGTCGACCAGACGCAACAATTGCTGTGGCTGATCATAATGTTCCCACAACAGACCGAAGTGCAGGCATTGCCGATGAGGAGAGCCGTATCCAAGTGGAAACCTTGGAACAGAATGTTGTCGAGTTTGGGGTGCCATATTTTCCAGTGGATGATATCCGTCAGGGAATTGTTCACATTATTGGCCCTGAGCAAGGGATGACATTGCCAGGTATGACAATCGTTTGTGGCGATTCCCATACGTCAACACACGGGGCATTTGGTGCCTTGGCTCATGGTATTGGAACGTCTGAAGTTGAACATGTTCTTGCCACACAAACCCTTCAGCAGAAGAAATCAAAAAACATGCTGGTGAAGGTTTCTGGTGAACTAGGATTTGGCGTAACGGCGAAAGATTTGGTTCTTGCCATTATTGCCAAGATTGGGACAGCAGGGGCCACAGGCCATGTTATTGAATATGCTGGATCAGCAATCTCTGCGTTGTCCATGGAGGGCCGCATGACGGTGTGCAATATGTCGATTGAGGCGGGCGCACGCGCAGGACTTATTGCGCCTGATGAAACAACATTGGCATATGTGAAAGGTAGGCCCTATGCGCCGAAAGGAGCACAATGGGAGGTAGCCTGTGAAACTTGGGCGAAGCTGCACACGGACACAGATGCCGTGTTCGATAAAGTGATTGAGATTAATGCGGCCGATGTTCAGCCAACTGTTACAGGGGGTACATCACCTGAGCAGGCTCTTCCTGTGAACGCAACCATTCCAAAGAGGGATGATGCGGCAACAGATGGGCAGCGCCAAGCTATAGATCGTGCCTTGAATTATATGGATTTGGCTGAAGGAATGCCAATCTCAGAGATACGTATTGATAAAGTATTTGTAGGTTCATGTACCAATGGTAGAATTGAAGACTTACGGGCTGCTGCAGAAGTTTTGCGTGGCCGTAAAGTCGCGGATCATGTTGAGATGTTGGTGGTGCCAGGTTCGGGATTGGTCAAACAGCAAGCAGAAGAAGAGGCCTTGGATGAGGTTTTTGTGCAAGCTGGTGCGCAATGGCGCGAACCAGGTTGCTCGATGTGCTTGGCGATGAACGCAGATCGTTTGGAACCAGGTGAGCGTTGTGCGTCAACATCTAACAGAAATTTTGAAGGTAGACAGGGACGTGGCGGTCGTACGCATTTGGTATCGCCTGCCATGGCTGCTGCTGCTGCTGTCGCCGGGCATTTGACGGATGTTCGTGATTACATGCCTACACAAGACCAGTAATGAGGAGACGAGGTAATGGATAAATTTACAAAAGTGAGCGCCGTGGCAGCTCCCATGCCTATGATTAACATCGATACAGATATGATCATTCCCAAAAATTTTCTTAAGACCATCAAGCGAAGTGGTCTGGGCAAAAACTTATTTCATGAGATGCGTTTTGATGATGATGGGCAACCCAAACCAGATTTTATTTTGAACAAACCACCTTATGATAAGGCGGGTGTTATCGTGGCTCGTGACAATTTTGGTTGTGGATCAAGCCGTGAGCACGCACCTTGGGCATTAAAGGACTTCGGTATTAAAGTCGTCATCGCGCCAAGTTTTGCTGATATTTTTTACAACAATTGTTTCAAAAATGGGCTGTTGCCTATTGCCCTTCCTGAGGAACAGGTTGAAGAAATTTTGACGCTGGTGGCAGATGAAGATTCTGCCGAAATCAGCGTTGACCTAGAGCAAAAGCAGATCATTGCGGGAAACAAAGTGTATCCTTTTGATTTGGATAATTTCCGCAGGCAATGCTTGTTGGAAGGTTTGGACGATATTGGTCTTACCATGAAAGCAGATAAAGATATTGACCAGTACGAACAGGCACAACGGTCTGGTCAGCCATGGCTTTTTGATAAAAATGGAGATGCGTAAGATGGCAAAGCATGAGCTATTGATCTTACCGGGTGACGGTATTGGTCCCGAGGTGATGGCTGAAGTCCGGAAAGTCATTGAATGGTTTGGCCATCATCGAGGTCTGGATGTGGATGTAACCGAGGATCTCGTCGGTGGCGCCGCCTACGACGTACATGGAAAACCATTGGCTGATGGTACAATGGCACGTGCACAAGAGGTTACCGCTGTACTTCTCGGGGCTGTGGGTGGTCCCAAATGGGATAACTTAGATTTCTCTCTTAAGCCTGAGCGTGGTCTATTACGTTTGCGCAAAGAAATGGATTTGTTTGCCAATTTACGGCCAGCCATTGTATTTCCTGCTTTGGCTGCGGCAAGTTCTCTCAAGCCAGAACTCGTCGAGGGTCTAGACCTTATGATTGTTCGTGAATTGACCGGTGGTATTTATTTTGGTTCTCCGCGTGGAATTGAAGACCTCGGCGGAGGCGAACGACGGGGTGTTAACACGGAAGTTTACACGACTTCAGAGATCAGGCGTGTGGCGCGTGTTGCTTTTGAGCTTGCGCGCAAGCGTTCTGGCCGCGTTTTATCCTCTGAGAAAGCCAATGTCATGGAAGCTGGTATCCTATGGCGTGAAGAGGTGCAGTGGGTTCATGACAACGAATATCAAGATGTCAATCTTGAACATATGTATGCTGATGCTGTGGCGATGCAATTGGTGCGGGCACCGAAACAGTTTGACGTAATCGTCTGTTCAAATCTGTTTGGTGATATCCTGTCGGATGAAGCGTCTATGCTCACAGGTTCTTTGGGTATGTTGCCGAGTGCAAGTCTTGGTGCGGTCAATGCAGAAGGCCACGCCAAAGCTTTGTATGAGCCTGTTCATGGATCTGCACCAGATATTGCAGGTCAAAATATGGCCAACCCGCTAGCATGTATCTTATCGTTCGCGATGTGTTTGCGATATTCCCTAGATGCAGGAGCGGACGCTGATATGTTGGAGGCAGCTGTATCAAATGTCTTAGACTCAGGGATCAGAACAGCTGATATTATGCAAGAAGGCATGCAGCAAGTAACGACCGCGGGCATGGGTGATGCTGTGCTGGCAAAATTGAGCCAGATACACGGATAACATAGGAAGTAAGTATGACATACAATATCGCTGTCGTTGGGGCGACAGGTGCGGTGGGCAAAGAGATGTTAAACATCCTTGCGGAACGCTCCTTTCCTGTTGGAGAGGTGCATGCCGTAGCATCACGCCGGTCTCTTGGCCAAGAGGTCAGTTTTGGGGATCGCAACTTAAAATGCCAAGATCTGGAGCAATTTGACTTTTCAAAGGTTGATATTTGTTTAATGTCAGCTGGTGGCACCATTTCTGAGAAGTGGTCGCCTCAGATTGCGGCGCAAGGTGCGGTGGTGATAGATAATTCCTCTACCTGGAGATATCATGATGATGTGCCGCTCATTGTGCCGGAAGTGAACCCAGATGATATCATAGGTTTCAAGCAGCGTGGCATCATTGCAAACCCAAACTGTTCCACTGCACAGATGCTTGTTGCCTTAAAGCCCTTACATGATCGTTACCATATCAAGCGTGTTGTGGTGGCGACATATCAATCCGTCTCTGGTGCTGGTAAAGAGGGAATGGATGAATTGTTTGATCAGACGCGCGCAATTTTTGTCAGCGATCCCAAAGAGTCACAAGTTTTTACCAAACAAATTGCCTTTAACATTATCCCCCATATTGATGTCTTCATGGAGAATGGAGATACCAAAGAAGAATGGAAGATGATTGCGGAGACCCACAAGATCTTGGATCCTGAGGTGCATGTTAGTGCAACCTGTGTAAGGGTGCCTGTCTTTGTTGGTCATAGTGAGGCGATCAACCTCGAATTTAGCAAGCCTTTTGATGAAGATGAGGCTAGGGATTTGCTACGGGAATCACCCGGTCTCATGGTTGTGGATAAACGAGAAGATGGTGGTTACATCACGCCTGTGGAATCAGTGGGTGAATATGCCACTTATATTTCTCGGATTAGAAGAGACGATACCGTTCCTCACGGGATGAATTTATGGTGCGTTTCCGATAATTTACGAAAAGGGGCAGCATTGAACAGCATTCAAATCGCTGAATTGTTGATCAATAGAAATCTATTAAAAACATAAGCAAAATTAATAATTTACTTGAGTTTTATACAACAACTTGGCATGTCACGAAGACTATGTTAAAAATTACGGTCAACCAGAATTACAATTTTATGGGAATTTTACGATGACTCTCTCACATTTGTTTCGCTTGCGTGATGCTTTAGATCGTATGGAAGTTGATCTTGGACTCGCAAGCTTAAATGATCTTGATCGTAGGGTGATTGAGACATTGGCTTTCCAGGCGGAAGAAGAAACTGGCCCCCTTACCATAAAATATGTATTGGAATCACCTTTGTTGGAGCGTTACTCGAGGGCGAGTGTCTACCGCTCTTTGAAGGTATTGGAAACGAACAACTTTATCAGTGTATTCCAAGACGAGACAGATGCGCGTCGTTCATTTGTAAAGACTTACCCATCCCAACTAATTGATTAGTTGTGTCCGTTTGAAGGATGAAAGCTAGCATTGCTAAGCCCCAGAGATTTGGTGGTGGCTATGTGTGACGATAGAATGGTGTAAGTAATTTTAGTTTTTTCGTGATATCCTTGTCCATATTTATGGCTTACATGCTTGTTTTGGATTGCAGATAAATTTTATGCGTGAGGAAATGATCTACCTGTTCATTCCCCATGGTATACGTTTGTTGGGCTTTATTCTGCTCAAGCATTGGGTATTGCCCGCTTTGTTCTTAGCGCAATTTGTCACGAGTCTACTTTTTGAGCCATTTCCGGGCGCACTTTTATATACCATTGTTATTTTTAGTATCACATCTTCGCTTGCGCCGGTGATGGCTTATTGGGTTATTCGTGGTGTGGGTGTTGATCCCGTACCCACGGATCAGGATCAACCCCTAAGCTGGCAATATTTGGTTGCTCTATTGGTGATATCTTGTCTTTTTAATGGGCCGTTGGTGGTGCTAAATGTGATGCAGCAGGGGCTTTATACGGGTCCATTTATACAGGAATCCACGAAATTCTTTGTAGGAGATCTACTTGGTGCTTCTGCTGTTGTCATTGGATATTTTTTAGCAAAACATAGTTATGCAGTGCTGCGGAAGATCGCTTTATCACGGTCCTCCCAATAGCTCCTCTAAGATCTTCTCCATGTTGGGATCTAATGTTTTGGTTTGAGCATTCAACAAAAGTTTTTTCGTTGTCTCGACGATCTTTCCGTGACGTTGTTTTTCATCTGCAGCGCTTAGGATAAGTAGATCGAGGGATTCAGGATTGGCGCTTCGAGCTTGGTGCAATGCTTGGGGTACTTTGTCATTCCATCCCAGCACACCATAGGCTTGGATCAACCGTAGCCATTGAGAGACATTGCTGGGATCTGCCTTAAGTTTATCTTCCAGCCGTTCAACCATGCCTCGTATCATAGAGGCGCGATCTTCTGCGCTTAAACTTTCTGCAGCGCGTATGTCATCAGGCGAAGGGCCTGATGCAGTGTTCATTTTGGAGATCCCAATATCAGCCAATTCCGCGCCCATTCTCTCTAGTTCGACGACAAGACGGCTACGCGCTGTGTGTACCATGGGGCCTGCATATTGCGGGGATCGAAAATATCCATAAGCAATGCTTTTGCGGCTGCATACTGACGGTCACGGACAGCTTGTAAGCCAAGATAATACCGCACACGGAACTGGTTGGGGTCATCGCGAAACAGTTCCGTTAACAAGGTCATGGCCATCTGGTCTCGCTTCAACCCAGCGGCAATGAAACGTGCTTCAGCAAGTCCCAGTTTATGTGTGTTGTTGGGTTCTAAGCTGAAGGCTTTTGCATAGCATCGATGGCTTTTTGTGGTTGTCCGGTTCCAAGATATGTTTGGCCAAGCGCAAACCAGCCCCGAGCATCAGCCGGATTTTTTGCAAGCCTATTCTCTGCTGAGCTTATCATTTTTAATGCATCAGGAGAGAGTGCATCTTCTGGGTCAAATGTTGCCAATGTGGGGTTGCCAACAAGGAGGTATGTGACGATTGTGAGTACAGGCAGAAGAATAATGATTGTCGCGCGTAACCAAATATGAGGGGTCGTATTTTGAGAAGCCTTCCTCTGATGTTGCTCCCAATCATGAACTTCCATAAGTAATTTGGCTCTATCACCCTCGTCTGTAGCTTGCTGATATTGATGTTTCAAAATGTCTAATCTGGTGTCATCTTGGTGCATTGATTGATCAAATCGTCCCCATCTAGGTGACAAAATGATCCAGATTACAAAAAATATGATAGCCGCGGTGATGGCGATGAAGATAATATCGTTGTTCATACCTGCGTCCAAGATTACGTAACTGTCGGAATGATGTATCAGCCGTGAATAGACATGGGAAGCCCGCGATCGTCGCATGGAGGGATTTGGGGGCAACATATAGAATTCTTGTGCAGAATCCTGAATGCCGTCCATGCAAGAATACTGGCATCTAAAAAGTCATCCTTAGCGACGTTAGAGGGCAGCGTGGAAAGCTTTTGAAAATGAGATGTTGAATAGCCAATTTGGCCTAAAAGTTCCATCCGTTGCCGAATACCATCCAGATGAGGGCGCCCTTTGATTTTTTTAGGCGTGGTCAAGGGTTGCCCATTATTGGATTGTACAAAGGCAAATTCAGGATGAGCTTCATAAATCCTGCCATTTGGGAGCGGGAGTAACGCATCAAGTTCGCGAATTTTGGGAAAAATATGGTAGATTTGTTTTGATATTTTTCTGGGTGGGTTCGATGTTACCAGCGCTTTGTCACAGGCATCTTTATAATCTGATTGGTAAACCGCCAAACGTGATGGGACAGAAAAGACGGAAGATTGTCTTGCGCCGAGATAACGACGAACCTCTCTATCGCATTGACGTCCTCCTGTTGTTGTCCAATGGGGAAGTCCAATGGGCATATCAATGGCGGAAATGCCATGAAAATCCCACAAAAGGTCTTTGAGGTTTCTGCTAAAATGCCAAGTCGCTTGGGAAAAATTACCTCCCAAGACCCGGACAGCGCACCATCCTCCTCTGCAACCAT
Organism: Alphaproteobacteria bacterium; assembly: GCA_038131935.1. GTDB lineage: Bacteria > Pseudomonadota > Alphaproteobacteria > UBA8317 > UBA8317 > UBA8317. The sequence goes on along the minus strand of JAYPQH010000020.1, from coordinate 2,683 downwards.
CTATACCTTGATGCCATGCCAATTGGGTCATGCGGTATAGCTATCGAAACAGAGGTGGGGAGCCTTTTTGCGAGGTGGCTTAGTATGTCTTGGCTTTTTACAAATGCATGCTGGAACGCGTCTGTTGCGGTGGAGCCGCGAAAAAGCATTTTGGTGTAGGCTGCTGAGAATACATCTCCCAATCCATGAGGTGCATTTGTTTGGAGTGGGGCGGACATTCTCGCCAATATATCCTCCCCGTGGAGTAATTTGGCGACGACCTGTTTGTCTTCATGTTCCGATGTGAGTGCCACCTTGCAGTTATCATCGATATGCTCTTTGATCAGGTGATATTCAAATTCATTGGGTGTAACATGTTCTGCCAGGGGATGAGTTTTCGCAAGAGCGTTGGCCGCTTCCCCTGAGGTATGTAAAGGCCAGTATGGGTGTCTCCCATGACTGGGTCGCAGACGAATACATGATGGGGGGTCTTGTTGTTCCATTCTCGAATGAGATCTGCCACAATACAGATTTGTTGATGGTCCCTCAACGCTAGCACCTACTACTGCTCAATGGCAATGATATAAAACTCCGGGCAAAGTGGTCACAGTCTTGTTAAATGGATTTTCGATATTATCAATAATTTGGTTAAATGGAACTTTAGGGCAAGCGGGTAATCTGACAGTAATTGTGGTTATGGCTGGGAAGCGCGGATTTTTCGAAAGATCGTTCATGTTCCGTATGATGCAGGACACCTACTTCTTGTTATTGTTGCGGTTTTGATTGGGTCTTCGCTACGTCGCAATATATGAGTTTAAAAACAACGAACCGGTTAGGTGCAGCAGGTAGCCGATAAATTGTCAAATGATATACGTTCGATTATGTTAAATGCAGGTGGCCAACAGCTGCAAGGACAATTTACCCGATAATCGATAAAACTACCACGACCCAGTTTTTAGTGGCGGTCGAGCCGTCTCAAATTACCGTTGATTCTATTAAAGTTTCCCAAGGTATGGATGCGTTTGGTTTGCAGCAGGTTTGGCCAATTGGACACCATACCGAGTCCAAAGTTGATATTGCTGCTGAGCAGTATTGTCTCGGTGCCATATTAAAGCCAAGATTGGGGATGTATTAGGTACGGTAATGTACGCAGTTATTTTGATCGGAAACTTGATGTTTGGTTAGAGGAAGTGAGGTTGCTGCAGGAGTGTTATCTGTAAACATATTAATACACCCTTGGTTTTATTTTTTTGTTAAAGATTAGAATGCAACCACTATTAGATCTCAGGTCGACGGTTTCATCTCTTGCAAGAGGGTTAATGGATATTTCACCCAGAACAAAAACGAACTCGGAAGACGAATTCGGTGATTTAGCGACTGACCTTAACCATTTCTTAGATCGTATCGCTTTGGTTGTCAAAGATCTTGATGTTATCTTGAGTGAGGTGTTAGTTGTTGGGGATAGGTTAAAAGTTTTAACGAAGCAATTGGACAGTCAATGCCGGGAAATGAGGGAGATGCTCTTTCCGATGGAAACGGAGGGTGGTGCAGAGGGTAATGAGCTTGAGTTAGTGGCCGCGAGAGAATCCGGGGTTATGAAAAACGTTGAAAACATCTGCCGAAAAAATAAAAGACAAGGGAGGAAGCAGGGCAAAAATAATTGTTGAAGAATACAACGATCTGCTCGAACAATTGCATGGGTCATTTAGTGAACTACACGATAGCGTTAAGAAAATGGCAGAGTCCGAAAGAAGGCGTGGTAAAATATTGATCGATATGACCTCTTCATGAATGCGTTAAAAGAGATGGCTCTACTTGAGGCGAGTATGCAAAGAGTTGCAAAAAATGGAAGAGAAACCCTAAGAAGAATAGTTCAGGTTACAGAAAATGATTAGTACTCTAGCGGCTTTTTTTTCCATTTTGAATGTAGGAATAGAAATTCCAGTGGGTTTTGAAAAAGAGAACTGGATTAGCGTGCAGAAGAATACTCTTTTAATTAAAAACCAAATTATCCCTCGTAATCGCCATAGAAGGAAGGGAGTGGTGGAGCTGCAAAACTTTTCAAAAGCAACCAGTGACGGTGTGATGTCCATGGATATTAACTGAATATGATTGTAAGAAAGGGACTTTAGGTTGATCAATCATCAGGGGTTCTCAAAAAATAAATCTTGAGGGCGAGCTTGTTTATGATTGGCGGGTTTGATCCTAGGGCATTTGTGGGTATACCTGAGGCTACTCCGGCAAGGAATGTTTTGAGCTTGTTTGTGGTACAAGAGAAAAGGCTGTTTATTGACATGAGTGATGAGAGCAAAACGGAAGTGTATTTTGACGGGGCGTGCCCCTTATGTAGGAGGGAGATTTCCTTGTACAGGAAATTAGACAAGGAAGGAGTAATCAGTTGGGTAGATGTTGCTAACTGTCGCACCGTGTCTGGTCTAACGAAGAATGAGCTTTGAAGGGTTTCATATAAAGAACAAGAAGGAGTTATTCTTAGCGGAGCCGGGGCTTTTTGATCTTTGGAAGGAGCTTCCCGGGTGGAGGTGGCTGGGTTGGTTGGAAGGTATCCATTCATAGTGAATATGGCAGAAATATTGTATGGGTTCTCAGGGTTAGACCCTTTATGCAGAAATGTATAAATTCATTTGAAAAAAACAAAACTTAGATTATCAAAGTCAAAGGAGCGAGTGAGAAAACAATACGTAAC
>JAYPQH010000019.1:0-19648 GCA_038131935.1 Alphaproteobacteria bacterium | reverse complement strand
TGTTGTACTTGTTCAATTTACATTATTTGCTAAAAACCTTTTTGGCACACGGAAACATTCTAATGATTGAGGACACCACAATAGATTAACGACGTGAATAATGGCTTTGATTTCATCCTTTGTGACACCATTACGCAAAGCGCCGCGGCAATGTAGTTCCCATTCGTGCATTTTGCCCAATGCAGCTATCATGGCCAGATTCATCATGGAGCGTGTTTTGACATCAATTGTTTCATCTCCCCAGCCAAATCCCCAAGCCCAAGCCGTCATTGCAGGCTGGAATTCCGCCATCAATTCATCTTCGCCACTCATTGCGCGGTCAACATAAGCGTCTCCAAGCGTTGCGCGTCTTTTGGCCAATCCCTTTTCGAGAAGTTCATCCATATTGGGTTTTGTTTGTTTCGACATGTCATTTCCTAATTTGTGGTTACGTAAGTTCCAATCATCTCATCTGAGGTTTACAAGGTTCCAATGAGTTTTGCGCGTGCTACCAAACGTTCAGCCCTTTCTACAATAGCTTATCAATCATTTTACCTTTGTATGCGACAGCCCCTAAACCTTGTGCCAAAGCTGTATTGAATGCATCTAAAAGAGCTTCGGCTTCAACGACATCCTCTGGGTCTGGTTGAAAAGCTCTGTTCAGGCAAGGAACTTGTTTTGGGTGAATACACATGCCTCCCAAATGCCCCATGCACTTTGCCCTCACGCTTTCTCAAATTTGTCAGATCAATGAATTCCGCGATAGAGCAATTGTAACCCATGGAGATCACACCTGCTGCTCTTGCTACCAAACGCACCAGGGCATCATAGGAAGCCATCAATTCGGGATCTGAATCAGGTAGGCCAAGATCTGCAGCTAGGTCTTCATTGCCCATTGTAATCGCTTTTATACGTGGGCTTGCTTGTGCGATGTCAGCAACATTTTGTATCCCACGCGCCGTTTCAATAAGAACCAAATAATGGACATCTTGATGATCAGAGCCTTGTTGACACTCATCAACATATTCATCAATCAGATGTATTTGTTCTGGATGGTCAATTTTGGGCAAACACAGAGCATCTGCACCTGCATCGATCGCAGCTTTAATGTCTGGGATAGCAAGTCCCAATGGGCGGTTAATACGTACCAGAATTTGTTGAATATTCTGTTGGCGTAATGCTTGAATGGCCTGCGGTAGTGCTTCTCTTGCCTCCTCTTTCATATGTGGTGCAATAGCATCTTCCAAATCCAAAATAATGCCATCTGCACCACGCTCTGAGGCGCGTGCAATAAATTTTTCGCCCAGTACTGGGATGTATAACAATGAACGTAAAGCATCGGTGAGCATCATATTACTCCTTTTGATCGTAAATAATCTGGGTCTTCACCAATACTACGCCATATTTGGTCATTGTCTTGGCCAAGGGCTGGTGCCTGTCTTATCATGCCACCTGGAGTATCGGACATCCTAGCAACAACATGATGCATGGGTATTTGTCCCGCATCCTCATCAGGCATATTCAAAACCACGCGCCGATCATGCACATAAGGATGTTGTACAAATTCTGCGATCCCAACAACTGGGCCTACGGTAACATCTTCGCGCTCAAAAAGGTCTAACAAGTCTTTTTGGTCATGGCTTGCCATAAAGTTTGCAACAATAGCATCGAGCTCTTCCTTATGAGCTACGCGATCTGAATTGGTCCGAAAGCGGGGGTCATCAATGAGCTCTGGCTGACCCATGGCGCGAAAAAGTCGTTCTGCCATGGCTTGCATAGATGCGCTGAGTGCAACATGTTTGCCGTCACGGCACTGATACACATTTCGAGGCTGTTTGATCAGATAATGATCCAATACGCTCGGGCTCTTGACCTGTTAGCGCATAATTAGCGGCAAGAGGGCCAAGTACAGAATGAATGGCATCCAACAGCGGCAAATCAATAATTTGGCCATTACCCCCTTCAACCTCGACATGCCTAATCGCGGCCATCACAGCCATGGAGCCGTACAACCCTGCAATCATGTCAGCCAAGGCTGTGGGGGGGAGCAAAGGAGGACGATCAGAAAATCCGCTTACAGACGCATAGCCTCCCATGGCTTCTACCAATGAGCCAAAGCCGGGTTTGTGGCTCCACATACCATCTTGTCCCCAACCTGAGATTCTGACGATGACGAGTTTAGGATTGATCTTATGAAGAACATCAGTTCCCAGCCCCATTTTTTCCAAGGTTCCTGGCTTGAAATTTTCTACAAGGGCATGAGCTGTTTTCACTAATTTAGAAACAATTCGTTCACCCTCTGCGCGATAATCTAATGTCACACTGCGCTTGTTTTGGCGGTAAAACTTTCCAGTGTGTGGCATGTCCTTCGTTTTCAATTTCGCAAATCATCGCCACGTCCTGGACGTTCAACTTTGATAACTTCCGCACCATGGTCAGCCAAAACATGGGTTAACGCGTTTCCTGCCACCAGACGAGACATGTCCAAAACACGAACGCCGTGCAAGCTTCCTTTGAGATTTGGGTCCCATGCCCCGTCAACACCAATGCTTTCTGCCATATTTTCCCCTCTTGATCGAAATCTTTGGCCATGTTTCGCTCATTTTTGTGGACCAAGAACACATTTATTCTGGTTTGTATTCAGAATGCTAAATGTTTACCTCGTCCATCACAAGCACTTAAGCATGCAACAATACTATGTTCGTTTTGCATATGGTTGAAGAAAGGAAGAGTAAATGCTCAAAAAAACCGCCACAATGACGTAGGATCTGGTGCGCGCATCGGTAAAGGGGGGATCGCTATGCGTCTTACAGAGGATGGCTTTAACGTTGTGGTTAATGGTTCAAAAGATGAGGCCGCGTGTCAATCTGTTGTGTCTGAGATTGAAGCAAACGGTGGGTCTGCTCATTTTTGTATGGCTGATATCGGACAACGCAGCGATATCGATCGATTGATTGACAGTACACATAAGCACTTTGGACCTGTTCATGTCCTTATCAATAATGCGGCAATTAGACCTTCAGCACCTTTCTTGGATGAAGATATGGCTGTTTGGGATAAGGTTATGGACGTGAATTTTCATTCAGCAGTTTGGCTGGCGCGTGGTTTGTTACCCGATATGAATACAAGCAAATTGGGGTCAGATTATACATTTCACGGGGATGAATGCACAAAAAGGTTATGTCGGGAAAACAGCTGTCTCCGTATCAAAGCATGCTTTGTGGGGGCTTACGAAATCCTTATGTGTAGAGCATGGTCGGGATGGTGTTACCTGCAATATGATATCGCCTGGAACATTTCCTGGAGATGATGTTGTTATTGATTCTGGCGGTTCGTTTGAGCAATTGCGGCTAGGTAACCCGTCAGGTAGGCTAGGAAAAAGTCGAGATATTGCTGGTCTTGTGAGCTATTTATGTTCAGATGATGGTGGTTTCATGAGCGGCCAAATGCTACAAGTGAATGGCGGTGTTGTTACGCAAGTTTAGGGATTTGGAACATTCCGTTGTGCCATGTAACAACATAACGCTGCCAAACCTGCCATGATAACCGATGCTAAAAATGCTAGGGCATAACTGCCTAAGAGGGCATGGGCAAAAAGGTAAATGGATGGTCCCCAGAACACACCGGAAAATGTAAAGAACATGCTAGCCCCAGTGATCTGACTTACTTGATCTTTGGGCGCACGCCTTGCGATTTCACTGGCATATACACCATTCCATCCTAATCCTGTAAGCCCTAGGATAAAACAACCTACGAAAATGATGGTCGTGCCTAATCCTTCATTTAACAGCATAGCGGACATATTGGAGATGGCCGCTATGACGGCAACAAATGCTGCGACCACCATACCCTGGCCCATTTGTCTGCATCAACCCCAAAGTCGACCAAATACCCCAAATTGAAGATAGGCCAATCTAAACCTGCAACAACAAGCCTTAAATGGGCATCAGCTACCAATGCTGTTGTGGTGAATGTGTTAAAGTTGTTTGAACAGCCCCATGCAAACTGAAAGAAACCACATAGCGAAGAGACTTGGATTGCCAGGATTTAATCATATCGCTGCGTGGATCACGTAATAGCGCAGCGGAATGATCACGATCATGATCCCAGCTCTTTCTTAATGGCTGCATCACAATGATCAAAAAACAAGAGAAGAAGACCACAAACAACATGGCAGATTGCCACCCTAGTTCAAGGGTCAATGGGGGTGCCAACAATCCTGTGACAACACCGCCAAGAGGAACACCTGTAAAGCGGATAGAGAAAAGAAGGTTGCGGTTTTTGGGGGTGACAACTTTTTGTAACAAATGTGAAGCTGGAGGGGTAACGAAACCATAAGAAATGCCTTGAATGATGGCGCCTAAAGCGATGCTCCAAAGGCTTCCTTGCATTTGTATGATGTGCGCCAAAGCAAATCCTGCAAGAGCGATTTGAGATGTTCGCCAAGCTCCAAATCTGCGGACAAAACCACCCACAGCCAAACTCGATAACATTGCGGCAAAATACAAAATCATGACGGCAACCCCAACGAGTGCCGCATCGACGCCAAGGTCCTGGGCAACATTTGGTGCAATGGCAGGTAACCAAAAACCTGAAATTGCTGAGGTGGCTTGGACCGCGATCAAGAAAAATAAAACAATGATGGTCTGCCAAAGATTTTGGCTTGGCATGGTAGTAATGGCCCTTCAAAAATATAAATATTTTAGAGAATTGAGTTGAAAAAAGAGAAGAGTGTTTAAAAACACAATGGAAGTAAACGGCACAATAGATTGCTTTTGCAAGTGTTAATTTTGCCGATGATGATGAATGAGGTGCCTTATTGCGCATGCTGCTTTGGTAGCATAACCTACCGATAGCATTGTGCAAAACACAAAACAATTCATTGCTCTTCATCACAACAAAATGAACTGTTAGAGGGTAGGGGAAAAAGAAACATGCTGGCAAATATTGCAGACCTTGTGGTGGTAGAATTGGGAAATTCCGTTGCAGCCCCATTCGCAGGTCAAATTTTTGCGGACTTTGGAGCCAAGGTCGTCAAGAATGAAAAAGGTGCTGGTGATGATGCTCGTCATTGGGGGCCTCCTTTTTGGAATGGAGCTGGAGCATTTTTTCAAACCTTGAATCGGGGTAAACAATCAGTTGTCTGCGATATGCGTGATGAAGAACAGCGCGCAAAATTATGCGAATTCATCGCACAGCACGCGGATATCGTGATACAGAATATGAGGCCAGGACAAGTTGAAAAATTAGGATTGGATGCGAAGACATTATGTGCTGCAAACCCAGCTCTCATTTACTGCAATGTCGGAGCATTTGGCACAACTGGTCCGTTGAAAGACCGCCCGGGTTATGACCCGCTTATGCAGGCATTTGGTGGTATCATGGCGACAACTGGCGAGCCAGGGCGTCCATCCGTGCGTGTGGGTGCTTCTATTGTCGATATGGGAACCGGACTATGGGGCGTATTAGGAATTTTTATGGCCTTATGGGATCGGCAAATCACAGGGCGTGGGCATGTTGTTGATGTCGCGCTTTTTGAAACGGCTACCAACTGGTCTTCACTTTTGGGGTCACAATACCTTGCAAGTGGTGAATTGATGGAGAAACAAGGCTCCGGGGTGGCGAGCATTGTTCCTTATCGTGCATTTCCAACATTGGATGGTGAAGTGGTTGTCGCGGCAGGGGGAGATGAGCTTTTTCGCCGACTGACTCAGGTTTTGGGGCATCCAGAATGGGCTAGTGACCCACGTTTTTTATCAAACCCCGATCGGGTCAATCATCAAACCACACTTTATCCAATGATTGAGAATGTGATGAAGGCCAAATCAAATGCTACCTGGATAGACTTGATGGATGAGGCAGGCATACCGTGCGCACCGGTGCAAACATTGGCCCAATTGGTGGACCATCCTCAAACCCAGGCGGTGGGGATCATGCAGCCTGTGCCTGGCACTGATATGACAATGTTTGGTTTGCCTATAAAAATTGATGGTGTGCGCCCAGCACCACAAGGTGTCCCTCCTCATCTTGGGGCGCACAATCATGTTCTGTTTCCCGATCAAGAAAAATGAGGTTTTGGCGATGAATTTACCTGCATACGAAACCATTCGTACTGAAATATGTGAAGATCACATTCTACTGGTGACGCTGAATAGGCCTGAAGTTGCCAATGCATTAAATACACAGATGGGAAGAGATCTGTTCGATCTTTGGACAAGGCTAACCGAGGATGCTGGGCCTGTTCGTGTGGTTGTGCTTACCGGTGCAGGTGAGCGAATATTCTGTGCGGGTGGGGATCTTAAAGAACGTAATGGAATGACAAAAAAACAATGGGTGATGCAACATGAGCTTTTTGAGCGCGGCTACTGGAGTTTGGTGGATTTGCCTCTTCCTGTGATTGCTGCTGTGAATGGTCATGCTTACGCAGGTGGTTTCGAAATGGTTCTCTGTTGTGATTTTGCATATGGTTCGGAAATGGCTCGCTTTGCACTCACAGAAGTTACCCTGGGCATTATGCCTGGAGCAGGTGGTACCCAGAATTTGCCACGGGCTATTGGCGAGCGCCGTGCGAAGGAAATATTGATGACTGGTCGACCGATCACGGCGCAAGATGCAGAACGTTTCGGTGTTCTCAATAGAGTTCTTCCAGCAGCAAATGTTCTCAAAGAAGCTATGGAAACCGCCAAGATTATAGCCCAAAACGCGCCACTATCTGTAAAGCAGGTCAAAAAATCTGTTCGGTTTGGTGGCCAAATGGAACTGCGTACGGCATTTCGCTTTGAGATAGAGGCTTATAACCACTTGATTGATACGGAAGATCGTTTGGAGGGTGTGGCAGCCTTTAATGAAAAGCGTCCAGCCAAATTCAAGGGCCAATAGAAGTTTATGTTTGATCTCAACAAGATGTGAAGAGGTATCTGGATATGTCCAATAATACGGTAGATGTGTTTGTTCGAGAAGTAGGTTTGCGTGATGGGCTGCAAATTCACCCTACTTTTATGGCAACGGAAGATAAAATATCATGGATAGAAGCTGAGGCGGATGCTGGCGTTAAGGATATTGAGGTCACCTCTTATGTTCCCCCTAAACTGATACCACAGTTTGTCGATGCAGCTGAAGTTACACAGGCAGCACTGCGTGTGCCAGGACTGCGCGTGGCAGCACTGGTGCCAAATAAAAAAGGTGCAGAAAGAGGTGTCGCGCTGGGTGTGCATAAAATTAATTTTGTGATGTCGGTAAGTAAGACACATAATTTAAAAAATGTGCGTAGAGAGCGTGAAGAGTCAGTTGCTGATTTTCAATCTATTATGCAGATGGTTGGTGAGTTGCCAGAAAATCAAAGGCCACTTGTTGGCGTAGGGCTTGCCACATCTCTAGGTTGTTCATTTGAAGGCCGTGTATCAGTGCGGGATGTGGTGCATTACGCTGTGCAAATGGCTGAATTAGGTGCATGTGAAGTCGCGCTTCCAGACACCGTTGGCTATGCTGATCCTGTTTTGGTTCGTGAGGTATTTACCGCGGTGATAGCGGAGTTGGGTGACCTTCCTGTGACAGCTCATTTTCACGATACCAGAGGGACTGGGCTTGCCAATGTGTTGGCAGCTTTAGATTGCGGCGTAAAATATTTTGATGCCTCACTTGCTGGTATTGGTGGTTGTCCATTTGCGCCAGGTGCAACGGGCAATATTGTTATGGATGATCTTTGTTTCATGCTGGATTCAATGGGGCTTCGTACGGGTGTCGATTTAGAAAAATTGGTAGCGGTTAGAGAGTTGGTTCAAAAATCTTTGCCTGACATCTCTATGCATGGTGCGTTCGCCAGGGCGGGCTTCCCGGCTCATTATGTTCCAGCTGAAAGACGTTGAAAGAGGCAGAATATGTCACAGACACAGAGCAAAAAAGAATGGGACGTACAGGAAGGCCTCTCTTTATCTCTAGGGGAAACATTCCCAGAAATTCGTGCCGCTGTGCGACGTATTTGCGAAAATTTTCCTGGAACATATTGGCAAGACTTGGAAGCGAATGAAGCATATCCTACTGCTTTTGTGCAGGCGCTAACGGAAGCAGGATTTTTGGCGGCATTGATACCCGAAGAATATGGTGGATCTGGTCTGCCGCTTGATGCTGCGGCAGCGATTCTTGAGGAAATTCATGCAAGTGGCTGTAACGCTGGAGCTTGTCATGCGCAAATGTATATTATGGGTACGTTGTTGCGTCATGGGTCAAATGAGCAAAAAGAGAGATTTCTGCCTCAGATTGCCTCAGGGAATCTTAGGCTGCAGGCTTTTGGTGTTACAGAACCAACCAGCGGTACCGATACAACCAAACTCAAAACCAGAGCTGTCAGACAGGGAGATCACTATATCATAAATGGTCAAAAAGTTTGGACGTCACGGGCTTTGCATTCCGACCTAATGTTGCTTTTGGCGCGCACAACACCTTTAGATCAAGTGGCAAAAAAAACAGAGGGACTCTCTGTCTTTCTGGTGGATATCCGCGAGAGTTTAGAAAAAGGAATGACCATCAAACCACTCAAAGCAATGGTGAATCACCATGCTACAGAGGTGTTCTTTGACAATCTAAAAGTTCCTGCTGAGAATATTATTGGAGAAGAGGGTAAGGGTTTTCGGTATATTATTGATGGCTTGAACGCAGAGCGTATTCTTGTCTCTTCTGAGTCGATTGGGGATGCAAGGTGGTTTGTTAAAACAGCCGTTAACTATGCTAAAGAAAGGGTGGTGTTTGATCGTCCTATTGGGCAAAATCAGGCGATATCATTTCCTATTGCTAGGGCTCATGCCGAAACCGAGGCTGCCTATATGCTTTTACGAAAAGCAGCCTGTTTATTTGCGCATGGACAGCCTTGTGGTCCAGAAACCAATATGGCGAAACTGCTCGCTAGTGAAGCGGCATGGCATGCTGCAGAGGCTTGCATGCAGACCCATGGTGGCTTTGGGATGGCGCGGGAATATGACGTAGAGAGAAAGTGGCGAGAAACAAGGTTGATGCAGATTGCCCCAATTTCAACAAATCTCGTTCTTTCCTATATAGCTGAACATATTTTAGGCATGCCCAGGTCTTATTAACCCTTTGTTCTAAAGAAGGTAACAATATGGTGGATCTCACAAAACAATATGGACAATTCATTGCGCAACCACAGTGGTCTGCGCGTTCCACAAAAGAGTTGGATATCGTTAAAAGTGGTTTTATCGATACCATTGCTACGATGATTGCGGGCCGAAACGAGCCAGTTGTTAAGATACTTCTGGCACAACATGATCGTGCAGCAAGTAAAGGTCTTTCATCCATCCTTTTGGGAGAGCAAAAGGCCTCAGCGGTTGATGCTGCAAGAATAAACGCGACTGCGGGGCATGCACTTGATTTTGATGATGTCGCTTTGGGGGGACATCCATCGACGGTATTGGTGCCAACAGCATTGGCTTTGGGAGAAGAGGTGGGGGCAAGCGGCCAGCAAGTTCTCGATGCATATCTTGTAGGTTATGAAGTTTGGGCAGACCTTTTTGTCCGTGAAAAAGACCCTTATCATTTGAAAGGTTGGCATCCCACCGCAGTTTTAGGAACCATTGGAGCGGCTGCTTGTGCCGCATTCCTGCGGAAGTTGCAGCCTGTCCAGGCGAAAACAGCCTTAGCAATCGCAGCAAGTTTAGCATCAGCACTGGTTGCAAATTTTGGCACCATGACAAAGCCATTTCACGCTGGTGAAGCTGCTGCCAATGGTATTCGTGCTGTAGATCTTGCATTGGCAGGCATGACTGCTTCTGATGATGCATTAGAGCATCATGCAGGATTCTTAGCGGCACTTTCCTCTTTGGGTAGGGTCGATATTTCTGATTCAAGTCATATTGGTCATGGTAGATTGCGGATTGGAGAAAATGGTCTCTCTATCAAAAAGTACCCTGCATGCTATGCCGTTCATCGTGTGGCAGATGGGGTTTTAGATCTCGTGAATAAAGAAGATTTACAGCCAAGCGATATTGTACATGTTGAGGCGGAGATAGGTGAAGCTCAGGCTTCCATGCTTCGCAATCATGAACCAAAAACAGGTTTGGAAGCAAAATTTTCATTAGAATTTGCTGTGGCATCTGCAGTGGTGCGCCGTAAACGGCTTAGGTGAGTTGGTTGATGATTTTGTAAATACCAAGGAAGTTCAATCTGTAATGAAACGTATTGAAATCACAAAACGGCAAGGTTCATGTCCAATCGAACCGGTTTTTTCAGAACATGACCGGGTGAAAATCACATTGTCAAATGGTCGGGTACTCGACAGTGGTGATATTCGTTTTGCTAGAGGCAATGCTTTACTTCCATTAAGCAAGGCTGATCTTGATGCCAAATTTAGGGATTGTACCGAAGGTGTTGAAGGACGTGATCAGCTTTTACATTTACTCACCTCCATGGAGCAGCAGAACAGTCTCAATGACCTTAAGGTATATTGATGTCTGCCCCCAATATACCTTGGTCAAACGCTCTTAGGGTTCTTGCTGAACAGTACGAGGACCGGGATGCTATTCGTGATCGAGAAGGTAATTCTCTTACTTTTCGTGAGTTATCGGCCTTCGCACATGGGTTGGCCGAACGCCTTCGGTCAATGGGCCTGGTTTTTGGAACTCCTGTTGGTACATTTCTACCAAATGGTTTGCAGGCCATTTGGGGAATGTATGGCTGCAAAATATCGGGCATGGCAGAGGTAGCGATGTCATCGGTATACACAGACGAAGAGGTTATGTGGTCAGTTAAGAGCTCTGGTCTGAAGTATGTGATCAGTGTTGGCAAATGGGCAGAACGCTGCCGGGATCTCGGTCTTGATGTTGTAGATTGTGACACGATCATGCCCACTGAGTTGGAAGAGCAATTGCCAGCAGTGCCGGGAGACATATGGGGGCGTTTGCCTTCACCTCAGGCACAACATCGCAGCCTAAATGTTTGGTATACTCCCATGCAAAACGCTTTGTGGGGGAGACATTGCAAAAGGCGACCTTACCTCATCATCCAAAACCAGGCGAAAAATTACTGGTTATGACGCCCTTTGTTCATGGTGCAAGTATTGTGACCCAGGCGTGGTTAGATGGGGGTGGTGAAGTTATTATCCATGATGGGGTGCACCTTGAGAATGTAGAAGCACTATTGTCAGCACAAGGTCTTACAGTGATGTTTGCACCGCCTACCGTATTGGCCAAAATTTTGAGCGTACATAAAGGTCAAAATTGGGCAGGGCTGAAAGCCATCATGACGGGCACACAGCCTTTGTCTCCGAGCCTTTATGCACGGGTAAAATCTGTGTTTGGTCCTATTACTAGGGTTACTTATGGAAAAACAGAGTGCATCAATCCCATTACGGTTCTTACTGCAAACCAGTTAGAGAAAGCATTCGCTGCAGGCTATGAGGGCTCATGCGTTGGTTGGCCCGCCACTGGGGTGGAAGTTTCCATTGGTCCACCTGTTCAGCATGCCGAAGGTGATGAAAATGAAGTTTGGTTGCGTGCACAACATATGTCTGATGGCTATGTTGTAGCAGGGCAATTGCTGCAACATGAACCAGATGGTTGGCATGCTACGGGTGATCTTGGGGCATGGGATGAACAAGGTCGGTTATGGCTTACTGGCAGGCTTGCTGATGTCATAAAAACAGGGGGATATCGTGTGCACCCTGATGAAGTCGAAGCAAATCTTGATCCATCTGCTTATGCTCAAGCTGTTGTTATCTGCTCATTGCCCTCTGATTATTGGGGCGAGGTTATCACGGCTGTGGCAGAAAACCCGCAAATGGGTTGGGAGGATCGGGTACGCCTACAATTGACAGGCTTATCAAAGCATAACCAGCCTAGATTGTTTGTGGCGATGCCTTCTTTGCCACGAAATCCACAAGGCAAAATCAGTCGTCGTCAACTGCGTGACAGAATATTAGAGCGTTATCAGTTAATTGATGGGAGATACCCATCACTCACTGTTGAAAATTAGGAGGTTATGTGATGACCAACAAGGATGTTTTTTGGGAAAAAGATGCACGTGGTGTTGCAACAATAACGATAAATAGACCTGAGAAAAATAATGCATACAATGGTGCAGTTGTTGATGGTCTTGCATCTGCAGTGATTGAGGCTGCAGCCGATGAGGATGTTCGGCTATTGTTGTTTCGCGGTGAGGGCAAGCATTTTCAAGCGGGTGCAGACTTAAATTGGCTTAAACAAACATCACAGGGTACTGCACAAGAAAATTTTGATGTTTCATACAAGCTTGGGCAAGCGGTAGATTTTTTGAATAATCTTTCCAAGCCCACAATGGCTCTCGTGCAAGGAGCCTGCATAGGGGGTGGAACAGGAATCTTGGCAGCTTGTGATGTCGTTATTGCAGCGGACAATGCCATTTTTGCAATTTCAGAGACACGTTGGGGATTGATGGCCGCTCCCATTATACCACATCTTAATGAAGCCATGGGAAGTCGCCATGTTCGGCGCTATGCCATGAGTTGTGAAAAGTTTGATGCCAAGCGCGCGCAAGAACTAGGCTTGGTGCATGAGGTGTGCGCCTTAGAAGATATGGAAACGACTGCAGCTAAGGTGATTGATGGCTTTTTAAAAAGTGCCCCCGAAGCTCTAGCTGATACAAAATCGGTCATTATGGATGCTTGTGGATTAAATTTGTCATCCTCTGATGTCCGGGCTCTTGCTGATATTCATGCGCGTAAACGGCAAAGTTGGGAAGCAGCCGAGGGTATAGCGAGTTTTATCGAAAAGCGTGACCCTCAGTGGTATCCTTCATCTTCTTAAATATGATGTGCTTTTAAAACCTTGCTGATCATCACGTCGACCTCACCCAAATAATTCTGTGGGTTGGTGCATGCGCGCAGTTCTTCGTCGCTTAGCACTTTGGTCACTTCGTCATGTTTGCTGAGTTGATCATAAAGGCTTGTTTGATTTGAAATAGCTGATCGGCAACAATCATAGACAAGATCATGGGCATATTGCCGTCCAATATGAGGTGCGAGGGCCATCATAACAGCTTCAGCGACGATCAATCCCGAAGTGGAATTTAGGTTGCGCATCATATTTTTTGTATCAACTTCAAGTCCGGCGATGGCAAAATTTGCACTTTCCAAACTCCCAGCAGTGCATAAGAAGGCAGTAGGGATGGCATGCCACTCCATATGCCATGGACCGGTTGCGCGCTCGTGATCATTAATCATAGCTGTTAAAGTTGTAACATGTTCAGCGCGAACCAGGGCGGCATTGGCAAGCATAATTTCACTGGATATTGGATTGCGTTTTTGTGGCATTGTCGAACTCGCACCGCGTCCTGGGAGGAATGGTTCTCGCACCTCATCGATTTCTGTCTGCATCATGAACATAATGTCATAACCCATTTTCCCGATGCTGCCGGTTACCATTGGCAAGCCATCCACTTGCTTCGGCAATATTATCGCGGATCGTGCCAGCTTGTATCTGGTACATGCAGTTCCATTTAATGCCAAAGCTTCTTGTACCTGGATACCTCGGCCATGAAGAGAGGCTAAGGTTCCTGCCGCTCCAAAAAAGGATACAGCTTCTAACCTTGGTCTAAGTTGTTGTAAACGTTCCGCATGACGGTCGAGCCCACTTAGCCAACCTGCAACTTTATGACCAAAGGAGATGGGTAATGCATGCTGTAAATGCGTACGTCCTGGCATAGCCGTTGTGGCATGATCTTTGGCAAGATCAACAAGATGTTGACGCAACTTCGTTAGTTCCCTTGAGAGGATGTTTAAACCTTCACGCATCTGGAGGATAAAGGCGGTGTCCATGATATCTTGCGTGGTGGCACCATAATGGAGAAACTGACCTTGTCCGTTTGGTAACTTTGCGCTGAGTTGTTCAACCAACGGCAAAATAGGGTAACCAACAATTTCTGTGCGACGCTGTAATTCTTCTCTATCTATGAGATCTATGGACGCATGGTTTGCAATTGTTTGATAGGCATCATGAGGAATAATCCCCAAGTCTGCTTGGACTTTGGCAAGGGCAATTTGACCTCAATGTAGGTTTTAGAAGGTTTTCGTCACAGAATACCTTTTGCATCGCGGGGGTGGTAAACATATTTCCAAAAATAGTGCTATTGAACAACGGGGTTGGCATGCGCATAGTCCTTGAAGATGGTTTGGAAGGTTTCGTTTTTTGAAGAGCAGCAAGGACGCTAAACAAGAAACCGTATGCAAACAAGACCGTAGACAAATGTTAATAGATAGATGAGGTGAATATGTCATTTGACGACACGACCGTTCCAGCCGTGATCAATGCGGCCCAACTCAATCAAATGTTGTCTCAACCTGGTTTGCGTCTGTTTGACTGTAGCGCAAAATTGATACCGGATCCCATCAAGACCTATGTACACGGTTCTGGCGAAAAGGATTGGTTAAACGGTCATATCCCTCAAGCCGCCTATATCGATATTCAGCGAGATTTAAGTGATGCGGCAAGTCCCTTACGTTACACGCATCCTGGGTTTAAGGCTCTTCAGTTGTCATTTGGGCAATTGGGCATTTCTCAAGATTCACATGTTGTTCTCTACACCACTCATTCCCCACAATGGGCCACGCGGGTTTGGTGGTTGTTAAAAACAGTAGGCTTTAACAGGGTAAGTATATTGAACGGCGGGTTATTAGGCTGGGTAGGCCAGGGACTGCCCTTGGAGCAGGGTAGATTTCAGTATGCGCCGCAACACTTTGAGGGCATACCCCAAGAGCAGTATATTGCCACGGCGGAAGATGTTCAGCATGCCTTGGATCAGGGAGACCTTGTGGTGAATGCGTTGTCACGTGAGCAGCATCAAGGTGGTGGAACGCATTATGGTAGACCGGGCCGCATTTCAGGTTCGCTCAATATACCCACCAAAAGTTTACTCGCTGATGATGGAGCTCATTTTCTTGATGAGGGTATTATTGCTGAGCACTTTTCTTCCTGTCATCTTCCTGATGAAGGCTGCTTGGTTGCTTATTGTGGTGGAGGGATTGCTGCGAGTGCCACTGTTTTTTGGGCAGAGCAATTGGGACAAAAGACGTGGAAACTTTATGACAATTCTCTGAGCGAATGGGCTGGGAAAACAGATCGTCCGATGCAAACAGGTTGAACTTATCGCAGGTGACTATTTAGGCCGCCATATATTTCATTACGTGGGTAGGCATTGTATCAAGATTGCGTATTTGTGGTTTTGGTTTGGTTTGTTGATTGTATTTTGTATTCGCGCATCGCGATAAATAAGCAAGATCCAATCACCAAGCTCATACCTATGTATTCAGCTACTGATGGACGCTCACCCCATCCAAGCCAGCCCACGAGTGTTGCGAGTGGAACTGCGAGATAACGGATGGGTACGATGACGGCTGCTTCCCCATGTCGATATGCTGAAGTGAAACCAAATTGCATTATGGCTGCCGCAAGTCCAATGACAACCGTTGCAACCCATCCATGAGGTGCTTGAATAAGATCTGTGATGGATGTTGGTGTTCCTACGATCAATGCCAAGCCTAATGGATATCCTATAGCTCCCGCTCCATTATGCCATAAAGCAACAGTGATGGGTTGTTCTGTCTTGCCTAGGATACGTAAGATAATAGCTAACCAAGCACCTGTGATTGCAGAGCCCAAACCATACAAAATTCCCCAGTTAAGATCTTCTGAAAAGGGATTTGTAATGAAAATAACGCCAATAAGACCAACGATGACCGCCGCCCAGCGTCGTGCCCCTACGTTTTCCCCCAAGACAAAAGGTGCCAAAGCTGTCACGAAGATAGCGGAGGACTGTGATAATGCAGTTGCCTGACCTAAGCTTAAGTGGCGCACGGACAGAAACCAAAATAAAATAGCTGTATGTCCAATAAGCATACGAAAGATCATTCGATCGGTTCGCTCAATACGAAGAGCATCCCAGCCTCTTATCCACCAGGCAAGCAAGATTAATGGCGGCATCGCTGCAACAAATCTCAACCCTAAGAGGGTAGCTATACCAACATCCTGAGGGAAAAATTTAATGACGATAGATGTGGTGAGGCTTCCAAGCACAGCAATGGAAATAAGGATAATACCAAGAAAATTTCCAGTAGGACGAAAGGCCAATTGATGTGTCCTATGATCTTGATGCTACGGACAGTCCTATGACTTGGTGTTTTTCAATAAGTGCTGCCACAAGACCTCCAGAAATAGCGTCATCAACAAATTGTTGAAGAAATTCTGTTGCACGCGCTTTTGATATAGGCGTTCCAATAGCTTGTTGCACGGTGGAAAAATATCCAGGTATGATTTGGCTACCTTCTATAATGGCTTGATCAGCAATGAGCTTTGGACGAAGACCAGCCAATGCATCCAACTTGTTTTGCAAAAACAGATCCCTGGAAGCATCTAGACTGGAGGCATAAACCAATTCAGCTTGTTTGATATGAAGGTCAAGCCACAATCCATAGGCTGTTTTTTCTGCAACGGCAATTTTAACCCCTGGTTGATCCACATCGGCTATGGATTTCAATGGTGAGTTCGCAGGAACAAGATAAGTACTTTCTATTTCGCTGTAAGCGCTTGTAAAGCTAATGGATTCAGCGCGCTGCTTTTCAGCTCCGATAAGGCCTATGTCCCACACATCGTTTCCCGCATCATTGGCCAATAAATGAGGGCGCTCATAACAATGGTATGTGATGTCGACATCTAATTTTTGGGCAATAGATGCAGCCATATCTGGAGCTACCCCAACTGGGGTTCCATCAACCACGCCACCAGACACAAGAAGAAAATTACTGAGATTAATACCAACACGCAGTGTTCCAGAGGGACATAGTAGTTCACGGATATCTTCTAGCATTTTAAAAGTCCTTTTTTACAGATACCATATGTCATCGTAAAAGATGTTGTTTGGCAACAGGTGAAGATGCATTTTAGCTATGCGCATTTTGCTCTTGCTGTCTTCTTTCTAGCGACATTAAACTTTTGCACATGTTATGTTTGGAGGAAAGTTATGTCTCTCATTGTTACGCCAATGTCTGCTGGTATGGGTGCGTATGTTGAAGGTGTAGATTTGTCGCAGCCCTTAAGTAATGAAGTGACATCGCAGCTACGAAATTTATGGCTTGAGCATCTTGTCATCGTTATTCGTGGGCTAGAATTATCATCTGAGCAATATCTACAATTTGCTCAACGTTGGGGGCAGCCTGTCGCTTATCCTTTTTTGAAAGGTTTGGATGGCTTTGATGTTATCACACCGGTTCTCAAAAAAGAGAATGAAAAGGTTAATTTTGGTGGTATTTGGCATACAGACACAGCTTATCAAGATCGCCCTCCTATGGCGACCATGTTGTTGGCGAAGCAATTGCCTTCCATTGGAGGTGACACGCTTTTTTCCAATCAATATCTTGCTTATGAGGGTTTGAGCGAAGGGTTAAAATCTGCCTTAAAAGGTGTTCGAGCGGTTTTCCGTTCGGATAAAAAGCGTGTCAGCCAGACAAGACAAGCACGCATTGATGAGACAGGTCGGGATGTGGATAAAGATTGGTTGCAAGGTATTCATCCTGTTTTTCGTACCCATCCGGAAACAGGTAAAAAAGCGTTGTATGTGAACCCAGCCCACACAACACAGTTTGAAGGGTGGACAGAGCAAGAATCAGAAGGCCTTCTTGATATGCTTTACCGTCATCAAATACGGGAGGAATACCAATGCCGATTACAGTGGAAATATGGTGACTTAGCAATTTGGGATAATCGCTGTGCTATGCATTACCCGATCAATGATTACCATGGTCAAAGAAGGTTGCTACACCGTATCACATTGGCTGGGGATATCCCTGAATAAGATTTAACTTTATGTGATCACAAATATCAGCTTCATCAATATGACAGAAAATACATATGAAATATTGCGCGCACGCCAAAGGATAGAAAAGAGCTTTGCATCTCAATCAATGATGTCAACGCTTGGTGCTGAACTTGTTCATGTTGAGCTTGGTTTTGTGAGTATACGTTGTCCCTTGCTGGCAACAACGCAGCAGCATCATGGCTTTGCACATGCGGGGGTTGGGTTTTCAATAGGCGATACGGCAGCAGGCTATGCTGCACTCAGCCAGATGCAAGAGGGTTTTGACGTATTGACCGCGGAAATGAAGACCAATTTGTTGGCACCAGCAAAAGGGGATTATCTTCTGGCTGAGGGGCATGTTGTGAAACAGGGTAGGCGATTGGTTGTGGTTCGTGCAGACGTCTGGGCGATGCATGGTAACGCCAAAACCCATATCGCTATGATGACAGGCACCATGGTGCCTGTGTCGATCTAACATCAGGTGGTATGAGATAATGGACTCATTGAGTCATTTTTCACTCTTGATTGCGCGATAAATAATGACATTTTGCATCTCACGAAGTGATACAGTCGGCTGATCATGCCAAGCGGGCATATCTACCAATTCACAAACCATACGCATTGTTAATGCCTGCACAATTCTCCGAAAATGCAACAGCGAACGCGATCACCTACTTTGACGCCGAGCGCATCGCGCACGGGCTTCGGCAGGGTCGTTGAACCGTTTGCAAAAATCTTTGACTGATAAAGCTGCGTCATGTGTTTCTATTCATAATGCGTCCAAAGCCGTAATATTTTTACAGCCTTTTCTGCTTCCAAAACCTGATAGACAAGACGGTGTTGAATATTGATGCGTCTTGAGTAAGCCCCACTCAAATCGCCCACAAGCTTTGCCAACGGTGGCGGGTTTTGCCAAGCGTCTTTTTCGAGTATTGCTAGAAGCGCTTGCGCCTTGGCTTTGAGGCCAGAGGACGCGATTTTTTTAAATCATTCTGGGCCTGCTTTGTGTAGTGCAGCGTCCAAGTCACCACTCTAACTCAGTTGATGTCTCGTCGAGGCTTTCCTGCATGCCTTCAATGATTGACTCACGCATGCCAGGGACAGAAAGCAGATACAATGTCTCGTTGATCGCGTTCCAATCGTCTTCCGCCAGAAGCACTGCATTTCCACGCTTGCCAGTGATGACCACCGGCTCGTGGCTCGCAGATGCATCATCGATCAATTTATACAGATTGGCCTGCGCCTCGGTCACATTCACAGTTGTCATGACAATTACCCTTTTGAAAATGCGTAGGCCAAAACGTACTTTTGTCGATCACCGAGCGACTTACCATCATCTGCATTTTTAAATTCGAGTTACCCATAGCACCCCAACGTTGGGACATGCAAAAGCGCTAGCATTATTGAATTTTCTTAGAACCACATCCCAACCAGTTCTTAAACTCTTCCTCAGAAACCACGTTTGATGCGAGACCTTCCATAAAGGTGACACCTTCTGCGGGTTCAGTCACAAAATACCATCCATTCAACCTTAAGAAAGTCGCGCTCGTGACAAATGCAGTCCGTTTGTTTCCGTCAACAAATGCATGCGCCTTGGCAATGCCAAAAGCATACGCGGCTGCACATTCGAATATATCAGTGTCTTCATACTGCCATTTGTTTACGGGTCGGTTCACAGCGTTTTGAAGCAATCCGCTATCACGAAGCCCCGATATGCCTCCGTGACGTGCAATTTGGCGATCATGAATGATGTGAACCGCTTTCACTGGAACCCATATTGGTTCGCTCACGCAAGCGCCTGAAGGAGCGTGCGGTTTTCATCCATGACCTCTTCAGCTGC
>JAYPQH010000018.1:142500-237527 GCA_038131935.1 Alphaproteobacteria bacterium | reverse complement strand
TTGCGCTGATTCAGACACGTATTGTATCTAAAGATCAGTATTGCGTGGTGGGCCTCGGAAGTATCGCAGGCGTCACAGAAGAAATTTCAAGCTTTTATTCCCAAATTCTTCTGTCATTGCAGTATCTAGTAGCGGAGTCGGAACGTAACTGAACTCCCGGTAACGCCGATGATTTGCAGTTGTATCTCTAGGCGACGCGTTAGCGATACGGCCTAGATTGCCTCATCGCGTCGCCCGCAAGTATGCACTTCGAGCATGCGGCGGCTTTTTCCAAAGCCGCTATCCAGTATTGATTGAAAAGCCTCTAACGCCAAGTTTTAACGACGCTAGCCGCTTAGCTGATATGGCCATCAGAGTATGATGCGGTGGCGGCTATTGGATACTGCTTGCGATTCATGCCGTCTGCACAACGCGTGAAACAGCTTCTAAGAGTCACAATTACAATTGGACAAATATTTAACGCCAACATTGACTCTGGCGTTATCACCCGCCTGGCATACCAAGAAAAGTTATAAAGAATGGTGTGGCTCTTCCCATCAAAGGAGCTGGGTGGCGGTTGTACAAGAGTTGAGTCACGAATTGGATTGTTTGTTTTTTGGTTGTTAGGTCCTGCTCTAGGTTTATAGCTCCTTCCTGTCTCGCTCAAGTTCTCTAGATATTGAGGTAGAGGCG
Organism: Alphaproteobacteria bacterium; assembly: GCA_038131935.1. GTDB lineage: Bacteria > Pseudomonadota > Alphaproteobacteria > UBA8317 > UBA8317 > UBA8317. The sequence goes on along the minus strand of JAYPQH010000018.1, from coordinate 236,855 downwards.
GTGGCAGATATTCTGCTTCGAGGTTCAGACTCCACGGTCGCCTACATGCATGATTTCCTGCAGAACCTAGTCAACGGCGTATTCAATTAATTAGCGAGAGGCCGGATAGAATGGTGCGTGTCTAAAAACGAGTTGTTTCACTAATTTACTGAAAACGAAAGGCTAGTGGTCTACTCAGGATCCCTAAATTGGGATCGCAATGACATGTACTTAAATATGGTTAGAGTTTGTTGAATTTATAATTACAAAGCGGTGCCAGTCATTATCGACGGTAAAATAAACACTTAAATCGCCGTTATAAAAACTGCAGACAAGGCTAAACTTTAATGTTTAGCCTCCCGAATTAGGTGTGGTATGAAGGTCTATGCGTTTATATTTGCACGAATTGGTTCAAAGGGATTGCCTGAAAAAATGTATAAGAGTTATTGGCCGGTAAGCCAGTCAATATGCGATCAGGTTGCTTTTCAATGTTCCTTCATCGTGTGTATTTGTGTCGACCGATTGTCGCGAGATATCGAAGTAAGCAAATCAGGGTGCTGAGGTAATTTTAAGATAAGCTTTCTCGCCTCAAGACGAGTCTCCAGAATGGATTGTCGCGCTTATGCGATCGACTACGTACTCCAAAAATATGGAGAGTTTGGTACTTCATATCTCTGCCGGCAGCAAGTCCCTTGCGATCGAGCAGAGAGAGAGAGAGAGATGTCGCGCAGTGCTGAAGCGCAAAACTGATAGCAATGGTGATATAATATTATGTGTTTCTACATCACAACAGCCTTATTTCAATATGGTTTCACTGAATTGCAAATCGGAAGCGTCTTTGGTGTACCAGCCAGAATTCCGTTCAGCGACATTAGGATGCACCACCTGTTTTGATGGCTAACGGTGGCATACTGCACAACTCCCTTTGTAAAGATCGCGCGGTGGCCTCTTTGACGGTAACGTAGTCGCGGTTGAGATACCAAGAGAGAGAGCCGTTGATGTAGACGATCAACATGACTTTGACTTTGCAGAGTTTCTGATGGAGAGGCGCCAATGATCTGTCGGCAAAAAAATTGATAATGATCCGGATCAATGACGATGGGGCATCGGTCGTGCTCGACTGCATTGATCAGAACGCTGACGTAATAGCGGTTGATATTGATGAAATGAGGTCAAATGAAGAGATTCGCTGATAGTCGGCAATCAAAATAATAAGATCATTGTTAAAGGTCTAGACATTGCCAGTAAGATCTGATATTACGAAATTTTTCTGTAGCGTCGGATCCAGGAGTTGATAGTCGCATTAATTGCTATCACGGGAAGCTCACAATACTGGCAACCTTTTTGGCAATGTGAGCCTCTAGTTTTAATGAGAATGTAACCAGGTTAAATCTTGGACTTCTTTTTGCTAATGCGTGGATCTGACTACGTATTTTTAAAGGATAGACGGCCATTTCACTGGTAAATATCAGTTCAATATATGGAGTTGTCGCACCATTTCATATTTATGAAGGGCACGGGATGTGCTCCAGTAGAATACGCGGCTATTAAAATCCGCGATTATTCATCTTACTAGATGTGTCGCAAGTTTCGCCACACGACTCTCGCTTCAGGTGAATTGCGTTAGTCGGGCGGAATATTTGATGACCAAGAGCAGCATTTATTAAAAATATCAATTCGAGACCATGGGTAGGTTGTTGAATCAATCAAACATAAGCGGAGCAGTGGTATTTTTATTATCCCCCAATCAAATCAAATTATATTTCGGGCAAGAAATTTGATTATTGATGACTTAGGTTTACAATATGAGCCAGGCTTGGTTGTTTAATGGGAAGATGGAATGCAGAAGAATATTTTGATCGTAGGTTTTGGGAATGTTGGGTATCGTCACCTTCGAATAATTACTAGATCATGGAATACAAACATACACATCGTTGACCATTATGTCCCATGCAAAGAGATAGGGTGAAGCCTAAATTCGAACATTAAAGGAGGGGTAAATAATAGAAACTCTTCCTTTGACATTTTGGGAAAATATTGATCAAATTAATCCAGTATCAACAGTTATGCAGTAGTTTGCTACTCTTTCTGATATGCGCTTCGCGATGCTCGAACGTATTCTCAACAATTTAAATGAAATCGATTCTGCTAGAAGTTTATTTTGATCGGCGTGAGCACTTCGAAAGCCCTTCTTTTGACTAGAGACGAAGTTTGGCCACAGTAAACTGCTGAAGCGTTTATTTCAATATATTCGTGCAAAGAGCTTCCTTACGAGCGATAATGCTCCGATAACATTCATGTCAGTAAAAAGAGAATTTGGGAGTATTGGTTTAGGCTATAAGCCGATTCATTTCGTAGACTTAGTTATTTTTCTCAATACATCTAATATTAACATTATTGGTCATAGTTTTAGCGATGAGATTATTTCCTCCAAACGCAAGGGGATTTTATGAGTTTTACGGTTCTTTAGAAAATTGGCATATCTGGGTCACTAATGTTTGATATCGAGTCAGTTTCTGATCCGACCTGCCCCTCACCATTCGAATGAGATCTTGTGATAAAAGAGGTTCTTGTCAACGAGTCAAAATGTCGTCGAGTTCGTTGACGATAGAGCTAAGGGCTCTTCCTGGTGCGAGGAGCATAAAACTCCTTTACTGAGTGAGGTTGCTGGCCGCGTCGCGGAATTCTTCATGCGCCGAGTGAAGGTAACGGGTTGCCGACATTAGAGGAGGGCAACAATTGAAGTCGCTCTAGTGAATTATTGGAGCCTTCCAATTTTCCACCTACAATAAGTTAATGAACATCCAACGGAGTTTATCGGTGACTTAACTGCAACAAGGTTCTATATTGGATATATTATTGGTGGGTGCTGGCCCTATGGCTTGTGGAGTATGCGCCGGGTCTTCAACATGGACTTACTTATGCTCCTTTGGTCGTGGGCGTGCCGGTGTTGCAAATTTAAGGAGACGGATTGGGTGTGATAAGGCTAGCAGGCGGGGGCTTGCGCGCGTATCTTGACACATCGCCCATCCTGCGAGCGCGCGGTAATTGCGAACAGGTGGGAGGGCCTTGCGGATGCTGCTAAAGACCTCATACGTGCGGGGTTACCGGGTTACTAATCGAGAAACCCGGGGCGCTATTACATTCGGAGCTTGTCAAATGTAATTTTGATTGGCATCTGACTATGGGCCTAAGTTTCATTGCTATAACCGCAGGTTTCTAAGTTCAAATGCTCCAGGCTCAGGAGTTCTTGACGAGACGGAGTCTGACGTCGTTCACGTTGACTTTGCGGTGGTCTCACATTGTTTCAGGGACTTGATAAATACCCGGGGTGAAGGACCAATGACTGGTTAATTAAATCACATGTAATTGATCTTGCCTTCATCTGGCAGGGTTGCCAGCTGATTAACTACAGCTTGATTGCCAGTTCACTACCCTGGCTCCATCTGTAGTGCCGTGTTTGCTGGTATGGGTGAGTCCACTACTGGCACTCTTTTTCATATCGTACAGGTGATGCCTGGAAGTGGGCATAATGTTAACCTTTACCATAAATTAGAACTTTGTCCCTTGGAAGAATTGAATGCGACTATCGGTTCTACTGCAAGTGTTGAGGAGTGGCAGCAATGTCGGAGACGGACTTAAACCAGGCGAGGCAGTCAGAAACATGGATGTCAGCTGAACGTTCTACCTTGTGTTTGGTCTCAACACGTCAGAGACTTGGAAATAATGGCTCAAATGACATCACGTTAAACGTTCAAATAATATGAAATCTGACTTGTCAATTCTAGTATTAACAGATTGTTAAGCGTTTCAAGAAGTGAGCCGAAATATAACCAGATGAAAACCTATATAAGCTAAATTAAAAGAACACTTTCCCACACATTGATTTTATTCACTATGGACATGGAGGGTCGACTATCGTCAATTGTTGATTCCTCGACATTACTATACGTCTCTAGACAGATCTTGTGATAATTCAATGTGGTATTGTGCATTGTGCGCCAAGGTATTAACACTTGTCGAGCAACAGATAATAAAGCGCATACCTATTCTTAACAAACCACTTGTCTGGCTCCTGAGGATATTCTAAAATTCCATGAATTTAGAAGATTTCATATACAAGCCCTGAAATTTCGCGAGAATATATAAAGATCAGACAGACATTCATTTGTTCTTCTGCTGATTAAATTCAGCACACCGCCCGATACCTGCAGAGGCTCCGACTGCCTAATAGAGCAGCTATTGGCATGTACAATGCATTACTCAATATGGAAATGGCTGGATACCTCTGATTTCGTGATCAAGGACATTATGGGCAGTGGGCATCACTATATGACCAGCCCGTGGTCATGAAACTAGCAACATTATTAGCAACTTCCTCTAACCAGAAAAGTCTGAAGTAAGGCAAGCATGGCTACAGAAGTCATACCCTGGCGAGCATTTTGGTCGTAGCGATTGGCAAGCTTTCATTGCTTGCATTACACTGATATTTACAAATTTCATGTCGCTTTCCGACTTTGGAGTGGTGAGCATTTTTTTCTCTTGGGTTGCTTTGCTTGTTCCTCTGCTCTTTTTAAACCTTCACGCAGGTTTCCGGCAGACTGCTGTATTCAGTTCTTACTCTCTGAGAGTTCAAATTGACAATACCGTAATATTCAAATTCCTGATCTTTACAGCCGCGATTGTCTATACTATGCCTTTGGACTTTCAACCACTCTTTGGACTTCCTTCGACAGCTGGCGCTCTGCTACTCCATGTATTTTTGGTGTCTTTTTGGAGCTATTGATTACCCAATATTTTGTATTTCAGTCTAAAAGCGTCCAATTGCTAAAAGTTATACCGTAGGAAATCACATTTCACTTTCTGCTACCTGTTACTTATTGTTGACGTTGGAGTATAATTTATATTCGCAGTTGTTGTAATAAGTGAAATGTTGGGCGCCTCATTTTATTTTATTTTTTTCACCGTTAAGTTTAGGCCACTTGTAAAGTTGAATTTCAACCTAGGTTATCACTAAAAGCTTAAAATATTCGTTTCCATATCTTTTGCATTTAGTCTGACCTGCGCTCGTCAGCTAGATCGGGTAATGATTTCTGGTTGTTGGTTTGGGCGCTGTTGCGGTATACAGTTACGCATACAACATTGGCTCCTTATTGTCGTGCTGTCTGTTGACGTATTTAACGCGTTAAATCCACAGTTTTTCGACTTATGGAAAAAATTATTGCAGATGGGAAGGCAGTCTGTTGCTATATTTGACTTCCATGTTGGGTTAACGTTTCTTCTGATTGCGGCTTTACACCTTTTGTCCTGCCGTTTGTGGTGCCTTCGGATTACTCTGGTGTTGTCTCTTGGTTTCCGGTACTGCAGTTTGCGTGCTTGGCTCGGGTAAACTATCAAGTCTGGTGCGGTTTGGCGTTCGAATACCGATCTCCTCAAGTGCGGTTGCTGCGGTGTCCGGTGCAATGGTGAATTTTATCTTAAATCTTCTTCTGCCTTCAGGTAACGTAGGATTCGCAGTACTAACAGCCGGCATCGGATATTTGGTAATTTGTGTTATCGTATATCGCTTAATTGGCGTCAGGCACCACAGATTACGGTGTTATATTATGGATAACCTCCCATGACTATGCTAATCCATTTCATTGGTGTATGACGCTTTCAATCTGGACGGCGCAGAGCCTGGCGATACATAACTTCTTTGTGCTCCTCACAATCCTTCTTGCGTATCTCTTCTGCCTGCCAAAGACTTCAATCTATATTTCAAGTTTTAATAGCCGAGTCGACACAAGGGTGAAGATACTGGATCTACGGTTTGATTATGCCTCGGTGATTAAATGTTCACTGTATTGCCTTATTGTTTATTGCATTTTGCGTATGGCAGATCCAAGCGCAATGGAAAAGTGCTGGAGCATCTTTGTGGTACGCCAAAGCCTACATTTTATTTCGCCCACGCAGTTTTTCCATCCCCTGTAATGTGATGACTGCGTTTTTACACTCTATATGTGATGCCCAACACCCTCATCAGTCAATTTGTACTTCGGATTTAATTGATTGGCAGTATCTTTGCCGTGGGCAATTTGTGTTTTGGGACGAAATGAGCTTATACTCCGTTATCAACTTCAACTTACATTTTGGTACTGTGTACTTAACATGTTGTACCATATTGCAATCGACCGATGTACGTACTTTGATCAAAGACAAACTTGTAAATAAATTAAAGTCAATAAAATTTTCGTCATATGGACATTTTTTTATCTTGGCAGTTCTTCCATGCTTTTATTTTTTATCCAAATCAGACGGGAGGTTTTTATTTGGCTTGAGACTTATACCATTTGCCCTGTCTCTCTTGTTCAACAGGAGTAGCTGATTTGGTTATTGTAGCACTGATAACAGTTACTAATTTGGTCATCTTCTGCTTAGGGGTTATCTTCTTTCGGGAGTCGACAAAAAAATCTGGGCGCCGGTGGCGCGATATTTTTGCCGTTGTCCTCATTTGATTTCTGGCTTTGCAGGGTGGTTTCAAAACCAGATTATAACTCTTACGATTTTTTTCTTTATCCCTTCATTCTTGGGCCGCAAAGGCTTTCGTTATCACGGCTTTCACTCATGGCTACAGCTTTTTTCGCTGCTTTATCTTTTTAACTTATGTATGGAATTTCAGGTGGATTTTATAGCACTTTCGGCTATTTCATCGAAGGGTTGGTGGGCCTTCAATGCATATTACCTCCATGATTTGATTGTAAATGAGAAGTCGCACCTGGTATCTTTCAAACAACACTATTTTTTTCTAACAAGCCATTAATTGTGTCGGCTTTATCGATGCCTCGTCTGAATTCGATCTGAGTATTATGCTAGCCAAGAGTATTATCCAGATCAATGGTATAACGATAATGCGACACAACAGTGGCCACTTGAGACTGACCTATATCTAAATTTTGGTGGCTTTACCTACAGACTTTTCCTTTGCTGATTTACGCAATGTGGGTGAGCTTTATTTATAAGGCAGCATTTTATAAAGGGACGAGTATCGCTTTGTAGCCACTGTTCTAGAGCTGTTGCGCGTTGTTACAACATTTCGTTGGGTGCTGCTCCCCTGGGATATGCCGATCTGGTTCACAATATCCTATTCTATTACATTGGGTTCTTAGTTTTGGTAACAAGAAACAATGTTAGTGACTTGTTGACCTAAATGAATCTGCTCGATCGTTGATGTTTGTGCAAAGGACCGGCATGACTACGATCGATTTCTGCCAGATGTTGTCTTTGAGAGTCTTCACAATGAGATGTCTATTGACCGCTATTTACGTAAAAGTACGAGCTAGCCAGTCGGGGACGCCTGTCGACTTCCCAAAGAGTACCAAACTAAAACGATATCAGCAGCGGTTGAGGAGGTATTATCGTTTCAATACCCTATTGTCTAACATTATGTTTTGTTTGTGTGCGACTATTGCTGCAATGAACATACGGTTTGTATAGCTTTCTCAGTTCATCTGCCACTCTTGCTTATTCATTCCACATTAGAGACAAATAAGTTGCACATTATTAAGACTTGCCTGCAGGAACGTTATTCAGTCGCAGATAGGGATTTTAATCTCACAGACCTTAAGGCGCTGTACGAAGAGGATTAGGTACAATTCATTGTCTTAGCTTATAGCGGCTTGAGCTGGCAGATCATTTACAGAGTGCTTTATTCGGCAGAGTCACAGGGTGCGAGGCGTTACTGATATTGCATCGATGAATTCCTTCGAAATATTGGTTTTGGGTGCCTTTGCAAAAAAGTCCGCAATGCGTTTTCGTGACTGACGATCACTACCAGCGGTGGGCATTTGTACTGTCGCACATGGCCTTCGACGAATGATACAGCGCTGGACTCCTCGACTACGGAAGCGACATTGGGTTTCGATACCCTTTGGATCGGTAGACGAACTTTATTTATGGGACGAACGTGAGCAGCCGAAATTTGAAAGCTATCTAAATTTCAGAGTGCTTGTTGTACCAGTGGTCAGCAACTTTATTGGAGCCAGGTAATCGCAATTTTATTTTTATTACGTCCGCAAACCTTTTCTGGATCAGAGGTGGGTTCGTGAAGAAGTTGGAGGCGGTCAAAAATTAAAATAATTGTAAGTTACCCGTTACATAAGTATCCGTCTAAGGTCTCAGATTTAATAAAAATGTTGATGGTGTTTGGGATCCTTCACTTTTTCCCTTTTGTGCCGTGTTGTAAGTTATAATGGCTGCCTTAATAAAAATTTATCAACCTTAACAGGTCCATATTGTGTTCGACTTGTCGACTTGTCTCAATGGAGGTTATTGCTGATTAGTGGTAATTATTTTGATGAAATGATTATTAGATTTAGAGACCTAACCTAAGGTGTGTGTATCCCAAGTATCTATCTGGCGTCCCGCAATAAGGATAAAACATGATTAAAGTCTTGGAGATTTATCGGTCAGAGGTAATTCACTTTTTCGAAGATGATAAAATTTTATCAACTCATGGTCGGACGTTAACTATTTCAAACGGCTAACACCAGCAAAGCTCGATTTAAAAATGCCACATAAAATGATCGATTTTGGCGCTCTTCTAGAATATTCCGTAGGGTTTTTCGTCTTGATAAATGTAATATTTTGCGCTGGATGCTTAGATTTTTCTCGTGTTTTAGTTATTCGCATGGGTGCCGTATATATCTTTTAGATTCTTCTTAATACGGGAATTTTTGAATTTAAATTCTCGCATTGAAGAACTGTAGGAATCTTTTGCATAACCCAATTTGTCGAACGGAAAGTGGTAGTATTATTTTTGGCGAATATGGTTCTAATAAAAGTTTATGCCTCTGTACCAATCTACAAGTCATTAGATAATGGTGGAGACATGGGAAGCTATTGCGCATGATTTCTCGCAGGGTGAGATAAAACACACACGCAATATTTTGCAAGATCCAGTTAAGCCTAAAGGATATATGGGTCATGACTGGTGACTTCCTGACGGGGCAATGTCGGATAGTTCGTTTGTGATGGACAACACCTTAACGTAAAGGAGCGTCTACAGGCGACGGCAGCCAGATTTGGCAGGACATGTGGAGCTATTTTTACTGATGAATTTGTCTACTGGGGTATGGATTCTCCTTTGACTCCGTCCTACGTGATACAGTATTCGCGTACCACTAAAGACAAGCAGAAAAAAAAGAAATTGGGAAGGCAGATGGACCAATTTGGTATTTAAAGCAGCTGAGCTGATGGGGTGGTTGTTGCGGGCGTCTCTGTTGAGCCTTGGGGGCGCGGTAAATACCGATTCAGCACAGTTTCTTATCGTTTCTCTCGATTGCGAGCATTGGAACGTGGCCGCGGAGATACAAAAAAAGATCAGTGGTCCATGAGGCTCTTTGGGTATGGGGTTATTTGTTTTTCAGAGGGTGTTCTAGTCTTCCTCAGAGATTCTGTTGCTTACGGTGAAGCTTTAGAAGGGTTTTGAACGGTTTTACGAGGGTTTTGGAAGGCTTGATTACAAAAAGGTTTTAGTTAAGTGGTTGTTGGTCGCCATGCCCGTGGAACTTTGATGCACTTCGACGCTGATAGAAGGGTGGAGATCTCGGCTCGGAACAGGGCGTATTCTCTTCGGTGAAAAGGATTGACTAAGTCATTCGTACTACCAAGATCGTGTCTGTAGACATTTTGGTTGGTCTCGGATACTTAGCAGAGCTTTCCGGTTAGATAGAGTAAATCTGCTCGCATACTTCGACGACCAACTTGTACTTCTTCGGCAAGGGGTAAGAGTTATGTGATTTGCTTGACGGACTACTGCGATTCGATCAACCTCCATGCGTTCAGTTATACACGAAATATTCTTTTGTGGGTTCGTCTGCGGTCAAGGCCAAATTCGTGAAATTGCGATGGGAAGATTACGGCGGTGTGGGTCGAGACTAAGGAGTTGATTTATATCGCCTCTAGCGACCGTGGTTTTTCATGTGGAGATCAGTTCATAAGTTTCCCGTTGGCGAGGTTGAACAAGTTGCTGAAATATAGAGATGGGATGAGCTGAATGAAAGCTTTTAGCTCTCGACCGGGCGATGAGGTCGGAGAATGCTGTAACTTGGCGTTCAATAGCGAATTTGATCACTGTGAACGCGCCTAGGGTGACGGGGGTTAAATTACCGAGCAATCAGTCTCTTCATTTACAGCGGATATATAGCGTGGGTGACAAACGACGCCAAGGGAGCGTCACAGGTTTTCAACTATGGTAAACTGCAAACAAAGTGCTTTACCCTGGTGCCGAATTTGCTGGCCAAATCTGGGTACTGCAAGCGTTGGTAACTGGTGAAGTGCTGGCTAAGCACCAACGTTGAAAACTCGCTCGCGTGACAGAGACCAAATTTTTACGAGGTGTCTCAATGGCGTATGCCTATCAGGAAGCTGCGGGTATTGGTGGGTCCAAAAAGGATTCCCGCCATCATTTTTCTCATTTAGGTTTGGGTTGGGATATTTTCCTAGCGGTCGAAGGTCATATTACACTGCGAATCCACTCAATTTAGAGTCGGTCAAAACATACACGATGGAGAGACGGCAAGATGAAGCATTAATAGACGTTTTCCTTGAAAAATCTGGATACCCTTAACGGCTATTATGAAGCATTTCTGAATGACGTGATTAGCGGAAAAGCGAGTGTGAGTCAGACCGAGAGCCTTTTCGCGGTTCGTAAGAGTACACTCGGTCTTCCCTCGAAAAGGAATTAGAAATAGCTCTGGGGCATCGAAAATGTTTTCAAGATGTTTACAGTGCAGTTCTGAAGGCGACTGACTCTACATCTGGCATTACCAAAAAGATGTTAGGTATCGAACATCGCTTAGTGAAATTAAATCAAACTCAATTCTTCCGCACTCAAGGTGTTTTATATGGGTTAAAACCAATAGATTTTAATGCAGAAGTTGAGTATTTAAGATGACCAAGATTCGCGCACTCTCACCATCAGGTACAGTCAATATTCCATACTGGTAATCGAGGAGCTCTGACAGCACTTGCAGCTATCCTGCAGGTCATATTTTTTGTCAAGAAGCTGTTCAATAGTGAGAGATTATTCTTGGAGCTTCTCTGAGGTGGGAGCCACGCGTTTTATTAAAAAGATTTTCTGAAAGCTGATGCTTAGAAATTCGGCATCGTCACGTCGTTCTGGGCCGAACCCTGCAGAAAGCTTTATTTAGAAAAAGAAAGTCAGACGCGCAGTTTGAAAAGAGTTTGCCGGGCCGCCATGAAGTGCCAATTCACTTCGCGGCAATGATTTTCATTCCGCTTCAATGTTATTTAATGCATCTGATGGGCCTCCAGACGTTGTTGTATTCACGGGTGGCGGTATTACTCGAGATAGTCTGCTGCGGTGTCCGAGTATCAGGTATGTAATAAGTTGCCACATGGGCATTTTGCCAGATTTATCGTGGAATGGACTGTTATGTTTGGGCTTTGCTGAATGGGTGACAGAAGTGACAAGATTGGCGTTACGGCCCACATAATGGATGCTGGTATTGATACTGGCTCATTAATTAAAAACAATACTTGGATGTAAGCGAGCTCGCTACCGTAGACGATATCGAGCATGCGGTGCGAAACCCAATGATGCCGGATCACCCATGTCTCAGCTGTTGTTGAGGTAATAGAAGGTAAAAGGTTTCGATGCAGCATCAAACAGATGAGATGGGTAAACAGTATTTCATTCCTGTTGACAGCATACGGAGATACGTCGATGACGTTGTACTCTCAGAAAATTTACTTAGTGACCAATGACTATAAAATTTACTACATTATCATGGATACATCAGACCAAAATTTCATTTGATTCAAGGCAGGTCTGTGAATGCTTGCAATAACTATCGGACCGTATTCTTCCTGAATGGAAATTTGGGCAAGATAGGCTGTCGGACTTCAGGCCCATTGCCGAAAAGATCCGTAGGGAAATGGAAGCGGTAAAGAATTCGACTGCATATTAGGGCTTAGCGGAGGCTAGACCCAGTGCTTACATGGCATGTTGTCGTCACCAAGTTTGGGTTAAGACCTCTACTTTTTCACGTCGATGTTGGTTGGAACTCTGGGAAGGCGGTTTCGAATGAAAAGGATTATTGTGATTTGGAATAAACCATGTGCTGGTGTGATTGGAAGGGAAATGCGTGTCTTCCAGAATCATTTTTTATGGCACAGATACCAGATCAGGACTATCCTCAGGATATAGCGTATATATCCATGCTCTATAAATTTGCTAGAGAAAAAGAAGATTAAATATATTTTAAATGGGGTAATTTTTCGACTGAATGTTATCGTGAGCCGAGGAATGGGGCGGCTATTTGGGAGTTGACAAGCTGTTAGTCGGCTTATTCAAAGTACAAGCAAGGATTGAACTTAAAAATTTCCCTCCGTTGATATCTTGACACTACAAAATATTATATAAGTACATCTTTGGTGTGATGTCCGTCTACCCGTTGAATTACGTCCCATACACGTGAGATGGCGGAACGAGAATTGGCGAGATTTACGGTTGCGAGCAATTTCAGCATAAACATCATGAATCACGATTCTCCGTTCCCAGGGGACTACTGGTTGCAAGAAAATTTGGTTTCGATAAGCGAAGGGCGCATTTTCAAGTTGATCGCCTTAGGTCAGATGTCGCGGAATGGGCCTTGGACCAGATTAGTGTGGAGCTGAGCGAGGAAGAGATTGGGCCACGAGTTCAACTACACGTTGCCAAGAAGCTTAGGTTTACGAGCAAAGGGATTTCAGAGCCTTGTTTGAGGGCGACAATAAAACGTATGCCGATTACAGAATAAGCGAGGATCATCATTAGAGAACAACGATACTCAAACAGCTAGGCTTGGAGAGGAGGCTCTTTGGGTGATCAGATGTTCAGGTTACGGTTTAGGGAATGTTAACTCATTCGTTAACTACTATGGTAGCAGTAACATTCCCGCCGCGGCCATATCAAACCCTGATGCATTAAAATTTTCGCATCTGGTTTTACGGGCGTTGGCTCGTTTGATGCCGCGATGGAAGTTTTCCTCAGCCGGGTTTTAAGAATCTAACAAGACGGCGTGAACCGAGGGCATTCTTGATGGGCGTGTGTGTAGGTATGCAAGATGTTGGCAGGATCGAGCGAAGGGCTCCGCTGGTTTGGGTTTGATTCTGGTAAGGTGGTGCGATTTCAGGCAACATCAGTTACTCCGCACATAGGCTGGAATCGCGTTCCCAGTATTCAGGTGGCATTCCGGTTTTTGATGGCTTTGAAGAGTCATCGCCTGAGTTCCTATTTTACGGTGTATTATTTTCAGCCTTCTGATGATACGGCTGTGATTGCGACAACAGAATATGGAAATACCTTTTGCCAAAAGTGCGGTCTCTTCTAAAGAGTTTTGGATTCCAATTCCACCCTGAAAAAAGTCATAAGAATGGCCAGCAGTTTACTAATTAATTTTGCTAACCTAAAGTGAGACAATGTGCTTAGATCCCGATTAATTCCAACGCTATTGCTGGATGATGACGTTCTCAGTTGAACGATTGGTTTCCAGTCGCCAAAGTACGTTGGTGACCCGATCAATGCCATGAAGATTTTTAATGAAAAGGAAGCGGATGAGCTCTTTGTTCTTGATATAGGTGCATCTCGCGTGTCAAAAACCGTCATTTGATTTAATTAGCGTTTGAAGGGTACCCAAGATGCCGCTGTGTGTGCTGCAGAGATAATTATAAAAACACTTAGTGACGTTTCGAAAATAATATCGTTAGGTGTCGAAAAGGTGGCTGTTAGTTCCTGATCACCACAGGGACTTGTCTATCCTGAGAGATATAGTTCATGCGATTGGTAAGCCAAAGTTTGGTGTGTGTAATAGACGTCAAAGAAGTCGCATTTTTCAAAACTTATGATGTGTATACAGCCAATGGAACAGAAAAAATCGCAATGGGAAATTAGAGCAATTTTGCTAAAGAACTTATTTCGGTGGGTGTAGGAGAGATCGTAATCAATAATATTGAGCGAGACGGTCAGATGAATGGCTACGATTTGCACCTCTTTCAAATTGTAAACTCCAGCCGTCCGATGCCCCGTAACTATGCTGGGTAGTTGCGGATCTTTGGAGCATGTGCGGCAACTGTTGATGCATACCACGCATACGTTGGGCGTTGGTTGTGGGAGTTTATTTGTCTTCAAGGGTGCGTATGAGCTGTCTTGGTTAATTATCCGCAACCGCAGGAAAGAGATTAAAATTATGAAGTCAGACTATTCCATAAAAGGTAATATTGGGTTTATTATGTTTGGTGATAAAACGCTCTTAATAACAGTTAAGACAGGCTCGTTCGGCAACGCGGTGTTTAAGAACGTTTTGTTGGATCAGATGTAAAAGAAATTCGAATTTTTAGTAGAGATGAAAAAGCAGGATGACATACGTAAGCGCTACTTAAATCCGAAAATTAATTTTTATATTGGAGATAAAGATATATCGTCGATTTCAGAGCACTTGTAGGTGTTGATTATATCTTTCATGCTGCGGCCTTGAAGCAGGTTCCGTCGTGTGAGTTCTACCCGATGGAGGCAGTTAAAACAAATGTATTAGGCACTGAAAACGTGTTGACCGCAGCAATAACCGCTGGCGTCACAAGGTTGTTTGCTTAAGCACAGACAAAGCTGTTTGCAATTAACGCCATGGGCGTGTCAAAAGCGATGATGGAAAAGTGATTGTTGCAAAGTCGAAGGCGAGTGGCGCTACAAAAATTGCTTATTACCCGCTATGGGAATGTTAGCATAATATCGGGGGTTCCGTTATACCTTTGTTCGTGAATCAAGTTCGAGGCAGATGACCAATAGCGTCACTGACCCAAATATGACGCGGTTCATGATGACCTTGACGACGCAGTAGACCTGGTGATTTTTGCATTGCATGGAGAATCTGGCGATATTTTTGTTCAAAAGGCACCAGCAGCGGCAATTGATGTGCTGATTAACGCCATTTACAACGCTTTTAAATCGACCAGGGCATCCGGTCCGGCGTGATCGGTACGCGGCATGGTGAAAAAAACTTACGGGGGCGTTGTGCGGCCGCGAAGAAATGGCTGCGGCAAGAAGCCGGCTTAGACAGATACCTCGGATATCTCCTGACATGAGATCCTTGAATTACGATAAGTTCGTAAAAATTACGGGCAACGAACATTTGCTAAAGTTTACAGAATATACCTCCCACAACTGCAATTGATTTGTTTGGAATGTTAGCGCTCTTAAGCAAACTTAAGTTTGTTCAGGCATAAAGATAGTATTCAAGGATTGGAGAAGGATCGTAATAGTTAATAATGGGTTATTACCAGAAGATTTTGATGAGGCTGGATGGGCGTTCTGACTGCTGGGGCGTACACATTGCCGCCGCTGATGACGCAGGTTTGACGCTGATCTTCGCTTGGATAATATCGCGTAGTGGGTTTTAGTAATCGGTGGTGCTGGGTCCATTGGTCGAGGCTGTCCACAACAGAGATATTTAGCGGAATCCTAAGGTCTTACATGCTCGTAGATATCTCTAAACAACATGGTAGAGCTCGTGAGAAGTCTGCGAAGTTCGATGGGATATATGGCGGGTGAATTTAAAACATTTGCCATCGATTGTGGATCTATCGAATTCCAAGCTTTGCTTCACCTTACTGTAGCAACTCGGGGCAATACGATTCGTATTGAACCTCTCTGCTCTCAAGCATGTTCGGGCGAGTGATCCCTTCATACTGATGAGACTCATCAAGACGATATTTTTAGCACGTTGGCACGTTGCGGACAGCATCGTGAATGGCGCTAACAAATGGCTACCACATCGACTGACAAGGCTGCTACTTGAAGTGGAACATGATGGGAACCGTAAGCGGATTATGGAGGTTTATGAAGCGCGAGTCTTCCAGGTACCGGTGTCCATGGCCCGGTTTGCCAACGTGGCGTTCTCGGACGGTTCTACACTTCCATGGTTTAACCGGCGGTTGCAGAAAAATCAGCCACATGCGGCTCCAAATGATGTGAAGGGTATTTTGTCACCCTCAAAGAATCAAGGGCACTGTGTGTACTCGCAACGATCTACGGTGAAAATTTAGACGTTTTCTTCCCCCTGAGCTAAGTGAAGCACTTCACCGCACAAAATTTTCGGCGGACATAGCCGGGAAGTGTCTTGTAAATCCATGGATTACGAGCCGTACGTATGCGGCAGTGAGCAAAGAGGCCAGAGTTCGAGTGGATGAACTGCGGCGGAAAGGGAGTAGCCATGTTGTTTCTTTGCTAGTATTCCCTACGGGCAGAAAAAGATTTTGAGAGTTTTTTACCAGCAATGAGGAGGTGAAGTGGGATGGGGTATAAAAGAGCTATAGGCGTAATCAGTAACAGCCAGCTTCATGATGAGCAAGCTCTGCATGCCTTTGAGGACGTATATCGTGAGTTACTTGTGGGGAGGACGATGGTCAAAGACAGACTTGCTGAAATGTACCGCTTAGTAATCCTAATTTCGATCATGAGGAAAAGGAAAATATCTTGATGAAAGATGTGAAACTGGTCTGGGTACAGGCTTTGTGCGGAACTGTTGCCGGGCACGTTTTTGTTACTAAATAATTAGGCTAACGATGAGCAAAGGTTTTTGGAGCGTGTAGGGATTTACAATGAATTTATTTAACCGTCATTTTTGGTCACGGGGCCGATGGATTCATTGGCAAGAACCAGTGGTACGTTTGGGCAGATTACCGGGCGTGACAGTCAGCACTTTTGGGAGGGTGATGGGGTTGCATAGTGCCCCAGCTGGTATCGGAAGTTTGTGGTGTTATACATCTAGCTGGAAAATCGCCCTAAAGGACTACACAGCTTTCACAGAGGTCAACGTTAAATTAACCTCATTGTTGTGCGAAGCCTTGAGGCAAGAGGCCGGTGTGTAATGGTCGCAAGACACCGCTAGTCTTTGCATCTTCCACCCAAGCTGCGCTTGATAATCCCACGGAAGGAGCAAGCTGGCAGCAGAAGAAGTCATAAAGTCTCTTGCTTTCAGAAGATACGGGCATCTCATGTGTCGTATTCCGCCTGCCGGAGCGTCTTCGGTAAGTGGTGTAGACCAAATTACAATTCGGTCGTTGCAACCTATTGCTACAACATCTCTTGCGCAATTTGCCTATTGAAGTTCATGATGAATCGACTTGCTTGTCACTTGTTTACATCCATTGGCCCATCAATGAACCGCCACAATATCGGCAGTAAGTTCCTCTGGAAGGCATGGTTAGTGGGAGCGTTGTATGACCTACAACATCACATTGGGAGCTCGCAGGTCGGATTCAGCTTTACATTCTGGTCGGACTAATCTGGTGACAGATCGCGTAGGAAGGCCCGCTCGTGCCTTATGCGCGACTATGTTAGTTACCTACCTCCTGAGCGTTTTCGTACGAGGTAACTCAACACGGGAACCCCAGAGGTGTGTTGTTAAGTCTCAAGACGCGGATATCAGATAATTTGCAGTTCTTCACAACAACATCAGGGTATTATAAGAGATGGTACAACTCTTTACTATAAGAAATTCAAAATTCTCAGTTATCAGGAGATACTGTTCAGTCGTTCTTCTGAGTGATCTTGTGGAGCTGCGAACTAATGGATCCAGTCTAAGTTAGTAGATACTGTTCCCGGGTGGACGCACGATATTACAAATATAGGTGATGAAGAAATGATAGTGATGCTTTGGGCGAACGGGAATTTTGATCTTTTGATAAACCAGACACTATCGCGAGCTGAGATTTAAATGAAAAAACTCAAGGGTGATGTCGGTGGTAGGCGCCCGCCCTGAGATTATTCGTTTGTCACGTGTATTAGCAGCGTTGGATCTCTCCTGCGACCACGTGCTCGTGCACAGGGCAAAATTATGACTGGAGTAAATCAGGTGTTTTTCGGTAACCTTAATGTGCAAAACCAAATCATTTCATAAATAGCGCCGAGGTGGCACCAGTTGCGAAAGCTAATACCATAGGAAATTTGATCACGGCCATAGTGCAGTTCTTCTGGAGGAGCAACCGGAGGCGGTACTGGTGCTCGGGAACACCAATAGTTGCCTATCTGTGATTCCTGCCAAGCGACGTAAGATACCCATATTCCATATGAAATGATGTGGTGCTTACCCAGTCAGCGCGTACCCGGAAACTAACAGACGCATCGTAGACCACACCGCTGATATTAACCTTACTTGCAGCACTATTGCGCAGGAATTATCTTTTGAGAGAGGATTTCCACTGATCAGATAATAAGACTGGAAGCCAATGTAGCAAGTATTGCACCATTACATACGAGATATTGATAGATCAAGATGCATAATCGATTAAATCTACCAGTCAAAGAAAAAATATTTTTAAGATTGTTTGCTCATCGCGAGGAGAATATAGAGCCTGATCGCTCGTTCGCGAAACTGGTAGATGTAACAACACACGCTAGCTACGGATCACGGGTTACCAGTAATTGTGTCGACCACCCACGAACGCAAATCGTGTTGACGCAATAAGGGGGAGCGAGGAGCACCACGCTCGTACCTTACTTGAAACCTCATAGGGTTTCACGACTATGTAAATCTACCACGTCGAACGCTGCACGGCGGTGTATCTGATAGCAGTGCGATCACCGAGGAGTCATCGATGCTCAACTTCCCCGCATTAGATCTCGCAGGCGCTGGAGCGTCGGGAGCGTGGAGGAGGGCGCTGTGCTGATGGTAGGTTTAGAAGTTTGATCGGGTTCGCCAGCACTAGCGGTAATTGGTACGCAATCGCGTGGCGACGAGCGTCTATTGCGGTTGGTGGATGATTACAGTGCGCCAAACGTCAGCGATAAAGTAGTAAAATTGTACAGCTACACTGACTACGTTAACCGAGTAGTGTGGAAGAAATATTGAGCCTCTAGAGATGCATATTGCTCTGATTGCAGATACCTTTCCTCTTTACGGTCGTCCGGTGCCGTTCAGTTGAGAGATTTGGTTCCGCGTTTTATTCGCAAAGGCCTTACCTGTACGTATTCTACCGTCTGCTGATCAAAGAGCCCTGGATACTTAGAACATTGATGCTGAATATTAGGGTTGAAAGCACCCAGGACAAAGGGTGTGGTACGTTCGCAGGACGATGGCGGAGCCTGCTAATGCCATTTGCTATGTGGTGGAATATTCGCAAAAGCCCAGCATGATGCGCCATGGGATGGCGGCATATTTAGTATTCCCCCTCTATTTTTTAGGCCTCTAGTGAGTTGGTTCAGGCGATCAAGGATTGCAAAGTTACATGATTATTCGCACGACATCTTCCCGGAGTGGGCTGTGGATCTGGACTGGCTGCGCAGGGTCTGATCCTCGTTTTTATGATGGTATTGCGCATTACCGAAGCGCTCGGTCGCGGACATAGTAGAATTCGACACGGGTAAACTTGGATGTATTTTACTTGAGTGGGAAAAGCAGCCTCACCGTCGCTTGGAGGTTTTACAAAACTGGCTTGGGAAGCCTATTTATTCACCTTGCTCGATAAGACTGGACAGGAAACTAAATTGAAGGGCCGTAAAAGTTTGTAGTCTACGCAGGGAACATGGAGGTATTGCTCAAAGTCTAGACATCTTTTGCATGTATTAGAGAGGTTGTGTGAGAGATCAGATATGAGTTTTTGTTGTAGGACGCGGAGAGTGAGGCTGCGCGGCTCAAAAGAAACTTACAGCAACGCAAGCTTGATTCCATGTCGTTTTTGACAGAGTAGATCCGGACGAAATACCTGGCTTATGTACCCAATACGGTGGGGATCGTCTCATTAGATCCAGAGACATAAATCTCACAATATCCCAGGAAAGTTCTTAACACCCCGTACAGAACGGATTGCCAGTTTTAGCTAAAGTCAACCCTGGAAATGATTTGGCTCAATTGATAAGAGATGAGCGCGTTGGCAAGTCTGTGAAAACGATAAAAGATTGAAGAGCTAATACTTTGGCAATGCAAGAGTTATTAGTTCAAATCGACTCTGATCTGGAGCTTCCGAAGCGGTATATTCACTTCCTGATAAACAGTTTTCCGTTGAAAAAAACTGGTCAATCAGATTGTCTCTGCATTCTCTGCAGCAGGTGCGTAATGAAGGTTTTGATTCAAGTGCCGCCAAAAGCACTCGCAGAGAGGCGCAGTCTAATTCTCGTTGCAGCAACATCATGTGCATAAGTTGACGATCCCAGTCAGTGCTTGTTAAGCACGCTATCGAGCCCCATAGTTATATCCGTCCGCATAGGCATCCGTCAATTTAAAGAGGAGAGGCTATTCGCCTTACGCCGGGTGTTAGCGCTCGTTATATTTAACGATGCTGGGACCGTCACTGACATCGTCAATTTTGGGACAGAGAGGTATGGGAATAATTTGGCTTTAGGGGCGTCGGTCCTAACTCTTATCAATAGCACCGTCATAGCGCGTGAAGAAGGGTCCGTCTTGTGTGAGGTTAAAAGCCTGGGCCCATTCGACCTACTCAACCTAAAGATTTAGCGAGTTGGGCGCCAAGGCGAGGCACTGATATGGCGGGTAACTATTCAGCACCTTCATGAGTTGGTTTTGGAAAGTAGGAAGGTTACAGATTACCATCGGAGCGACCTCATAGAGGGTGAATGGGATCCTGGTGAGAGTCTTAGCTAAGCTGGGACGGATAATTTCGAATACCGCCTCGCTGTGCGCTGAAGCAATGCACTGCAACACACCTCAGGCAGCACTATTCCTATGAAGGCGTCCTTTCATTTATGTGACTATAGACGAGCGTTCGTATTTGTTGTCGAGTAATCGCGTGTGCCTATGGCTGACGGACAGGGGCCGCCAGTTAAATGATCCTCCCATGACCTCAGATAATTTATTGCATTATCGTGCAGGCATAGAGCACCTTTGAGCATGATTATATCTAATGATGCTCCTGAATCAACTCGAGATCAATTGCAGCTCAACCCTGAATGAATGACCTGAAATAGGATTCATTCAGATTGTTTCCTGGGTAGCTTTAGCCTATTCAGTATTTCACCTATCGACCCACTGTTTAGGCTGTCGCCTATGTTCTATGTCAGTCCACAAGATCTTATTATGAACCCCTCCAGCTGATGTTTGCTCTGCCACTCGATTATTAGACTGTAAATGGAGTGCTGATTGCTGGGATATGATACCGACTACACCTCTTGATTTATTTTTGATTTCCAGTAAGCGTATGGCTGGTCCCTTGCGCGAGGTCGCAATTAGATCTTGGAAATGTGAACTCGCAGATCTCAGACCGTCGTCGCATGGTTTCATATCATCCTCAATAAAGACAGGAATACCTACAAAACGGAGCCTAGAAACTGGTGAGAGAGAAGGAGCTAAGCTATACGCGCCCCTGCTTGTGCAGAAGGCAACATGTATCACCGTGCACTCCGTCAGGTGCAGGAAAACCCAATCAACGCAAATTTTGTGGAAGATGCAATTACCAGGGTGGGTAGAGAATTTGGGATATCCGGTAGCTTTACCTACAGATGGATAGATCCTTCACGAAGCCTCATTCGCGTCAAGCGGTATATTTCTATCATGACAAGTTGAGCATGCATTTGCGAGGAATTTGGTCAGAACGCCGTTTATGCCAACGTTATCTGGAGTGAAGTACGCACAACGTAAAGAAGCACGAAGCATGGTGTGCCTTTAATAGGCAAGAAAAGACAAATTCCCGAAGGCGAACTCCAATCAAATCCCTGAATGCAACTCTGCTCAGAAGAAGGGCTCGAGTTTAATGCTTGCGCAAGCGTTTATATATAAGCCCACTGAGTGATGCCTAGGATGATACCGATGATGTCAGCGATCAATCATTGGGTATCTGCACCACAGTTAAAATTTGGTTGAGATAAGCTCAAACAATTACCACCAAATATGCTTGCCGTGATGAAGATGGAAGAAAGATATTGGGTAAATATTATCTTGAAGTGAGATGGACAGTGCTTATGACACGGGTAGTTTCTCTCAAAGCACTTAAAAGTTAACCCGGCTGATGCAATGCAAAAGCCAGGTTGATGATGTTAACGGATTGATCGAAAATCTGATCAGAGTTTGTCTTCCAATTCAGGAACAGCCTGGAAAAGGTCTGCCACAAGGCCATAATCGGCCACTTGATAAATAGGCGCTTCCTCATCTTTGTTGATCGCAACGATCACCTTGGAATCCTTCATGCCGGCCAAATGCTGGATCGCCCCTGAAATCCCCACAGCTATGTACAATTCAGGTGCCACGACTTTACCAGTCTGACCGACTTGATAATCATTAGGAACATAGCCTGCATCAACGGCGGCACGGCTTGCGCCAATCGCTGCGCCCAATTTGTCGGCAACCTTCTCAAGCATGGCAAAATTCTCACCATTTTGCATGCCCCGTCCCCCAGAAATCACGATCTTTGCCGCGGTTAGTTCCGGACGGTCGGATTTGGACAATTCCTCACCCACAAATTGGTTCTGATCAGATGAGCTGACATCCAATGTCTCTACATCTGTTCCATCTTGGGTACCCACCGCAGAGAATGCCGTTGCACGAATGGTGGCTACAATATGTTTGTCTTGTGAGGTCACGGTTTGCATCGCGTTGCCTGCATAAATGGGACGCACGAATGTCTTAGGGTCAATGACCTCAATCAAATCTGATACCTGCATCACGTCCAATTTGGCAGCCACGCGCGGAAGAATATTGCGGGTGACGGTTGAGGATGCTGCCACCAAATGATCACCTTCACCCATGAGGCCAACAAGGGCAGGGGCAATGGCTTCTGCAGGTTGATGCACCAAGCCTTCATGATCAGCCAGAAGGACCTTTGACACCCCTTCAATTTGCGCTGCTTGGTTCGCCACTTCTTGGCATTGATGCCCCATCACGACAGCGATCACATCTGAGCCCAAAGCCTTGGCCGCACTCATGGCCTTAAAGTTAGAACCGTTGGCATCATTATTGTTATGGTCAATCAGCAAATAGGTGCTCATGCGATCACTCCTGCATCTTTAAGGCTTGTAACAAGTTCTCCGACATCCGCCACCTTGCGGCCTGCCTCACGAACAGGTGGTTCGGTCACTTTGACAACATTTAAGCGGTTGGTAAGGTCTACCCCGTAATCTGCAGCAGGCTTTGCATCAATGGGCTTTTTCTTCGCTTTCATGATGTTGGGCAATGATGCATAACGTGGCTCATTCAAACGCAGGTCTGTGGTGATCACCGCAGGCAAGGACACCTTAATCGTCTGCAGGCCACCATCGATTTCCCGGGTGACAGTGGCGTGGGTACCCTCAAGTTGAACTTCTGAGGCAAAGGTTGCCTGTGGGCAATCCAAAAGACTTGCCAACATTTGGCCCGTCTGTGAGCAATCATCATCAATGGCTTGCTTGCCCATGATGACCAGATCGATACCCTCATCGCCAACAATTTTGGCCAAAATTTTGGCAATTGCCAGGGGCTCAAGGCTTTCATCCGTGGTGACATGAACACCACGGTCTGCACCCATGGCAAGGGCTGTACGGATGGTGTCTTGGGCTTGGGCAACACCAATGGAACAGGCGATGATTTCGGTAACCGTACCTGCTTCCTTCAGGCGGATCGCTTCTTCCACAGCGATTTCGTCAAAAGGGTTCATGGACATTTTTACGTTGGCCAATTCCACACCCGTTTGGTCAGCTTTCACACGCACACGTACGTTATAATCGACCACACGTTTGACCGGTACAAGCACCTTCATCATTTCGTTCCTTGTCGTTTGGGTTTGTCATAGTTTCACACGCGCAGATAGCCATGGGACGACTTTTGATGCAAGGGCTAAGGGGGCAACTTGCGACATCGAGGCGTGGAAATGTTCTGAAATTTCCCAACAAAGATGCGTTGGAATCTCTTAAAAAAGCCCTCAAGATCGGGCGAGGGTAAAGATGGCTTGTTTGCCCAGCAGGTTTGCACGCCACAATTGATGTGCAATGGGGGCCACATCGCCATTTGTGTTGAGGTATTTGCCTTCCCTGATCACGATGTTGCGGGCATCACAAAAATTTACAAAATCACGAATGGTGCAAAAATGAATATTGGGTGTGTCATACCATTCATACGCCAAATCTTCCGTGACGGGCATGCAGCCACGCCACAAAAGCTGCCCCCTCAAGCGCCAATGGCCAAAATTAGGGAAGGTGACAATGGCAGTGTCTGCCACCCGTAACATCTCATCTAGGGTGTCATGGGGGCGGGTGAGGGCTTGCAGGGTTTGTGAAAGGATCGCCACATCAAAACTTTGGGCGGGGTAATTGGCCAATTCGACCTCAGCATCCCCTTGGATCGCGTTTAACCTTTTGGAAAGACAGGCACTGACATTTTCAGATTTGAGATCAATACCAAGCCCCCTTGCGCCACGGTGATCGCGCAAGAAACCCAGAAGCCCACCTGTTCCACAACCAATGTCCAAAACCCGTGCACCTTCGGGGACACATTCAGCCAGGATTTCGTAATCTTTGCGCAATTCACCTGTTGCGTTCATGGGGTTCCTCCCACGTCATCCCAGGTTGCATCCAGAAATCCCCTTAACGCCTGATCAAGTTCAGGTTCTTCCAGCAAAAAGGCATCATGGCCTTTGTCAGAGCTGATTTCTAAGAATGAGGTTTCTTGACCGGCTGCATTCAGCGCATGAACCAAATGTTTGGCCTCAGCGGTTGTGAACAGCCAATCACTGTCAAAGGAGATCACCAGATGCCGGGTTTGCCCTTGGGCAAAAGCCGCGGCCAAATTGCCATCATGATCTGCAGCCAAATCAAAATAATCCATGGCACGGGTGATATAAAGGTAGGAGTTGGCATCAAAGCGGTCCACAAAACTCATGCCTTGATGGCGCAAATAGCTCTCCACCTGAAAATCTGCATCAAATCCATAGGTCAAGCTGTCACGTGCTTGTAATCGGCGTCCAAATTTGCGGGTCAGGGCAGGTTCAGACAAATAGGTGATATGCGCGGCCATGCGTGCCACGGCCAACCCTTTGGTGGGCTGGCTTTCATATTGTCCACCTGCCCAACTTGGATCGGCCATGATGGCTTGGCGTCCCAATTCATGAAAGGCGATGTTCTGGGCAGAATGTCGTGCAGCTGATGCGATGGTCACCGCTGCATGCAACTGTTCTGGGTAGCTTGATGCCCATTGCAGCACCTGCATGCCGCCCATGGACCCTCCAACGACGGCCAAAAGCTTATCAATGCCCAAGGCATCAATCAGCAATTTTTGCACCGCGACCATATCCGCAATCGTGATCACAGGAAAATCAAGCCGGTAAGGCTGCAGGGTATCAGGATGAAGGCTTTGTGGACCCGTGGTGCCCGCACAACCACCCAACACATTCGCGCAGATCAAGAAATATCGATCTGTATCAAGAGGTTTGCCGGGGCCTACCATTCGATCCCACCAGCCAGCTTTGCCGGTGACAGGATGGCTGGTGCCCACATATTGATCACCTGTGAGGGCATGACAAATCAAGATGGCGTTGGTTCGCGCTTTATTGAGTGTCCCAAGGGTGGTGTAGGCAATATCCAACTGCGAAAGGCTTTTCCCAGATGACAGGGTGAATGATGCCAATATCTCGCCTGACACATGATGAAAGGCACAAGGCAGCTGATCGAAAGGTTGTGTCAAACCCTTTTATCCCCCTTTTTTACCTCGCCAATCTCCAAGACCTGCCTCATAAGGGGCCGCATCATCACGGTCAAGGTCGCAGATCCAATTGGGCTTTTTGTGAACCCGTGGCGCATCGCCACCTCATGATGGTACCGATTGTGATGCCCGTTCTGATTTTTGTGCAGCCAAAGAGATCAGTTTGAGGTCATTCGGATGGTTACAGTTCGTCTGAATAGCGAATGACTTTGGTGTCAGGCACCATTTCATCCATGGCACGACGCAGCTTTTTCAAGGCCTGATGCTCAATCTGGCGGACCCGTTCTTTTGAAATCCCCAAACGACGCCCCAAAGATTCAAGGGTCACACTCTCTTCCCGAAGCTTGCGTTCGGTAATGATGATCATTTCTCGTTTGTTGAGTTTGGCCAACGCATCTTTGATCCAACGGGTCTGGATATCAGAATCAATGCGCGCCTCTGCCACCTGATCAGGGGTGCTGCGATCATCTGCCAAAAGATCTTGCCATTCCACCGTGTCGCCATCCTCACCAACCTGGGCGTTGAGCGACCGGTCTGACGCAGCAAGCCGTGCTTCCATGAATTCCACATCCCGGCGGCGTACCCCAAGTTTGGTTGCGATTTCCTCAACGGAATCATCATCCAACTTTTGCTGACTGGCATCCCCAATCAGCGCCCGCATGCGGCGTAGGTTGAAAAACAATGATTTTTGAGCGGCGGTGGTTCCTGTGCGCACAATAGACCAGTTGCGTAAAACATAATCTTGGATGGCTGCCCGTATCCACCAGCTGGCATAGGTGGAAAAACGAACCTCACGGCTCGGCTCAAAACGTGCCGCGGCCTGCATCAAGCCAATATTTCCCTCTTGGATCAGATCACCCATGGGAAGGCCATAATGCCGAAACCGTCCTGCCATGGAGACAACAAGCCGAAGGTACGCTTGTGTCAGCTTATGAAGGGATTTCTCATCACCTTCTTCACGCCAAGAGCGTGCCAACTCAAGTTCTTCTTCAGACTCTAACAGGGGCGCACTCATGGCACGCTTCACATATTGGCGATTGGCCCGTAAGCTTTCCGTGGTGTCTATGCCGCTCATTGTTTGTCCTCCCGGTGCTTTGGTCATGCCATCATCAAAAACGTGACAATTATTCAGCAGATGGGCAGCCAAAATGTCGCTGCCTATGTGTCATCATGCCTCATCATGGTCGAAAATGACGCAGCTGTCGAGAACAAACTATAAAAAAGAACCCAACCATCATTTTTTTATCAACAAAGGTTGGGGCGTCTCGATGGAGGTAACCTGCGTGGCGCATCCATCTTAGCTTTTATTTAAAGGTGTGGGTTAGGCAGCATTCTTGTCGAGGGCTGTTTCAACCTGTTTGGCTGCGTCGGACTGGGCAATTTTTTCAACCGCCGCCAACTCTCTTGTTAAGCGCTCAAAGGCTGCCTCAAACAATTGACGTTCAGAATAAGATTGCTCAGGTTGGTCTTCACCACGGTACAAATCCCGTACCACTTCCGCGATGGATACCAAGTTGCCAGAATTGATTTTGGCTTCATATTCTTGTGCCCGACGTGACCACATGGTGCGCTTGATTTTTGCTTTTCCCTTGAGGGTTTTCATGGCGTCAGCCACGGTGGTGTCATCTGAAAGCTTACGCATGCCCGTTTGTGCGGCCTTCATGGTGGGCACGCGAAGGGTCATTTTTTCATTATCAAAACGGATCACAAACAATTCCAAACTCATGCCGGCGATTTCTTGGGTTTCAATAGCGATGATCTTACCCACGCCATGGGTGGGATACACCACATGATCGTTGACTTGGAACTCAGTTGTTGTTGGTGAT
Source organism: Alphaproteobacteria bacterium (assembly GCA_038131935.1). Lineage (GTDB taxonomy): Bacteria > Pseudomonadota > Alphaproteobacteria > UBA8317 > UBA8317 > UBA8317. Next base: position 209,392 of record JAYPQH010000018.1, on the reverse strand, counting down.
TTCATTTTGCTCATCTTGCTTTTTGCCTTCTTCAAAATTTCAGTCGTACTTGTCTCATATTTTATGAAAGAGACATAAAATGGGTATGCTTTCGCGATATCTTTTCCATCATCATGGCGTGAATTTGGCCAATGGCTGTGCCTTTTTTAAAAGCAATAGCCTCACCAACCCTTTTTTAAACAGTCTTGCGGGAACAAAATTTTCAATTCGTTTTCTGCTTTGGTTTGCCAGCCTTTTTTCCGCCCTTTTGCTCGCCTTTTTGCTCTCCTAACCGAATAGGTTTGCCCAACCAAAAGATCAACATCGTCACCGTGAAGAAACTTTTAAAAAACCTCTCCTTGAATAGTACAAATATTGCTCAGAATATTTCTCAATTGATGGGCTATTACTTTTAAGTTGGTTGGATAGATTGCCATGTTGATGGGATGATATCTGATGTTTTCATAAACCTCGTCTTTCACAATGAGTGACATTATAGCGCAAAAACGGCTTTTCAGCAAATGCCCATCATATCTTTCCGCTCAGGCGATAGCCTATTAGCCCCAAAATTTCATGAAGCAGCCTATCAGCCAGGTCTGCACCCCATTTGATGTCATAACGGATATCATAAGCTGTCCCTGTTTGAGGGCTCACGTAATCCACGGGATAAGCCACCACAGGAATGCCCGTTTTGGCAAACAAAGCCATGCTGCGCGGCATATGCCCCGCAGATGTTACCAGTAAGAAGGGGGCATTGGTTTGTGTATGTTTTTGGTCCAGGAGCAATTTTTCGGTGAATACCGCATTTTCATAGGTATTTCTTGATTTGTTTTCGTACATGACCCTTTGGGGATTTTTGATAAGGTCATGGATAAGAGATCTGGTAAGGCTTGCCTCATCTGCTTCTACAGACCACAAAGACCCCGAGTACCCTGAAAAAACAATGGGGACGTTGGGGTAGCGTTGGGCCAATTGGAGGCCCGCAAACAACCGCTCTCCTGATGAACCTACGGGAGGAAAGGGGCGGCTTGCACCAACGGAACCACTTTCCATGGCGCCTCCAAGCACGATAATCCCACCAATTTGAGAGGGCATGGGATCGGGGTAGGCATATTGATTTTCGAGTGATTGCAGGCCCCATTGCCAAAAAGGTACCACGCCCAACAACATGACCCAAGCAAGTGCACAGGCGATCAAAAATTTCGATATGTTCCGCGACAAAGAACGCAACAAAAAGGCGAAAGCTACCAAAAATAGGGAAGATGCAACGGGTCCAACATAAATCCAACGATTTTGGTCAATGGGAAAAACATCTCTTTATCCTTTTGGGTGCCGTCCTTTTTAGATCGTCCTTTTGGGGGCTTTTATCATGATGAGGGCTTTTGGGCATCAAAAAGATACAGATGAAGAGAACTATTGAAACGCAAGCCCATCCGTCGTTATGGTCATTCCTATTCATCTGGCCTATTCATCTGGCTTATTCAGGCCAGTGGTCCAGAAAGATATTTGAACCCAAGGAAAGTGTCCGACCATGCAACAGCTCGAAAATGGTGTTTTCACCGCACCACAATTACGTCCCGATGATGCCCAAAAGTTACATGATGCAGGAATACGTGCCGTCATCTGTAACAGGCCTGATCATGAGGAGCCTCATCAGCCTCAGGCTGCAGAATTGGCAGAAGCTTTGGCCGTTCATGATATCCCTTTTTATGAAATACCGGTGGTTCCAGGGCAAATTAACCAAGCACAGCTTGATGAGTTCGCCCAAACACTTCAGGAAACAGGTAAGCCCACGTTAATTTTCTGTCGAACAGGCACAAGATCCACCCATCTTTGGGCCATGGTACGCTGTCGCGAACTGGGTGAGGATGCGGTGATCAACCAAGCCGCTCTTGCAGGTTATGATATTGCCCCCATGCGTCCGTTGCTTGAAAATATCGCGCAGGGCTAACTGACAAACAAAGTTTCAGATCCCAACCTCAGATTTTAGACTCAGATCCCAGCGATTGCATCAATGACAGGGGATCGTGAGGGGCAACATGGTAAAGCCCCATCTGGGTTTGAAATGTGGTGAAGTTGGGCCCACGCATTTCGTTGATGGATGTAGCTTTTCCATATGGCTGAAGCCGAAGTCTTTGGTTTGCTCGTGGTCTTCATTCACTTTGTCTGTTGGTTTTTTCACAGGATCTTTTTACAGGCATCTGTTTAAGAAGCATTCTTGTTAAGCGCTGCCTTACCTCATGCAGATGATGTCATCATAAAGACGTGCGAACCCTGCTTTCTGACTTTGTAAAACCTTTTAAGGAGAGCGGAACTCCAACCTTGTTGTTTTTTCCCGCCACAATGGTGAGCACGGCTTGGCTTCCTTTGCGGAATATTTCTGCGTTCTGCTCATTTAAAACCGCCAAGGCTTGGCAGCCATCTTGGGTGCAGACATTATATTGCAAGGTGCCCAAATAGGTGCCATCCACCGCAACAGCGACCCCGGCTTGCAGCCTTACCCCTAGGGGTAAGATCACCAAGAGGCCAATTTGATCTTTGTTAACACGGATAATTCGGGCTTCCATCACGCGTTGTTTTTTTTCATTCACTTGGATTTGGATGGCGCCACAATCACGTTCCAAACCTTCACCAAAACATAAAAACCGCCAATCACCGATTTGTTCCTCTACCGATGGGCGCGCGCCTTGGGAGGGATTGTTTTGGGCTGCGTCATTCTGGGTTTGGGCATGTGCAGGGTTTACGTGAAGGTAAAGCGCCAGCATCATGACGAAAACAATAGCCAAATAAACCTTCATTCTCTGAGCGTTGAGGAGGGTGGGGGTTGATGGCATGGTTATCTTTTTTATCGATGTCATCATGTCTGTCATCCTTATCGAGGCCTCTTTTGCACAACGCTTCAACTGTACCACCAATCCTCATCACGAGGTTTCCTGTGGTTCTTGATGAAGGGCGTAACATGACAAAGGGCTATGGGAAAACCCATAACCTGTTGTGATGAGCGAATGTTTTGAAATGTTTTGGTGGAAGAACCTGAGCGCTACAGAAAAGTGCTCTTCATCTTACTTGCCTTCACCCGGTTTTGCCGAAAACTGCTCTTCCCATTTGTTGGGCTTGCCATCCCAATCTTCTGCATCATCCGGTGCATGACCCTTCACGATGATGTTGGGCCATTGCAAAGAATAGGTACGGTTGCGTTCCACCCAAATATCCATCCCCGGATCCGTGTCTGGCTTGATGGCTTCAGCGGGACATTCTGGCTCGCAAACCCCGCAATCGATACATTCGTCGGGATGGATCATCAACATATTCTCCCCCTCATAAAAGCAATCCACGGGGCATACCTCAACGCAATCCATATATTTGCAGCGGATACAGTTATCGGTGACAACATATGTCATGGTTCATCCTTCGTTGTTTACTCGTTCCAACACATTTTGACGTGCAACACCACGTTCTTGATCAGTTATGTATAAAAGTCCAGCCAGCTTTCGCACAAGCATATCTTCCATGGGATCAACCACGCCATCGGCTAAGACCACTTCCCATATCATTTCCATAATTTGCATGCGCTCTTCTGGGACGAATTGATCTTTTAAGGTTTTGGTGAAACCCACCAAATCATGGCGTTGCTGTAGCGCTTCACGTGCTTTTTCCAGCCAAACTTCTGAAGATTGTTCAGGAAACTCTCGGGCCAACAAGCCATGGATAACATGTAATTCCGCATCATCTTCTGAACCATCCATGTCTGCTGCCATCAACAAAAGAGATGCGATGGCCACGACATGGCTCTCTTCGTCACTTTGGTTGGAGGCAACAGGTTGAAACCATTCTTGGAGTTTTTTGAACATTGATCTCCCCTTTCTTTACGGATTCTTATCTGCCTCAGTGTGAAGGTCGATGCAATGGTACCATGTGCGTGCCTCAGATGGTGAACCCCGGCGGTCTGGCAAAAAGCTGATGGTAATCTCGAACAGATTGGGTCCTAGATACATGATGATGATATCATCAATGTCCACGCGTGTATGGGCTTTGGAGACAATGCGGCCGTTCAAACGAAACCCAGGGCCACTCATGATCTTCCAAGCATGGGCCCTGGTTTTGCAAAACCTTGCCCTGATCAACCAATTATCAAGACGCATGCCCGTTCCTCAACATGGAGCTATGTGGGGTTAAATCATCAAACAGCATGTACCCTTCCCATTGCATGCAAACAAGACAAAGCATTCTTTTTAAGTTTGCCAAGGGGCCCATTGGTTTTGGATCCCGCCGATTGCTCTTAAAACATCCATCTGATTGCATTGTGAGGTTACGCTTTTAAAAGCAATGACATCCGATCATCATCTGTTTTGGCATAAAGGCTCAAGCTCAAGCATCCTTTCCCACGGCCCAAATGGGCAAAATCAGCACGGGACTGGGCAAGGTTCTCAAACAAGGTGAAAGGAGGGTTGGTGACAACCACCCCGCAGCGACGGAGTCCTCGTCCTTCACCAATATCAAGATGGACGATGAGGCTCTCTGTGGCTTCAACCCGGGCGGTCTCCTCTAGTGCCATGCTGGATGGGATGTCTTTGATGGGGTACCACACAATCACGGTGGCATTGGCCTGCCTTTTGAGCGCGTGCGAGGTAAATTTCGTGAGCGCACGAAACTCATCTGGCTTTTCAAAAGGCGGGTCCATCAGCAGAAGGGCACGTTTTTCTGGGGCAGGAAGCCGTGAGAGCGTGGTGGCATACCCATCTTGTTCAATGACATCCCAAGACGCTTGTAGATGGAAGCCTGTTGTGCAACCTGATGGAGGTGTCCGGATGGGTTTCCATCAAAAGGCAACGTTCGCCAGCGGTTTGCCCATGGGTAAAATACATGGGCGATCCAGGGTAAAAAAGAAACCTCTTTGCCCGATCCCGATAATTGATGAAAGCGCTGGAAAAACCCTCGTACCAATGCGGATTGGGGTGGATTTTTGAACCAGCATGAAATCCCTTCATCCTTTTCGCCTGTTTTTTGAGGTTCCAGACTTGCCAGATCATAAAGACCCGCGCCTGCGAAGGCATCAACCGCCAAAAAGGGCTTATTGCGCTCCCGAAAATACGCAAGTACCGCAAAAAGAATGACATGTTTGAGGCAGTCGGCAAAGTTTCCCGCATGGTAGTGATGGTTGTAATTCACAAGTTGTCCTTCATATTGTCATTCGTGGCAAAACATTCAAAAAATGCTGTTGGGGAACAGATTATCTCATCGTCAGTCTCAAAGATCATCTATAGGCCCCTTGAATTTGTTCTATTACATCAGCACCAGAATGATGATGGCAAGTGCCGTAGCCACAGTCATCCCCAATTGTACTTTGGGTCCAAAGGCTGCTTTTTTTCCCAAATAAGAACCTAATGATGCATAATGAAACTGTATCACCACATTGGCAATCAGCATGTTTCCCGTGATAAAAAGCTGATTTTTCCAAGCTGTATCATAAAGCGTTCCAAATTCAGCCCAGCATAATACCAAGATCGCCCAGGCCTTAGGGTTTAAAGGTGGAACCATGAGGCCTTGGATCAACAACATAGCAGGTGTCAAACGGAAACGCGGCATGTCACCTGTGGGGTTTGATTGGCTGGCCCAATAGCCTTGTGCAAGCAGCGCCAGCATGACCGCGGCGGAGACGAATTTCATGATGGGCAAATACGCACCATGATCTTCAAAAAACAAGGGCAAACCTGCCCCCACAACAAAAGAAACAAGGCTATAGGTGGTCGTTGTGCCCAAGACAAACATCATGGCCTTGCGTACCCCAAGCACCACGCCAAATTGCATGGTCAGCAAGTTTCCTGGGCCCGGTGTGGCCAAGGTCGCAAGAATAAACAGCCATAAGGTAAGAAGATCCATGAACATAATGGATGCTGTACTGCGTTCCGCAAAAGCTGCCAAGGATTTTTATGAAACATGTGAAGCTTTGAGGCTGTTCACCCAACGGCTCATGGACATTGTCTGGCTAATCCCATATGGCTATGGTTTGGTGAGGTGCATTGGTTCTTTTTGCGATCAATCTTGTCTCTTTATTTTATGGTATCTCGGAAGACAGCGAAACAATCGGTATGAGTCATCTTCGTTTCCTCTCTCTGTTGGTTCTTCTGCTGAGCACATCCCTGCCTTTCGCTTTGTTGGGTGCCTCACCCTCGGGGTTACCCCCGCAGGATGACGCCTCGATGGCGGTGGCCTTGGTTCATCTTGTCAGTGGTTTCAGCACACTCGTGCTGCTCAGTCGTATGCGTAGGCTTCCTACCATTCATCTCGAGACGATTTTTCCGGCCATTTATGTAAGTATTCTTGTCCTGGCGTTGATCTTCGTGTTGTTGGTCCGCTGGCCCTATGATGTTGGTCAGGTTGCCTTGTCGGTGATCTTTTTTGGTGTAGGCATGATGCTCTTGCTCGCTCGGATTGACTCCCCAAGGCTTAAGGTGGCGGTGTTAGACCCTGGATTGGTATCTCATTTGGAGCCTTTTTGTGATGTAGAGACAATCGATCATTGGCAGCAATTGCGCGCACTCAAGGTCAAACCCGATGCTGTGGTGGGGCGTTTCTCAGAGTTTTCCACAGATAAAGGGCTCGAGTTGCAACGTGCGATGTTGTCCACCCAGCTGCCCTATGTGGGCTTAACGGAATTGTTGGAAGATCTTGAGGGCAAAATACCGGTTACCAAAATCCCGACATTGCGCAATATCTCCCTTGATCGTGGTTGGGGGTATTTGCATGTCAAACGAGGTTTTGATTTGCTTTTTTCGCTTCTTCTAGGTGTTCCCGCACTTCTGCTTGCACCTTGGATCGCATTGGCCATTCGGTTGGATTCTCCAGGACCTATTCTCTTTGTGCAGCAAAGAATGGGATACCGTGGCAAAGCCTTTTGGATGTTTAAATTCCGGTCAATGTCCGTATCTCATGAAGGCAAAGGTTTCACGGAGCATGCAGATGAGCAAAGGATCACAAAAGTGGGGCGCTTTTTGCGCAAAACACGCCTGGATGAATTGCCACAATTGCTCAATATCTTGCGCGGGGACATGAGTTTTATTGGGCCACGTCCAGAATCCATGACGCTTGCCAAATGGTATTGCCGTGATGTGCCATTGTTTCGAATCCGTCACATGGTCAGACCAGGAATTTCTGGTTGGGCACAGGTAAACCAAGGCTATGCAGCAGGTGTGGAAGCGGTCACCGAAAAGGTCCGTTATGATCTTTATTATATCAAAAATTTGACCATCTGGTTGGACTTGGTCGTCGTCATGAAAACCATCATCGTTATGTTATCTGGCCGGGGGGCCCGTTAAGTACGCGCCATGATCACCTCGTGCAGCCAATTGGCCATGACGTTGTCGCCCTCAGCCTTTATAGGCGTAGGGTTTGTTGCGCTTATGGCGTCTGCCAAGGCATGGGGTTCTTCCAAAAAGCGTGGTTCAAATTTTATCAAACCCTGATGGGCTTGGGCAAAAGCATCAAGACATTGTGCTTCCCACCAATCATGCCGAGGCATGCTGATGATGGGTTTCCCATGGATTAAGGCTTCCACATAGGTGCCATAGCCTGGTTTGGTTACCACCGCATCCATGGCGGCCAAACCCCCAAGAAAACTTACCCCAGATGCCCTGAGCATGCGTGGTGTAAACAATTCAATGGGTGCATCTTTACAAAGCTTCCAACTTTCAGGATCTGATCCCTCCCATCCACCAAAAGTTACCAAAACCGCCAATGGTTTTTGCACGCCCAATTGGCTCCTAATTTGATGATGGTTTGCCTCGCTTTTTCGTCCAATCGGAGGAATTGTCTTCATTTGGGTGATATCGGTTGGGCATGCATGAGGTGTGGTGCCCACCATAAAATCTGCATGGGCATAAAGATTGCGGAGTTCTGAGGCCTGAGATGCCAACCCCATGGTTTGAAGTTGCTGGGACCATTCAACGGAGGAAAATGCAACCGTGGGAATCGATAGGGAATGTCCTGCGGCAAGGGACCATGGAGAAATACTTGCGACCAAGAGATCTGGTTTCAGGCGCGTTAGCCTGCGGCGTTCATCGTCCAAATGCGATGCCATTTGACCAAGGGCCTCATCATAGACCTGTTTGGTCCTTTGATGATCGACGCCAAAGGCCCCATGCATGGGTATGCCAAGGTCAAAGGGGCCTTCCACATGACGCAGGAGCATTTGTTCATCCCCATCAAAGAAATGATCAAGGTCTGCCTTTTTCTTAAGGTCATAACCCAACATGATTTGGATGTTGGGGAATTGATGCCAAATGGCTTTGATCACGGCCGCACAGATGGCCAAATGACCAAAACCATGGGCTGTCACATCAAACAATATCCGCATGTTGGCCCTTTTGGCAGCTTTGTTATGGAACCGTTTTTTTCGTGGTTAGCGTGTGGGTACGGGGCTCTCACCGCGGTAATCATAAAAGCCGCGGCCTGACTTGCGTCCGTACCAACCTGCATCAACATATTTTACAAGTAAGGGACAAGGGCGGTATTTGGTATCTGCCAAACCCTCATGAAGCACATGCATCACGGACAAACAGGTATCTAGCCCAATAAAGTCTGCCAATTGTAGGGGGCCCATGGGATGATTGGCCCCTAATTTCATGGCGGTATCAATAGATTCTACAGAACCCACGCCCTCATACAAGGTATAAATGGCTTCATTGATCATGGGCAGCAAAATACGGTTCACGATAAAGGCCGGGAAATCTTCGGCAACAGCCGCTGTCTTATCCAGTTTGGAGACCAAATCCTTCATGATCTCAAAGGTGGTTTCATCCGTGGCAATACCACGGATCAATTCCACCAATTTCATGACAGGTACAGGGTTCATGAAGTGCAAGCCCATAAAACGTTCTGGGCGATCTGTCCGGGAGGCAAGACGTGTGATGGATAAAGAAGAGGTGTTGGAGGCCAACAATGTATGGTCTTGGATGACCTCACAAATGCTTGAGAAAATTTTTGTTTTCAGCGCTTCATTTTCTGTTGCGGATTCAATGACCAAATCACATGGCTTCAAGGCGTCTATGGCGGTGCTGCGCTCAATACGGGCCATGGCCATTTGCGCTTGATCAGGTCCTATTTGCCCCCGACGCTCCTGACGTTCAAGATTTTTCAAAATGGTATGTTGGGCCGCATCGAGGCGTTCTTGATCAATATCATTGAGTATCACTTGATAACCTGAGATGGCACATACATGCGCAATCCCGTTGCCCATTTGACCTGCGCCAACCACACCAATTGTCTTGATTTCCATCATGTCATCCTCATTCATGTTTCCCAACGTGGCAAACTATGGGGTATTTTGTTCGCCGATGCCAGTCCCTCAAGGTTATCCTCTTGGATAATGATTTTATCAAGACTTGACCTCGTGCAAAAGGAAAATTGATTGATTTTTCTTCATGTTAGTATCAGCAATCTATGATGACACATCACCTTTTGGCTTTCTTGGGTGAAGAGTTCACCCCACATCATCAAATAGGTGCAAAAGGCCCAGTCAATAAGGCCCAGTCAATGAGGGATGGTCAAAAGGCGCGGCAAAAGACCAGGGCAAAAGGCGCGGCAAAAGACATGGGTACTCAAGCCTTCTTCTCACCTTGGTAGAAGGTTTTTTTAAAGATTAGCTTTCACGTTCAAACGCGTTGGTAAAATGGGATGTTCAAAAAAGATACCCCAAGTGATTTGCTGAGAGGCTCTTAAGCCTGCGGTTTGTTTTACCTATCTAAGGCATCCTTTTAGGATTTGCCAAAACAAAGCCTCTGGTGGCATGGAGGTAAGCGTTGATGATCAAGTCCTGTTTTCTTCCCTTTCTGGAACAGGATTTTGGAAGAAAGAAGGTTTTGCCATGCCGCATCCAGGTCTTCACCATGATGTTGGATCGTCTCTGGGATGGAGGCGTATCCTCATGTTGGTCTTGGTGGGGACGTTGATGTTCTTGCCAGGGATCTGGGTGATGCCGCCCATTGATCGTGATGAACCACGTTTTGCCCAAGCCAGTAAGCAAATGCTCGAAACCGGTGATGTTGTCGATATCCGTTTCCAACAAGAGCCGCGGCATAAAAAGCCTGTGGCCACCTATTGGGCCCAAGCCGCAATGGTGGGGATGTTGGGTGATGACCTGATGGATGAGATAGGGGCCTACCGCGCACCTTCATGGCTCTTTATGGTCATCAGTTTGTTGCTGACCGCCAAAATGGGGGCGGTCCTCGCAGGCCCACGTGCCGGTTTGATGGCAGGGCTTATGTTGGCGTCCTTTTTGTTGGTGGGGGTTGAGGCTCGGTTGGCCAAATCTGACAGCCTTTTATTGCTTAGCATTCTCATGTCCATGTTGGCCGTGGCGCAAATTTGGGTCAGGCAAAAGCCCTATCGCTTTTTGTTCTACGCAGGTCTTGGGTTGGGGCTTCTGACGAAGGGGCCTGTGATTTTTATCCCTGTGGTGGGAACCATTTTGTTGCTGAGTCTCTACCGTGGGGAGCTTCGTTGGTTAAAGCCTTTATGGGTATGGTGGGGACCATTGGTTTGTTTGGGCCTGAGCGCACCTTGGTACATGGCCATCACCATCAAAACAGGTGGGGCGTTTTTTGCCGAAAGCCTTGGCAAAGATTTGGGTGGAAAAATTGCGCAAGCCGCCGAGCGTCATGGGGCACCACCTGGTGTGCATATCCTGGCTCTTGGTCTTCTGGCCTGGCCAATGACCGCTTTTGTACCAAGCCTGATAAGGCGGTTTCAGGTTTGGCGCCATGAACCCTTTGCGCCTTTTTGCGTGGCATGGTTTTTGTCTGTGTTTTTGGTTTTTGAACTCGTGGCGACCAAATTGCCCCATTACACATTGCCCGCCTATCCCGCCTTGGCATTGGCCCTTGCTGCGGTATCGGGAAGGTTGAGCCCTAGCTTGGCGGGCTTGGGGCCACGCCTTATCGTAGCGCTGCCTCCTGTTGTGATAGGTGCCAGCATGCTTGGGGCGACCATGGTTTGGGCTCTTGACCCTCTTTGGCCGCTGATGACTGTCTCGGTTTTGGTTATCTTGCTGGGGGTGGTAAGTTTTATCATGATGCGCCATCTCAAAAGTCGAGCGGTCATCATGTTGTTGGGCTTATCTTGGTTGGTTCAAGCTTGCGTGCTGCATTTATGGGGACCACGCTTGGACCCTTTATGGTTGGCGCCACAGATAGCTGAGGCCCGCGAGGACATGTCATTATTTTGCCCCGGGCCTGTAGGCCTGATGGGCTATTATGAACCCAGTGCCATATTCCTTTTGGGAACCGATACAGCCAAACTCTCCATGCAAGAACTCTCTCAATTTAAAGGTTTGGCATTCGTGAATATGGAAAACCTACCCCAAGGCTTCATGGCCACAAACAATATGCAGCTATTGGATGGTACCGTGATCAAAGGTTTGAACCTCAACGGAGGCAAAAAGGTCCATCTGCAAGCTTGGTGTGTCCGTTAAGATGTCCAAGGCTAAGCATTCCAGCTGGAAGACAAAGATTCCAACAGAAGATCTTCTTGCGGTGTGATCGCTTTGGCCAGATGTTTGTTAAGGGCATCCCTTCTCAAAGAATTGTCAGGACTGGTGCCTGATGGACAAACATGTGATAGGAGAGCTTCAAATATCGGCGACCAACCCAATCGGTCGATTTGGACAAAAAGGTGAAGAATGACAGCCAAACCGAGAAAAACTCCTATTACCCCCTCTTTTTTGCCTTTAGTATCAGACGGTGAGACACGGCATATCTCGGTGGTCATTCCGGCCCATAATGAGCAAGGCAATATCGGCCCCTTGATCGACGAAATATTGGCAGCCCTTGAGGGGCGCGACATGGAGGTCATTGTCGTGGATGATGGGTCCACAGATGCAACCGCCCAAGAAGTCACGAGCCGCGCAGCCCAAGGCCATGTAAGGTTGATCCAACATGCAACAGCCTGTGGTCAATCAGCCGCCATCCGCACAGGGGTTCATGCAGCTTATGGGCATATCATGGTTACGTTGGATGGTGACGGTCAAAACAACCCTGCAGATATTCCAAGATTGGTGGTAGATTTGGAGACAGCACCCCGAGGGCGATGGGTTGGTATGGTGGCAGGCCAACGGGTGGGTCGCCAGGATCAATGGATCAAAACCTGGTCATCAGCTTTTGCCAACAAACTGCGTGCCGCTTTGTTACAAGATGGATGCCGGGATACTGGCTGCGGACTCAAAGCGTTTCGTCGGGAGGCGTATTTGGCCTTGCCATTTTTTGATCATCAGCATCGGTTTTTGCCCGCATTGATGTTGCGGGAGGGTTTTGAGGTGGCCTACCGAAACGTTTCCCATCGTCCACGCCAACATGGGCGATCCAAATATGGTACGCTGGATCGCTTGTTGGTCTCTCTTTTTGACATGGCTGGAATGGTTTGGTTGCTCACCCGACGCAGAGGAACAGCAAACATTACTGAGAAAGACTTGGGCAAAAGCCTATGAGTGATATTTTTTATGAATTGATTGATAAGCTCGACGAGCCTTGGGTGATCTTTGGCTTCGCGGCTCAAGCAGCGTTTTTATGCGCTTTGCGGTGCAATGGGTGGCATCTGAGCGGGCAGGGCGCTCCATCATCCCTGTAGCCTTTTGGTACTTTTCGATTGTGGGGGCTGCAGGTTTGTTAACCTATGCTGTGGTCTACACCCGAGATCCTGTGGTGATTGCCGGGCAATCCTTGGGCTTTGTGATCTATTTTCGGAATTTGATGTTGATTTACCGGCGTAAAAAGCATGACCTGATGGCCGAAACACCCGTAGGGGACAACCAAGAGGATCATGCGGATCATGACCGCAAGCAATCCTAATCAAGATCTTGCACCCCAATGGTTTTGGGGCCTTTTTGCGGCACTATTGATGGCCCGTTTCTTGGGGCTTGCCTTTGCAGGATTTCCTGTGGGGCCCGATGAGGGGCAATATTGGGCCTATGGACAAGAAGCGGCATTCGGGCACTATTCAAAACCTCCCTTGTTGGGTTGGCTGATTGCCTTAGGGGAATGGATATGGGGTCATAATCCCTTAGGGTTGCGCTTTTTTATTGTGGTCATCCATGGGCTGATTGCCCTTTTGCTTGTTCGCATTGCGGAGCTTTTGGGGGTATCGGGGGGGCGATGGGCTGGCCTTTTGTACCTCACCTTACCGGCTGTGGCCTATTCATCGAATATTGCAAGCACCGATCCCCCCATGATGTTGGGCTGGACATTGGCATTATATGGTGTGGTGCGTGCCCAACATCGCCCCATTATCGGGTTTTTTTGGGCAGGTCTGGGATGTGGTTTGGCGATGTTGGGCAAATACACAGCCCTCTCGATTTTTCTTATGGTGGTGCTGAGTTGGTGGTTCTCCGTCCAAAGGCCTAAAATATGGCCTGGTATATTGGTGTTTTTGGTCATGGCTTTCTTGGTCATGGCCCCCAATCTTTACTGGAATGCCCAAAACGATTTTGCTTCTTTTCGTCATGTGGGTGAGAACGCAGCCCTTGATGGACCTTTGTTTCATCCTGACCATATGCTTGAATTTATGATCGCACAATTTGGCATTTTTGGGCCCTTGTTGATGCTGGCGCTGATGATGGCGAGCTGGAAGGCATGCTTTGGCGCAGGATTGCCTCAAATACGCTTGTTGTTGGTCTGGGTGTGGCCTTTGTTGCTTGTGATTGTCATACAAAGCTTGTTGTCACGTGCCCATGCCAATTGGGCAGCACCTGTTTATGTCGCAGCATCCCTGGTGGTGGCCATCAGCCTTTTGCAACAAAATCGTCGGGTCTGGATGCAGATTTCTTGCGCTTTTGGGATCCTTTTGACCTTGGGATTGCCATTTGCGCAAGTTTTGGTTGCGCAGCATCATACCCAATGGGATGACCGCTATGATCTAGCCAAAAGGTTTCGGTTCGCAGATGCCTTGGCTGCTGACATGGCGGATGTTGTAAAACCAAATTATAAATTGCTGAGCCATGACCGCAAATTGTTGTCATTGCTTGTGTACCGTCTTGATCATGAGGTCACCCAAATTCGTGCCCTGACACGTGGCCATCCTGGTAACCATTACGAGATGGCCTATCCCTTTTCTGTGGAGGAAGAGGGATGTTATATCTTCGCAGGTCGGCATGGTTTGGCTCCCTTGAAAGAATTTTTGGGCGAGCATGGCGGGCTGATCAAGGATCAATGGCAACGGCGCTATCGCACCCATAAAGACCGTGAGGTTCTGGTGGATCTCGCCCAATTGGAAATCGGAGAAGGACAATGCAGGTAAGACATCTTGACCATGTGGTGATCACCGTGCGTGACGTGCAGAAAGTTGTTGATTTTTATAAAATTTTAGGAATGCGGCATGAGCATTTTGTGTCCACAGAAGGTGATGAGCGCCATGCCATGCATTTTGGACCGCACAAGATCAACATCCATGTTGAGGGCAAGGAGTTTCAGCCTCATGCCCATCAACCTATCCCAGGTGCTGGTGATTTTTGTTTTTTGTCAGATGAGCCAGTGGATGCATGGATGGCACATCTGCAAGCCCATCATGTGGATGTCTTTTTAGGCCCCGTGCCTCGTAATGGAGCCTCTGGTGCCATTCGTTCCATTTATATGCGCGACCCAGAAGGAAACCTGATTGAAATCGCCAACCCTGACAACTGACCTGCCAACTGAACGATCAGCTGAGCTACCGACTGAGATGCCATAAGAAATTTTGTCCGTTTCATTTCTTTTTGGTCAAGAAATTTCCATAACAAAACCTGATCCCTTAGCCAGACCTCACAAGAGGTGCGGTAAGGGATCAGGAATTAACCCACGCAGCGCATGGCTTGACATAAAGCCCAACATGATGGGCTTTGAGGATCACCGGTTTTTAAATTTGGCGAGCACTGCAAAAGGTGAATCAGGATCTATACTGGCGGGCTTCCCTTGGGGTTTTGCTTCCATGCGGCTTGGGGTCCGCTGATCCTGTGGACGCGGTTTTTTCCCCCTTGGTCGTTTGGAACCCCCATCTTCGCCATGTGTGGGTTTTGATCTGGGCTTTTGGTTGTCTTTGTATGCCTTTTGGGGACGACGCTCTTCACGCCCTTCACCTTTCTCAGCATTGTCTTTTTGGCCATATGTGGGGTTTGAAAATGCTGCCCGTCTTCCCCGGTTGCCATCACGTCGCTCAGGACGTGGAGGCCTAAAGCGCCATAACATGATAGGTTTTGCATCAGGCTCTTCTGTTGGGCTTACTCCTTCATTTTCTGATGTTGAGACAAGATCATCAGACTGGCCAACGGCTGCATTCTCGTCTTGTTCCATGATGGATTTTGGTTCGACTTGTCCCTCGTCAAGATCTCCAGAGGGGGCGCTTTCATCAACCATTGGGGAAGAAACGGTATCGGCCAAAGGAGCTGCTTCTTGGGGTTCTTGGGGTCCTGGTTCAAGAACTTGTTCTTTGTCTGTAAGATGCTCGTGTTGTCCCTCAGCGGTTTGCGCTTCTGATATTTCACCATCTTGGCCATGCTGATGCGCTTCATTTTCTTCTGTTGCATCTGGGGTTGCTGAGATGCTTGGCTCTTGGGAAGAGGCCTCCTCAGCTGTGGAGGTATTATCCGTTGCGATCGCTTCTTCTTCTGTCTTGGGTGTGAAGGGCTCAGTTTCCCGATAACCAAGGCCTTTGAGGATATCTTCAAAGTCCTCCCCTGACCGGCCCACCAAGGACATGAGGTCTGGGGTGATGATAAACATGCCTTTAGGGGTTTGGCTTTCGTTATCGCATTCTTTGCGAATGGATTCTGTAAGCCTGTCTGTCATGTCCACACGGGCTGCCACCCGCTGAAACGGCATGAAACCATTCTCGTGATAATAGCTGTTTGGCAATTGTGGGTCGCGGGTGATGGTGACCAACCCAGGAGGGGGTGGTTCAATTGCGGGTTTACCCTCAAACAAGGCCCAAAGAGCGGCTTTCAAGGTCAGTGCATGGGGCTTTAACAAGAGTGGAAGGTAAATGGCATGTTGGGCAAAACGGGTGCCCAAGCCCCGTAAACCTTGACGATCTTCCTGGCCTAGGCTTGCCATCAGATCCTGCACGTCACGGCGCATCAAGCAGCCTTTGGCCTCATAAAGCCTAAAAGCCATGGCGCGTGCATTGGCTGTGAGTTCTTCCCCAGACTCCATCTTTCGTAAAGGTCCAAGGCGGTTATCGATTTCTTGGGTAACCCTGCCTTCAATATGCTCGCGCAATTTGTCCCTGATGGGGGCGGGCATATGGTCATCTACATAAAGCTGGACCCGAGGGCGCAAGGGGGCATCACCTTTTTCCAATCTGCCTATAATACTGCCCGACCAGAGTATGCCGCCATCAATGGCAATCGATATAGGGTTTTTGGCACCGGCCAGCTGATTGGCCCGACGTGTGAGTTGGTCCGCCAGAACTTGAGCTGCGGCTGCCTTCAACGTCTTGGCATGAATGTCCCCGCTGCTGGTATCCGCTGAGAAGCGAAACCCATCAAGTTTTCCCACAACTTCACCCTCTACGGTGATGTTGCCATCATCATCCACTTCCGCCATCAAATCTTGTTTCTCCCTTAGGCGTTTCATCAGGACCGAAGTGCGCCTATCAACAAAGCGGCCCATCAAACTCTCATGTAACGCATCTGAGAGTTTGTCCTCAATATCTCGCGTGCGTTGCTGCCAATATTTGCTATCGCGCAACCAATTAGGTCTATGTGACATGTATGTCCACGTGCGGATAAATGCCAAGCGTGTCTGTAACGCATCAATGCCGCCATCAAAACGGTCCAACCTTCCCACATGACCCGCAATCCAATCTTCCAGCAAATGCCCCTGATCACAGAGTTGTTTAAATGCCTCCATGAGCAACACCACATGTTCAGAATGCAGTGTTTTGCGGAAGTCCGGAATTTGCGCCACATCCCATAGCAATTTGGTCCGCGATAATGATTGTGCCCGTTTTTGTATGTCTTCATCTCGGGACATTTGCCGCAAGGTTAACGCATCCGATGCCTCCCGGCCCCTTATCAAGATATCTTGTGATGAGCCGCGTTCAAGACTTGATAACAAGGCTTGTGGTGAGCGGTAATCGAGGATGCCGTTTCGCCAACAAACCTGGGTCACTGGGGGAAAGCGATGTTCTTCAATATGCTCGATGGTCTCAGGGTTTAAATCTTCAGCAGAACCTGTGGTTCCAAAGCTACCATCACGTTGGAAGCGTCCTGCGCGCCCTGCAATTTGTGCCAGCTCATCATCCCTAAGCCTGCGCACCAATTTGCCATCAAATTTTTCAAGTCCTGCGAAGGCAACGTGATGGACATCCATGTTTAAGCCCATGCCTATGGCATCCGTTGCCACCAGGTAATCGACTTCACCTTCTTCATAAAGGGCCACTTGCGCGTTTCGGGTGCGTGGGGACAAAGCTCCCAATACCACTGCAGCTCCGCCTTTTTGCCGCCTGATCCACTCCGCGATTTCGTAGACCTCGTTGGCCGAGAACGCCACGATGGCAGAGCGTCGGGGGAGGCGGGATATTTTTTTGATCCCCCCATAACTCAATGTGGACATGCGTTCGCGTGATTGGATGGTTAATTCAGGTACTAAACGCTGCAATAAAGGTGCCATGGTCGAGGCACCCATGAACATGGTCTCATGACGTCCTCTGGCATGCAGCAGTCGATCCGTAAAAACATGGCCGCGCTCGGGATCTTGGGCAAGTTGGATCTCATCGACCGCCAAAAAGTCGACGGAGATATCCATGGGCATGGATTCAACCGTACAAACCCAAAAACGAACATTTTTGGGGATGATTTTTTCTTCTCCCGTCATCAAAGCCGTACTGGCTGCACCTACGCGTGCGACCACGCGGTCATACACTTCCCGTGCAAGTAGACGCAACGGTAAGCCGATCATTCCTGTGGGATTGGCCAGCATTCGGGTAACGGCATAATGGGTTTTGCCTGTATTGGTGGGGCCCAAAACGGCAGTGATCCAACCCGGACGCGCTTGATCTGATACCCCTGCCATTATTGCCTCTTTCGTTGCCATCCCCTTCGACCACGTCTTCTAGGGTTGGTCATCGCCATTTGTGTCAGGCCTGTTGTAACCCCATTACGCCGGAAAGCCAAATGTTGCTTCACATTCTTCTCAGATAAAGGTCTTTTTTTGCCTTTGGTCTCACAAAAGTGAGAGATTGGTTGACCTTGGCGTGCAAAAGGATCACATCTGACCTGTTGACATCATTGACATTACGAGGTGAAGAAACATGGCTGAGGGTTTTGATAAGAAAAGTCGGTCAGACTGGGAAGCATTAGCCCAGAAGGAATTACGCGATCGACCATTGTCTTCGTTAAACTGGGACACCCCAGAGGGAATTGAAATCAAGCCTTTATACACGGCCGAAGACGTGGATGCAGACTTTGTCAATCAAATGCCAGGTTTTGCACCTTACACCCGTGGGGTTCGTGCAAGCATGTATGCAGGTCGTCCCTGGACGATACGTCAGTATGCAGGCTTCTCTACTGCAGAAGAGTCAAATGCTTTTTACCGCAAAGCCTTGGAGTCAGGCCAAAAAGGCTTGTCTGTAGCCTTTGATTTGGCCACCCATCGTGGGTATGATTCCGACCATCCAAGAGTTGCAGGCGATGTCGGTAAAGCGGGTGTGGCAATTGACTCCGTCGAAGATATGAAGATTTTGTTCGATGGGATTCCGCTCTCTGAGATGTCTGTATCAATGACCATGAATGGAGCTGTGATTCCAACCTTGGCAAACTTTATTGTAGCAGGTGAAGAACAAGGTGCGTCTGTTGCGCAACTCTCTGGTACCATTCAGAATGATATTCTGAAGGAATTTATGGTTCGCAACACCTATATCTACCCCCCTGAGCCCTCCATGCGGATTATTGCAGATATCATTGGCTACACATCAGCCCATATGCCGAAAT
Organism: Alphaproteobacteria bacterium; assembly: GCA_038131935.1. Lineage (GTDB taxonomy): Bacteria > Pseudomonadota > Alphaproteobacteria > UBA8317 > UBA8317 > UBA8317. The sequence goes on along the minus strand of JAYPQH010000018.1, from coordinate 190,464 downwards.
TCAATTCGATTTCGATTTCTGGTTACCACATGCAAGAAGCAGGTGCGACGCAGGTTCAAGAACTTGCCTACACCATCGCAGATGGTTTGGAATATGTGCGTGCCGCGCGTTCCACGGGGTTGGATGTTGATGCTTTTGCCCCCAGATTGTCGTTTTTCTTTGCCATTGGCATGAATTTTTTCATGGAGATTGCCAAATTGCGTGCTGCCCGAACCCTTTGGGCGCGCGTGATGAAGCCTTTTGAACCGCAAAAGCCCGCAAGCCTCATGTTGCGTACCCATTGTCAGACCTCGGGTGTATCTTTGACCGAGCAAGATCCTTACAACAATGTGGTGCGCACGGCGGTGGAAGCCATGGCAGCGGTGTTGGGTGGAACCCAATCTTTGCACACCAACTCCTTTGATGAAGCAATTGCGCTGCCCACGGCATTCTCATCACGCATCGCACGGAATACCCAGTTGATTTTGCAGCATGAGACCGGGGTGACCAAGGTGGTCGATCCGTTGGGTGGATCTTATTATATAGAGAGCTTGACCAAGCAGTTGGTGGATGATGCTTGGGCGATTATTCAAGATATCGAAGCCATGGGTGGGATGACCAAAGCTGTGGAGCAAGGTATTCCCAAACTCCGGATTGAAGAAGCGGCTGCACGCAAACAAGCCTCTATTGACCGGGGCGAAGAGATCATCGTTGGGGTGAACAAGTATCAACCTACGAGCCAAGACCCCATAGATATTTTGGATATTGATAACACCAAGGTTCGTGAAGCCCAAATTGCAAGGCTGAACCAGATACGTTCAACACGTGATGAGGCGGCTTGCCAACAAGCCTTGGCGCATTTGGCCCAAGTGGCCAAAGAAGGTGGAAACCTGCTTGAAGCTGCTATTCCTTGTGCACGCGCTCGGGCGACAGTGGGTGAGATTTCTGATGCCATGGAATCTGTGTTCGGTCGGCATCGCGCAGAAATTCGCTCCATCTCAGGGGTTTATGGTGATGCGTATGGCGCTGATGAGGGTTTTGCAGAACTTAAATCCCGCTTGGATCAATTTGCTGAGCATGAGGGCCGCCGTCCAAGGATGCTGGTTGCCAAATTGGGGCAAGATGGTCATGACCGTGGTGCAAAGGTGATTGCAACGGCATTTGCAGATGCAGGCTTTGACATTGATGTGGGGCCTTTGTTCCAAACCCCAGAAGAAGCAGCACAAGACGCCATCGATAATGATGTCCATGTGGTGGGTATATCATCCCAAGCCGCTGGCCATAAAACCTTAATCCCTGAATTGATCGATGCGCTCAAAGATAAAGGTGCAGGCGACGTCTTGGTGGTATGTGGGGGGGTTATCCCCGCCCAAGATTATGATTTTTTAAAGGCTGCAGGGGTGGCGGCAATATTTGGTCCTGGGACCTCTATCCCCAAAGCTGCTCAAGATATCATTGATTTGCTGGAAGCAAGAGGGTGATTGGTGCTGGGCACAGACAAATATCTTGAAGGCTTGGCCAATGGTGATCGGCGGGTGCTCGCACGCGCTATCACGCTGGTCGAGTCCTCAAATCTCCAACATCAGGCACAAGCTCATGACTTGTTGGACCAACTGCCAACAGTTCCGTCAGCATAAGGCTGGGGCTTAGTGGAACACCAGGGGTGGGTAAATCTACCTTTATTGAATGTTTGGGGCTTCATTTGGTGGAGCAAGGCCATAAAGTAGCGGTGTTGGCGGTAGATCCAAGTTCCCAGCGGACGGGGGGATCTATTTTGGGTGATAAAACCCGGATGGAGCGCTTGGCACGACATCCCATGGCCTATATCCGTCCGTCCCCCTCAGGTGGGTTTTTTAGGGGGTGGCCAGACATACCCGACGCCATCGCGTTGGTGGAAGCTGCAGGCTTTGATGTTGTGTTGGTTGAGACTGTTGGGGTGGGGCAATCAGAAACAGCGGTTGCCGAGTTGAGTGATTTGTTTGTTCTCTTGTTATCCCCAGGCGGGGGTGATGAATTGCAAGGCATCAAGCGTGGCATTATGGAATTGGCGGATCTGGTGGCGGTCAACAAAGCTGATGGTGACCTTTTGCCCGCTGCCCAACGTGCCGTGGCCGATCACGCCTCAGCGTTACGGTTGATGCGGCCAAGGTTTCAAGCATGGCAACCACAAGTCATGAAACTCTCTGCATTGACAGGTGATGGTGTGCCAGAGCTTTGGTCCTTGGTCGAAGATGCCATTGGAAAACTTCGTGATAGTGGTGAGTTTACAAGACAACGACAAACACAAGCCGTGGACGCCTTCACCAATCAATTGCAAGCTGCTGTATGGCAACGTTTTGCGCGTGACCTCGAGATACAAAATCAATTAATGCAGCTCAAAGATGATATACATCGCGGTGAGCGTAGCCCTTCCTCTGCGGTGGGAGATATGTTGGCTTGGTTGGATATGAAAACGGCTTGACGGACAAGGGCGCATGAGGGTAATGAACCGCTTTCATGGATAGCTAAATGGCTTGTTCGGCGTTCGATGGCCTGAATGTTTGGATGTCCATGATGTGAAAAGCATTATGCAAGATGAAGTTTACGAAAAAATGATGTTGCACGAGGCAACGTCTAAGAACATGTAAGGAGTGTGCCATGGCACGTCGTTGTGAATTGACTGGTAAAGGTGTGTTAACCGGAAACAATGTGTCTCATGCCAACAACAGAACTCGCCGCCGCTACTTACCCAACCTCAACAATGTGACGTTTGAGAGCGAAAAGCTTGGCCGTCGTTTCACCTTTAAGGTTTCTACCCGTGCGATCCGTACTGTGGACAAGGTTGGTGGTTTGGATATGTACCTTGCCAAAGCCAAGGATGATCTGTTGTCTGATGCGGCACGCAAGGTCAAAAAAGCGATCGCTACTGCGTAAATCTTAACAACATTTTACAAATTTCAAAAAACAAGGGCGTATATTCTTACCTGTGCGCCCTTTTTTGTTGCGCGCTTTTTCTCAAGAAGATGTCTATATTTGCGCCCGTGCTGTCTCAGGGGGCGGCTGTCTGAAGGGCAATGGCAAGAAATGCCGTGAGCCATCTTGCAATGGTGGCTTGGGTCTTCACGATAGATTGAGATTTTGCGCGATCAATGTTTGCGAACATCAAGAACAAAGCCCTTAGAAATTGAATGCAGGTCACAATAAAAAGGGATGCTTAGACATCCCTTTTATCTATCTTGGGCCTTCATCTTTTTGGGCCTATTTATTTAATTTTATTTCAGGCCTTTTGTTCTTTATGATCTTTAAATGCCTGTGATCAGCAGAATGCTTGAAGACCTGTTTGTGCACGGCCCAAAATAAGCGCATGTACATCATGGGTGCCTTCATAGGTGTTGACCGTTTCAAGGTTCACCATATGGCGGATGACATGATACTCACCGGAAATCCCGTTGCCACCATGCATGTCACGCGCCATGCGTGCGATATCAAGCGCTTTGCCACAAGAATTGCGCTTGATCAGAGAAATATTTTCAACCGCACATGTTTTGTCATCGAGCATACGACCTACCCGCAGGCAGCCTTGTAACCCTAAGCTGATCTCGGTTTGCATATCTGCAAGTTTCTTTTGGATGAGCTGGTTGGCAGCCAAGGGTCGTCCAAATTGTTGCCGATCCATGGTGTATTGCCTGGCTGCTGTCCAGCAGAACTCTGCAGCCCCCAAAGCACCCCAGGCAATGCCAAAACGGGCCTTGTTCAAGCAGCTGAAGGGCCCTTTTAACCCCTTAACATGGGGTAGAAGATTTTCTTCAGGAACAAAACAATTGTCCAACACGATTTCGCCTGTGATGGAGGCGCGTAAAGATAGCTTGCCTTCAATTTTTGGGGTGGAAAAACCTTCCATGCCACGTTCTACCAAGAAGCCACGGATCTCACCATTTAATTTGCCCCAAACAACAGCAACATCAGCAATCGGAGAATTTGAGATCCACATTTTGTTGCCGGTTAACAGATACCACCATCAACCGGTTCCGCACGGTGCGCATGGAACCTGGATCTGAACCATAATCAGGTTCGGTTAAACCAAAACAGCCAACCCATTCACCGGTCGCCAATTTTGGCAAAAATTTCTGACGCTGTTCTTTCAGAACCGAAGCTATAAATAGGATGCATCACGAGGGAAGATTGCACCGACATGGCAGAACGATAGCCAGAATCCACCCGCTCGATTTCTCGGGCAACCAAACCATAACAAACATGGTTCACACCCGCACAGCCATAGGTTTCAGGGATGGTGCTGCCCAAGAGGCCCAACTCACCCAGTTCGTTCATGATTTCACGGTCAAATCTCTCTTCCTCAAATGCGGAACGAACCCGAGGTTGAAGTTTTGCTTGGGCATATTCACGAGCTGTGTCACGAACCATGCGCTCGTCTTCTGACAATTGATCATCAAGAAGAAACGGATCTTCCCAATTGAACACCGCTTTGGTTTCTTTCGGTTGCGCCTCGGCTTTGATATCCTGAGGTTGTGAATTCATAGCTGTTTTCCTTTTTTTTGTGGCCTTTTTTTGTGGCCTTTTTTGCTGGCCTCATTCTAATCCTTAATGCCTTGGTAGCTCAACCCAATCCCCCAGCCCAAGTACTTTCAAGTGACCGAAGGTTATCGCGGCAATCTGACCCAAAGAGGGCTATTACGCTGATCCCAGTTTGTCTTGGGTTTTGCTTTCAAAATCCGATGCGTCATGGCGTTCATGCAATTGCAGTTCAGGGGCACCAACAATTTTGTTCACCATGCGGCCGCGCAGAACTGCGGGACGTGCGTTGATCTTTTCTGCCCAGTCCTTCACCGCTTTATAATGATCCACATCCAAAAATGTTGCCGCATTGTAAAGGCGTCCCAACACCAACTGACCATACCATGCCCAAATGGCCATGTCCGCAATGCTGTATTGATCACCGCCAATGAAGGGGTTTTTGGTCAGTTCACGCTCAAGCACATCCAATTGACGCTTGGTCTCCATGGTAAAACGGTCAATCGCATATTCGATTTTCATGGGGGCGTAGGCATAAAAATGTCCAAAGCCACCGCCGAGGTAAGGGGCACTGCCCATTTGCCAAAACAACCAAGAGAGGATTTCCGCGCGTTGGGATCCGCTGGGCATGAAGGCTTGAAATTTTTCTGCCAAATGCAGCAGGATGGCACCTGATTCAAAAACCCGCACTGGTTCGGCACCTGAGCGGTCCAATAGAGCCGGTATCTTGGAGTTGGGGTTCACATCTACGAACCCGCTAGAAAACTGTTGACCTTCGCGAATATTGATCAGCCAGGCATCATATTCTGCGTCTTGATGACCTGCGGCGAGCAATTCTTCAAACATCACCGTCACCTTGACACCATTGGGTGTCGCAAGGGAGTAAAGTTGGAAGGGATGCTTGCCCAAGGGGAGTTCTTTTTCATGGGTAGGGCCTGCAATGGGGCGGTTAATAGAGGCGAATTCGCCACCATTTTCGGCATCCCAATGCCAAACTTCAGCGGGGCTATAAGCAGATAATTCCTGGGCCATGATGGGTTCCTCTGATTGGTCAATATGTTGGGGGTAATGTAACCTTCTTCACATGAGACACAAGGGCAAAGAACAATCTCTTTGACAAATACAATCTTTTCTCAACGGATCCTATCGCTGTTTTTGGCCATGCGTCGCATTTGGGAACAGAACTCCAGGGGCGATTTTTTTTTGATCACCAAGCTGGTGTGAGACAAAAGGAAGAAACGTTCATCCCTCAAGGCTCATTTCTGTTGTAGGCTGGCTTGTCTGTCTCTTTTCTTTCAAATCCACATGGTGGCGTTAAGGGTTAGATGTTTTTGAAGGCGTCGTTTGCCAGGGGGCAAATGATTCCCGCTCGATCATTTCTTCAAACGTTGGGCGGCGGCGGATCAAAGCCCAACGATCTTGATAGACCATCACTTCGGGTATGAGGGGACGGGTGTTGTATTCACTTGCCATCACGGCACCATACGCACCTGCAGATCTGAGGGCGACCAAATCACCTTCTTTGAGATGGGGGAGCATGATCTGCTTGGCAAAAATGTCTCCTGTTTCACAGACAGGACCAACCACATCCACCAGATGATCTGCATCTTGGGCACATACAGGCTGGATCTCATGATGTGCATCATAAAGAGCTGGGCGCATAAGATCATTCATGGCCGCATCAATAATCAAAAAGTTTTTAGCGGCGGTGGGTTTTTCATAAATCACCTGGCTGACCAAAAGCCCTGCATTGCCAGCAATCAACCGTCCTGGTTCAAACGCAATGGTGGCATCAATCCCTTTGATTTTGGGCGCAAGGACCGCAGCATAGGCATCAGGAGAGGGTGGTGGGGCCTGATCTTGGTCGTAAGAAATCCCCAAACCTCCTCCAAGATCTATGTGGCTGATCGCATGGCCTTGGTTGCGCAAATGACGAACCATATCCAACAAAAGATCTGTGGCGGTGGCAAAGGGCTCCAGCTGGGTTAATTGGGAGCCGATATGCATGTCCACCCCGATCATGGCCAGATGGGGGAGGGATTGACCCAAGGCAAAAACAGCAGGGGCTTGATCGATATTGATGCCGAATTTGGTCTCTTTTTTTCCTGTGGCGATCTTGGCATGGGTCTGAGCATCCACATCTGGATTGATGCGGATCGAAACAGGTGCTGTCATCTGGCAATCTTGGGCAACCTGGTTCAGCAGATGCAATTCTGGGATTGATTCTACATTGATCATCCCAATGCCCTGGCGTAGGGCAAAAGCCAATTCATCAGAGGTCTTTCCAACACCTGAGAACACGATGCGCTTTGCTGGGATGCCAGCATGTAGCGCCCTGGCCAATTCTCCCGCCGACACCACATCAGCGCCAGCGCCAGATTGGGCCAAGCATTTGAGCACCGCGATATTGCTGTTGGCTTTGACCGCATAGGCCACCAAAATATTATGAATGTCATGACGGGCAAAGGCATCCACAAAGACATGGTAATGGTGGGTGAGGGTAGATTGGGCATAAACGTAAAAAGGGGTGCCTACCTGGGCTGCCAAGGCGGGCAAGGGGATGTCTTCGGCATGCAAGATGCCCTCACGATACGTAAAATGATCCATCATTTTGCCTTTTGTGTTTGTTGCGCTGCTGGTTGATCAGAAGGCGGAATATTCGGTCCTTTACGCCCACAGCTTGTGAGGATGCTTGCAAAAAAACCAACCATCACCATGCGTCTTGTTATCTTGGTCATGCCAATTCTTCTTTCCACCATTGGATCATCTCTAAGACGCGCTCCGGGGCGGTGCCGCCATAGGAATTTCTGGCTTTGATCGCCTCTTGAACAGGCAGAACATCATAAACCTTGGCATGAATATTGGGGTGGATGCGCTGCATGTCAGCAAGGGTCAAATCTGCAAGCTGGCATTGCTGTTCATCTGCCATCTTCACAAGTGATCCTGTAACATGATGCGCTTCACGGAAGGGAAGTCCCAAATCCCGTACCAGCCAATCTGCCAACTCTGTGGCGGTGGAATGCCCATGGGCGGCTGCGCGTGCCATGGCATCGGGGTTGGCTTGCATGTCACCAATCATGCCCGCCATGGCCCGCAGCATCAGCTCCAAGCTATCGGCGGCATCAAACACCGCTTCCTTGTCTTCTTGCATGTCTTTTGAATAGGCAAGCGGCAGGCCCTTCATCACCATCATCAATCCTTGGAAATGTCCTGCGATGCGGCCCAACTTGGCACGGACCAATTCTGCCGCATCTGGGTTTTTCTTTTGCGGCATGATGCTGGATCCTGTCGTGAAGTGATCCGACAGACGAATAAAATCAAAGCCTGAGGATGACCATAAGACCATTTCCTCGGCCAGACGTGAGCAATGTATCCCCGTAATGCTTGCTGCGGAAATATATTCCAACGCAAAGTCTCGGTCTGATACCGCATCTAAGGAATTGCGCATGGGGGCATCAAAGCCAAGCAATTCTGCGGTGTAGTCTCGGTCAATGGGGAAAGAGGTTCCAGCAAGGGCTGCTGCACCCAGTGGGCATTCATTCAAACGGTCCCGGGCATCGCGCATGCGGGCGCGATCTCGTGAAAACATTTCAAGGTAAGCCAAAAGATGATGACCAAAGGTCACGGGCATGGCCGTTTGCAGATGGGTAAAACCTGGCATCACTGTATCTACATGCTCTTCTGCGCGGATTAAAAGTAAGCCCATCATATGGGTAAGCAGTGCCGTTTGCTCATCAATGCGATCACGGACCCATAACCGGAGGTCTGTTGCAACCTGATCGTTGCGGGAGCGCGCGGTATGCAGGCGTCCAGCGGCCTCCCCGATATCTTGGGCAAGCCGTGCCTCAATATTCATATGGATATCTTCCAACGCGCGTGAGAAGGCAAATTCGCCCTTTGACAGATCCTGTGCGATGGCTTCAAGCCCACCAATGATGGCCCGAAGGTCCTCTTCATTCAAAATACCAGCCCTTGCGAGCATTGAGGCATGGGCAATGGAGCCCCTGATATCTTGTGGCCAAAGGCGTTGATCAAAATCAATGGACGCATTGATGGCTTCAAGGACGGCGTCAGGGCCGGCAGCAAAACGCCCCCCCCATATCCGAGAGGTGTTGTGTTCGTTGTCTGTTGCGTCTACCTGCACCATGTTCGTCCTCAATATGCACGCTATGTCATCCATTGATTAACATGGTTAAACCCAAAAAGGAGTCCCACCATGCGGTTTCCCTTGGTCCTTATGACAGTTCTGATAGCGCTGGCCAGCCCTTTAACGCTCATGGCTGACCGCCCAACCATTCCAGAAGCTTTGCCGAAACTTTTGTTCCACCCCAAGCCCATACAACTAGAGCCGCTTGAAGTGGAGGATCAAAAAGGACAAATGCATGATCTTTCCCGTCTTTCAAAGACATTGTTGCTGGTAAATTATTGGGCCAGCTGGTGTCCCCCATGTCGTGAGGAAATGCCTGCATTGTCACGTTTGGCTGATGCCTCGGGTCCCCACTTGGATGTGGTAACGGTTTCAACCGATCGAGGTGGTTATGCCAAGGCGAAAGCCTTTTATGATGAAATCGCTATCACCACGCCTTTGTTGTACGCAGACCCACGCGGGGAAACCGCTCGGTTGTTGGGGCTCAGGGGGTTGCCTGCCACATTGCTTATTTTTGATGGGCAAGAGGTGGGCCGTTATTATGGCCCCGCTCATTGGGATGCCCCTGAGGTTTTACATTACTTACAAGATTTGGCGCGCTTTTATCGAGATCAAAAATGATCTTTGGCTTGTCGCAGATGGGCAAAAACATCTTCTGCCGCTGAGCCTTGCATCCCCAATTGTTGTACGAGGTCTTCTTGGTCAGCCCTTAAAAAGGGATTGGTGGCGATTTCGTCAGCCAGCTGAACAGGAATGGTGGGTTCTTGACGTGCACGCTGTGCCTTAAGGTCTTCAACGCGGTTAAGAAGGGTTTTGTTTTGTGGGTCCATGGCGCAGGCAAATTTTGCATTGGCAAGGGTATATTCATGGGCGCAATAAATTTTGGTTTTTGGAGGTAGTGCACGCAGCTTTTTTAAAGACCCCCAAAACATCGGTGGGGTACCCTCAAACATGCGACCACAGCCAAGGGCGAACAAGGTATCTCCTACAAATGCAGCCTCAAGTCCTGGCGCATGATAGGCGCAATGACCTGTGGTGTGCCCCGGCACAGCCAACAGATGAAATTCCTCATCCAAGAGAACAAATTGGTCACCTTCTTGATGTTGGATGTCGATCCCTGGAATGCGTTCATTGTCCATGGCCCATCCATGGATGGTGCATCCTGTTTGCGATTTGAGGATTTTGTTGCCACCAACATGGTCAGCATGATGGTGGGTGTTTAAAATTGCCACCAGCTCCAGGTTGCGTTCTTGTAAGGCTGTCAGCACCACCCTGGGATCAGCTGGATCAACCACCACGGCATGCTGGTTGTTGTGAATCAAAAAAATATAATTATCATCCAGGGCGGGAAGAAGTTCGATATGGGTCATGGCTGTCTATCCTTACGCTGCGTTGGACGCTAAAATGAAGCAGAATGCTCACCCAAGTCCAGAAGGTTTTTTGATGCAACCTGATATACTCGAGTTGGCCCGATTTTACAAAACACCCCTAGGGCGTATGAGTTGCCATTTGCTACGCAAGAGCTTGGCCCAACGCTGGGATCCCACAGAAAACCGACCCATGTTGGGGCTTGGCTTTGCAACCCCCTACCTTTGGCCCTATCACCCCACCTCGGTGGTGCTGGCAGGCATGCCAGCTGCACAAGGTGTGTTGCGGTGGCCTTCTCAAGGGTATGGGCGTACCGTTCTTTTGCATGAAGATGCGCTACCGTTTGGTGCGGCAAGTTTTGAGCGTATATTGGTCGCCCACGCCCTTGAACATGCCTATGACCCCATGGCGCTCATCCAACAGCTTTGGGAATGCTTAACCGGTCAGGGGGAGCTGATGATCATGGTCCCTAACCGCTTGTCGATTTGGGCCCGCAGGGACATCACACCTTTTGGACATGGCAGGCCCTATTCCCACGGCCAATTGGAGCAATTAACAGGAAAAATTGGATTTACCGTTCTTTCTCATGATTATGCGCTTTTGATGCCGCCAATCAGGGCTGGTTGGGCAGTCACGTTGATGCCAGGGATCGAACGGTTGGGCATCAAGCTTGGGGCGCGTTTGGGTGGGGTTCATCTTCTGCATTTGCGCAAACAGGTTTTTGCAAAGCCCCGGCGTCAACGCGCCCGAACCTTGCGTGATATGTTGGCAAAACCTGTTCTCAACCCTGTGTCACAAAAGACCATCCAAGACTGATCAATGTTCCTCAAAGAGATCAGCCAATTGGTCAACCATGGCGCCACCCAATTCTGCCACATCGGTGATCGTCACCGCGCGGTTGTAATAGCGTGTCACATCATGCCCGATGCCGATGGCGATAAGTTCAACAGGTGAGGTTTCTTCGATGGCTTTGATCACCCGCCGCAAATGCCGTTCCAAATAATTGCCAGGGTTGATGGATAAGGTGGCATCATCCACCGGTGCCCCATCAGAGATAACCATCAACACACGTCGTTGTTCATGCCGGGCCACCAACCTTTGATGTGCCCAAAGCAAGGCTTCTCCATCAATATTTTCTTTCAGCAATCCTTCGCGCAACATCAGGCCCAAATTGCGTTTTGTCCGCCGCCATGGTTGATCGGCGGATTTGTAAATCACATGGCGAAGGTCATTCAAACGGCCAGGATATTCCGGTCTGCCCGCATTGACCCAAGCTTCTCGAGAGCGTCCACCCTTCCACGCCTTGGTGGTAAAACCAAGGATCTCAACTTTGACCCCACATCGCTCTAGGGTCCGTGCCAAAATATCGCCAGACATAGCGGCAACAGAAATCGGTCTCCCCCTCATGGAGCCTGAATTGTCTATCAACAAGGTCACAACCGTATCACGAAAAGGAGCTTCCTCTTCTTGTTTGAAGGATAAGGCTGAGGTGGGATCCACCACAACCCTTGTAAGCCTTGCGGTATCCAGCAAACCCTCATCGAGGTCAAAGTTCCAGCCGCGGCTCTGCTGGGCCATCAATCTTCGCTGCAAGCGATTGGCAATCCGTGCCACAGCACCTTTATGGGCAAAGAGCTGTTGGTCAAGATATGCCCGCAAGCGGTCAAGTTCTTCTTCGGGGCAAAGCTCATGTGCCTCAACGATTTCGTCATGTTCTTTCGTGAATATCTGATAATCAGGGTCATCATCCACAGAACCCAATGAGATGTTGGCGGGGGCTGGCATTTCTACCTTGTCACCATCTTCAAGATCTTCATTTGATTCTTCAGGGAGATCGGATGGGGCTGGCATACCTTCAAGGGTCTCCCCAGAGATCTCATCAGACCCTTCTCCTGTGGGTGGTTCACCACCATCATCTTCTTGAGGGCTATCGTCAGGGCTTGATCTTGTCCTTGGGGATTGTCCTCTGCAGCCGTGTCACCATCTTGGCCTGGATCCTGTCCATCGAGCATATCCATGGCATCGAGAAGTTCTAGGGAAAGATCAGCAAAGGCTTCTTGACTGGATACAGCATCGGCAAAAGCTTTGATGCCGCCAGGACCAATCTTCTGAAATATAGGTTCCCACGCACCAATGATAGCGGCAGCCTCTTCGGGTGGTTTTTGTCCGGTTGCCGCTTGCTTGATCAACAGCGCTAAGGCGTCTGTCAGGGGTGCATCGTCATGGGTGATGGCTTGTTCGTAGAGATTTTCCTTACAGCGTTGCACAATCAACGCATCTAGATTTTGGCCAGCGCCGGGATAATCCAACCCACCAGCTGCTTCTACCCTTGCCCGCTCGAGGGCATTGAACAATTTGCGCGCATCAGGATGCCGCGGTGCACGGGCTTGGTGGGTGGCTTCGTCATGATAGCGTTGCCGGAGGGCAAAGGAATCTAACCTCCCCCGAATATGGGTGCGTTCTGTGGGGTTTTCGGTAACATCAGGATCAGGCACATGGATCGTTGTTCCATGTTCGCGAGCTCGGTCTCGGGTAAAACGAACCTCAACCTCCACCCCAGCAAGAACTTGGGTGGTGGTGGTGAGGGCTTCGCGTCGTCGTGAGGGCTTTGGCGTGGCCACGATACCGACCTCTTTTTAGCTTAGGGAATTCATGGTGGATTCAGGGAGGTCTTCTCCAAAACAGCGTTGGTAGAATTCCGCCAATACAGGCCGCTCCAATTCATCTGATTTGTTCAAAAAAGAAACCCGGAATGCAAATGCGCGGTCTTGGAAGATCTGCCAATTGTCTGCCCATGTAATCACGGTGCGCGGACTCATGACGGTTGACAGGTCACCATTGATGAAGGCTTTGCGGGTCAAATCTGCCAACCGTACCATGGCTTGAGCGTCGTCATGTGATAGGCTTGGGCATTTGGCTTGGATAATGGCCACTTCCTGCGCTTGGGGGAGGTAGTTTAAGGTGGTAACAACATTCCAGCGGTCCATTTGGCCCTGGTTGATTTGCTGGGTGCCATGGTAAAGACCTGTTGTATCACCCAGGCCAATGGTGTTCGCTGTGGCGAACAAACGGAAACAATTGTGCGGCTTGATGACACGTGATTGGTCAAGCAAGGTTAGTTTGCCTTCAACCTCCAACACCCGTTGAATAACAAACATAACATCAGGTCGACCTGCATCATATTCGTCAAATACCAAGGCCACGGGGTTCTGTAACGCCCATGGCAAGATGCCCTCCCTGAACTCCGTGACTTGCTTGCCTTCGCGCAGGACAATCGCATCCTTACCCACCAAATCAATACGGCTGATATGGCTGTCGAGATTGATCCGGATACAGGGCCAGTTCAACCGTGAGGCTACCTGTTCAATATGGGTGGATTTACCCGTGCCGTGATAGCCCTGCACCATCACGCGTCTGTTGTGACAAAAGCCTGCCAAAATGGCCAAGGTCGTTTCCCGATCAAATATATAATCTGGGTCCATGTCAGGAACATGGTCATCACGTTCACTAAAGGCAGGTACGCGCATGTCACTGTCGATGCCAAAAACCTCTCGCACAGATACGTCGGTGTCGGGCTCGTTCACATGTAAGGATCGTTCGCTCATGGTTCCTCCAGAATCAAAAGGGTACTAAAAGACATCTTGCGGCATGCAAGAGCCTTCAAAACCTGGTTTAGGGGCGGTTCTTTGGGCGCCACAATGGCCGTACCCATAGGAACCACCGGTAAAAGATATCCGCACCATGCCGAATAATGGGTAGTCCAAGCAAGCGTCCAAGCAAAAAAAATCCTGGTGTATGTTGGTACATCAGTGAAAAGGCCTGAGCACCTTGGTACATACGCCCATCTATATCTTGCACATGCATCATGCTGAGCCTGGTTTGTTTGACGTCCTCATGAAGATCACAAGAGGGATCTGTCAGGTCCACAAACTCAATATTGGCGCCTTTTTTTTGTAAAAAGGCCACTTCAGCTGAGCAAATTGGACAACCGCCATCTATGAAGGCCTTCGGCTTAGGGGTGGGACATGGATTAGAAACGGAACCCATTCAATGCAAACATGACAAACAGGCAAATGAAGATGATGGCAAAGGTTTCGATCATAACAAGGGTCTCCTAAAAAAATTCATGACGTTAGTTAAGTCATCTTTGGCCAAGGGAAAGGTTTAGGACAATTCTTGGCGTAATTGGTCATATGCGGCGAGAATAGCTTTCAGATGTTCTTGCTTGCTGGGATCACCTTGATGGCGATCAGGGTGATGTTCTTTGACCAGGGCATTGCGTTTGGCACGGACTTGTTCAAACGTCACCGGCCAAGGCAAATCCATCACCTCCAATGCCCGACGTAGATGAGGTGGGGCGGTTGGTTTTTTTTGCGCCTCACGGCGTTGTGCGAACAATTCATGGATATCCCGCATGCCCATATCTTCACGATCAACATTGATCGGGCTTTCCCCCAAACGCCAAGTGGGTCGGTGCCAGGTCGCATCGCTATGGCGGTATTGCTCACATTGCTCCACGCTCATATCTGCGAAGAAATTCCATCCCTTATTGTATTCTTGAATATGTGGTTTGCAAAAATACACATATTCTCTCAAAGCTTGAGGTGATTTTGGTGCAGGATAAAGCCCCTCTTGCTCACAGCCTTCCCAATCACAACCACGCGAACGCGTGTTTCGTCTTGAGCCCGTGATAGAGATATCCCAAGGATCGGTATCCTGTTCGGCACCGTTTGGGGGGCGTTTGTCCATCACATAACTTCCTTCAACGTAGGGGTTGGCGATCTTGTTGGGCGTTCATGCGCATTCTCATGACGTCATGCAAACCTTTAGGTTGCCTCCCGGACACAAGAATGGTTTATGAATTGTTGATTATAGCAGATTGGAGAATGTTGTCATGGGCCAGATACAAAAAGCCATCGAAGAAAAACTTTTGGCGGCCATGCCCGAGGCGAGATGTCACGTGGAGAACCAATCACATCTGCATGCCGGTCACGCAGGTCATGATGGTTCAGGAGAAAGCCACTTCCATTTGGTCATTCATTGGGAGGGATTCATGGCGATGAATAGATTGGGACGGGAGCGTCATGTCCATCAAATCTTGACCCAAGAGCTGCCCCATATCCATGCACTTTCCATGAAATTAAGCTTCTAAAGGGCTTTTTACCCCCTGCATATGTTCTTACTTTTGGGGGTTTTCCGTATTGAGTTTGCGCGGTTTGCGCAAAATCAGTTTGCGGATTTGGTTGCGCTGTCGCTCAATGATTTCAAAGCGCATCCCATGAAAATGGAACACTTGGCCCTTTTCAGGAATGGTCCGAGCTTCATGAATAACCAGTCCTGCCACCGTGTTGGCATCATCATCAGGTAAGTTCCATCCAAAGGTACGGTTAACATCACGGATCGCAACAGTGCCATCAATGAGGTAACTGCCGTCATGATTATCCAACACGCCCGCGACCTTAATGTCATGTTCATCATGGATTTCCCCAACGATCTCTTCGAGGATATCTTCTAAGGTAATCAGTCCCTGCAAGGCGCCATATTCATCAACCACCAATGCAAAATGATTGCGGCTTGATAAAAAGCTATCAAGCTGTTCGACAACTTCAGTTGTGTCAGGAACAAACCAAGGCTTTCGGGCAATGTTGAGGACATTCAGCCCCTCTAACTTGTCATCATTGTCCAATGCGGCGCGCAAAAGGTCTTTTACATGCAACACGCCAATGATGTTTTCATGTTCATCCGCCCATAGGGGGATCCGAGAATAAGGCGCTCGTAACGCCCGACGCAACAATTCATCAGGGGCCAAATTGGCGGGCAGCATGAATAGGTTTCGGCGGTGAACCATCACTTCTGCCACGTCCAGATCTTTCAGGTCCAATATACCCCCTAAACGCTCCACATCATCGCGTGCCATGCCTCCTTCAGCATGATGCATGCTGATGGCCCCACGCAATTCCTCGTGGGCAGGAAAGCGCTCCCGGCCTTGAACGCCAAGGCTGCGCAACATGACATGAACGATTTTGCGCACGGTTTCGACCATGGGGCTTAAGGCCCACACCAACCAAGAGACGGGGGTGACAATACGTCGTGCGGTGGCGGTGGGATGGGTAATGGCATACGTCTTGGGTAGCACTTCAGCAAAGATTAGCACCATGATCGTCATGATGATGGTTGCATACGCAACGCCAGCTTGGCCAAACCATTTCAAAAATAAGGAAGTGGCCAACGAGGATGCCAAAATATTGACAAGATTGTTGCCCAACAACAAGGCACCAATGAGCCGATCAGGTTGGCGCAAAAGATCAAGAGCAGAACGCGCGGCTTTATCTCCCTCACGCTCCATATGATGCAGCCTTGCACGTGATGCAGCGGTCAGGGCTGTCTCTGAGCCAGAGAACATCGCTGACACCAACAACAGCAGCAAAATGGCCACACCAAAGATGATGTCGATATGGGTTGTCAAAAACGCCAACATGGGGTCAGTCCTTCTTTGAGGCAGGCGGAACAGTGGCCAGCGCTTCTCTCCAGAATTGATGGACCAGTCCCACATCAACATCTTTGCGCACGAAGGCTTTGCCGATGCCCTCTGACAATATGAGCACCAATTTGCCATCTTCATTTTTCTTATCTTGCATCATGGCGGCCATCAATTGATCAGCATCGACGTCTGCGGGTACGGCTTGGGCAATTTCCGTGCGCATGTCTAAGCGCGCAAGATGGGCGCGCAATTTTTCAACATCTTCTTGAGGTGCCCATCCATGGGCTGCTGAAAACGCCATGGCTGCCACCATGCCAATACCGACCGCTTCGCCATGCAGCAGCCGGCCATCATATTTGTTCACCGCTTCAAGTGCATGACCAAACGTATGCCCTAAATTTAACAAGGCACGTTTGTCCTGTTCTGTTTCATCTTGGGCAACAATACGTGCCTTAGCCGCACAAGACCGCGCGACGGCGCGGCTTACGGCATCACCTTCTAAGTTGATGACCCGATCACCTTCTTGATCCAGCCATTGAAAAAATGAAAGGTCATCAATCAACCCATATTTGACCACTTCTGCATAACCCGCGCGCAATTCCCGTGGGGGCAGGGTTGCCAACAAATCCGTATCAATGATGACATGTTTGGGTTGATGAAACGCACCCACAAGATTTTTGCCCTGTGGGGTGTTGATGGCGGTCTTTCCCCCCACAGAAGAGTCGACTTGAGCCAACAAGGTGGTGGGAACCTGAATAAACGAACAGCCACGTTTTACGATGGCTGCGGCAAAGCCTGCCAAATCACCCACAACACCGCCGCCAAAAGCAACAATACTGTCTTTTCGGCTGACACCGAGGTCCAAGAGAGATCCAACCAGTTTTGCCAGTTGATCCCAGTTTTTGGAATGTTCCCCTGCAGGGATAATGAGGGGATGGAATGTCAAACCCGCAGCCTCACATATGCCCCGCAAGCGTTCACCATGATGATCCATCACCTGGGTATCGCTGACCACGATGATTTGATTTCTGTTGGAGGTGCGGGAAAAAACCTGTGGTAAGTCATTGAGCAAACCTGGGCCAATATCTATGGGGTAACTTCTGGCGCCAAGATCCACTGTCACTTGATGTTTGTTGCTCATAATGACCGCTTTGATTGTTGTTCTAACCGCAATTGTTCAGAATGTAGGTAAGCTTCAAGTGCCATCAACAAGCCATCCACGGTTTCTTCATGGGATCCTTGCCCGGATTCCACCACCAAATGGGCTTGGGCATAAATAGGGTGGCGTGTGCGTGCCAACTCAGTAAGGACTTGCCGTGGATCTTTGTTCTTGAGAAGGGGGCGATTGTCTTTCCGGGATACCCGCTCCACCAATATGTCAAGATCGGCACGCAACCAGATGCATACAGAACGTTGCAGCATCACCTCACGGGTGCGATCATTCATGAATGCTCCCCCGCCTGTGGCCAGCACCATGCTTGTTTCTTGCAGCAAGCGATTGATTACCGCATGTTCGCGATCCCTGAAGAAGGCTTCTCCATGGGTTGCAAAGATTTCTGGGATGCTGCATCCCGCGGCATCTTCGATCTCCCGATCAGCATCATGAAACCCCAAGCCTAGCCTGCGGGCGACCCGCCGACCGATGGTTGATTTTCCAGAACCCATCATTCCAACAAGCGTGAGGGACCGCCCGCCGAGGAGGCGATGCAGCTGCGCTAAGTTCGGCAAAACATCTTGGATCACGTCATTCATGGCTGTTATGTGGCATTGGGTGGGCTTCTGCGCAAGATCCTTCACGCAATCATTACACAAAAACAGACATGCATTGGCCAACAAAAACGGTACTTTTGTTTCGTGCCTACCCTATGATAGATAAGAGGATCTGGTTTTGTTTTGCATGTCGATACGAGGGCATGTCAGTCAAGGGGAATTTCGTTGTTTAAGTATCTGTTGGCTACCTTATTGTTGGCTGTGGTGGGTGGAGCTTTGTTCTTGTTGGTCATGGGAGAGCCGCCAGTACCAGAGCCTTATCAGATGACCATACCACTTGGATCACGATGATGTTGAAAGGTCAGGCAAAGATAATGGGTAGGTTTTGGACAGCTCTTTTGGTCACCATGCTGATGGGTGCTGATGGGCAAACACAGCAAGCTGGACCGGTGTCCATTCTTCCCCAATCCATCGTGGAAGCACAAGCTGATATCAACATGCGGGCTGAATTGGTGCGTCGTCTGGAGTCCATGTCTCGGATTCGCCTCACGCAATCAAGGGTCCTCAACAAAGGTGCTGATCGATAGTTTTGTATCTGCAGATATTGCCATAGCAGCCAAACAGCGTTTGTTGTTCAGCCGCTATTTATGGTCAGCATTGGCGCAAACAGATCTTTCCCTGACCCAACCACCTGTAAAAGATGCGCCGTTATTTATGCTCAATGGCACTGCCAATTGCGGTGACCCAGACGTTCGGTTGAAGATGTCCCCACGCGCCCAAATGATCTGCCACGCCGTGAGAAAGGATCAGGTGGGTTTTGAGGCTGTGCAGCGTTTGTATCCTGGTTTGGGTGATGAGCCGCTCACCCAACATGCACAAGGGGTTTTGTATGATGTCCCTGTGGATTTGTTGGGGGGAAGTGACATGTATCATGTGGCTCTGTCGCTAATGGGGGCAAAAACAGATGAGGGTGTTCGGTTAAGCGAGATGACAGCAGAGTTGTTTGCAGACCATCCCGACCCTGTGGTGGCCTTCGAGGCCCACCGGATTTTGTTGGAACGTGGACGTATTGATGATGCTGCCATGGTTGAGGTGTTGAAAGCCTTGCCAGATGATCATCCTTTGGGGGCACTGGTTCAGCGGATCACGCGCGAAGATCTGCGTGAGGACCTGGTGGCGGCGGCATTTGATCGTGCCAAATCCCTCAAGATTATTGGGTCCGTGGTGTTGTTGATGAAAGAATATCTTGAATCGCTGGAAATTGAGCGGGTTCAACCCTCACTGCGTCGGGATATTTATTTGGCCCTATTTGGTTTGGGCGAACAGACCCTCATTGAGCGCTTGGCCACCCGTGCAGACGATACCGCATTTGTAAGTTGGCTCACCCAATCAGGCTCTTCAATCATCTTAAATGGGCCTTTTGTACCACCTCCAGGCTTCATAGCACTCCAGGCGCATATCCCTGGTGAACAGAGAAGTCTTGGGTTGAACCCAAGCGCTTTGCAGCTGCAGGGCAAACTAACCCCGGACATGTATATTTTGATGCAATTGGACAGGCTGTTGGGCGCGTTTGCCAATGGAAACCATCGTGGGGTTATGGATGTCTTACACGAAGCAGGGCTTGAGCAAGAGGCGCTTGATTACAGGCGTGATATTCTTGCAATGGGTTGGGATGAACCAGCCCGTTTGCGCTAATGTCGTCTGACGGAACCCAATATATCCAAGAATTTTTGGATGCCCGTGCCTCAACGCTTGTTCAATCTTTGCATACCATCGATGCCTACCAGAGGGACCTGCTTCAGGCTGCGCAATTTTGTGCGGGCTTGAACCAAAGTTTGTGTGACAGCACATCGAGCCTCTTGACCACATTTCTTGCAGATCTTCGTGATCAAGAATGGGCACCCTCCACCATCCAAAGAAAACGTGCAGCGTTATCTGGCTTTTTTCGGTTTTTACAGCGCAAAGGTTATCGGATGGATAACCCTATGGAAGGTTTGCGCAGCATGAAAACGCCAAGAGCGTTGCCCAAAGTCCTCAGTGAAGCTGCTGTGGAGAAGTTGTTTGCAGCTGCGAGGGAAGATGACAGCCCGCGTGGTGTAAGGTTGTCAGCGATTTTGGAACTGCTTTATGCCACCGGCTTGCGGGCCAGCGAATGCGTGGAATTGTCTGTGCGTGCTTATGATGTTCAGGATGCAAGTTTGCGCGTGCTTGGAAAAGGGCGAAAAGAACGTTTGTTACCAGTGGGGCCTTATGCAGCAGATGCATTGGCCCGCTACATGCATTGTCGGCAGCTCTTTTGTTGCAGGAAGACATAGCCAAGATTTTTTGTTTCCTTCCCGCGGGCGCTCAGGTCATCTTACCCGGGTCAGGCTGTTTCAACTGATTCGCAAAACGGCAGAAGAAGCAGGTTTAACCGCCTCGGTGATTTCCCCACATAGCTTGCGTCACGCCTTTGCGACCCATTTGCTGCAACATGGTGCGGATTTGCGCACCATCCAAGAATTGCTGGGGCATGCACATATGGCCACAACAGAGATTTATACCCATTTAGACCGTGATGATTTGATAGATCTGGTGCGGCAACACCATCCTCTGGCAGGGCTTAATCTTGGGTAGCTTATAGCTGGGCTTAGGACTTGTCAGCAAGGTTGGTTGATGAGATCTTGCAAGGTGATGATTGCAAAGCTTGTGTAACCTGCCTACAAAGCCTGAAGCAATTTGTACCATATGATGAAGCCCCTGAGATGGTGGCGATCTTTAGTTTGTACGTGAGGGGCTAGCATGCTTTCCTATCTTGATTTTGAAAAACCCATTGCGGAATTGGAAGGCCGTATAGAGTCACTTCGCAGGCTTGTCAGTGAACCTGAGAATGGGGTTGATGTCAGCGATGAAGTGCAGGTGCTGAACAAAAAACTCGAACAAATTATTGCGTCAACCTACGCCAAATTAACCCCTTGGCAAAAAACACAGGTGGCACGGCATCCCAACCGCCCCCAATTTTTGGATTATGTGGACCAGCTTATCACAGGGTTTATTGAGTTGGCTGGTGACCGTAAATTTGGAGAAGATGAGGCGCTTGTTGGTGGTATGGGCATGCTTGGTGCCCATAGGGTTATGGTGATGGGGCATCAAAAAGGACGCACGACGGAAGGTCGGGTTCGACGCAATTTTGGAATGGCTCGGCCTGAAGGCTACCGCAAAGCTGCGCGTTTGATGGAGTTGGCAAGCCGACATAAGTTACCCGTGATTACCTTTGTCGACACCCCAGGGCCCTATCCTGGGATTGATGCAGAAGAGCGTGGGCAAGCAGAAGCCATCGCCCAATGTACCGCATCATGTTTGCGGGTCAAAAGCCCCAATATCTCTGTGATTATTGGAGAGGGTGGCTCCGGTGGCGCGGTGGCTTTGGCCACGGCCAATCATATCATCATGTTAGAGCACGCCGTCTACTCAGTGATTTCGCCGGAAGGCTGTGCTTCGATTTTGTGGCGTGATGCTGGCAGAGCAGCTGAAGCTGCACAGGCACTCAAAATCACCGCCAATGACCTCAAACAATTGGGTGTGATTGACGCCATTGTGGCAGAGCCTGTTGGGGGGGCACAGCGTAATCCAAATGATACCATCAAAGCGGTGGGTGAGGCTTTGTGTGAGGGGTTGGACCAACTTGCAGGGCTCGAGGATGCGCCTTCTCACCGCGCGGAAAAATTTGCCGCCATGGGGGCTATGCTGCAAGAAGGCTAACGTTTTTTTCGTGACCTATAAAGGGACCTCATTAGCTTATGATGAGGTAAGTCCTTCTTCTTTCGCTTTGATTTGCAACGCCAAATAATGTGAGAAAATACGGCATTGCGCAAGGGATCCTGCGGTGTACCAAAGCCCTGGTTGTGGCGTGGGACGCCACATATTGGCCAATTCTCCACCCTCATCAAAACCCCAAACTTGACCAACACGGTCTGCGACTTCATCGCCAAGTAGAGCACGTGTTGTGCCGGACAGATTTTTATAACCCGTGGCCATGACCACCAATTCAAAATCTTGGGTTGTACCATCCTTCAAGGTCAAACCGTTGGGGTTGAAGCTTTCCAAATCTTGATAGGCCAACAAGGAGATATCCCCATCAGCAATCAAGTCGGAGCAGCCAACGTTAAAATAATAGCCGCCTCCGCGTTGGAGATAGCTCATCTGAAACCCACAATTGTCCACCCCATCACTCAAACGGAAGCCTCGCTTTGATAAGCGTTCGAGCAAGTCATGGTCTTCGTGTTTTGACATTTGCGTGGCGAGTTCATAACCCCGCCGTAAGACCGGATAGGGAAAAGATGTGGCCAAGAGGTCGCAATCCTCAAGAGGTGGTCCCTCTTGGTACAAGGCATAGACCCTTTGTGCTTCACGTAAGCTTACAATATGAGTGGGGCTACGTTGCATGATGGAGACCTTGGCGCCGGCAGCATAGAGATCTTGGGCCACATCATGGCCTGAGTTTCCTGTGCCTACGACCAACACGGGTTTGTCTTTCCAGTCTTTGCCCTCATCATACTGGCCTGAATGTATCAATGTGCCTTGATAATCCTTTAACCCCGCTATGTCGGGCATGACCGGAATGGCGCTGACCCCTGTGGCCAGAACAATATGCTTTGGTTTGATCTTTCTTGTCTTTCCTTCGCGCAACAATGTCACGTCCCAACGTTGCGCGTCTTCGTCGTACCGGCCTTGCTCTAAGGATGAACGCGTCCAACAATTGATTTCCAATGTGTCCACATATTGCTCAAGCCAGGCTGCCAGCATGTCTTTGGGGATATAAACAGGCCAGGTTTCAGGGAAGCGAAGAAAAGGAAGGTGGTTTACAAACACCTCATTATGCAAGGTGAGGGAATGATAGCGGTTTCTCCAATTGTCCCCAATTCGGTCATTTTTGTCGATCAATAACGTATCCAAACCCATATGGGTTAAACGTGCGGCGATGGAGACACCTGCTTGGCCCCCTCCGACCACCAACACGGTTGGTTCGCGATCTTCATAAGCTTGCGCATCGATGCGCGCATCAAGCCAATTTCTGCCACCGAATTCGCGGTCATAGGCATCACCACCAAATCGCCTGTCTGCTTGGGTCCTTTGATAACCTTCCAGCATTTGCAGGTTGGTGTTGAGTGTCCAGAGTTTAAGTTGGTTGTCTTCGTCAATCAGCCTCAAGACGCCATCGCCATGGCCATATTTATGAGAAAACTTGATAATGATTTCACAAGCGTGAACCCCCGCACGGGTCACCCAACGTGGTGGGGTTCGTTGTTCATCAAGGAAAAAACCTGTGCAAGCGCGTTCGGTTGTGCATTCTAAGAGTTTTGAGGCCAGCTCAGATGCACCTTGTGTGGTTTGAATATCCCAACCAAAGGCCACGATATCCCGCCAGTGACATGTCTGGGCACATAAGGACATCATTCCTGGATGGTCAGCTGCCGCAAGCCGCTGATTGAAGTTGGTCAGCCAATCCTCAGCGCTTTTTTTACGCAGTTGCAGTTCGTCAACATGGTTGTTCATGTCATTCCCCTCCATCTGATGATGTGCCACAGCATGGTCTTGCAAGCGCATAAAGGCAAGACTGCTTGGGGAGATTTTTTTCTTGCTCTTAAGCAGGCGAAGACCTACCTCAACAAGCAATAAAGGAGAATGTTGGTTATGGTGGTTCTGAACAAAATTTACACACGTACAGGCGATACTGGGGAAACGGGTCTTTCTGATGGAAGCCGGGTGGGAAAGTCATCCCCGCGTGTGGCGGCTTATGGAACAGTAGATGAGGCGAACGCAGTGATTGGCGTGGCGCGTTTGCATGTAGGGTCTGCCAAGCTTCGCCACGATCCAACACTCAGTTTGGATGATTTGCTGTCGCGCATCCAAAATGATTTGTTTGACGTTGGGGCTGATTTGGCAACGCCCCTAAAGGACAAATATGAATATGAACCTCTGCGCGTTGTGGATGCCCAGGTGAACTGGTTGGAGGAACATATCGACGCATTTACCACACAACTTGAGCCATTGCGTTCGTTTATCTTGCCAGCAGGTACAGCGTTTTCCGCACATATGCATCAAGCACGAACGGTGGTACGTCGCGCAGAACGAGATGTGGTTCATCTCGCCGCGCAAGAGGCGATCAATGAGGCAGCCTTGAAATACCTTAACCGTCTGTCTGATTTGTGCTTTGTGCTGGCAAGTGTTGGTAACGATGGGGGCTTGCTGACGTCCTTTGGGTTCCTGGGGCACATCGGTAAAGGTTACCTGGCACATGGATAAACTGAATGATCATGCCATGACCATCGTGTTTTGGGTCACAGGGTCTCTTGTAACACTGAGTTTGTTTTTGGAGCATATAATGGGGCTCTCCCCATGCTATTTATGTTTAAAAGAACGCAGCATCCATATGATCTTATGTGTTGCATCACTCATTCTGATGCGGACCTCTGTGCCCCATCGCTTGGGGTTGGGGCTATTATGGGGTGGGGTCTTGGCGTCCATGTTGTTGGCAGGAGCCCATGCAGGCTTTGAATATGGTTGGTGGTATTTGGATTTGCCTTGCCAGGCAGATTTGAGCTTGCCGATGAGTTTGGGGCAGATGCAAGACCAATTGAACTTGAAAGCACCGCCGCGCTGTGATGAGCCCGCATTGGTCTTTGCTGGGCTGTCACTTGCAGGCGCAAACTTTTTGATTTCATTAGGTATTTTGGTCCTTCTAAGCAAAAGCTTGATGCGGTCTGCGCCACAATCTTAGTGGGTGTTTTTGAGGATTTCAGGCAAAAAGGAGAGGGGTTAGGTGAAGAGGGAGGTTTTCTTCATCGCGTCATTGTGGCACCCTGTGCGGAGCAGATATTTGGTGCTACATCAGCATCATCGTTTTAACCCAACGTCAGAGAGCCTAGGCTCATGGCATTGGGTGATCAGACATGTTTTGGGTCAGATATTTAAAGACTGGCATTTTTTTGTGACTGAGGAGTCAGGTGATGGAACATAATCTCGAAACCAGATTTGGGAGTGGAACCGCTGTACATCGGCTTGAGGATGAAGCTTTGCTCAAAGGCAAAGGACAATTCTCCGATGACTTTTTACCGCAGAACTGTGGTCACCTTGTGTTTGTGCGCTCAAGTGAAGCCCATGCGCGTATTACCCATGTTGATGTTGACGCCGCCCGTCAGCTGGATGGGGTGCGTTTGGTCGTAACAGGTGAAGATTTGGCGCAACAAGGAATTCCCCCACTACCTGGCCCTGCAAATTTTAAGCGCCCTGACGGCAGTGATTTGGCGGCAGCGCCGCGACATGTCTTGGCCCAAGGTCGCGTGCGCTTTGTTGGAGAACCTGTGGCGCTTGTGGTGGCTGACAGCCTTGATATTGCGCGTGAAGCAGCTGAACTTGTGGTGGTTGACTATGAACCACTCCCGCATGCAACAACCATTTCTGCGGCCCTTGCTGCAGATGCCGCTGTGTTGAGTGATGCGCCTGATAATATCGTGGCGCAAATGCGTTATGGTGATGCGGACAAGGCTGCCGATGTGATCGCCCAAGCTGACCATGTGGTCTCATTACATATCGACAACCAGCGCTTGGTTGCTCTTTCGTTGGAGCCTCGGGTTGTGTTGGCCCAGATGTTGGATGAGCGTCTCGAAATTCGTTTGTCTTCCCAGATGCCAACGGGCATCCGCGCCAATGTTTGTGCCTTGCTTGGGCTTCAGACCGAGCAGGTGCGGGTACGCATCGGTGATGTAGGCGGTGGCTTTGGCATGAAAACAGGGCCTTATCCTGAAGATATTGCGGTGGCTTACGCAGCCCATCGCTTGGGAACCCCTGTCAAATGGGCCTCAAGCCGAAGTGAAGACTTCCTTTCATCCATTCATGGTCGAGATATTGAATGTGATATCACTGGTGCTTTTGATGCAAGCGGTCGTTTGCTTGCGCTGAAGGTCAATACCTACGCCAACGTTGGGGCATGTCCCACCATGTCAGGGGTCGCCATCCAAGGGCTGATCGGTCCATGGGTGCAAACTTCTGTCTATGACATTGGTTTGATTGATTTTACCTACACAGCTGTGGCGACCAACACCGCCACAACAGGCCCATACCGTGGTGCCGGTCGACCAGAGGCAATCCATAATATCGAGCGTTTGATGGATGAAGCCGCCCGTCAAATGGGTATGGATCGAACCGCTTTGCGTCGGGTGAACTTTATCAAACCTGACCAGATGCCTTACACCAACCCCATGGGTCAAACCTATGATGTGGGACATTTTGAAAGCATTATGGACCAAGGTTTGTCTTTTGCTGATTGGGACGGGTTCGCTCAACGGGAAGAAGCTTCCCGTGCGCATGGAAAATGGCGTGGTCTGGGGATCGCAACATTCTTGGAATGGACCGGTGGTAATGCATTGGAAGAGAATGTTCGGGTAAGCATCCTGGCAGATGGTACGATTGAGGTCGCCTCTGCGGTGAACCAAATGGGCCAAGGGATTACCACATCCTTGACCCAGCTGATGGTCGATGTGTTTGATGTTCCTGCGTCTTCCATTCGCATGGTCATCGGGGATACAGATCAAGCCAATGGTTTTGGCTCCGCAGGCTCTCGTTCGTTGTTCACAGGTGGTGCTGCGGTTCAGGTTGGTGCCACAGAAGCTCTTGATAAAGCACGTCACCTGGCTGCAGATGAGCTTGAGGTTGATGCCTTGATCTTACCTATCAAAAGGGTCCTTCTCAGTACCTGGGACAGATATGAGCCGCAGTCTTTCGGACTTAGCAGGTAAGCAACCTGATGGGAAAATCGAGGTGGCCAGCTCCACCACAGCGAAAGGCCCAACATGGCCGAATGGTTGCCATATTTGTGAAGTGGAAATCGACCCAGCAACAGGCATAACCCATGTAGCAGCTTATGCATCGGTGAATGATATTGGGCGTGTCGTAAACCATCCCATCGTGGTCGGACAGTTAGAAGGTGGCGCGGTACAAGGCATAGGACAGGCGCTTCAAGAAGCGGTGGTCTATGACCCAGATACAGGTCAGCTGCTTTCTGGTAGTTTGATGGACTACACAGCACCACGTGCAGATGTGGCAACACAATTGTTTACCACACGTTGTGACGAAACCATTCCTTCCACCAACAATATTCTGGGTGTGAAGGGCGTTGGTGAATTGGGAACCATTGGGGCGACCCCAGCTGTGGTTAATGCTGTGGCCGATGCGCTCGCGCGTCAAGGTTTGGGTCATAAAACAGCCTCTTTACAAATGCCTTTGACCCCATCAGCTCTGTGGGCTGTGATCCAGGCCGGTTGAGGCTGGGATCGTTAAGATTCGGCTGATGGCGTTATGCCCATGAGTTGTCATGTGAGAAATCAGAAAAAGCCAGGCAATGCCTGGCTTTTTTAATGAATTCTTAAGGTGTTTTTTAACGGACCGCGCCGTGGCAATGTTTGTATTTTTGCCAGACCCGCAAGGACAAGGTTGGTTGCGTCCAACACCGGAGAAGGGGTCTTTTGTGGATGGCATGGGGCTTGTTTGTTCCTCTTGCTCATCATCATCTGGATTGTTGGGGACCAGCTCAATATTCATAAGTTGGCGGATGGTATCGACCCGCAATTTGGTCAAAAGACCATCAAACAAGCTGAATGCCTCTGATTTGTATTCATTGAGGGGATCCCGTTGCGCATAGCCACGCAACCCTACCACTTTGGAAAGGTGGTCTAGGGTTTGAAGATGATCGCGCCAATGATGGTCAAGGACCTGCAACATCACGGCGCGTTCAACTTGTTCCATAAGTTCATCACCAAATCGTATTTTGCGCTCAGCATGGCGCCTTGCAGCAGCCTCTTTGATCCGATCGGTCAAGATTTCTTCATCGACACCTTCTTCTTCGGCCCAATCTTGGATTGGTAGTTCGACGCCCAAAATGGCGGCAGCTTCGCGCTCGAGCCCTTCAACATTCCATTGTTCGGGTAGGGCGTCTTGCGGAATATGGTGTTGTACCAGGTCTTCAATAACGGTGATGCGCATGTCTTGGATGAGGTCATGGAGATCTTTGTCGGTCAAAATGGCTTTGCGTTGCTCAAACACGACCTTACGTTGATCATTCACCACATCATCATATTTGAGAATATGCTTTCGGGCGTCATAGTTACGGGCTTCCACCTTGCCTTGGGCTTTTTCAATGGCCTTGTTAACCCAAGGGTGGGAGATGGCTTCCCCTTCCTTAAGGCCCAATTTGCCCAACATGGAATCCAACCTGTCGGTGCCAAAAATGCGCATCAAGTCATCTTCTAAAGAGAGGAAGAATTTTGATCGCCCGGGATCTCCTTGGCGGCCAGCACGGCCGCGCAACTGGTTATCAATACGCCGGGATTCATGCCGCTCCGTCCCTATGATATAAAGACCCCCTGCTTGAAGGGCTTGGGCTTTGCGTTGCTCTATCTCCTCCGCGATCCGGGCAACCTCATCCTCATCGGGGCCTTGTTCGCTTTGTTGGACATGATCCTGAGCCAAGGTCATTTCTAAGGATCCACCCAGTTTGATGTCGGTACCACGACCAGCCATGTTGGTGGCAATTGTGACCGCACCGGGTTTGCCAGCTTGACCAATGATGAACGCTTCTTGCTCATGGTAGCGCGCGTTCAATACCTGATGATCAATGCCGGTTGCTTTGAGGGCTTGGGACAGAAGTTCGGATTTTTCGATGGATGTGGTGCCCACCAAAACGGGTTGGCCACGTTTTTGGGCGTCTGTGATTTCAGCGACAATGGCGTCGTACCGCTCCTTGGAGGTGCGGTAGATTTCATCATCTTCATCACGCCGGGCAATGGGTTGATGGGTGGGGATTTCCACAACATCAAGTCCATAAGTGGCCCCAAATTCCTCTGCTTCCGTGGCGGCTGTACCTGTCATCCCCGAGAGCTTTTCATAAAGACGGAAGTAATTCTGAAATGTAATAGAGGCCAGTGTTTGGTTTTCTGGTTGGATATCTACATGCTCTTTTGCTTCCAGCGCTTGATGTAAACCCTCAGAATAACGTCGTCCATCCATCACACGGCCGGTGAATTCATCGATGATCATCACCTTGCCCCCACGCACCATATAATCCACATCTTTGCGGAACATATGATGGGCTTTCAGGGCTTGATTGACATGATGCACAAGTGAGGCGTTTTCCGGGTTGTAGAACGTACCTTCCTCGATCAAGCCTGCTTCCACCAATAAGGCTTCCACATGATCATTGCCCTGCTCGGTCAAGGTTAACGAACGCATTTTCTCGTCATGCTCGAAATCTTCTTTTTCAACCTTTTGCACCAGCGCATCTATGGTTTGATACATGTCTGATTGATCCTGGGTGGGCCCAGAAATAATCAAGGGCGTGCGCGCCTCATCAATCAAGATTGAGTCCACCTCATCCACAATCGCAAAGACATGGTCACGCTGGACCATTTGTTCCTGTGATTGGCATAAATTGTCACGAAGATAGTCAAAGCCGAATTCATTGTTGGTGCCATAGACGATGTCGCAGGCATATTGGCTACGCCGTTCATGAGGTTCCATCGACCCTGTTATACAACCAACCGTTAACCCCAATTTGTGGTAGACTGCCCCATCCAATCTGCGTCGCGTTGGGCGAGGTAGTCGTTGACGGTGACCACATGGACCCCGTTTCCAGGTAACGCGTTTAAATAGGCCGCCGCAGTGGCCACCAAGGTTTTGCCTTCGCCAGTTTTCATTTCAGCGATCCGCCCTTCATGAAGGACCATGCCGCCAATCAACTGGACATCGAAATGCCTAAGCTCAATAGCCCTCGATGCAGCTTCTCGAACCAATGCAAAAGCTTCAACCAGAAGGTCATCTAGGCTTGCCCCTTGGGCGTATTTCTCACGTAAAATGGTTGTTTTCGCTGCTAAGTCCTCATCGGAAAGCTGGCTGGTTTCCTCTGCCAAGGCATTGATGGCCTGCAGTTTGGGTTTGTAGGCCTTTAATTTGCGATCATTGGCGGAGCCAAAGAGTTTTTTTGTTACAGAGCCAAGACCCAACATCATCGTCACTTTCTTGTAAGTTATGCATCAAAAACAGCTTTGCCACTGTACATGGACCTAATCCTGTATCATACGCAAGACGCCTTGCGCATAGGTAGGCAGTGCAACGCCGTCAATCAAGTTTTGAGTTTGCTTGCGCAAAGCATGTGCAATTTCGTAAAGGCGCAGATATGCTTTATCTGACCTTTGAAACACAAAAGAGATATCATCATGGCCGACATCAAAAAAACCGACAATGAACATGGCTTAGATCAGCTGGAACAAGACCTGATTGCGGCCACCAGAGATATTATCCGAAAAACCGCAAAACAGGCGGCAAAACAAGCCGCCAAGCAAGCGGTTGCGCGCGCCATGGGGCAAGATAGCAAAAAGTCCACCAACCGCTCACCATTAGCCCCGGCAAGATTCCCTGCCATGCCGGCAGTTGCAGGTGTTGGGCTGGCAACCGCATGTTCAGGTTCGAGGTATAAAGGCCGCGACGATTTGCTTTTGGCCACCTTCGCGCCGGGTACATCTGTGGCAGGTGTGTTCACCCAATCTCAAACCCCTGGTGCCCCCGTTACATGGACACGTGATGCTGTCCGTCATGGTGGTGCAAGAGGTTTGTTGGTCAATGCCGGCAATGCGAACGCCTTCACAGGGTCTCATGGAGATGCCGCTTGTGAGACATTGGCACGCGAAATGGCGCACCATCTCGAAGCTGATCCGCGGGATGTTTCGCTGGCATCAACAGGTGTCATTGGTGAACCTTTGGATGTTGTGCCCATTACGCAGAAATTGGCCCAGATGGTGGAAGGCGCCCACCAAACTACCGGCCAAATGGCATGGGAAAAGGCCGCTGCTGCGATCATGACCACGGATACCTTTGCAAAAGGTGCAACGCGTACCGCTGAAATCGATGGTACCAAAATCACCATCAATGGAATTGCCAAAGGTTCAGGGATGATTGCCCCAGATATGGCGACCATGTTGTCATTTGTGATGACGGATGCAGCTATTCCCCCCAATGTTTTGGAGAATATGCTGTTGGCCAGCACCCGGGACAGCTTCAATGCGATCACCGTGGATGGCGATACCTCAACCTCTGATATGTGTTTGATGTATGCAACAAGCCAGGCTCGTCATGAACCCGTACGCAGGGCTTCAGATCCCCGACTCAAAGATTTTCGAGAAAAGCTCGATGATTTGATGCAAGATTTGGCCCGACAGGTGGTGTGTGATGGGGAAGGGGCCACCAAATTCATCACCATCACGGTCACAGGTGCTGCAAGTGCTCATGCAGCAAGGCGCATTGCGATGTCGATTGCCAACTCACCTCTCGTGAAAACCGCCATCGCAGGTGAAGACGCCAACTGGGGACGGGTTGTCATGGCGGTCGGGAAGTCAGGTGAGCAGGCAGATCGTGATAAGCTCATGATCGCCTTCGGGGGCTATCGGGTTGCCCAACAAGGAATGCGTGATCCTGATTATGATGAAACCGTGATGAGCCGTTACATGCAAGGCCAGCATATTGATATTGAGGTTGATGTTGGTGTTGGTCGGTCGCGCTCCACTGTATGGACCTGCGATTTGACCCATGGCTATATCCGGATCAACGCGGACTACCGAAGTTAGGTTGGTCGTACCAAACGGGGGGCAAACCAAGGCCGGGGAGGATATGGCGTGACAAACAATATGCTTTTGGTGGTGGCCGTGGCGCTTGTTGATGCCGACGAGCGGGTGTTGTTGGCGCAACGTCCAGAAGGGAAATCTATGGCGGGGTTATGGGAATTCCCAGGCGGCAAGTGGGAGTTGGGTGAGACCCCTGAGCAAACGCTCTGCCGTGAGTTGATGGAAGAACTGGGGGTGACAACCCATGAAGATTGCCTTGCCCCGCTTACCTTTGCATCCCATGCCTATGCAGACTTCCACCTGCTCATGCCGCTTTATATTTGCCGTCGCTGGCAAGGCCAGCCACAAGGGCGTGAACAACAACAGCTCAAATGGGTCAGAGCGTCCCTCTTGCGTGGGTACCCCATGCCGGAGGCAGACCTTCCGCTTATTCCGTATCTGCAGGATATTTTGCGTTCATGAGCTGCGAAATGCGGTGAGATGGAGGATTTCAAAACGCAAAGGCGTACTTTGTGGTCCGAGAAGCTTTTCGTTGATTTCGTGAAGCAATGTTTTGGTGAGGGGCCGAATATCGGTGAGGCTATTTTGTAAGCCATGGGCGCGCATGTCTTTGGCAAAACTATGAAGATGTTGGTAGCGCACTGATAATTGATCTTTGTCCACCACTGGGTTGGTGAAGCCAACATGCACGGCAAGTCCGGCTATGTCTTGTAGAGATATTCTTGGATGAAAGCGCGCGGCGGCTCCTTGTGATTGAGACATTTCTGTATGCATCACGGCTTGGACAAAATCACGCAGATTATCTTCACCCAAACAGGCCGTTAAAAGGACACCATCGGGCTGTAAATGTTCCCAACAGCGCCTCAAGGCCATGGCAGGATCATTTGCTACATCCAAAAGCAATGGCGCCATGATCAGATCATAGCTGCCTTCAAGGGCGCTTATATGTTGAATATGAGGTGCGTCGATCCCTAAGCTCTCGGCCATGGGGGGCATGGCACTGAGCTCTAAAGCGCTCACAAAGGGGCGATCAAGAAGTGCCAGTTTAAGTTGCCAAGCTTCAAAGATATCCTGAAGCAGAAAGCGTGCCTCTGATGTTATCTTTTGCGCACGCATCACATGTAGTCGATGTCGTTGCTCTGAAAATGGTTTTTGTATCTGTTGTCTTGCCATAATGCCTCCCATCCCCCCATATGATGGAGTCAAGAGGAATGGCAAGTTTTGGGAGAGTGATGATGGCAACAAAAGCTGTGCAAATTTATACTGCAATGATGTGTCCATTCTGCACGCGTGCAAAAAAATTGCTGACGGCAAAAGGTGTTGGTTTTGAGGAAATTGATGTGACATTTTCTCCAGACTTGCGTCAGCAAATGAGCAAAAGATCAGGAGGGGCGTCGACTGTTCCGCAGATCTTCGTCGATGATCTAGCTCTTGGTGGTTGTGATGAACTGTATGCCTTGGAAGCTTCGGGCAAACTTGACGCATTGTTGGCAGGATAACAATTCTGATGCGTGTTGCGGTCGCTCAAACCCAAACAGGTATTGATCCTGATGCAAATTTAAAACAGATCATCAAGGATCTCCGCTGGGCGGGTGCCGAGGGTGCAAGCCTCTTGGCTACCCCAGAAATGGCTTTGTTGCTGGACCGAGACCGAAAACGGATGGCGCAACATTGGACCCAGCAGAAAGCTCGTGATTATATAAAGCGTTTGGAAGATGCCGTTGCACATGTTGGCATTGCATTGGCCTTAGGCTCCTTACCTTGGCCTCTTGGGGAGCAAGATCCTGGTCGTTTTGCAAACCGTTCTTTATGGATTGATCCTGATCAAGCCGTGCGGGCCCATTATGACAAAATCCATTTGTATGACGCGTTCTTACCAAATGGGGAGCAATATCAAGAATCTCAAAGCTTTTGTGCTGGTGATCGTTTGGTCTCCCTGTCTCACGAGGGCATGTCTTTTGGGTTGAGCATCTGTTTTGATATGCGTTTCCCCTCTCTTTACAAAGATCTTCGAGATTTGGGCGCTGATATATTTCTTATCCCATCATCATTTGCCCGTCCCACAGGTGAGAAACATTGGGAGGTATTGTTGCGTGCTCGGGCCATTGAGCATGGCTGCTTTGTTGTGGCAGCCGCACAAAGTGGAGGGCATGAGGATGGGCGTCAAACCTATGGTCATTCCTTAGTTATTGACCCTTGGGGTGATGTTCTCTTGGATATGGGGGTGGGGGCAGCTTTGGCATGGGTTGATTTGGATAAAGCCAAAATTTCTGAAGCCCGTGAACGCTTGCCAACCACCAGCTTGGCGCGCAGTTGGTCGCGATCATCTTGACCAAAGGGGTGTTGTGCACCCATGTCTATGGGAGGGAAGGAGTATGGAATGATCAAATTTACCCTGTCATGTGATGATGGACATGAATTTGAAGCTTGGTTTTCTTCATCTGATGCCTATGAACAGCAGCGTCAAGATGGCCTTTTGTTGTGCGCGCAATGTGGTTCGCAGCAGGTAGACAAAGCGCTCATGACCCCACGTATTGCCTCCCCAGAGCGTGCGGCAAAGGACGTTGCTCAAAAAGCTTTGTTGGAAAGTTGGCGGGCTTGGTCGAAGAAGGTGCGCGAGGAGGCACATGTCGTGGGGGATAAATTTCCAGAAGAGGCCCGCAAGATCCATTATGGTGAAGTCGAGGAACGTCCCATCGTCGGGGAAGCAAGCCTTCCTGATATTCAGGCTTTGCATGAGGAAGGTATCCAAGTCATGCCGTTGGCGCCTGACCCAAAAACCCAAAATTAGGTTTGTTTTTCAACCGTTAGAAAATAGTTGATGCTCTGGTCATCGCTTAAATGAAAAATACCGCGCAGAGGGTCGTACGACATGCCTGTGACGTCTTTGGCTTGAAACCCTGCTTTTTTGGTCATTTCGATCAATTCATCAGGTTTGATAAAGCGGCGCCATTGATGGGTCCCCCGCGGAACCCAGCCTGCCAGATATTCGGCAAAAAGAATCCCACCAAAAAAGGATTTTGTCGTTCGGTTTAACGTGGAAAAAATAGCTGTGCCGCCAGGACGCAAGAGGGCGGCTGCATCATCAATGATACTCTGGGGGTCAGGGACATGCTCCAGCATTTCCAAGCACACAAGATGATCAAATACCGTGCCCTCTGCAGCCAATTGGTCAGATGTCATATGCAAAAACGTAACCGGTAAGCCTTCTGTTCGGGCTTGTTGCTGGCCTGCCAAAATCAATGCTGCGGTGGCATCAAGGCCAGTGACGTCCGCACCCAAACGGGATAAAGCCAAACTCACCAACCCAGCACCACAACCGAGATCACAAATGCGCATACCTTTCAAGGGTTTTTCTTGGGGCTGAGGCCCTGACAGCATTTGCCTGATATATCCCATGCGGGTGGGGTTGATTTCATGCAACATCGCCATGGACCCTTGGGGGTCCCACCAATCTTTTGCGTGCTGGGCGAATTGTGCCGTTTCTAGAGGATCAACCCGACGGGCATGGGCAGTTTCTTGGCTGCTATGTTTTGCGGTCTTACTGGGTCGTGGTGCCATCATAAAAAATCTTCTTTCCGGTCTTCTTTGCAGCGTCTTGCCAAGTTATTATCATCTTTTCATCTTCATGAGGTGGCCGCGCCATCTTGCCACTTCCCCTTATCTTTAATACCTCAGGGTTGGAATGCAGGCCAAGGGTGGTTTTCCATCCAAAGGCTTCCTCAAACTGGGGGATATAAGGAAAGCGATGGCGCGTATAGTAATGAAATTCGGCGGTACGTCGGTAGGTGATATAGAGCGAATTCAGCATGTGGCCAGAACAGTGAAGGCACAAGCTGACGCAGGTCATGAGATCGCTGTGGTGGTCTCCGCCATGGCTGGGACCACCAATCAATTGGTTGGTTGGACACGCAATATTGCCCAAGTGCATGACACAAGGGAATATGACACGGTGGTGGCGACAGGTGAGCAAATCACAGTTGGTTTGCTGGCCATGGCATTAAATGATTTGGGTGTGCCGGCGCGCTCATGGTTGGGGTGGCAATTGCCCATTCGGACAACGGATATGCATGGAGCCGCGCGCATTCAATCTATCGACGTGGCGGGCATTGAAGAAAGATTTTCGCAAGGTGTTTGCGCGGTGGTTGCAGGCTTCCAGGGTATTTCTGATGCAGGTCGGATCACCACATTAGGCCGTGGTGGTTCTGATACATCAGCGGTGGCTTTGGCGGCCGCCTTGGGGGCTGATCGATGTGATATCTACACCGATGTGGATGGGGTCTACACGACAGATCCTCGAATCGTTCCCCAAGCGCGCAAGCGACCCATGATTGCCTTTGAAGAAATGTTGGAAATGGCATCCTTAGGCGCAAAAGTCTTACAGACGAGGTCCGTTGAGATGGCCTATGTTCATCAAGTTCGCTTATGTGTGCGTTCTTCATTCGCACCAGAAACCCCAGGTACGATCGTATGCCCAGAGGAGGAAATTATGGAGCAGGAAGTTGTCACAGGTGTTGCCTACTCACGCAATGAGGCTCAGGTGACGTTGCGGGGGGTCAAAGATCGCCCTGGTGTTGCCGCCCAAATTTTTGGTCCTTTGGCCGATGCGGGTTTGAATGTGGATATGATCATTCAAAATATCTCGTCAGATGGAGAACAGGCTGATATTACCTTCACGGTTTTGGACGATCAGGTTGCCAAGGCCCGTGAAGTGCTCGATCAGTTGCAAGATATGATGCAAGCCGAAGAGGTGATTTTCAAACCTGGGGTTTCAAAAATCTCCATCATCGGAATTGGTATGCGCTCACATGCGGGTGTGGCGGCAAAAATGTTCGCTTGCCTGGCTGAGCGGAGCATCAATATTTTGGCCATCACAACCTCAGAGATCAAAATCTCTGTTTTGATTGATGAGGCCTACACGGAGCTTGCTGTGCGCTCTTTGCATGAAGCTTATGGTTTGGCTCAAGCACAACAGGCTCAGTAAATATGGCATTGGATGTATCATCTCGCACAACCTTGCGCCTGGTGCGTGATATTATGGCGGGAGCTGGCGATGCCCAGTCAAAGCTGAATAATATTGTCACCGCGATTGCGGAAGGGTCAGCTGCGGATGTATGCTCCATTTATCTTAGCCGGCGCCATGAAATGTTGGAATTGTTTGCCACCTTTGGTTTGGCTCAAAAAGCAGTTCATCACACCACATTACGCTTCGGTGAGGGCCTGACGGGTCGTATCGCACGGCGTGCAAAACCATTACGTTTGCTCCAAGCGAGCCTCAGTCCAGACTTTGCCTACCGTCCAGAAACAGGTGAAGAAGCATTTTCTAGTTTTCTTGGGGTTCCCATTTTGCATGGTGGGCAGGTGATTGGTGTTTTGACCATTCAGCATCGCTTGGAGCATGGCTACCTAGATGATGAGGTGGAGGCCCTCGAAATCGTTGCCATGGTGGTGGCAGAGCTGGTGGTAGGGGTATTGATACCCCTTGAGCCCAGCGATGTGATGATTGCAGATATCCAACGCCCTCAAACCGTTGAAGGACTCTCGTTGGCTGATGGTATTGCCCGTGGGCAGGCGGTGTTTCAT
The DNA here is from genome assembly GCA_038131935.1 of Alphaproteobacteria bacterium. Lineage (GTDB taxonomy): Bacteria > Pseudomonadota > Alphaproteobacteria > UBA8317 > UBA8317 > UBA8317. Next base: position 153,038 of record JAYPQH010000018.1, on the reverse strand, counting down.
GATTTGCGTGTTTCGTTATCGCGGTTGCTTGCCGATGATCCCAAGGCTGAACTCAAGCGCTTGGAAGACGCGGTCTTGCAAGTTCGAGCGGAACTTGAAGCCCTGAGCGCACCTTATCAAGACGAAGCCGAGGGGGAGCTTGAGCAGGTTTTGGAGACCATGCGTATGTTCGCGGCAGATCATGGATGGTTGCGACGGATGCGCATGGCGGTGGAGCAAGGCCTCTCAGCAGAGGCGGCTGTGGAACGGGTGCATGCTGACATGCGGGCGCGCTTGTTGCGGCAACCCAATCTGTATTTTCGGGAGCGTATTCACGATCTGGATGACCTCGCTCATCGCATGTTTCGTGCCCTTGGGGTCCTCGGGGAGCGGGTGGAACCTATACCAGAGAATGCCATTTTGCTTGCCCGTACCTTGGGACCTGCAGAGCTACTTGATTATGACCGGGCCAGATTGAAAGGCTTGGTGGTTGAAGAGGCAACGCCGACCTCTCATGTTGTCATATTGGCCAAGGCTTTGGGTATCCCTATGATTGGCAAGACCGTGGTGGCTGAAGATGTCGTCCGAGAGGGGGATGTGCTGGTCATTGATGGTGATGCAGGACAACTTCACGTTCGTCCCACCGAAGCCGTTTTGGAGAATTTGTCTGAACGTGTTCGTTTGATGCGTTTGCGCAATCAGTGGGATGCTGAGACTTCAGCTTCCCTCCCCATAACCGCTGATGGGCAACGCATGAAGGTCTGTATCAATGCGGGTTTGCGTGAGGATGTGCTGGAAGTAAGTCGGTTGCATGGCGATGGTGTTGGGCTATTTCGAACAGAATTGCATTATATGATCGCCCCTGGTCTTCCTGCTGCAGGGGCTGAAATCAAGTTTTATGATGATATCTTAGAGGCAGCAGCTGGCCAGTTGGTTACCTTTCGTACGCTTGATCTTGGTGGTGACAAACTGCTTCCTTACGCACAAAAAATTGGTGATGATAACCCTGCGCTAGGCTGGCGTGCGATTCGGATTTGTTTGGATCGTCCGACATTTTTGCGGTTTCAGTTGCGCTGTATGCTGAAGGCATCACAAGGTCGACATTTTCGCATCATGTTTCCCATGGTTGCCTCTATTGACGAATTGGAAGCAGCCGTCACCATCGCACAGCATGAGTATGATGCGGTCAAAAAATTGGGGTATGATGTTCCCGAGAAACTCGAGTTGGGTGTCATGCTTGAGGTGCCTTCCTTGGTGGAGATGATCCCAGAAATTGCCAGATGGGTGTCATTTGTGGCGGTAGGTACCAATGATCTTAATCAATTTTTGCATGCCGCAGATCGTGGAAATGCACGGGTTGCAAATCGATATGGGCGCAATCCCGTGGCATTGTTGCGGGTGTTGGCGCGTATCAAAACATTGGCAGATCAATCTCAAGTGGATTGTTCTGTATGTGGTGAAATGGCGGGTCGCCCAGAGGGTGCGTTGGCGCTCATGCTGTTGGGCTATGACAATTTATCCATGTCGCCAGCGTCCGTGCCTTTGATCAAGCGTTTGATCCCGCAACTCGATCTTGGGGCGTTAGAGAACGTGTTTTTAACCCAGCTTCACCAAGCTGATCCTGCTTTAAGTGGTTGGTTGGAACAGCAAGTCCATGCTATCACAGGTCGTATGGACCAGGGGGACCCATGAACGAACAAGATCAAAGCATGCCCGATATTGAAGATAACCAACCTACTGGGCCATTAGGTTTTGGTCGGCGGCTTGCAGAGGCGCGTTTGTCGGCAGGGTTGACCGTATCTGATATTTCAAAAGTATTGCGGATCAGAGAGCCTTTTGTTCAGGCATTGGAGCGTGAAGATTTGGGTGCGCTTCCAGATCAAGCCTTTGCATTTTCGGCGACACGTTCCCTCGCGCGGTTGCTGGGAATAGAGGCGCAACCGCTGGTTGATGACATTCGACGTTTGTTGGATGCTCCCGCACCGGAGGTCATGTTGCAGGTGCAAGAGCCAGTGCTGGAAACAGAACGTCCAGCTTGGATGTCAGTGGGGCTGGGGCTTGCGATTGTGCTTGTTGTGGGCATGGTTACAATTTTTATGTCCCGTCAGGATGACGCCGATGTTGATGTTGTCCGTTTGCCAGAAAAAGTTCAGGAAACGATCGAAGAGGTCGATACCGCGCTTGAGATCCGCGAAGCTGAGCAACGTGAAGAGCAGGCCTTGATAGGTTTTACAGATAGTCTTGCTTATGAGGATGACCCTTTACCCCCCATGCCCATGGAGAAGATTGTTGTGGTTGAGGTGGATCGTGAGCCAGCACCTTTACCTGAATGGTGGCGTTTTAACATGGCAAGTCCGTTGCCGAGGCCTACAGATGAGCAACTGGCGTCGGCGGCGCTAACCGCATTGTTGGCGGCTGAAGAACAAGCCCTTGCGATGAATGCAGCGCGTTTGGAACCGGTCATTTTGATTGCCCGTAGCCGGGTATGGGTGAGCATTGAAAAAGATGGTCAAATATTCCGGGAAGAGGTTTTGGCTCCTGGAACACAGGTCGATATTGGTGATGGTATTGGTTACACATTGACGGTGGGTAATGCCGGTGGGGTAGGTGTACAGATTGGCCCTCAGCAGCTTGAACAAATCGGTGCAAGGGGTGAGGTGTTGCAAAAATTGCCATTGGACCGCAACATCTTGTTGGAAAGATGGGAGAACAATTCATGAGCATCCGCCCGTATCGTGATATTATGCGTCGGACATGCCGTAAGATAATGGTGGGATCCGTCCCTGTTGGTGGGGATGCCCCTATATCGGTCCAGTCTATGACCAATACGCCCACCAGGGACGCAAAGCAGACCATCGAGCAGATCCTTCGGTTGCAAGAAGCTGGTGCTGATATTGTTCGGGTGTCGGTACCTGAGGTCGAGGATACAAAGGCGTTAAAAGAAATCATTAAGAATGTTGATGTCCCCATCGTGGCAGATATCCATTTTCATTACCGTAGGGCCATCGAAGCTGCAGAGGCAGGGGCCGCTTGCTTGCGCATCAACCCTGGGAATATTGGGTCACGCGAGCGCGTATCAGAGGTCGTGAAAGCGGCGCGGGATCACCAATGTGCCATGCGCATTGGGGTGAATGCGGGATCGTTGGAAAAACATCTTCTGGAACAATATGGGGAACCTTGCCCAGAGGCGATGGTCGCCTCGGCTTTGGAGCACGCAAAGTTCTTGGAGGATGAGGATTTCTTTGAATTCAAGATTTCAGCGAAAGCATCTGACGTGTTTCTCGCGGTGGCTGCTTATATGCAATTGGCGGAAGTTTGTGATTATCCCTTGCATTTGGGTGTTACGGAGGCCGGTGCATTTCGACCAGGTACGGTCAAGTCTGCCATAGGGTTGGGCAATCTCTTATGGGCTGGAATTGGCGATACCTTGCGGGTATCGCTCTCTGCAGATCCTGTTGAAGAGGTTCGTGTGGGCTTTGAAATCCTTAAATCATTGGGTTTGCGTCATCGTGGTGTCAATATTATTTCTTGTCCTTCATGCGCCCGTCAGGGTTTTGATGTGATCGGAACCGTAGGGCGTTTGGAAGAAGCCTTGGCGCATATACAAGAGCCGATCACCCTCTCTGTGATTGGTTGTGTGGTGAATGGCCCTGGTGAAGCGCGTGAGACGGATGTCGGCTTTACTGGCGGGAATGCGGGTGCGGGTATGTTGTATCTTGATGGGTCTCAAATCCAGAAGCTTGCCAACGATGACATGGTCAAAAGATTGGTTGAAGAGGTTGAGGTCAAGGCTGAACTGCGCCGACAAGCACGTCTTGCGGAGACCAAATGTGATTGATCCACAGCGTTTGGCAGTCATCATTGAAAGGCACGAAGAATTAGAAGCACAGATGGCTTCAGGGGATATGCCTGCTGATGCTTTGACCAAGGCCTCCCGTGAGTATGCACGTCTTGATCCTGTTGTGGGCTCCATAAAGGATTACTTGTCCATACAGAAGGAAGTCGAGGAACTTACCAGCATGCTGGAGGATGAGGATCCTGACTTGAGGGCCATGGCTCGTGAGGATTTGCGCTTAAGTCAACAACGCCTTGAGCAGATGGTGGACGTTGTCCGTGACGCCCTTGTGCCACGAGACGAGGCAGATGACCGCAATGCCATTGTGGAAATTCGTGCAGGAACAGGTGGCGAGGAGGCCGCGCTTTTTGCGGGAAACCTCATGCGAATGTATCTGCGCTATGCGGACGTGAAAGGATGGCAAGCAGAGGTCTTGGCGGTATCAGCAACAGATTTAGGCGGTGTAAAGGAAGCCTCTCTGCAGCTTTCTGGGGGCGAGGCTTTTCGTTATTTAAAGTTTGAATCTGGTGTGCATCGGGTTCAAAGGGTTCCAGAGACAGAATCCGGAGGCCGCATCCATACCTCTGCTGCAACTGTTGCTGTCCTACCTGAGGCGGAAGAGGTAGATATTGATTTGCCCATGCATGAATTGAGGATTGATGTTTTTCGTGCACAGGGTGCGGGGGCAGCATGTGAACACGACGGATTCTGCGGTACGTATTACCCATATCCCCTCAGGCATTGCGGTGGTGCAACAAGACGAAAAATCACAGCATCGCAACAAAGATAAAGCCCTGAAGATTTTACGCGCGCGTCTTTATGATATCACGCGACAGAAGATAGATGCCGAACGTGCTGCCACCCGCAAAGGTCAGGTGGGGTCAGGGGACCGTTCTGAACGAATCCGAACCTATAACTTTCCACAAGGACGGGTAACGGACCATCGGATCAATCTAACCCTTTATAAGTTGGACCGTGTTATAGCTGGGGATGAACTTGATGATGTTGTTCGCCCACTACTGGCTGCCGATGATGCAGCCCGCTTGGCTGCGGATGAAAAAATGTGACCCCAGAGGCTTATTGGCGTACGCTCAAAAAAAACCATCCTGACCTTTCAGAGCAGGAATATTGGTTTTTACTCTGTGATGTCTGGGAATGTTCGCGTGCTCACCTTATAGGAAAAGAGATCTCAACTGTTGAATGGGCGCCCATCACGTCAAAAATAGAGCGCTTGGCTCAGGGAGAGCCGTTGGCCTATATTCTAGGTTATGTCGACTTTCTTGATTGTAGCTACCAGGTTTCGAAAGATGTTTTGGTGCCCCGGTCTGATACAGAATGGTGGATGGCAACCCTTTTGCAGCAATGGGGGGAGAGGGATCATCCGGCACATATTCTTGACTTAGGGACTGGCAGTGGTGTGCTGTTGTTGTCTGCGCTTAGGCATTTCCCACAAGCAAAGAGTTTGGGGGTGGATATTGATCCGGGTGCTTGCGCATTGGCTTATCGTAACGCGAAAGCTCTTCAGCTTACCGATCGTGCATCTTTTGTTGAGAGCCATTGGTTAACAAATGTGTCTGGGACGTTCGATCTTGTCTTATGCAATCCCCCCTACATTGCTCATGATGATGAGGAGGTAGAGTGGCGGGCAAAGCATTATGAACCAGCGCATGCGCTTTTTGCTGAACAGCAAGGAATGGAAGCCTTTGTTGAGATTTTGGCAACATTGCCCGTGTTTTTGAAGCCATCTTCTTACGTTGTGTTTGAATGTGGCCATCTTCAAGCCCAAGCTGTCCGTCAGCTGATGATGCAAGCAGGATGTAACGGGGTCGATATATTACATGATGGCGCAGGGCACCAACGTGCCTTAATGGGCCGTTGGGGCTTGCATGGAAATGAATTCTTTCCTATGGCATAACTGTCGTGTCTATTTCAGGATGGACGCTGCAAGAAGGACTTGACCTGAGGATGTTGGCGTACGAAAATACACAATGTTGATCAGCGAGGGACTTGGGCATAGTTTGCCCCCAAAGCACCTACTTCTCGCGATATACGACCCCGATTTAGGGATAACCCGATTTAGGGAAAATTGTGTCTGGATTCGACCCAAACTGCTGGGCGCGGATCTTGTGGTTCCGGTTTTTTGTAAAAATACCCAAGCCACACAGATTTCTTATTAATATAGGCTAAGTGAAAAGCTCATGAAACCAATGCATAACAATAGGCGGCAGCGCGGACGCGGCCGTAACAAACCAAACCAAGGTTTCTCACCCAACCGGGTTTATGAAAGTAATGGTCCTGACATGAAGGTCCGCGGTACAGCAGCACAGGTTTTGGAAAAATACCAAACCTTAGCGCGTGATGCGCAGTCAGCGGGTGACCGTGTGATGGCAGAAAATTACCTTCAACATGCAGAGCATTATCAGCGTTTGTTGAACCTGATGCAGGAGCAAATTCAAGCAGAGCAGTCGGCTCGTGAAGAAGAAAGATTGGCTCGCCAAGCTCAAGAAGCAAAAGACACCCCTGCAGACGATCTCGCTGTCGATGAAAATGACCCCAGCAAAGATGGTCTTCAAGCAGAAGTTGAGCCTCACGATGCTGCAACGGCACAAGCTCCCGAACAAACTGATGATCAACAACAGCCTTCTACAACAGCTGCATCTGTAACGGCACAAAGTGATGAGGTTGAAGCTGTTGATGGCGAAAAAGAAGCCGTGCAACCCTCCACAGCATCTCAGGACAAATCGCTAGCTGAGGAAGTGGTAAAAACAACGCCAAAGCGTCGTGGTAGGCCGCCAAAGAAAAAGCCAGAGTTAGACCCATCTGCTATGGAGCAACCGCAGATTCTGGTGCCTGCCGGGGAGTAACATAAGAACATTCCCTAGGTTCACGCTCACAATTGTAAGCTCAAGACCAGATGCTTGCCCTCTTATCAAGCGTAGGTGATTACATCACTTGCGCTTGATCATCGCCATTTATGCAGGAACGTCGGTTTTCTCGTAGAAGGGAAGATGAAGAGGTCTTGTAACAAGCGATCAGATTTCCCACATCACTATCATAAGATGTACAATGGTTGGTGCGGTTTTGCACATCGATGAAAAGGGTTGCCGATTGGGGCCTTTATCCATCCAAAAAATCACTGTCATCAATTGGTACTTGGCAAGAGCCCCCATGTCTTTGGAGTGGGTGCTCGACGAGCTGGAGAAATATGATGAAACAAGACGCATGGACTCAAAGCGCCCGCACTTTGTTGGGTGAAGCACAACATCTGGCCCTAGCAAGGGGTCATCAACAATGGACAGCCGACCATATCGGGCTGGCCTATGCACGAAGCACAGATCCTTCCACACAATCATGGATGAAAGCGCTGAACCTTGATGTGACAGCGTGGGAAACTCTGTTTGATCAACGGTTGAGCAAGCTTCCTCAGGTTGAGGGTGGTCAGGGACAGCTATATATTCATGCCAGCACAGCTCGGGTAATGGAGCATGCTCAGCAAGAAGCCCAAAAGAATCATGATCAATATGTAGCGATTGATCAGTTGTTTTTGTCGCTTTGTGTGAAAGCAGAACCTTCATTGCGTGAAGGATTAATATCTTTGGGCTTAGATGAGGCACATATTCGATCGGTGATGGAAACGGCTCGGAAAGGTCGTTCCATTGATTCAGAAACCGCTGAGGCAAACCATCAAGCGCTCGAGAAATATTGCCGTGATCTGACAGCTACGGCTCGTGATGGGAAATTAGACCCCGTTATTGGGCGGGATGATGAAATTCGTCGGGCTATGCAGGTGCTGTCACGTCGAACAAAGAACAACCCTGTTCTCATTGGTGAGCCTGGCGTTGGTAAGACAGCTATCGCAGAGGGGTTGGCGGCCCGAATCGTCAATCAAGACGTCCCTGAATCGCTTGCCAACAAAAGATTGTTGGCCTTGGATATGGGGGCGTTGATCGCAGGCGCCAAATATCGTGGTGAGTTTGAAGAGCGTTTGAAAATGCTCCTCAAAGAAGTCGCAGAGGATGGTGAAATCATTTTGTTTATTGATGAAATGCATACCCTCGTTGGGGCTGGGAAAAGTGACGGCGCCATGGATGCGTCAAATCTACTTAAACCATCCCTCGCGCGTGGGGAATTGCATTGTATTGGTGCCACCACGTTGGATGAATACCGCAAATATGTTGAAAAAGACGCTGCCCTTGCCCGAAGGTTTCAAGCTGTTTTTGTGAAAGAACCTAATGTTGAGGATAGCGTTTCCATTTTGCGGGGCTTGAAAGAAAAATATGAGTTGCATCATGGTGTGCGTATCTCTGATGCGGCCTTGGTCGCGGCGGCAACATTATCCCATCGTTACATCACCGATAGGTTTTTGCCAGACAAAGCTATTGATTTGATGGATGAAGCTGCGGCGCGTCTGCGGATGCGGGTTGATTCTAAGCCTGAAGAACTGGACGAACTAGACCGACGCTTAATTCAAAGAAAAATTGAGCAAGAGGCCTTAAAAAAAGAGCAAGACACATTGTCCAAAGAGCGATTGGGTAAATTGGCTGAGGAGATTGCGAATTTGGAAGAGCGCTCTCGTGGCTTGACCGCGCAATGGATGCAAGAAAAGCAATCTTTACAAGCGGCCACCTCCCTAAAAGAAGCGCTGGAGCAGGCCCGCATTCAACTCGAACAAGCGCAGCGGCAAGGGGATCTGGCGCGTGCGGGTGAACTTGCCTATGCAACCATACCCGACCTAGAGGCCAAGTTGGCAACGCAAGGCGCGGAAACACCATCTGATGCCGTAACTGCAGAAGATGTTGCTACCGTGGTCGCGCGTTGGACAGGAATCCCCGTAGAACGCATGCTGGAAGGTGAGAAGCAGAAATTATTGCGAATGGAACGTGAGCTGGAGCGTTATGTTGTAGGTCAACCAGCTGCGTTGAAAGCCGTTTCACAAGCGGTGCGTAGGGCACGCGCTGGTTTGCAGGACCCCAATCGTCCGCTTGGCTCTTTTATGTTTTTGGGTCCTACTGGGGTCGGCAAAACAGAACTGACCAAAGCTTTGGCGCGGTTTCTGTTTGATGATGCTCAAGCCATGGTGCGCATCGATATGAGTGAGTATATGGAAAAGCATGCCGTGGCGCGGCTCATCGGAGCTCCTCCAGGTTATGTTGGTTATGAGGAAGGCGGGGTATTAACCGAAGCCGTGCGTCGTCGGCCCTATCAGGTTGTATTGTTCGATGAAATCGAAAAAGCGCATCCAGATAGCTTTCTTCATATCCTCCTGCAAGTTCTGACGAGGGCGCCTCCTGGACGGGCAAGGGCGAACGGTTGATTTCCGTAATTGCATTATCATCATGACGTCCAATTTGGGCTCAGAATTTATTGGTGATCATGCAGATGATATGTCAAAAGAGCAGATCATGCAGGTTGTGCGCCAGCATTTCCGGCCAGAATTTCTCAACCGACTTGATGAAATTTTGGTGTTCGATAGGTTGGCTGAACACGTCATGGCCGATATTGTAAAAGTACAATTGGCAAGCATGGAATCACGTTTGTCTGACATGGGTATAAATGTAGAGTTTGCACCAATGGCCATTTCTTGGTTGGCCAAGCAGGGGTATGACCCAGTTTATGGTGCACGCCCTTTAAAGAGGGTCATTCAGAAGCAATTGGAAAATCCGCTGTCGGAAATGATACTCTCTGACCAGGACATGGTAGGGCATACGATACGTATTGATGCCGGCGAGCAGGGATTGCAGCTGCATATAAGCTCATAAAAACATGCGCAGTTTGGGGTAAGGGTTTGTATGATCTTTCCGCACCCAAGCTGCGCCCCTTGTTTTGGCCCTCGTAAAGATTTTCATCAAAAGGGGCTAGGCAAGAGGGGGCGGAGTGTGAAACAACAATTTCCCATAAATTAAAGGTAATCTCTGGCCATTCGTTTGGAGTCTGATGGGCACGCCGCGCAAATATGTTTTGTTGATTGTTGGTTGGTTTCTCTTGGTCGTTGGCTTGGTGATTACACCCCTTCCTTGGCCGTTTGGTTTTGGTGCGCCCATGGCCATTACAGGATTGGTCTTGTTGCTCAGTCATTCTTTTTGGGTGCGACGAAGATTTATCAAACTCACCAGAACATACCCAATTTCTCTAGGTTGGATAAAAGGTTTTTTGCGCAAGACACTGCCAGGGTTGCGCAAACGTTTTGGGATCAGTGCTCCTCGCCGGCGAAAGGCATCTTCGATGTCGCCTGGTAAGAAGGATTCTTGATATCCAAACGCCGATTTAAAAAATTACCCCCATCATGGGCATCCCCAATTGATTTGGATCAGCAAGAATGTGAATCACAATGCTGCATTTTTGAATGCCAACATTTTGTGGAAATGATCATTGTTTGTCATTTGCGAAGTTTGAGGGTTGTGGCCTTAAGTTGGGATCGCGTCCTTTGGGTTTCTGCAGCGCTTTGGGTGCAGACGCAAAAAGTTCAAATAGTGTGTGCACTTTTTCTTTTTATTGAGGAGCGGGGCGTGGTGTGGGGATGGGGGCATCCATCAAGGTTGCAACCATGTTAACGCTTTGGTCATCAAGTGTGAGAGAGGTATTTTTCTGTGCATAGGAGCTGTACAGTTGATCAACCTTTTCAACAAGTTGAGCAAACTGGTTTTCTTCGTTCTGATTAAGTTTGGCACCAGTGGGCAGGTTAAGCTTCATGGGGTTCACATGCCGGCCCTTTGCAATGACCTCA
>JAYPQH010000018.1:0-135000 GCA_038131935.1 Alphaproteobacteria bacterium | reverse complement strand
CGACCTCTGAGAGGCGCGCTTCATTGCAGATTGCTTCCCACTCTGTGCGCATGGTTGCCTGTATCTGTTGAATAATTCCGGCTGCGGTTTGGTTGTCGAGCAGGAAGTTCGGAGCGGCCTCCATGCAGGTCGCAAGCGTACTGCGTCGATTGTTGTCGGTAATCAGCATGGCCTGGTTGGCCTCATTGCCTGCCCTGCTTTGCGGGCAGATATCATAGGCAGGCGTTAAAGTAAGCGCCTTGCCCTCCCAGAAGGCCGCATGGTTGCGTGCATGGTCGTCCGTGTTGCCGCACAGGATATTGAACACCAACCGCCCGAACAATTCGCGCAGCGTATCCTTTGGCCGGCTGAAACGATGCCGGATGATTTCGGTCAGGTCGGTATAGCTGGCATAGCGGGCCATCATTTCATCAAGCCCGAAGATCGTCAGCGCCGAGACCATGGCCCTGCGTTGCCAGCCATCATTGGTACGCATCCTGTCGAACCGTTCAACCAGCAACACGTCCTTCCCGGCGACATTGGTCAGGCGCACTGGCGCAACGGTGAGCCCGGCCTTGGCGGCGAGCCGCATGGCGATGAATTCCGCCTTCACCACATTGTAGGTGTCCGAAGATGACGAAAACTTGGCGATCAGTTTCTTGTCGCCATCCTCGATCATGGCCTTGGGCCGTGCACCGCCCAGCGAACTCCCATGAAACAGGGCCTGATCCAGCTCAGGGGTGAGGGATATGCCTTTTTCGACCTTTTCGGCAGCAGTGAGCAATTCTTCCAGACTGGCAGACTGCGCCGCTCAGGGAACATATGTCGTGGGCGACAGCTGGAAATCCAGCGCACCGATACGGTCGGAGCCGGATTCCAACAGATAGGTCAGCTCGTCAATCGCGCCGATATCTGCATCCTTGCCCTTGATGCCAAAGGTTCTGTTCAGGATCACGCGCCGCCCCCAGGCGTCTGGTGCGCCGTCACGCAGGCACCCTGCCATGTTCAGGCCCGGCTCAGGAGGGATTGCACCTGGACGCAAGGGCAGTTCCGGCAGATAGAGGGGGATAGCCCCTTCAAGCTCCAAGTAGCTGCGGCCATAGTTGAAGATCAGGTTTTCACCATCACGGGCGAGGCGGCCAGCGACCACCGGCTCAGTGGCTCCGGGCAGCCATATCCAAATATAGGCTTCATCATGGCGGGGTTTAGAAGTCATCCTTCACTGCCTTTGTGCTTTTGCGCACCTTTTTCGGCAGCAGGGTCAGCTTGCTTCGTGCCGTTGCAAGGTGGCGGGTGAGGGTGGAGGATTCTGCTTCAAAAAGCGGCACGCCGACGATGGCAGCAAGCTCGAAGACAGCACCGATGGAACACCCCATATCGCCATTTTCGATCCTGTGCACCAGCCCGCGCGATATGCCTGCCCGTTCGGCAGCTTCTGCAACCGTGAGGCCACGCTCAATGCGGGCGTCGTGAATCAACAGCCCCAGCAGCTCGGCAGCTTCCAGCCCGTATCGGGAGTAGGGACGGGTGTTTGGCTTTGCCATGTTGATCAATCCTGTTTTATTAACGGGGCATAACATGCCCATACGCATTATTAATAGATCAATCTAGCATGTTTCAAGCTAACACGGCAAGTGTGTGTTCTATAAATGGGGCTTTAGAGTATCTACCGCTCTGTTTGTAGGTCACTCATTCGGACCTGGTGGTAGGGTGCCCACTCTCTAGGTCTCGATCCAGCGTTCGAGCTGTGTCATGTCGATGAACACCCGTCCGCCAATCCGGATCATGCAGGTGTTGAAGCCATTGGTCTCTGCGTTGAAAATCCACCAGCGGATGATGGGTTTGGTCAGTGCCTCATGAATTTATAATGCGAGGCTTGAACCATCTGCGCGAGGATCAACCGCAGATTCCAAGAGGCCAGACGGGTGAGAGACAACTGCACCTGCATGACCTGTTAAATCTGAATATTCTGGCAACAATTCGACTTCGTGACCTGCTTGGCGCAACATACCCACCAATGCTTCAGGAAAACGGTCCTCAATTTTAAGTGATGTGGTGTTGTTCCCCCAGGTGCGGCCCAAAAGCCATCGGGGCGCTGTAATGGCTTCTTGAAGACCAGTTCCGAAATGAGCATAGCGGGTGAACAAGGCCGCTTGGGTTTGAGGCTGACCTTCACCCCCCATGGTTCCGTAGGCCATGATGCGGCCATCCTCAAGTTGGGCAAGGGCAGGGTTTAGGGTGTGAAACGGACGTTTGCCAGGTGCCAGCTGATTAGGGCCTGGTTGTAGTGAAAAACCTGCACCTCTGTTCTGGAAGAACACCCCTGTTTCAGGGCAGGTCAGTCCAGAGCCAAATTCCCAAAATACCGACTGGATGAAGCTGACCATGTTTCCATAGCGGTCCGCAGCTCCCATCCAAATGGTGTCTCCTTTTGCCGGTTCATAAGGCCAAGGAAGAGCCCTTTCTCGATGAATTTGCTGCGCCAATTGGTCAAGCTGGCTCTCAGAAAGCCAAGATTGTGCAGGGCTTTCCATGCTATTGGGGTCCCCCAATCCTTTGTTGCGCAAAATAAAGGCTTGTTTGGTTGCTTCGATCAGCCCATGCAGATGGTCAAATCCCTCACCATGGGTGACAGACAAACGATCAAACAATCCTAAGATCATGAGTGAGGAAACACCCTGTGTTGGTGCGGGCATATTGTACAAATCGCCCCAAGAGGATGAAAGATGAAGAGGGGTGACATTCTCAGCCTGGTAGGTGTTGAAGTCATCAATTCTCAAGGGACTACCTTGTTTTTCTAAGAAGTTGGAATGGATGCGTGCCAATTCCCCTTCATAATAACTACGAAGTCCATTTTGGGATAATTGTCGTAAGGTATTGGCCAATGCTGGTTGGCGTAATTTGTAACCATAAGCAGGGGCATCAGTTTGGTCTAGAAAATGTTCTGCGAAGCCAGGAACGTCACGCAATCCGTCCAATTTGTCAGATGTGCAAAGATGCTGGTTTAATGTAACAGCAATGCCCTGATCTGCGTAGTGAACAGCATCTTCCAGAAGTCGCTCCAAAGAAATTTTATGTTCTTGTGGGCACAAGGCTAGCGCTTGAGCCCATCCACCAATGGTTCCTGGTACTGTCAAAGCGGCTTGTGCGCCGCGGGTTGGAATGGATTGGACATGGCCCTTTTGATGATACCAAGAGGTTGTGGCGAGTCTGGCTGCATGGCCACAAGCTGAAATACCCAAAGCTGGATGTCCTGGTCTTTTGATCAGCCAAAAGCCATCTCCACCAATACCATTCATATGAGGGTAGACAACAGCAATGGTTGCCGCGGCGGCGACCATGGCCTCCATAGCCGTTCCTCCTTCACGAAGGATCGTTGTGCCCGTCATGGCCGCGGCTTGATGAGGGGCCGAAAAGGCTCCTTGATATCCCAGTGCAGCATGGTTCATGATATCATTCCTCTTAAAAATTTCATTTATGGTAAAAAGGATGGAACAGATGCCTTAAAGGACAAGGTAAAGCATCTATAAGGGTTCTTATACATGTATGTTTTTGGCTAACCAATCATGACCTCTCGCTCATCAAGATAGGTATTCCTTGCGTATTATAGTGAGTGCTCGGAAAAATCACCTGGTCTTTGCAATCGCCTCATCCAGACTTTTGTGCAGTTTGGTGACCAATTCATCAAGTTGATCATCTTGGATAACAAATGGCGGTGCCAAGAGAATATGGTCCCCATATCTGCCATCTATGGTTCCTGAGGAAGGGTAGCAAATCAGGCCATGCTGCAAGGCTATCTGTTTGATGGTTTTCGCAAGCTTTCGGGTGGGGCAAAAGGGCTGATTGTCGTCACGACTTGCCACCAGTTCAAGGCCCAAAAATAAACCTCTACCCCGAATGTCGCCAACATGTGGGTGCTGTCCAAAGGTTTGATGCAAGCGGGTAAAAAGCAATCCGGACTTCTGTTGCACAGCTTCCACCAAATTTTCTTGCTCAAAAATATTCAAGACGGCAACCCCAGCAGCTGCAGCCATGGGATGCCCAAGATAGGTATGTCCATGTTGAAACGCGCCTTGTCCTTTTTTGATGGCTTGGTAGATGACATCGGTACAGATCATGGCCCCTAAGGGTTGGTAGCCAGCACCCAATCCCTTGGCGATGGTCACGATGTCCGGTGTTATGTTTTCTTGCTCATAGGCAAAAAGTGAACCGGTGCGGCCCATGCCGCACATCACCTCGTCCAAAATCATCAAGACGCCATAACGATCACAGACTTCACGCATAGCTGCAAAATAGCCTGGTAGCGCTGGCACGGCGCCAGCTGTTGCGCCTACAACTGGCTCTGCAATAAAGGCAAGAACATGTTCTGGGCCGACGAAGAGAATTTCTTGTTCCAATTCATCGACAAGCCTGGCTACATAAGCTTGGTCTGTCTCATTGGGCTGCTGTTCTCGAAAGGCAAAACAAGGGCTGATATGTGAACCTTTCATCAACATGGGTGCATAGGTCTCACGTCGCATCATATTACCGCCTGCGGACAAAGCCCCAAGCGTATTGCCATGGTAGCTTTGCCGTCGCGCAATAATATGATGACGTTGTGGCTGGCCAATCTCAATCATATATTGCCGTGCCAATTTTAAGGCCGCTTCGACGGCTTCAGATCCGCCTGAAACCAAATAGACCCAATCCATGCCGGGTGCTTTCTCTTGCAGCATTTGGGCCAATTGCTCTGCGGGTTCTGAGGTGAAGAAGCCAGTATGGGCAAAGGCAATTTTATCAAGTTGCTCATGTAAAGCACGTTTCATCTGAGGATGCTGATGTCCCAGACAGGACACAGCCGCGCCACCACTTGCATCAAGATATTGTTTTCCGTGTTGGTCAATGAGATAGCATCCATTGCCAGAGACCACGGTTGGTAGAGAGGTATGACAATCTCGACCAAAAATATGTGATGATGCATTCATCGAGCCATCCTCTTTCAAGCTGTTCCCACCGAGTTTTTGACAACCATTTTATGGTGGGTGATGTATTGTACAAATATAATGCAAATGCATTATAATATGTAAATTCGGCAAAAAAATAATTCAAGTGAATTATCTTAAACCATGTTACGGTTTTGTTTGTTGTCGTGGGATGAGAGTCTAGGGGAATGATATGGGTGAGGAAGATTGGCAGGCCAAACTTTTGATGTTGGTGGAAACCGGCCCTGCAAAGGTGGCACATCTTGCATGTTATCTTCAAAACCATCTCGATGATGTAGCGTTTTTATCCATGCGTGCACTCGCCAAACGCGCCCAAAGTGATCCGAATGTGGTGATGCGCGTTGCGCGCATGTTGGGATTTGATGGGTTTGGACATTTTCGTCAGGCTATCCAAGAAAAAGTCCGCTCTGCGCCCCAAAGCTATGCCCAGCGTGCCATGGCCTTACAAGCCCATGGCGACAAAAACATGGCCCAGCTGGTTGCAACATCCATGAGGCGGAATGAAGCGGCATTGTTCACAGCAGAAAATATACAGGTCATCGACCAGATGGCTGAGCATCTTGTGGCTGCAAAACATGTGTTATGTGTGGGGGTACGCAGTTGCTTCGCGTTGGTGCATTATTTTGCCTATGGGGGACGCATGGCGTTCCCTCAATTTCTGCACGTGCCTACTGAGCCAGGTGATTTGGTGGAGCAAGTCTCAAAATTGGATAAAAATGATATTTTGTTCACCATTAGTTATGCCCATTACTCTGCAGAGATTATGCAGTCATGTAAAATAGCCCATGATGTTGGGGCGCGCATTCTGTTGTTCACCGACCGTCACGACGCGCCCATGGTGGCCTTGAGCAACAATGTCCTTGTTCTGCCTATTTCTGGACCGCAATTGCTGCCTACACTCACACCGGCTTTTTTGGCTGCTGAGTTGTTGTTGTCTGATATGGTATCGAAAGATCCCAAAGCTGCACAGCGCATTGCCACCCATGAGAAAAGATTGCAGCAATACGCGGCATACTGGCCAAGTTGACAAGATTGTCTAACTATTGGTTTATGAAAGGAATTGACGGCATTGGTGTCGTCGATCATTTTGCGAGGGAAAGATATGTTTCAACAGAAAAAATTCTTAGGCGCTATGGCGATCTTAGGCGCCATGGCAACTGCCGATGTGGCTGCTGCAGCTGATCAAACCTTTATCTCGATCGGTACCGGTGGTGTGACGGGTGTGTATTATCCCACAGGTGGCGCCATCTGTCGTCTGGTGAACCGTGAACGTAAACAGCATGGTGTACGTTGTGCGGTAGAGTCCACAGGCGGCTCTGTTTACAACATCAATACGATCAAAGCAGGTGAGTTGGAATTTGGTGTGGCCCAATCTGATTGGCAGTTTCACGCTTACAATGGCACGTCAAAATTCCAAGGGAATCGTTTCCCAGAATTGCGGGCAATGTTCTCTGTTCATCCAGAGCCATTCACGCTGCTGGTGCGCGGTGACAGTGGCATCACCAGTTTTGAAGGCCTCAAGGGCAAGCGCGTGAATGTTGGCAACCCAGGCTCAGGTCAACGTGCCACCATGGAAGTTGTCATGGAAGCTTTTGGTATGAAAATGGGCGATTTTGCATTGGCTGCTGAATTTAAAGGTTCGGAAATGGCCAAGCAGATTTGTGACAATAATATTGATGCCATGATTTACACCGTTGGTCACCCAGCTGCTGCGATCAAAGAAGCAACCACAAGCTGTGACGTGAAATTGGTCTCTGTAACAGGAGCTCCAATCGATAAACTTGTGGCAGATAACCCATTCTACAGAACAGCGACCATTCCTGGTGGGATGTATGCAGGCAATCCACAGGAGACAACAACCTTTGGTGTTGGTGCCACATTCGTGACCTCAACGGCTGTGTCAGATGATGTGGCCTATATTGTGGCTAAGTCCGTGATGCAGAATATTGATGATTTCCGTGCTCTGCACCCTGCTTTTGCCAATCTTAAGCCTGAGCAAATGGTTCGTGATGGCCTTTCTGCCCCCCTTCATCCTGGCGCAGAAAAAGCCTACAAAGAACTAGGCTTGCTCTGATCATTTGCCTTAAGCATTCATGTACAATGCTTAAAGAGACAATGATGAAACTTACATAACGATAATGTTGAGAAACCGGCATCAGCCGGTTTCTTATTTTTTATAAAAAGAAGGTGATGACATGGCACGCGATAGCAGACTTTCTGCAGATGAGTTGGTGATGCAAACAGACCTTGGCGGGCGAGAAGCTGGTCCCTTGGTCCAAAAAGTTATCGCTGGGCTTTGTATTCTGTGGTCGTTGTTTCAGTTGTATATTGCCTCACAATTGCCCGGTTGGTTGGCCACCCAAACTGGCCTGTCATTTTTTTCAGCAATGGTTACCCAAGCGCGTTTCATACATTTGGCATTTGCGTTGAGTTTGGCCTCACTGACCTATCCCTTATTTCAGCATCGACGTCATATCCCATTTTATGACCTGATTCTTTTGATGTTGGGGTTGGTAACCACATTATATTTGGTGCTGTTTCGTTACGAAATTGCAGACCGCCCAGGACTTTGGACCGGTTCAGACGTTGTCATATCCTGTTTGGGCATCTTGGTGCTTTTGATTGCTGTCTATCGATGTTTGGGGCTGCCGCTTGTTATCATCGCTTCCCTATTCGTTCTGCTTGTTTTGTTTGGTGGGGATATAACTTTCATCCGTGAAGCCACCAATTATGGGGGGGCATCACTGAGCAAAGCTGTGGGCCATTATTGGATGCAATCAGAAGGTGTTTTTGGGGTTGCCCTTGGGGTCTCTACGAGCATGATTTTCTTGTTTGTTTTGTTCGGGGCGCTATTGGAGAAGGCCGGAGGTGGTCATTGGTTCATCCAAGTCGCGATCGCCCTGTTGGGATCTTTACGTGGTGGACCCGCGAAAGCGGCTGTGCTGTCATCCATGGCAACGGGGATGATTTCAGGGTCATCTATTGCCAATACAGTCACCACAGGAACATTCACCATTCCATTAATGAAACGCATTGGTTTTTCAAAAGAAAAAGCGGGTGCCGTTGAGGTGGCATCTTCAACCAACGGACAACTAACACCACCAGTGATGGGTGCTGCGGCCTTCTTGATGGTCGAGTATGTAAATATTTCTTATGTAGATGTCGTGCGTCATGCTTTTTTACCTGCTGTCATAAGCTACATCGCACTTTTGTATATTGTGCATCTAGAAAGCTTAAAACTTGGCCTGAAGGGGTTAGAAAAAGATGGACGTCGCTTGGGTTTGGCGATGATTGGCCTTCTCTTTCTGAGTGGTTTTTTGGGATTGGGACTGATCACCTATGTCATGATTTTGCTACGTTCCTTTTTGGAAAACATCATGCCAGACCAGTCGATATATGCTTCCATGCTGTTGCTCTTATTGGTGTATCTGGGCTTGGTCTATGCAGCCAGCCAGGTCCCCGAACTAGATCAAGATGATGAGAAAAAATCAGCTCGAGCCCGCGTTTGACACCTACTTTGTTATCGGGATGTTACTTTTTGCTTCCTATCTTTGTTCTGGTTTGGAATTTGATTGTCAGAACTGATGACCTTGACCGTTTGTCACCCTCTTTATCCGTATTCTGGGCAACCTTGATCATGAGTTTTGTCGTGGTGACCCATCATCCTTTGAAAAGTTTTTTTCGTGGTCAAGGGATGCGTCCTATTCATCTGCTGTTGGGTTGGGGGCAGTTTGTAGCAGGGTTGATCTCTGGTGCGCGGAATATGATTGCGATTTCTGTAGCCACGGGTGCCGCGGGTCTCATAGTTGGCACGATTTCGCTCACGGGGGCACATCAAATTATTGGGGAGCTTATAGAAGCGGTTGCAGGTGACAACATCATGGTTTTGCTGATCCTTGTGGCTGTCCTTTCTTTGGTTTTGGGGATGGGTCTACCCACCACAGCCAATTATATTGTGGTCTCATCTTTGATGGCACCTGTGATTATGTCGGTGGGCGCCCAGGCAGGGTTGGTGGTACCCCTCATTGCCGTCCATTTGTTTGTGTTTTATTTTGGCATTTTGGCTGATGATACACCACCGGTTGGCTTGGCGGCGTATGCCGCTGCTGCAATCTCACGAGGAGACCCTATCAAAACAGGTGTCCAAGGTTTTGCTTACGATATCCGCACAGCCTTACTGCCATTCATGTTTATATTTAATACGGATCTCTTATTGATAGATGTAGAGCCCTTACATGCGCTCTTGGTGTTTGTGATTTCTTGTATTGGTATGCTGGCATTTGCAGCGGTTACTCAAGGTTATTGGCTGACGAGGTCATATCTATGGGAACAAGCTGTTCTCTTGCTTGTGGTCTTCACGTTGTTGCGCCCAGGATATTGGTTGGATCAACTTATACCTCCGTTTGAGCGTTTTGAGGCGCAAGCCGTCACACAAGCATTGGAGCGCGACGTTGTGCTTCAAGATGTTCGTATCACCCTAGAGGGGCCGGATTTTGATAGTGGTGCCAACACGACATTAACACTTTCACTTCCCTCTGATGGCAAGAGCCCATGGGTTGATCAGCTGCAAGCTCAAGGTCTTAGCATCATAGATAGGGGGCTACGTGGATTGGTGATTGAAGAACCTTTCCCAGGGACAAGATATTTTGACCAAATGGCGACAAAGTTTGATTTTTATGGCGATATACCCGTTGCCATTGTTGGTTTCGAAATTCCAGCTGAAAGACCACACAAAGAATGGTTTTATGTTCCTGGTTTGATCTTGTTGGTTGTTGTTTTTCTGTCTCAGCGGCGTCGGCAAACCGTGCCTGCATGGTGACCATGATCTGCTTATGTCGTACAAACGCAAACGCCATCGTTGCCAGCTTATAAAAATAGATGAAATTAAGATTTTGGGTGCACTTTTTTGATGGCAGCTGGATCATAATGCGGTATGACACGAACCGCTAAGTCAGGGACTTGCTTGTGTCATGGGTGCTCCTTCTATGAATATTTGGATATTGTACAGACATGCTGAGGCACATCTGAAGCCTGAAGCATATGAGATGAGGCGTTTGTTGGACGTGGGCCGGTCACGTGGCCATGATATTCAGGTGCGACGCCCTGAAGATTTCGAATTGTTGGTGACCTCCAACTCAGAACCAAGTATCATGATCAATCATGATATTGTTTCTCTTCCTGATGTGATGTTGCCACGCATGGGGGCGGGTACAAACTATTTTGCCCTCTCCGTCATAAGGCAGTTGGAACGTTTGCAGGTGCCAACCTTCAACTCTTCACGATCGATTGAAACCGTGCGCGATAAGCTGTTTACCCATCAACTATTGGCCCGGCATAAATTGCCATTGCCAAAAACCATGTTGGCAAAATTTCCAGTGGAGTTGAATATTGTGCAGGAAGCTCTTGGCTTTCCGGTTGTTGTCAAAACCCTAAGCGGTAGCCAAGGAAGCGGTGTGTATTTATGTGAAACCAGGCAACATTTTGATGACTTGATGCAATTGATTCAATCTACGCAATCCAACACAAATCTGATTTTTCAGGAATTCATAGCCAACAGCCGAGGTCGTGATGTGAGAATGTTTGTCATTGGCGGACGCGTTGTGGCCGCCATGGAACGACGTTCCACGCATGATAGCTTTAAGGCAAACTATAGCCAAGGCGCTGAAGTCATTCGCTTTGAACCTAACCGCGATGCTGAGTGGCTAGCGCTTCAGAGTGCGCGTCTATTGGGGCTTGATATTGCTGGAATTGATTTGTTGTTCGACCAAGACGGATTCAAAGTCTGCGAAGCCAACAGTTCGCCAGGTTTTGAAGGCCTTGAGAGTTGTTGTGATATCAATATTGCTGAAGAAATTCTCGATTTTGTGCAATTTCGATTGTGATAAGAAGCTTGCTCTTCTGAGCCACAACAGCATAAACTCATAGCCCACGTTCATGCGCTTAGTGCATTGCGCGATGGTCCCTTTATGAGAGAGCATTGTATGATTACCCCATATTATCAAGAGGTATTTTTTACCCCAGCAGAATGTCGCGATATTATTGCCACGGCTGAGCGGAAACAGTTTCAAGAAGCACGGTTGGTGAAGGGGCATTTTGACGAGGACATTAGGATTGTACATACGGCATGGTTGGATGATGAAGAAGAGACAGCCTGGATATTCCGGCGGCTTTTTGAACTTGTGTTAAAGACAAACCGACAACATTTTCAATTCCATTTGGATGCGTTTGCAGAACGTATCCAGATTGCCCGTTATGACGCCTGTCTTGGGAGTCACTTTGATTGGCATGCAGATTGGGGGACAGGGAATTTTGCCTCCAAGCGTAAGCTTACATTGATTGTACAACTCAGTGATCCTGCAAGTTATCAAGGTGGATTGCTGTGCTATAACGTGGCTGGGGTGGAAGAAACAGCATCCACAACCATGGGGAGTGTGATACTGTTTCCAAGCTTTGTATTGCATAAAGTCTCTCAAATGACGTCTGGCTTGCGCTACTCACTTACCACATGGATACATGGACCTGCCTTCACGTAAAATTCCGTCAAAAAGGGGATTAAAGGACCCGCGCACTCCAACATCAAATGATCGTTAGGCAAGTTTGCTTTGTTGCCAATGGGCAAGTGCTTGATGGGCTTTGTTATGTGATGGGTCCATGGCTTCGTCATGATTGTCACGTTTGCTGGTCAATTCAATGACGTAGCCATTAGGGTCTCGGAAATAAATGGAATCGATGAAATGATGATCCGCGACACCACGGGTTTCAATGCCTTCTCGTTTTCCTTTTTCGAACATTTCCATCATGAATTCATGTGTTACCTCAAGCGCAATATGAAGGTCGTAATCATGTTGAGCTTTAAAATCAAAGTCCATGTTAGGTACTTCAAAAAAAGCCAAACAGGATCCATCATTCATTTGATAAAAGCTGTGAAGAGCTTTGGTGGTACGGCCTGTTTTTGTCTCTGAAATCTCAAACGCATGGACCAAAGGAAGCCCAAGAAATCTTCGTAAAATGCCCTCATTTCCTCTGAATCGCGGCAGCGGCAGGCATTATGATGTAGACCTTTGATCATGTTGATTGTTCTCCTTTGTTTGTTGATTACCTATGCTGGAGGCAGCCTCGAACCTTTCCTACGGTCTGTTTGTAAGCGGTGCCAAGATGATTTTTGAGCTAATCAAGAAATTCTTCAGTTCGTGTATGACCCAAACATCAATTTCTTCCAAGCGCTGCGGCACGCAGTAACACCCTTGGTGCTCGCGCGTTCGTGGCCACCTTAAAAATAGTTTATTACACCATAAAAACCCTCTTGTTGTTCCGTAGGATACTCTTCAAATGGTACAGCCTCAGCCAAGAGACTAGGGCCCATTTAAGAAACAAATTGGTCACCAGGGTTGAACAATCATGGCTCTACCATGCCTAACCTCTAAGGGCTATTTTTTTAAAGAAGAGGTTTCAAGCATTTAGAAGTGGACAAGGCCGTTGTTCGCTCGAGCAAAAATCGGTAACGAAATCTTATGATGTATCGTAGGAACATTTTGGTTGGGTTGAGTATGCTGCTGATGACGATGTCATCAGCCGTGGGGGCTGCGTCAGTGCAAATTTTTGCTGCAGCAAGTTTGCAAACGGCGTTGGCGGATGTTCTTAAAGGGTATGATGGACAGGTAGGGGTGTCGTGGGCATCGTCTTCAATGTTGGCAAGGCAAATAGCCATGGGGGCGCCTGCAGGTCTTTTTTTATCAGCCAATGATGAATGGATGGATTGGCTAGAAGAGCGGTCTGCAATCAATCCACAGAGCAGAACATCTTTGGTGGGTAATCAGTTGGTGTTGTTTGCCAAGCGAGATGTTGGGTTTGACTTTAGTTCTGACATGTCCATTCCCAAAATTTTACAAAATGCATCGGATCATGGGAAATTGGCCATAGGTGCCCCTGATCATGTTCCTGTGGGGCTGTATGCGCGCCAAGCACTTCAAACCATGGGGCTTTGGGATAAGTTGAAAACGCAACTTGTGCCAGCAGAAAATGCCCCAGCTGTTGTTCGATTGGTACATTATGGCGTAGCCTCCATAGGTATCGCCTACGCAACAGATATAAAAGGGCGCAAAGATGTGAGGCTATTGGCAAACATTGATCCAACCACCCACAAAGATATTGTCTATTCCATGGCACTTACCACCCATAGTGATGAGACGATGAAGCGTCTTTACGATTATTTGCGTTCGGAAAAGGCGCAGAAAATCTTCATAAGCCATGGTTTTTTGCCAGGTGATCCGTCATGACCTGGTTGTTGACAGGGGAAGAATTTGCAGCGGTTAAGCTGTCTGTGCAGGTGGCATTCCTTGCGATGTTGTTCTCAGCACCTCTGGCTATAACTGTTGCCTACATATTGGCACGGTGGCGTTTTCCAGGTCATGGCTTGCTGAATTTGTTGGTGCATATGCCTCTCATACTTCCCCCGGTGGTAACAGGTTACCTTTTGATGATGATGTTGGGGCCATCTGGTCAATTGGGGTCATTGTTGCTCCAATGGGGAGTTCCATTGGCCTATCATTGGCATGGGGCTGTTCTGGCTGCCGCCGTGATGGCGTTTCCGCTATTCGTGCGCGCTGTGCGGCTTTCTTTCGAAGCCATTGATATTCGTTTGGAGCATGCCGCAGCAACGCTTGGGGCTTCACCTTGGCGCATATGGTGGAGCGTAACGCTTCCTCTAGCGCTACCAGGAATTTGGGTGGGTGCGATTTTAGGTTTTGCAAAAGCACTTGGAGAGTTTGGGGCAACAATAACATTTGCAGGCAATATGCCAGGTCTCACCCAAACCCTACCTTCGGCAATTTATTCCCTGCTGCAGACCCCACAAGGTGAAGAAAGATTGGTGATCCTTTGTGCCGTTAGCGTTGTGATTGCGTTATTGGCGCTGATGGTATGTGAGTGGTTAGGGCAATGGGCAGCACGGCGTACGAAGGGGTTATGAGTGATAGATCTTGTTGTAAAACATCAATTTCAACGGTTTCGTTTGGATGTAACATTCCAAGTTGAAGGTGGCATCACAGTTCTGTTTGGCCCGTCTGGCGCGGGCAAAAGCTCTATCTTAAATGCGATCGCTGGGATCTATACCCCCCAGGAAGGCCATATCCGTGTGGCAGGGCGGACGCTTTTTGACCGGACATCTTCAGTTGATGTTCCAACCCATCGGCGCAAGGTTGGTTATGTGTTTCAACAACCTCACTTGTTTCCCCATAAAAACGTGCTTGGTAACTTGTTATTTGGCGCCAAGGACCCTTCTTCTTGTGATAAAATTTGTCAGCTTCTTGATATCACACATTTGCAAGATCGGCCGGTGGGTCATCTTTCAGGGGGGGAACAACAACGTGTATCCATCGGGCGCATGTTGTTATCCCAACCTGAGGTCATTTTGGCCGACGAGCCTGTGTCGGCATTGGATATCCCACGCAGACATGAGATTTTGGCGTTATTTGAGCGGCTTCGTGACGAGCTTGCTATTCCTATTTTGTATGTAAGCCATGCCCTTGAAGAGGTAGGTAGGTTGGCAAACCAAGTTGTGGTGATCGATCAAGGCCGGGTGAGCACACTCGGATCTGCAGAAGAGGTGCTGTCGGACATGAACCGCGCCCCAGGTGGTGTTCGGGCTGTGGGGGCTTTGCTCACAGCCAAGGTCGTCGCTCATCATGATGATGGTTTAAGTGAGATAGACGCTCATGGGGTGCGTTTGTTGTTACCCAAAATTCACGCAAACCTAGGTCAGGTGGTGCGCATACGTATTCCTGCACATGACGTCATGTTGAGCGTGACAAAGCCTGAAGGGTTGTCGGCGTTGAACCAGATAGCGGGTGTTATTGTCGCAATGCGAGAAGGCGTGGGGCCTGGCGTGATGGTGACCTTAGATACCAAAGCAGGCCCACTTTTGGCACGGGTGACACGAAGATCTGCACGTAACCTTAATCTTCATATAGGATGTGCATGTGTTGCCGTTATGAAATCTGTGTCCGTTGCACCTGGTGATGTTGGTTATCAACAAAGCTAGACGTGTCTCTTGCTTGTTCGACCAGGACCTATCTGTTGTTGGGACAGCATTTAGGATTTTCTGGATGTTTTGCAGCAAACATGTCATGCATAGAAGATGAATGTATAGAAAGGGTAATCGAGATGTGGGGCTATGCCTTGGTGATGTTTTTCGCAGGGGTTGGTGTCCCAACCATGGCCGCATTGAGCTCTATGCTGGGCAGGTTTTTGAATGCACCATTTGCAGCTGCCCTCATTTTGTTTTTGGTGGCTCTTTGCACGGCAGCCATGGTGGTGTTCTTGCAAGGTGATATGCCGTTTCAAAAATTGTCTGTGGCACCAAAATATGCATTTCTAGCAGGCTGTCTAATGGCATTTTATGTCCTGTCCATTACATTCGTTGCTCCACGTTTTGGACTAGGAAATGCAGTATTTTTCGTGCTCTTGGGACAATTGGTCTCCGCAGCTATTATTGATCATTTTGGTTTGTTTGGCGCCAAAATAACCCCCCTGAATATGACCAGGTTGGCGGGTATTTGGTAATGGCTTTGGGGGTTTTGGTTAACCCAATTCGCCACACAAAAATAATCTCAATTGTTTTTTTTGTTGTTATTATCATGTGGGTTTCGTAAGTCCTTCGCATGCGTTGACTGAGGGAGACGGTGCATGCGTGTGGCGGTTAATGGATTGGGTCGGATCGGGAAACTTGTTGTCAGACAATTGCTGGAACATCCCGGTGACATTGAATTGGTTCTGTTGAATGATAAGATGGGAAATCCTGAGCAGCATGCGCTTTTGCTGAATGTTGACACCGTTCATGGTCCGTTTGCGCCCGAAATTGGTTTTGATGATCAAGCTGTTTATTATGAGGGTCGACGGATTCCGCTCACCCAAGCTTCTGATATTGAAGGGTTAAGCCTGAAAGATCATGCAGTGGATATGGTGATTGATTGTACCGGTACATTCAAAACAGTAAAAAAAGTTGCCCCTTATTACGATCATGGCGTCTGCAAAGTGCTGGTGTCTGCACCCGTGAAAGAAGAGGGTGCTTGTAATTTGGTTTATGGCATCAATCATAACATATATGACGCCAATAACCATCATTTGATCACCGCTGCGAGTTGTACCACCAATTGTTTGGCACCTGTGGTTGAGGTCATCCATAAGGAATTGGGCATCAAACATGGGATGATCACAACCATCCATAATGTTACCAATACCCAAACAATTCTTGATAGGCCTTCGAAAGATATGCGCCGTGCACGTTCAGCACTCAATGCAATGATCCCAACAACCACAGGTTCAGCAACGGCGATTACGGTGATTTATCCTGAGCTTAAGGGCAAGTTAAATGGTCATGCGGTGCGCGTGCCATTGGTTAATGGATCACTGACAGATTGTGTTTTTGAGGTGAGCCGCAAGACCGATGTTGAGGAGGTGAATGGGTTGCTTGCTCATTATGCCCAACATTCATTACAAGGTATTCTTGGGTTCGAGAGACGCCCGTTGGTGTCAGCGGATTTTGTTAATGATACCCGTTCTTCCATCATTGATGGTCCCTCAACCATGGTTGTGGATGACACACAGGTCAAAAAATTTATGCATGGTACGATAACGAAATGGGTTACGCCTGTCGTATGGTCGACATTGCCCGCATGATTGTGGCCCAGGCATGAGTGCGGAAACGTCTCTGAAAAGCTCGCAAGGTTTGGCTGCTTATTTGGCAGTGACCTTGGCTTATTGGGCGTTTATGCTTAGTGATGGCGCATTGCGTATGCTTGTGTTGTTACATTTCCATACCCTTGGGTTTAGTCCTTTATCCTTGGCTTATTTGTTTTTGCTGTACGAATTCATGGGGGTTGTGACCAATTTGGCAGCTGGATGGATTGCTGCAAAATATGGTTTAACAAGTACGCTTTACGCAGGCCTTACGACGCAAATCATTGCATTGCTTGCGCTTTACATGATGCCAAATGATCTCGGTCTAGCGTTGAGTGTGGCCTATGTCATGCTGGTTCAAGGTTTATCAGGTGTTGCAAAAGATCTCTCAAAAATGAGTGCCAAATCGGCTGTAAAGCTTCTTGCTCCAGATCAACCAGGCTTGTTGTTTCGTTGGGTGGCGGTGCTGACTGGATCTAAAAATGCAGTAAAAGGATTTGGGTTTTTCCTTGGTGCCGCATTATTGGCTTGGTTTGGGTTTTCGACAGCGGTACTCGCGATGGGAGCTGTGTTGTTGGTGATCTTGGTCGCCATCATGACTTTTATGCCCGATGGGTTACCTCGTGGGAAAAAAGACAGCAAGTTTAGGGATGTTTTTTCAACTGATCGAAAGGTTAATATTCTCTCTGCCGCGAGGGTATTCCTGTTTGGAGCAAGGGATGTTTGGTTTGTGGTGGGGATTCCTATTTTCTTTTACGCCGTGCTTTCTGATGGTACCTCGGAGGGCAACAAACAAGCCTTTTTTATGATTGGTGTGTTTATGGCAGCTTGGATTGTGGCTTATGGGTTTGTTCAAGCCATGGCGCCACAAATATTCGCGCGCCGTGCCCATGATGTTGGGGCCATCTCTGATCTTGCATCTAGCTTATTGTTGGGGGTGATTGTTATTCCTGCAGCCTTAAGTTTGTTTTTGTTTTTAACCCCCCAAGCCACGGCAAACTGGGTCGCCATTATTGTTGCGCTCGCGCTATGGGTCTACGGAGCGGTATTCGCGCTTAATTCTTCGGTACATTCGTACTTGATTTTGGCGTTCTCAAAAGGCGAACGCGTCGCGATGGATGTTGGTTTTTACTATATGTCTAATGCGGTAGGCCGTTTTGTTGGGACCTTATTATCTGGCCTCAGCTTTCAGTTGGCTGGTGTGGCAGGCTGTTTGGCAACAGCCTCCCTGTTGGCGTTTCTCAGTTTCTTATGCGTAAGAAGGCTGCGTGTGGAAGGCTAAGGTTTTGGGCTTCCAAACCTTGATGGCCAACATGTCCAAAATTGGTTCCATGATCATCAAAGGTGCATATCCTAGCGCAAAAACCATAAGTTGCTGGAATGTTTCAACATGAAAACCTTGTCCCCATAAGACCCAAAAGCTTACCCATCCAACAATGCCAGCTTGATATGCTGCCGACAGTTTCAAAATCTCAATGTAACGTAATTGCGCGGGGCTTTTTGTGCGTAACGATCTGGCAAGGCCGGCCATGAGCAATAAAGGTGCCAATAAGGTGGTCAGGTTCATGCCCAATTGTGGCAGGTCAGTAGGAGATATGAAAACGGATTGTAGAATTAAGGCTGTCGTCAAACCAAGTCCTGTGGGCAACGCACCCAAAAACAAAAACATTGTTGTGGCAAGAATGAAATGAACCTCTGACACGCCTAGAGAAGGGTGAGGGAGGAGGACAAAACAGCAAAACGCTATCATGCTTGCTGCTATATATTTAAGAATCGATACGGTGAAGTCGCGCAAAGAGCTTTGGGTAACAAATTTATGGCAAAACCACCCAAGGCAGCCGGTTGTTGTTATCCATCCCAACATGAGCTTTCCACCCACGACAATGCCCGGTTCAATATGCATGAGTTCCTCCGCTATATTCTTGTGATAAACCACCCTAACTTGTTCTTGGGTGGATACAAGATGAAAATACAGGAAATAGCAGGCGTCACATCAAATCCTAAAGCTAGTTAACCCCTAGCCAATCATTAATCAGGCGGCGTGCAATAGAGAGTTTGCGTGGTAAATATTTGCCTTGATCTGCAAAATTCATCAATTCATCGCGCGTGAACCATTGGGCATCCTCAACCTCTGTCTCGTCGATGGTAATTTTTGTGCTGCGCGCCTCAGCGTAGAAGCCAAGCATCAAAGATGATGGAAAAGGCCATGGTTGTGAAGAATGATAGGTTACGTTGCCAACCTGGATGCCAGATTCTTCGAACACTTCGCGTGCAACAGCATGCTCAAGCGTTTCGCCGGGCTCCACGAAACCTGCTAAGGTTGAATACATGCCCTGAGGCCAAATAGGTTGACGGCCCAAAAGTGCGCGGTCACCATCGGTAACCAGCATAATCACAGCGGGATCCGTGCGTGGAAAATGTGGGCTGCCACAAGTCGTTCCACTACAGCTTCGTTGGTGGCCTGACTTGGTGGGCAAGGTGGGTGCGCCGCAAACCCCACAAAAAAGATGCCGCTGATGCCAAAAGGCAAGGCCTCTGGCATAGGCCAAAATGGATCCATCATGGGCGCCTATCAAAGGGCCTATTTCCCGTAAGTCTCCAAATTGGCCAAACTCAGATGTGAGCGCTAAGGCTTCTTCTTCACTTAAATGGGTGAGATCCACCATCACCTTATGATGGTAGTTGTTGCCAACCGTGGCAGAACCTAAAAATGCATGATGACGACCTTGGCGCAGCATGTCTCCAGCGCGGGCCGCTGGAATGTAAGCAGGCCTCGGAGGTGTTTGTTCTTGGTCGCCCAAATCTTCAAACAGGTTGCGCGATCGCCAGAGGGGAACGACGAGCGTTGTAGGGTCCGCTTGAAGCGCCTCAAGCCAATTTTCTTGTTCACGCAAATGTGCCGCCCTATCAAGCCCGCCAAAACCAAAATGATTAGGGCGAAAGGCCGTAAGATCAAAAGGGTCAAAATTTGTCATGCAAGGCTCCTTCAGTTTGCGCTTCACAAGGTTTCATTGTTTGCGCTGTAGTACAAGAGAAGATTGCTCAAGATAGATGAGAATTCAGAAAAAGTAGGCGAAGTTATCTATTTTCTTTTGTAGGGGATCAAACGCATACCGGGTAAAATGGCTCAAGATTGTGTCTCCAATCTCGACGGCGTTCATGGGTACCCCGTCACTCGTCTCTGCCTGTCCCCATTGGCAGGCCATACCAGATGGATCGGCCTGCGCCATGCCGGACAAGCATTCCCTTGTCCATCAGGCTGCGGAATGTGGCTTTAAGGGTGTTCGGGCTGGCTCCATGCTCCCGCACCATATCGCGGTTGGTCACCCGGCCATGCTGGCGGGCATAGTCCAGGATCATGACGGCCAGTATTGGCAATTCTGCAAGGGAGCGTTCCTCGCGCTCGATCTTGTCGGCCAGGCGGCGCTTCTGGTGCTGCAAGGATCGCATGAAAAACAGCAGCCAGGGCTGCCAGTCTGGCGCATCGCTGCGGATGCTGGCTTGCGTCTGGCGCAAGGCCAGATAGTATGCTTCCTTGCTGTGCTCGATCACGCTCTCATGGGATGAATAGGGGACGTAGGCATAACCTGCCTGCAACAGCAGCAGGGTTGTCAGGACGCGGCTCAAGCGTCCGTTTCCATCCTGAAAGGGATGGATTTCAAGGAATACCACGGTAAAGACAGCGACGATCAGCAGGGGATGCAGGCGCTTCAGCTCTCGTGCCTCGTTCAGCCATTGCACCAGCTCCGTCATGCACTGCGGCGTATCGAAGGGGGTGGCGGTTTCAAAGACGATCCCGACCATTTTGCCGGATGCGTCGAAGGCTCCCACGTCATTGCGCACGGTCTTGTATTCGCCCCGGTGGCGTTCGTCTTTGGCGCTATAGCGCAGCAGGTCGCGGTGAAGCTGCTTGATATGGTTTTCCGTGATGGGAATGTCTTGCCATGCCTGAAATACGGTTTCCATGACCTCGGCATAGCCTGCGACTTCCTGCTCGTCACGGCTATCGAATTTCTTGATGTCCAGCTTGCCCAGCAGCTCTTCCACCTCACGATCTGACAGCTTGCTGCCCTCGATGCGGGTGGATGATCCGATGCTCTCGATCGTTGCCACATGGCGAAGGGCTTGCAGCCGCTCTGGCGCAAGGTTTCCAAGAGCCCGCCATGCGCCCTTAAATTCGTCTATTTCGGAGAGAAGGGACAGTAATCCGGGCGTGATCTGAATCGTTTCGGTCTGAATCATACCCGTAAATATACCGGATTATACCGGATTGTAAACCGGAATAATTACCCGATTATACCCGATTATGCAGCCTCGGCGCTTTCCATTGGTTTTTCACAGTCGCCGCAAAGCAATCTGGCGGATGGTTTTGCCCAGGCATTTAAGGCCGATA
This sequence comes from Alphaproteobacteria bacterium, assembly GCA_038131935.1. Lineage (GTDB taxonomy): Bacteria > Pseudomonadota > Alphaproteobacteria > UBA8317 > UBA8317 > UBA8317. Next base: position 113,970 of record JAYPQH010000018.1, on the reverse strand, counting down.
ACATTGGCATGTTGGCTTAAGACTGTGCTATCTGGTGAGGATTGTATGCTGGATATCCTCATCATGAGGCACCAATCAGGAAGAAGGTGATGACAGAAAAAATCAATATCAGAAGGTTGGTCAAAGAAGATCACGTAAGTTGGAAAGAATTATTCCAAGGCTATTTGGAATTTTATGAAGCCAAAATACCTGAGCAGGTGCAAGAAAAGAGCTTTCAAGCGCTTTGTGATCCTGATCAAATAGATCGTTATGGCCTCATCGCCGAAACACAAGGTGAGGTGTTGGGGATCGCAAATATTATTATTCATGCCCATAATTGGCATGCTGGAAATGTGACATACCTGCAAGATCTCTTCGTCCAACCCCATTGTCGGGGGCAGGGCGTAGGCAGAGCGCTTATTGCCCAAATTTATAAGGACGCTGATGAAGAAAAGCGCCCTTATGTTTATTGGTTAACTCAATCTTTCAACCATGATGCCCGGAAGCTTTACGACCAAGTGGCAAGCTTGACCCCATTCATCAAATATCAACGGGGTTCGTCGTAAATATTAAGGCTTAGGAATAGAGTAAACATGACGTGCGGTCCCTGAGAATAAGTTGGCCCGATCGTCTTTGCTCATATGTTGGGTAAGTTTTTTGAACGCATTGTAAAGGACGTGATAACCCACAGATGGGCGATCAACAGGAAAGTTGCTTTCAAACATACAGCGCTCTGGCCCAAAGCAGTCGATCGTGTGCAAATACCAAGGTGCCATCAGTTCAGCAAACTCATCTGAGCCAATGGGTTTGTCCCGTTCATGAAAACCCCATCCATTATCAATCATGGCCAAGCCTCCAAGTTTGGCAAAGACGTGGGGCTGTTCGGCGATCGCCGCGATATCATCTTTCCATTGGGCAAACACCTCCTCACGCTTGCCTGTGAACCGACCTACACCCAAAGGTGTTCCAAAATGATCGAGTATCATACGGGTTCCTTTGATAGCCTCAGCAAAGTCCCTAAATGCGTGGTTTTGCGTGTGATAATGCCAAGTATCGAATGTAAGCCCACGCTCACCCAATCTTGCCACCCCCGCGCGATAATCATCATTGCCCAAAAGGTTTTCGGGCCCATGCCCAGGTATTGCAAGGGCGGACATATCCTGTTGGTCAAATGCTGGTGCTTGGCGAATACCCTTAAACAAAGGGCCAGCCATGGCAACATGGGCATCTAAAGCTTCATCAAATAACGGATGGGTAAGGTCCACACGGCCCACGATGCCCATGATTTGAGCTTTGTTTGTTTCTTTGCGAGACGCTTCAATCATGGGAAGGACATAAGCTGTCTCCCCCAATGGGCGAAGATGTTCGGGCCCTTCCTCGTGATATTGAGCGCGGCACTCAATGAAAAGGGTTTGGACCACGTGATGGCCGCTTTCGGTGTCATCCCATAGATGGTCGAGTTCGTAGACACCGCCTGGTCGGGCCCAGAGATGATGATGTGGATCAACAATTTCTAAGCTTGGTTCTATAATGTCTTCTTTGGTCTGGGATAACCATGCGTTATCCATAGCGCGTTGGGCCACCCAACCCCGTCGATCATTCATGTTGCTCATTACTTTTACCCTCTTGCACTCAGTTGTTTGATTGTTAAGGCTCATCTCGTCAGATGTTATGCCGAAGATCAACAAAAAACAGTAAATTTATGCAAAAGATGACGTGGCCCTTCAGTCGAGAAGAGGGAAACATTATCCCTCTCACTTATTGTTTAGGGCCTAACAACCCTTGGCGCGGAGATGGCTGATGTCACAAACCAAAACCATCCACATTTATATCAGCCTGCTTTTTTTGCGTGGCGTTTGCGCTCATGAATATCCAGATAGCGTTTGCGCAAACGGATATGGTTGGGGGTAACTTCCATCAATTCATCATCTGCAATATAGGAAATTGCTTTTTCTAATGTGAGGCGCACTGGTGGGGTTAAGCGAATGGAATCATCTTTTCCAGAGGCCCTGAAATTGGTGAGTTGCTTGGATTTAAGAGGATTAACATCGAGGTCATTGTCACGTGAATGCTCTCCTATCACCATACCTTGATATACCATTTCTTTCGGACCAATGAAGAGAAAGCCTCTCTCTTCAAGGGCTGCTAGGGCGTAGGCAACGGCCTCACCTTGTTCCAATGACACCAAAACACCATTATGTCTTGTTGGAATGGGCCCTTTATGTGGTGCGTAGGCATGAAACAGACGGTTCATAAGACCTGTACCTCGGGTGTCGGTTAAAAATTCGCCAAAATACCCGGTTAAACCCCTTGTCGGGGCCAAAAATGTCAGGCGTTGTTTGCCGATACCTGATGGTCGCATGTCTTGTAGTTCTGCTTTTCGTAAGGTCATTTTTTCAACGACGGTCCCTGAAAACTCTTCATCAAGATCAATGACGACCTCTTCGATGGGCTCCATACGTTGGCCATCAACCTCTTGGAACAGAACACGCGGGCGGGAAATAGAGAGTTCAAAGCCTTCCCGGCGCATGGTTTCGACCAAGACGGCCATCTGCAGTTCACCTCGGCCCGCCACCTCAAACGCGTCTTTGTCATCGGTTTCGCGGACGCGGATGGCGACATTGCCCTCTGCTTCCTGCATTAAGCGTTCCCTTATGACGCGACTTTGTACCTTTGAGCCGTCTCTACCTGCTAGCGGTGAGTCATTGACTGAAACCGTGATGGCAATTGTTGGGGGGTCGATAGGCTGTGATGCAAGTGGGGTATCTACAGAAGGATCACAGAGGGTATCTGCCACGGTTGCTTTGCTCATTCCAGAAATGGTGATGATATCGCCCGCACGCGCTTGCTCAACCGGTTCTCGAGAAATGCCGCGAAAAGCTAGCAATTTTGAGATCCTGAAATTTTCAATGAGTTCACCATCTCTGCTTAATGCTTTGATGGTGGTTCCCGCTTTCACAACACCTTGTTCGATACGGCCTGTAAGCATTCGGCCTAAAAAATTGTCCGCCTGCAAAATGGTTGCCCGCAACCTAAAAGGGCCATCCACAGATACGCTTGGTGAGGGAACATGCTGGATAATAACATCCATGAGGGGCTTCATGCTTTCACGAGGCCCTTCGAGCTCTTGATCAGCCCATCCTTGTTTGCCCGAAGCGTAGAGGGTTGGGAATTCAAGCTGATCTTCGTTGGCATCCAGAGATACAAAAAGGTCAAAGATTTCATCCAAGACTTCATCGGGGCGCGCATCGGGACGGTCAACTTTGTTGATCAACACAATAGGTCTTAGCCCAAGCTTGAGCGCTTTGCCCAAAACAAATTTGGTCTGAGGCAAGGGGCCTTCTGCAGCATCCACAAGCAACACCACGCCATCCACCATGGTCAGAATTCGCTCGACCTCGCCACCAAAATCTTGGTGCCCAGGTGTGTCCACGATGTTAACCCTCACATTCTCCCACAGCACAGAGGTACATTTGGCAAGAATTGTGATCCCACGCTCGCGCTCGAGGTCGTTGGAATCCATCACGCGCTCTTCTACTTGTTGGTTGTCACGAAATGTACCAGATTGACGGAGCAAAACGTCACAAAGGGTGGTTTTGCCATGGTCAACATGGGCGATGATCGCAATATTGCGGAGGCTTAAATCGGCCATAATACTATCTTTCAAACATGAGCAATAAAAAACCCCGCGGGGTTACGCGGGGCCCTAATGGTTGTGCTTATGGATGCCAGGATGCGTTCTGGCAAGCGTCAATATGCTCTTTAGGCAATATATTGTCCGCCGTTAACGGTCATGGTTGCACCTGTGATGAAGCCTGCTTGATCTGATGCAAGGTAGGTGACCATGGAACCAATCTCTTCGGCGGTGCCCAAACGCCCTACAGGAATACCTCCGATAATGCTCTCGAGAACTTTCTCAGGAACGGCTGCCACCATATCCGTGTCGATATAACCAGGTGCGATACAATTAACGGTGATCCCTTTACGGGCAGTTTCTTGGGCCAATGCTTTGGTAAAACCGATGACACCCGCTTTGGCTGCTGAGTAATTGGTTTGCCCCATTTGCCCCTTTTGACCATTGATTGATGAAATCGAAATGACGCGCCCAAAGTTATTCTGGCGCATGCCTTCAAGAACTGGTTGGGTCATGTAAAATAGCGAGTTCAAGTTGGTATTGATAACCTCCCGCCACATATCACCTGTCATTTTGTGCATCATTGCATCCCGGGTGATGCCAGCATTGTTCACCAGAACAGCAATAGGGCCCAGTTGGTCTTGGACGTCTTGGATGCCGGCCCGACAAGCTTGTTCGTCAGAGACATCCCATTTGAAGGCTGGGATCCCTGTTTCTTCGGTAAAGGCAGCTGCACGCTGCTCATTTCCGGCGTAATTTGCAGCCACAGTATAGCCGGCTTGTTTCAGAGAATGTGAAATCGCAGCCCCGATTCCGCGCGTTCCCCCTGTGACGAGTGCAACTTTTGACATGCTTTTCATTCCTTACATCATCCAAACATTCAACCATAAACGCATCTTGTTTCTTATTTTCCCAGTTATTGGGAAGATCAACCTTTGGGTTACGTCCAAAGGAGGAGAGCAGTTTTCAATCCTATCAGGGTTTGGTGAAGGCCAAGGTTACCGAGCCGACGTCAAATCCAAATTTCCGGACTTTGGCTCTATTGATCACCACGCCGTCTTGTTGACGGAGCATCCAATCATCAAATTGTACCTCAAAAACCCGACCCCCCACTGGCAATGCCAACGTGTAAGCCCAGTTAAGTGCATTCCCGGCCTCTTTTCCTCGTGCGACACCAATGACGTCATCGGCACGTCCTTCATAGCTTCCATCTGTACGCCTGGTGATGGTCCAAACGCGTTTTTGGGTTTCACCATCATCATAAAGAAAGTCCTCATCAAGGGTGATTTTGTCACCATCAATGGAGCCTTCTATGACCACTTTGAACTGTCTTTTGATGGTGCCAAAGCGGTCTTCGAACAGCCCATACCCATGGGTTGTTCCAGAAAAGTATCCAAATAAATCAAATGTTTCGCCGCGACCGGAAAAATCCGTCACGCGCATGGGTGAACAAGCTGACAATATTCCCATGAGTAATATCCCAATAAAAACTCTACCCATCATTCATTCCACATCAACGCCAATAAGGTGGGTAAGACTTACGTCTTTGATGTTTGAGTTAGATCAGTTCTTATTTTGTCCAGCTTTGGTGGGCATAATCAGGGATATTTTTTTAGACCAAAGCCCTCTTTTTGAAATTCAACAATGCCCCCTTGCAGATGTTTTGCCTGGCTGTAGCCCAATTGTTCTGCCAATGCTTGGCCCAGTCGGCCGGTCCGGCTTCCTGTGCGACATACCAAAACAAAAGCTGTGTCTTTTGTTGGTATCAGGCTCAAAAATGCATCTCGGAAGTCTGTTTGCAAACGTCCTTCCTTATCAAAGGCTGTTATGGTTTGCGCACCTTCAATGATCCCTGTTTCACGCCACTCCTCTTCACGTCGGATGTCAATAATGACGTCACCGGCGCGCTGGGCCTCAAGCAACTCGGCCCCTGTAAGGTTTTGCAATCTTGCTGGCTGGGTTACCGCCATCAATTCTACATCAAAGATCAATGTTGCATTGGGGGGAATTGAATCGCCCGCACCATTTTCGCCATAAGCTAGTTCAGATGGAATGACCAAGCGTCTCATCTCGCCAACCTTCATCCCTTCGATACCTTGTTCCCATCCGGGAATAACTTGTCCCATACCGAGCACAAAACTGATGGGGGTGCCACGCTTACGCGAATTGTCAAACTCTGTTCCATCTTCCAAGGTGCCCACATAATGCACATCTACCGTGCTGCCATTCTCGGCGAGGGCTCCGTCACCTGGTTTTTGAATGGTGATATCAACGGTAGGGGGGTAACGAGCGTCCATGAGTTCAACCTTAAATGTGAGTGTAGCTTGGGGTGGTATAACATTGCCAGCGCCGCGGGCGCCGTAAGCCAAGTGAGGAGGGATCACAAGGGTGCGCTGTTCGCCTACTTTCATGCCCTCGATGCCTTGTTCCCAACCAGGTATAACCTGGCCTTCACCAAGCACAAAGCGAAGAGGGCTTCCACGATCACGTGAATTATCAAATTGGGTTCCGTCTTCCAAACTGCCAACATAATGAACATCCACCATCATGCCTGTCTTCGCCACCACGCCATTTCCTTCTTTGGTAATGGTAATGCCGAGTTCTGTATTGGCCATGGCCCATGTCACGGCGCCCATGCTGATGATCAAACCCATCAACAAAACATGTAAAAACATTTTCTGGGGGCTTATAAAAAATCTTGGCATATGCTCAAACATGATGATCACATCCTCAAATTGTTGATGTAGGTTAGAGACAACTTACCCCAGGGCTGTCACAGCCTGCTTGCTGAGGTCAAGCACTTTGCGCATGTAAGGAGGCAAACATGGCAGCTGATTGGCACAAATTTTTTCCCCCATTGACTTGGGGACGACAGTATAACGCACATCACTTTGGTGATGACCTATTCGCGGCCTTGATTGTGACCATCATGTTGATCCCACAATCTTTGGCTTATGCGTTATTGGCAGGCCTTCCTGCAGAAGTTGGTCTTTATGCATCCATTTTGCCTCTTGTTGCCTATGGATTGCTGGGTACGTCGTCATCTTTAGCGGTGGGGCCAGTGGCGGTTGTCTCCCTCATGACAGCAGCCGCGATTGGCAATTTAGGGGTCGATGACCCTGACACAAAAATTTTGCTCGCCGTGGGGTTGGCATGTCTTTCGGGTTTGATGTTGTGCGCCATGGGTATTCTTCGTCTTGGTTTTTTGGCAAATTTTTTATCACATCCTGTGATTTCGGGGTTTATTTCTGCATCAGGGCTTCTGATTGCTGCCTCACAACTTAAGCATCTCCTCGGCATCTCTGCATCAGGCCATCATGTGCCAAGTTTGTTGGTTGAACTGTTCACACGTTTGGATGAGATCAATCTTATCACATTTTTTATTGGCTTTGGTACGTTGGGCTTTTTGTTGTTCATGCGGCAAAAATGTAAGCCATTACTGCTTCAATGGGGTGTGCCGCCAAAAATTGCTGATATCGTGGTAAAAGCTGGGCCTGTGGCTGCAGTCGCGGTGACCATCATGCTCACAGCATTTGGGGGGTTGGATCAAAAGGGAGTGGCCATCGTGGGGTCTATCCCGCAAGGCTTGCCTTCCTTGGGTTTGCAGCTTCCCAGCTCTGAGATGTTATCAGCCCTTTTGCTACCTGCCTTGCTGATATCTTTGGTAGGTTTTGTTGAATCTGTTTCTGTGGCGCAAACATTGGCTGCCAAAAAACGCCAACATATTGATCCAGATCAAGAATTGCTAGGTTTAGGAGCAGCCAATATTGCCTCTGGGTTGAGTGGAGGCTATCCTGTCACAGGAGGATTTGCCCGTTCTGTGGTGAATTTTGACGCGGGTGCAGCTACCCCAGCCGCGGGCATTTTCACAGCGTTTGGGATTGGTCTTGCTACTTGGTACCTGACGCCTTTTCTGTTCTATCTGCCCAAGGCGACATTGGCTGCAACAATCATGGTGGCGGTATTGTCGTTGGTGAATTTTAAATCACTTTGGCAGGCTTGGTCTTACTCCAAAGCAGATTTTTTTGCGCAATTGTCAACAATGCTGGTGACCTTATCTGTCGGGGTTGAGTTGGGAATTGTGGCAGGTGTTGGTCTTGGGCTTGTATTCGTTCTTTACAGGCTTTCACAGCCCCATGCTGCTGTGGTGGGGCGTGTTCCTGGAACCCAACATTACCGTAACGTAAAACGTCATCATGTGCATACGTCTGCGCATGTTTTTGCGTTACGGTTGGATGAAAATTTGTTTTTTGCCAACATCAGAAAACTTGAAGATTTGGTGCTGATGGAGGTCGCAGAAAACAAGGATGTGCGGGATGTTGTTTTGATGTGTTCGGCGGTTAATTTTATCGACTTTTCTGCATTGGAGGGTCTCGAAGAACTTAATCATCGCCTTGAAGATGCGGGCGTGCGCCTTCATTTGTCCGAAGTAAAGGGCCCCGTGATGGATCGGTTGCAACGATCTTTTTTCTTGCATGCTCTTAGTGGTGAGATTTTTCTGTCACAGCATGAAGCGATGGTGACGCTTGACCCCCAACATTTCTCAACATGATGGAAAAGGGACCTTTGTAAATGTTTGCCCAACATTTTTTGAGTTTCGGTGATACAGAAATCCATGTGCGGGTGATGGGGAAACCGGATGCCCCTGCTTTGTTATGTCTCCATGGACTCACACGCACTGGGCATGACTTTGATCACCTCGAGCCAGTATTGGGTGAGAAATTCCAATTGATTTTGCCTGATTTACCAGGAAGAGGTTTGTCCAGTTGGTCATCTGATCCCAAAGAGGGCTACCGGTTGGGAACATATAGCCAGCAGATAGCTTGGGTATTGGATGAACTCAATATTGATGCTGTCCATTGGTTGGGGACTTCACTAGGTGGATTGATTGCACTTTATGGAAGTCAGCATATGCTGAAAGGTCGGATATTATCACTATGTCTCAATGATATAGGCCCAGAAGTCCCACCTGATGTTGCTGCGGCCATCGTTCAATATGCATCACAACCCATGCGCTTTGCCAAAGCCTCTGAGTTTTTTGCAATGATCAAGCAGCTTTATGCACCCTTTGGCATTCAAGACGAGAGACGTTGGGCTGAATTTCTTCATCATAGCATTCGCCGCGATGATGATGGCAAATATGGCTTTCAGCATGATCCTGAAGTTGTGGCCGCCGCGGTCGCACATCCTGAAGACATGGCAGAGCTTTGGTCTCATTTTGCTCAACTTGATATGCCTCTTTTGGTGGTTCAGGGTGCTGACTCTTTGCTTCTGACCAATGATATTTGCGCTTCAATGATGGCTTTGCAGCCTCAAGCAAAACTTTTGAGGGTGGCTGGTGCTGGCCATGCGCCCTATTTGGACCCTCAGTGCGAGGGAAAAGAACTGCTCAAATTTTTTCAACATCAACGGGCATGAATAAGTTCGTTGACAGATACAAGGGACACTTCATCATTCTCCCCATCAAGATAAATCCGCGCACCAGCGGGAATACGCTGAACATATCCACGTGTCTCTCCATAGGGGATCATTTCTATCCAATCGATCATGTCATCTTTGTTGCCTGATCCAAACCGTTCAATCCATTGATCAACAGTTGAAGGCCCTGCATTATAGGCAGCCATGGCAAGAATAAGGTTTTGATCATAGCGCTCTAAAAGATCTTGCATATAGCGCGACCCCACCTGAATATTTGTCTTTGGATTGAGCAGCCGTGAGCGGTTGGCAACATATTGTTTCCCCGTGCTGGGGATGATTTGCATCAAGCCAAGGGCATTCGCACGCGAGCGTGCGTCTTCTTGGAAGGAGCTTTCTTGACGGATGATTCCATAAGTCAAAGCGGGTGGAAGAATGTTTGAAAGTGGGAGTTCGGGGCGCGGAAAGGAGAGAGGGCGAGACACCAAATTGCGGAAGGCAAGCCTGCGGCCTGTTACAACATGATAGAGAATCCCGCCTGCATCAAATGCACGCTCCACCAGCTGATCCATATCCTCTGCAGTAGCCGTGCGGGTGAGTGCGGCCAATAGGCTTAGGGCTTCGGTGGAGGCATCAAAACGATCATGTAAGATGGTCGCGGTCTCCAGAAAAGGAAGTTGAGGAGGTGAAGAAGCATGACGGCGGTCATCAGTAATTGGAAGCGAGCGAAGACCCAATTTCCGGCCACATTCTTGACCATAAAATGTTGACCATTCTTGAGCGCATTTTTGGAGAATGTCATTGGCTTGACGTGATTGTGAAGCCTTTTCATATGCCAAAGCAGCCCAATAATACCCGCGGGCACGAGAGATAGGCGATGAGACTTTGCTTGTGAAAAAGCTGAAGATTTCAGCGGCTTTTTGAGGTTTTTGGGCAAGGCGAAGAAGTGTATATCCATAAAGCCAGATCGCTTCTGGATCATCATGGCGATAGCGTGCACCTGCAGCGGTGAAGGCAAGAGCTGCATCGGTTTTTTTGGCTTCTATGAGGCTTCGAGCCAGAATAAGGGGGACTGAGCCATGATTTGGGCTCCAACTCCCTGGTAATGATTTTTGCTCCAGCAACAACAGGGCAGCCAGGCTTGAAAAATCATTCTGTTTGTCAAATACATAGGCTTGTTGGAGAACAAAATCAGCACGAAGACAGACCTTGTTTCGTGGGGCGCAGGATCCTTTCCCTGAGCGGCATTCAAGATACGCAAGGGCATCTTTGCGACAGGATTTTTCCAAAAGAGGTATCAAAGATTTTGCTTGGGCATAGGCGCGTTTGGCAGCAAGTTTGCGAAACCTGTGCAAATGATCTTCGCGCCAGATGCGTGCGCCTGTTTTTTGAACCCATGTTTGAAATGTCTTTTGGTCGAGCTCATGCCCGCCACGCCAATATGTTCGTAAGGCCATCGCTGCCCGCTCAGTGGTTTTGGCCCAGATATGACCTCATAAGGGCCATAAGGCTTTCTTCTGTCTGAGGCTCCATGCCTGTAAATACAGCCTTTAGCTCTTCAGGGGTTGCATATTGCGCGAGAATTTTTCCATATCTCTGTCTAAAGCCCTGCGCATTGGATAGTCTGGATGTTTGGCCCATAAGCTACGCCATGCCTTCAGCCGCGTTTGATCAGACGCGTCTGACTTTATACAGAGATGTTGTGCGGCGAGCTGTATGGCTGGCTCGTGATGGTCAATATCACGACAAGCCTTGACATCGGTAGCCGCAGCAAATGCCGTAAAAAAACAGCTTGAACTTAAAATGATGCCAATTTGCAAAAGCATCGCTTTCATCCACAACTTCGCTTGCCCCCCAAGGCGGGCCGTTTTACAATGGCGATAATTGAAACATTGTGAATGAAAGAAATTTGGCATGTCTGACACGACCTTTCACGGTTCTAGCGTAGCCTTGGTGACACCTTTTCAAGATGGCGCCGTTGATTATGAAGCGCTTGAGCGTTTGATCGAATGGCACATCGATCAAGGAACCCATGGACTCGTTCCTGTTGGTACCACAGGAGAGTCCCCAACGTTAACCCATGAAGAGCATGAACAAGTGGTTGCTGTAACAGTGGCCAAAGCCAATGGGCGTATTCCGGTGATGGCAGGGGCAGGTTCAAACGCCACCGCTGAGGCTATTGGATTTGCGCGTCACGCAGAAAATGTTGGGGCTGATGCAGCTTTGGTGGTAACACCTTATTACAACAAGCCTTCCCAAGAAGGTCTTTATGCGCATTTTGCCGCAGTTGCTGCAGCGACATCACTTCCCATTTTTATCTACAATATCCCCGGACGTTCTATTGTCGATATGTCCGTCGATACCATGGCACGCTTAGCTGAAATCCCCAATATTGTCGGTGTAAAAGATGCCACTGCAAAGTTGGAGCGAATTTCACAGCAGCGCCTGGCCTGTGGTAAAGATTTTATCCAATTGAGCGGGGAAGATGCCACGACTTTGGGTGCGATGGCCATGGGGGCGCATGGTGTGATTTCTGTAACGGCCAATGTGGCTCCAGCCCTATGTGCGGCATATCAAGAAGCCTGTTTGAAGGGTGATTTTGCAAAGGCCTTGGAGATACAGGATAAGTTGATGCCATTGCATGACGCCCTGTTTGCCTATCCAAGTCCTGCGCCTGCCAAATATGCCTTGGCGAAAATGGGCATGATCCGAGAGGAATTGCGCTTACCCTTGGTTAAGGTTCCTGAGCATGTAGCCCGCCAGGTGGATGCTGCGCTCGATCATGCTGGGATCAGTGCATAATCCAAATGAGCAAATCAGATGGTCATGGGAAGGTCGTCGCCGAGAACCGAAAGGCGCGGCATGAATATGCTGTAGAGGATACGGTCGAAGCTGGCCTGATGTTGACAGGAACAGAAGTCAAAAGCTTGCGTAATGGTCGTGCCAACATCCAAGAGAGCTATGCAAGCCCTGAGACTGGTGAGATGTGGCTGATCAATGCTCATATTCCTGAATATGAGCAAGGCAATCGGTATAATCATGAGCCCCGGCGAAAAAGGAAATTGCTTCTGCACCGCCGGGAAATTGATCGTTTAAGGGGTGTGGTCAACCGTGAAGGTATGACCCTTGTTCCGCTTAAAATATATTTTGATGAGCGCGGCCGTGCCAAACTCCTTTTGGGCATCGCAAAAGGTAAAAAGGCCCATGACAAGCGCGAGACAGATAAGAAACGGGACTGGGATCGGCAAAAACAGAGGCTTTTACGCCGGGATGTAGGTTCCTGAGATAATCTGGGCAAAAAGCTCAGGGACGGCATTTCCACCTGTCACAACGGCACAAACTGGGCGATCGGTTTTGATATGGAACAAAGCGGCTGCAAGTGCTACAGCCCCGCCTGGTTCGGCAGTGATCTTGGCCTCACGCCAGGCAAAACGCATGGCTTCACATACTTCCTGTTCTGATACCGCAAACCCACCTGATGCCCTGGTTTTAACAATGTCGAAGGTGATCTCACCAGGGGTTGGGGTCATGATAGCATCACAGATAGAACCATATTCTTTGTCATTAGATTGTCGCGTTTGTGTCTCAAGTGAACGTTTCCAGTCATCAAAACCCGCAGGCTCCGCAAGCCAGAGTCGATGCCCAGACCCATCCAATGCCAAGGCCACACCTGCGGTCAAACCACCCCCGCCGCAACACACGATGATATCATGAGGTTCATCAAGCTGTTGGCAGAGTTCTAGGCCTAAACTTCCTTGGCCCATGATGACATGAGGTTCGTCATAAGGTTTTATCAGCACCGCGCCTGTTTTTTTTGCATGCTCAGCGCCTAGATCCTCTCGGGATTCCACGCCACGTTGGTAGGTTATCAACTCTGCACCATCGTCCCGCACACGCTGCATTTTAAGTGCAGGCGCATCATGAGGCATGATGATGGTTGCCTTCATACCGAGTTGCCGAGCGGCACGTGCGATGCCTTGAGCATGGTTGCCAGAAGAGTAGGCCAACACGGACGTTGCACCCTGTTCGGCGGCTTTCATGCACGCATAACGCGCTCCGCGATATTTGAATGACCCAGTCTGCTGCAGACATTCAGCCTTGATGCGCAGGCTTGTCCCTGACGCCGATTGGAAGGTAGGGTGCGCAATAATAGGTGTTTGAGTGACATGGTGACGTAAAAGACCATAGGCTTCTTGGACATTTTGTGAAGTAGGTCTGTGGTCTGATGTCATCTTTGAATCTCCTGGAACATGATTACGATATTCTGCTTTATGTTGCCTTATGCACGCACGCAAGATCGTTTGGCAGGTTTAAGGCATCTGTTGGGGGCGCCTGCAACATGGCACTATCATGAGCATGGACAGCCTTTCTGCTTATGCCACAAGCAGCGTTATTTTGCTTCAGCCGCCCACACAGACCATCACGAAATCATTGCTATTTCACAAACATTATCCATTGGGGTGGATATCGAGCGGGTCGATAGAAAAATCAATATTGAGCGTATTGTCACCCGTTTTTGGCCAAACTCAGAACGTGTGGGCTTACATATATTAAGCCCTGACGCGGCTCAGTCATCCGCGCTTCGGCAGTGGGTACGCCGTGAAGCAATGGTCAAGTCTATGGGAAAAGGGTTGGCACGCCATCTGAATGATTATGAGCCACTTGAGGATATTCAGAGCAACATGGCTGGGTACAAAAGTTGGGTATATGAGGGTTTTATGCTGGGATTGGCGTGGAGGGGCTCAAAGAGCCCTCCACGAATTGGCCTCTTAGAATTGCCCACGTAGGCTGTCAGCCAAATCGGTCAATTCCCATGTGAAGCTTCCATCTGCATCAGGCTTGCGGCCGAAGTGACCATAGGCAGCTGTCTGCTGATAGATGGGACGGTTGAGGTCTAACTTTTCGCGGATACCGCGTGGCGAAAGGTCCATCATGTCCATCAAGATTTGTCCTGTTCGGCTTGGATCAACTTCTCCTGTGCCGTGGAAATCAACAAAAATGGAGAGAGGCTTGGCCACGCCAATAGCATAGGACAATTGGATGGTGCAGCGCCGTGCCAATTGTGCAGCAACCACATTTTTCGCCAAATAACGTGCTGCATACGCTGCAGAGCGGTCCACTTTTGTTGGATCTTTTCCAGAGAATGCACCGCCACCATGACAAGCGGCCCCACCGTAGGTATCCACGATGATTTTTCGTCCGGTAAGACCGGCATCGCCATGAGGGCCACCAATTTCGAACTTACCTGTGGGGTTGATGAAGAATGTTTCCTCTGGGCACATCCATCCATCAGGTAGCACCTTGAGGGCATGCTGACGAACCAGTTCCCGTATCTCATCTTGCTCAACGCCGGCTTTGTGCTGATGGGAGACCAAAACGGTATCGCAGCCAACTGGTTTGCCATTTTCATAAACAAGGGTTAGCTGGCTTTTACCATCTGGACCCAAAATGGACGCATCTCCTTGATGGCGGGCTTCTGACAAGGAGTGAAGCAGGCGATGTGCGTAGTGAATCGCCGCTGGCATCAGTTCTTCTGTTTCATCGCAGGCAAAACCAAACATGATACCTTGGTCACCAGCGCCATCTTTATCAACGCCTTGAGAAATATCCTCTGATTGCCGATGAAGATGGTTATCCACGGCTAGGTTGCGGTAAGAAAAACCAAGCTGGTCATAGCCAATTCGTTCTGCCACACCAATAGCTGCGTCAGAGATCTCGTCAGGCCTAATCACCACATCCGGGTGGGTTTTAACCTCGCCCGCGAGCACAACTCTGTTGGTTGTCACCAAGGTTTCGCACGCAACACGTGCCAGTTTGTCTCGGCTTAAGAAAAGGTCCAAAACAGCATCCGAGATTTGATCAGCGATCTTATCGGGATGTCCTTCGGATACGGATTCGGAAGTAAACATATAATGAGGTTGGTCCTGCATGATGGATCCTTTCATGATAGCGCAAGACGGGGGATATCGTAGGCCAAGCTCGTACGCAATCTCGCTGCGATGTGCATGGCATCTTCACCGGTTTTTTCGGCGTAAGCTTTTATTTGATCTTCACCAAGGCGTCCCACACCAAAGTAACGTGCTTGGGGATGGGCAAAGTACAAACCTGAAACAGAGGAGGCAGGTGTCATGGCCAATGACTCTGTTAGCTGCATTCCTAATCTATCTGTTGCCTTCAACAAGTGGAAAATAATTTCCTTGCCTGCATGGTCTGGACAAGCAGGATAGCCCGGTGCCGGCCTGATGCCTTGATAGGCCTCTTGAATGAGTTGTTCGTTGGTAAAGGATTCACTGGGGCTGTAACCCCATAGATCTTTTCGAACATCCTCATGAAGTTTTTCGGCAAGTGCTTCAGCAAGCCGGTCTCCGAGGGCTTGGAGCATGATGGCATGATAATCATCTCCAGCAGCACGTGCTTTTTGGGCTCGCTCTTCAACTTGAGGTCCTGTTGTGACGGCGAACATACCTAAGCTGTCACCGTAGCCTTCAGGGGCGACAAAATCAGCCAAAGATAGGTTTGGACGATTTCCGTTCCGTTTCATTTGTTGGCGAAGGCATGGAACCATGGCCAATGGCTGACCATTGTCAGGATTTGTGAGGTGAATATGTTCACCATCAGAATGGGCTGGGAAAAACCCTAGAGCGGCGCGCGGTCGAAACCATTGTTCTTGGGCAATGGTTTTAAGCATGCCACAGGCATCTTGATACAGGCTTGAGGCTGCCTCTCCAACTTTCTCGTCGGTCAATATGTCAGGAAAATTGCCATGAAGCTCCCAAGTTTGAAAAAATGGCTTCCAGTCAATATAATCTATCAAATCCGCCACTGGGTAATGGTCAAACCAACGTACCCCATAGAATGATGGCTTTGGTCGAGGAGACTGCTCCCAGTTGAGGGCCAATCTGTTGCGCAAGGCCTCATCATAGGACGCAAGTTTCCGTGATGAGCCTGGCTCGGTTGCCTCTCTCAAGGCCTGATATTCCTCGGCGATTCCTGCGGCATAACGCTCATGATCATGGGCTGATGCCAATTGTGCACATACACCCACAGCTCGGCTGGCATCTGTAACATGCACAACAGGGAAGTCATACATTGGTGCAATTTTTAAGGCCGTGTGAATTTTGCTTGTCGTGGCACCGCCAATGAGCAATGGAATCTCCATTCCTTCACGCTGCATTTCTGCGGCAACATGGGCCATTTCTTCCAACGAAGGTGTGATCAATCCTGATAGGCCAATCATGTCAACGTTATGTTCTTTGGCCGCTGCAATGATTTTTGCCGTGGGACCATCACGCCGAGATCAATCACTTCAAAATCATTACATTGCAGAACAACACCCACAATATTTTTGCCAATGTCGTGGACATCCCCTTTTACTGTTGCCATCAAAATGCGGCCTTTGCCTTTTGCGATTTCTTGGTCATTTTTTTCGGCTTCAATGTAGGGCAGGAGATGTGCGACGGCTTGCTTCATCACGCGGGCTGATTTGACAACTTGTGGGAGGAACATTTTTCCTTCAGCGAAAAGATCACCAACTTTATTCATGCCATCCATTAAAGGGCCTTCAATGACATCAAGTGGGCGTACAGCTTCGCATCTTGCTTGTTCGGTATCCTCATCAATAAAATCTGTGAGCCCATGGACCAGCGCATGGGAAAGCCTGCCGCGAACATCTTGCTCTCGCCAGCTTAGGTCGGCTGTTTTGGTGCCGACTCCCGCCCCACGGTGTCCTTCAGCAAGTTGAAGCATACGTTCGGTGGCGTCCTCGCGTCTATTGAGCAACAGGTCTTCAATTCCATTTCGTAATTCAGGATCAATATCAGCATAGACGGGCAAACCACCAGCGTTGACGATGGCCATATCCAAGCCTGCTTTGATCCCATGGTATAGGAAAACAGCATGGATAGCTTCGCGCACCGCATTGTTGCCTCTAAAGGAGAAGCTTACATTTGATACCCCTCCAGAAATCCGCGCATGGGGGAGGTTAGCCTTGATCAATCGGCATGCATCGAAGAAGTCGACAGCATAGTTATCATGCGCTTCAATGCCCGTTCCAACAGCAAAAATGTTGGGGTCAAAAATAATATCAGATGGGTTGAAACCCTGTCCTACCAAAAGGTGGTAAGCCCGTTGGGCGATTTCATATTTGTGATCCGCGGTTTCTGCCTGGCCTGTTTCATCAAACCCCATGACCACCGTCGCCGCGCCGAACCGATGCAAGATACGGGCTTGCTCTAAAAAGATATCTTCACCTTCTTTGAGCGATATTGAATTGACCACAGGTTTGCCCTGCACAACCTTGAGGCCGGCTTCAATAACAGACCATTTGGATGAATCAATCATGAAGGGCACCCGTGAAATATCAGGCTCGGATGCCAAAAGGTTACAATATGTTGACATAGCGTATTCTGCATCAAGCATGGCATCATCCATATTGATGTCAAGAATTTGTGCACCTGCCTCAACCTGTTGGCGGGCCACGTCCACTGCCAGTGCAAAATCACCATTCAAAATAAGCTTTTTGAATTTGGCAGATCCTGCCACGTTGGTGCGCTCACCAATGTTTATAAATCGAGAGGTGTTCATCCGCGCACCTCAAAAGGCTCTAGGCCAGACAGCCGCAATGCGGGAGGGCTAGGTTGGACCTGCCGTGGGGGGTATGATGAAACAGCATCTGCAATGGCACGAATATGTTCCGGGGTGCTGCCACAGCATCCTCCGACGATATTGACCAACCCATCGCGTGCCCAGGCGCCCAAATGAGCGGCCATATCGTCTGGTGTTTCATCATAGCCACCCATGGCATTTGGAAGCCCTGCATTTGGATAGGTGAGAATATGGGTATCCGCTGCACGCGACAATTCGAGGATATATGAACGGAGCTCTTTGGCGCCAAGCGCGCAATTCAGCCCAACCGCTAACGGGGCGGCATGCGCAATGGATATCCAAAAAGCCTCGGCGGTTTGGCCTGACAAGGTGCGCCCAGACATATCTGTTATGGTGCCGGAAACAAAAATAGGTAAAGGATCATCGAGCTCGTCATTCACGCCTGATAGGGCAAATAATGCCGCGCGGGCGTTTAAGGTATCAAACACGGTCTCCACCAGAAAGATGTCAGCGCCTCCAGCAGCCAATGCACGTGCGGATTCAGTGTAATTTGCGGCAAGTTCGTCAAAGGTTATATTGCGTTTGCCTGGATCGTTAACATCTGGAGAAATAGACGCCGTTCGTGAGGTTGGACCCAGTGCACCTGCCACAAACACAGGTCTATCTGCCTCTTGAGCAGCCTGGGTGGCCAACCGAGCAGACTCAAAATTGATTTCTTCGCTTACCTCCTCAAGACCGTATTCGCCTTGTGAGATGCGTGTCGCGTTGAAGGAATTGGTTTCAATAATATCGGCTCCAGCTTCGATATAGGCACGATGGATATCACTGATCAAATTTGGCTGGGTAAGTACCAACAAGTCATTGTTTCCACGCAGGTCACGATCATGATTTTGGAAGCGCTGCCCTCGAAAGTCTTCCTCGGTGAGTTGTGCTTTTTGCACCATGGTCCCCATGGCCCCATCGAGCACCAAAATGCGGGAACCAAGTGCGCTCATCAAGGTATCCTTACGGCTCATTGAGGTTCTCCTTGAAACATGCGGCAGATTGTTGTGCTGATATCAGCTCGATTGAGGGTATAAAGATGGATAGAGGGGACAGCTTCATGGGCGAGTTGAGCGCAAAGCTCATATCCGACGCACGCGCCCATCATCGCCATGGCTTCGGGGTCATTTTCAAGACCTGCAAAACGTATCTTGAGTTGGTCGGGTATATGGGCACCACAACTTGCAGAGAATTTTTGGATTTTTTCAAAATGACCAATGGGTAACACACCAGGTATCAGAGGAATGGTGATACCGCGTGCAACGACCTTATCGCGGAATCTCAGGAAATTATTGATATCAAAAAATATTGCGTGATGAGCCGTCGCCCCAGCATCTTGTTTGGCCATGAGATGGTCAAGCTCTGCCTCAAGTGATGGGGATTCAGGATGTCCTCAGGATAGGCACCTGCATAGATAGCTTCCGCATGATGGAGGCGTAAATAGGTTATAAGGTCAAGCGCTGATGTAAAACCATCATCGTGAGGTGTGAATGGCCGTTTCATGTTGGGCATGTCACCACGTAGGGCAACAAAACGTTTGACGCCATGTTGCTGCCATTCTTCCATTTGATGAATGACATCATGTTTGCTTTGTCCAGCAACGGTTATATGTGCGGTGATTGGCGGAAAATCATTGCTATGTAATGCAGCCACCAACCGCGCGGAACGCTCTCTTCCCGTGCCGCCTGCGCCATAGGTTATGGAAATCATGTCAGGCGCAAATGACGATAATGTCTTGGCTGTGGCAACAACATTTTTAATGCCCTCAGGTTTGGCTGGGGGGAATAATTCAAAGGAAAATGTCACCATGCTTGTTTGACCCCATGCCAAATATAGCCTGTTCTAAGGCCTTGTGTGAGTGAACGTATAGGCTCCAAAACCAACCCTGCATCAATCATGAATTCACATACATCCTGCTTGGCAAAGCCCGAACGTTCTGTGTGATGTCCTGCGGGTTCTCCTATTTCAAGGTCCACCACAATGAGGTGTCCCTGAGGCTTCAGTACCCGAGAAGCTTCCATAATGGCGCGCCTGGGGTTGCTGGCATGGCGAAGGACCAAATGCATGCTGGCCATGTCCATACTGGCATCATCAAAGGGGAGTTGGTTCATGTCAGACCGTCTAAGGTCAATCTTATCTGCATTCTGCACCCCGCCAAGACGTTGACGGGCAAGGCTGAGCATATCTCTAGAAATATCTACCCCAGAGAGTTTACCGGCATATCGACCAAGAATATTCAGGATATGTCCCGTTCCCGTTCCAATATCAAGGACATGTTGAGGCTTATGTTGCGCAACGATGGTGGCAATATAGCCATCAACTTCCTCTGCATGAAGATAGCTTCCCCGTAAATCATCCCAATCGGCAGCATGAAGTGCAAAATGTTTGGCAACGTCTTCGTGGCGCTTTTGCTCTCGTTCTGCATATATTTGTTTGTCTTGGTTGAGAACACCAGGGCCATCTGCCACCATGATATCTAAGGCTTGATTGAGCGGCGATTTGCTTAAGCGATAAAATACAAAACGCGCCATCTTGTCTTCGTTCTAGCAAACCCGCTGCATGCAATATCTTGAGATGACGTGATATCGAAGGTTGGGATTGACCTGTTATATCAACAAGATCTCCCACAGACATGTCGCCCAAACGGCATAAGCCAAGCAGCCGCAAACGGGTGGGATCACCCGCTGCTTTCAACGCGTCTACAATATGCTCAAGTTCATGTGTCATAATCATATAAAGATATATCTATATGTTTTTGTCAAGTTCTCTTGCTGTTATGTCTGCTTTCATGCGACATAGCCTCTCAATAGGGCAAAAAGGGTACATATCACGTGATCAGGTTCATGAGCTTAGCTGCTATGGGTTGTATGATGCTGCTTTTGTTGCCCTTGGGGGCATTGCTCATCTTGGCATTATCCCAGCCCATAGACGCGGTGATGCAGCATATGCTGACACATGTTTTATGGGATTATCTTCAAGGTAGCATGAAGCTGTTGTTTGGTGCCTCCATGTTGGCAGCTGTTCTTGGGGTGTTGGCAGCCTGGTTGGTTGTAATTTATGAGATGCCTGCGCGTAGATGGCTCGCGCGTTTGTTGGTGTTACCCTTGGCGATACCTGCTTATGTAAGTGCATTCACCTTCACAGAAACATTGGGTGAGGGTCGCATGTTGCTTCAGGTTTTTGATCATTGGGGATTGATCTTACCTCCTCTGGATCTTCGGCACACCTCTGGCGCATCTTTTGTCCTAGGCCTCGGCTTGTATCCCTATGTGTATTTATCTTGTTTGGTGGCGTTGACATCAAGTCGATCTGCGGCGGCCCTAGACGCTGCCCGTTTGATGACCTCATCTCATTGGCTTTTGTTTCGACATGTGGGGTTACCCATGATGCGGATTCCTCTCATGATTGGGGTAGGCTTGGTGATGATGGAAGTCCTAAATGATTATGGTGTGGCCTCGCTTTACGCGGTGCCCACACTGACCTGGGCGATTGTTGATGCATGGACAGCGATGGGCTCGTTAGACACCGCATTGAAATTGTCTCTTCTTTTGGTGTGCCTGGTCTTACCATTGGTCATCATTGAACGTCGGATGCGCCAACATTTGCCTCGGGAATCCATGCGGGAGAGGACCACCAAACCGTTGGTCTGTAGTTTGCCGCTACAATGGCTGTTCACAGGCTTATTATGCTTGCCCATATTGGCAGGCTTCGTTGCACCCATCTGTACATTGGTTGCGTTGGGTGGATATGACCGATCTTGGCCCTTGTTCACAGGGCTTGATCACTCCTTTTTGCTCGCTTTGTTCGTTGCCTTGGGGGTTTTGGTTGTCGCGACTATTGTCGAATTTTGGCGGGTGAACCAATTGGGTTGGAGGCAATGGCCAGCTTACCTCTCACTTTCAGGCTATGCTGTTCCTGCCGCTGCGGTGGGGATGGGGACCCTAGCGCTTTCCTCCTATTTATCGCCCATGTTTTCTGGACTGGTGGGGTTATGTCTTGCATTGATTTTTCGATTTGCAACATTAGGAGCAGGACAATTGGGGCAGGTTATTTCAGGTCCCTTGCAGCGACATCATGAACAAGCCCTTTTGATGGGGGCAGGGTTTGGCGCCCGTTTGCGTCATATTTTATGGCCAATGCTCTCAGGTCCTGCGGGCCTCGCCATGATTTTGGTGGCCGTAGATGTTATCAAGGAGCTGCCCGCAACATTTCTGCTGAGACCATTTGGCTTTGACACGTTGGCCACGGTTACCTTCCAATCTGCGTCTCTAGAAAATTATGAGGCGGCGGCCGGGCCTGCGTTAATGATGACAGCCCTGTCTTTGCTGGCTGTCACATTGGTTTTTCCAAAACTATCCAAATCTGAGGGAAAATAATTCCTATTTAAAAACCGTGGGTACCAGTTTTATGATCCAAGATGAGCTTCTAGGAAGGCGAGGGTGCGGCTGTAAGAGAGCCGAGCTGCATCTTCTTCATAACGATTTCCCGTGGGGTTGGCGAAGGCATGGTCAGCATCATACTCATGGATTTCGTGAGCTTTTCCAGCTGATTTAAGGGCGTTGGTAAAACCTGCAACCATTTCGGTATTGATGAATTTATCCAACCGACCAAAATGCCCAAGGACTGGCCCTGAAAGATTTTGCACCGAACCTTCATCTGTAGGAACCCGGCCATAGTAAATGATTGTCGCGTCCATAGCCGTTGCGACTGATAGGTTGAAAGACCATCCGCCACCAAAGCAAAATCCCATGCTGGCAACTTTCTTGGCACCTTCTTGTCGGAGTAGGTTTGTGGCTTCAACAAGATTGCTTGTTGCTTGGGCTGCATCGACGGATTTCGTGTTGGCCATGGCCTCTTCTCTGGTTGTCGCAACCTTGCCAAACATATCTACCGCGAGTGTAAGATATCCCTCATCTGCAAGGGCTACGGCGACGGATTGCATTTGTTCGTTCAAGCCCCACCATTCATGAATAAGAACAATCCCACCTTTGATGGTGCCTTGAGGACGGGCTAATTTGCCTGAAAATGTGCCTACAGAGACTGTTTCAAGCGAACTGATGGCGGAAGCCCTCACAGTTTCGTTGTTTAACAAAAGGGCGACCAAGGACGCGCCGCCGACATGAAAGTCTCGTCGTGAAATGAATGGCATGGTATGTTCTCCATGAATTGAGCGGTGTTGATGATAGGGCTGAGTTTATCTCGCCTTGCTGTTGTTGCCAATCAAAATACGCAAAATCTTTTTGTGGGCTTGCCCGAAGACGAGGATTGCGCCAAACAACCATTATGCGTAACGGGCGAGGGGAGAGGTAGCCATGAGCAAAGTCTATCAAGATGCTTCATCTGCATTAGAGGGCCTTCTAAAAGATGGGATGACCATTGCCGCTGGAGGATTTGGCCTTTGTGGAATTCCAGAAAATATTATTCAAAGTTTGGTGGCATCTGGGGTGAAGGATCTCACGGTGGTATCAAACAATGCAGGCGTCGATGATTTTGGCCTGGGACTTTTGTTGCAGACCAAACAGATTAAAAAGATGATTTCGTCTTATGTTGGTGAGAATGCAGAATTCATGCGGCAATATCTTTCCGGTGAGCTGGAATTAGAATTCAATCCACAAGGAACTTTGGCAGAGCGTTTGCGCGCAGGTGGCGCGGGTATCCCAGGATTTTATACCAAGACCGGCGTGGGGACCGTTGTGGCGGAAGGAAAAGAGCATCGCGAGTTTGATGGGGTAACCTTTATTTTGGAGAAAGGTATTGTGTCGGACCTTGCGATTGTGAAAGCTTGGAAAGCTGATCCTGAAGGAAATTTGGTGTTCAGGAAAACCGCCCGAAACTTTAACCCCGATGTGGCGACATCTGGAAAAGCTTGCGTGGTTGAAGTGGAAGAACTGGTTGCGCAAGGTAGCTTGGATCCGGATCATATTCATCTTCCTGGGATCTATGTGGACAGGTTAATTGTAGGAAGCTTTGAAAAACGTATTGAGCAACGCACCATAAGGGAGGCTTAAGTCTATGTGGGATAGAAACAGAATGGCCGCGGAGGCCGCAAAAGAATTACGTGATGGCATGTATGTGAACTTAGGCATTGGTATTCCAACGTTGGTTTCCAACTATATTCCTGAGGGTGTTCATGTGACCTTGCAATCAGAGAATGGTATGTTGGGTATGGGGCCATTCCCTACGGAGGATACCATTGATGCGGACCTGATCAATGCAGGTAAGCAAACCATCACCGAGCTTCCTACCACAAGCTTTTTTTCGTCTTCGCAGTCATTTGCAATGATCAGGGGTGGACATATTGATATGGCTATTTTGGGGGCTATGGAAGTCTCTCAAGATGGTGATTTGGCCAATTGGATGATTCCAGGAAAATTGGTGAAAGGTATGGGTGGTGCTATGGATCTTGTCGCAGGGGTGCGCCGTGTGATCGTGATCATGGACCATACCAATAAAGCAGGTGAATCAAAACTGTTGAAAGAATGCAGCCTGCCTCTTACAGGTAAAAAAGTGGTAAACCGGATCATCACAAATCTTGGGGTACTAGATGTTGTCGATGGTGGTCTGGAATTGGTGGCTTTGGCTGACGGTGTTACCCGGGAGCAATTAGATCAAGCCACTGAAGCGCATATTGTAAACTAAAAAAGTGATTTTTGTCACATAACTGTCGTGCCATCCCGCTATAAACTGATCTGCGGGGTGGCAATTTTTTTGATCATCCTTTGTTTTGACCATATTTAATCTATTTTTTCTTTATTGGTCACCCCGTCTACCACTTGATCTTCTTTACTTTTGAGTGCCACCCACAAAGCCCATTTCCTCTGAGCATGAGTTGTTGTTGTTGAGCCTTGTTGGGGGATGGCTTAAGTTGAATGGCCCTTGGCAAATCCAAGTTGTTTTAAACATGTCTCGATATCATTGAGGACGTCAGGATCTTCTATCGTTGCGGGCATTCTAAATGCCTCGCCATCAGCGATCTTTTGGATGGTGGCCCGTAAAATTTTTCCTGATCTGGTTTTTGGAAGTTTAGGGATAATGCCTACATGTTTAAAAGCAGCAACAGGTCCAATTTTATCACGTATCAATTGTACGCATTCTTTTGCAATCACGTCATGAGCTAAGTTGACGCCAGCGGAAATCACAACAAAACCAACAGGAATTTGCCCTTTGAGTTCGTCGGCAACACCGACCACAGCACATTCTGCAACCGCGGGATGCTCTGCGAGGACCTCTTCCATGCCACCGGTGGACAATCTATGCCCGGCGACGTTAATCACATCATCTGTTCTTGCCATGACGAAGACATAACCATCCTCATCAATCATGCCTGCATCGCCTGTTTCATAAGTGCCAGGATAGCGGCTGAAGTAAGAAGATATGTATCGTTCAGGGGCGTTCCATACATCGGCAAAGACAGAAGGAGGCAGAGGAAGTTTCCCACATATCGCACCAATCTCACCAGGTGCACATTCTTGTCCTTCTTCATTGAGGACGACCAAATCCCAACCTGGAACAGGCAGTGTTGGTGATCCTGGTTTGATGGGTAGCAACTCAATGCCTAAGCAGTTGGCTGCAATCGACCAACCTGTTTCTGTTTGCCACCAATGATCAATAACAGGGCGTTTGAGCTGCTCGCGTGACCAATGAAGGGTATCCGGATCACAGCGTTCTCCAGCAACAAATAATGCTTGCAAGCAAGATGTATCATAGTGACGCAAATAATTTGCTTCTGGATCTTGTTGTCTGATGGCACGAATTGCGGTGGGGGCGGTAAAAAAAGACTTAACATTATGTTCAGAGATAACCCGCCAAAACGCACCAGGATCAGGGGTGCCTACTGGTTTTCCTTCATACAAAACGGACGTACATCCGCGAAACAGAGGGCCGTAGATGATGTAGGAATGTCCAACCACCCAGCCAATATCGGATCCTGCCCAAAAAACGTCTCCTGTGTCGACGTTGTAAATATGTTTCATAGACCATGTTAACGCGACAGCATGCCCACCATTGTCCCGAACAATCCCTTTTGGCTGCCCAGTGGTTCCCGAGGTGTAGAGCACATAAAGGGGGTCGGTTGCCTTAACAGGAACACAGCCATGTGCCTGCGCTGTTGCCATCACAGCATCCCAGTCATGGTCTTGACCATCTTGCATGTCGGCGTGAAGCTGTGGTCGTTGATACATGATGGTTGCTTGTGGTTTGTGGGTTGCCAACTCAATGGCTTCATCAAGCAAGGGTTTATAGGCAACCAACCTGTTGGGCTCGATGCCACAACTGGCTGCCACAATCAATTTTGGTGAAAAATCATCGATGCGAACCGCCAATTCATTCGCCGCAAACCCTCCAAAGACAATTGAGTGTATAACCCCAAGTCTTGCGCAAGCGAGGGTGGCAACAATGGCTTGGGGTATCATGGGCATATAGATAATGACACGGTCGCCTTTGGAACATCCAAATGAGGCCAAAACACCCGCAAAACGTGCAACCTCATCGGCCAATTCGGCATAGGTTACAATCCTTTTGCTGTTTGTGACGGGGGAGTCATGAATGATGGCCGCCTGTTGTCCGCGACCTTCGTCTACATGCCTGTCGACGGCATTATAACAACTGTTGAGCATTCCATCAGTGAACCAATAGGTGCGAGGAGATTTTGATGTATCACAGACAGTGGTGAAGGGTGTGTCCCAAATAATGTCTTGTGCTGCCTCTGACCAAAAAGCCTCTGGTTCATTTTTTGCGCGGGTCCATACGTCACGAATACCCATGCTCATGCCTCCCTTTATTTTTCTGGGCTACTGTTACCTTGTCTCCATCATGGCGCCAATGGGACGAAAGCCGCAATGGGTTCCCCTAGAAAAATAAAGAAATATTCTGATGTGACGCCTTACAGGTTGCTAGGTCATCGACAATTTCGAGAGGAACCTTAGGTTGGGACAACAAACCAATATTCAAACGTGTGGCTTCGGCGTACGTTAGAAGGGCTGAATAGATGTTATCCTTTGCTTCAGCACGCCATGCGATTTCGCTAGCTAATGCAGCAAGACCATCTTCAAGATGCCCAATTGCTTTTGCACGACTGTTTTCTTTTCCTCTTTTAAATAGGCGTCGTGCTTTGGTGATATGTTTGCTCACCGGTGAGCTTCCATAAATATCCCTAAGACTGGCCTCGAGTGCCTGTGCAGGCTCGGTCAATGTTGTAAGCGACGCGGTTTGTGCTTTGCCAATCAGTTCCATCAAGGGTTGCTTGATAGGTTGCAGCGTTGGACCTGCCTCAATCAATGCGATCATTTCTTGGACAGGCTCATAAGCGCCTTCCATGGCTCGTGCACTGTTGCGTTGGGCTTTCGTCAATTCTTTGACCTGTGTTCTGAAGATTTTGAATTCGCCCGCCCATTGTTCGGGTATCAATGCTTGAAGTCGTTGTTTCTCAACCTCGTGCTTGCGCATACTAACTTGGTATTGGGCCGCTTTATCTTTATTCCCATCAAGTTCTGCGAAGCGTATTTTTTGTGCCAATTCTTTCATGGCTTGATCTTCTCTTCGAATGTCCCGCTCAATCATACGAACACGCTCATGCAAAGGTGCATAGTCTACCGCCATATCATCAAATTTTGCCTGTTCTTGTTCGGCTGCTGCGCGCAAAGAATATACGACCTGTGCTTTTTCAAAAGCTTGTGAGAGCGCTTTTTGTTGTGCGGATGGCAATTTGTCTTTGTTAATTTGCCCTAAGTTTGCAATGGCCGCTGTGATATTGGCTTCACCTTCCGCTAAAGCCTTGGTCAAATAATCATCCACACAAGCAGCCAATTTGGGGTTTTTGGGAGGGGGCATTGAATGATCCCAAGAATGATTTGTTGGGAAGATAATTGACCAATTCTGGGAAGGTGCCCACGATACCTAAAGCCCCGAGTTGCAAAAGAATGAAGGGCACAACACCTTTATATATAGACAAAGTGTTGATGGCTTTGTCGGCGACACCCCTGAGATAAAAGAGGGCAAAGCCAAATGGTGGTGTTAAGAAACTTGTTTGAATATTCACCCCAATCATGACGCCCAACCATACAGCGGTCACATTCGCAGATGGATCAGCGAGCAAAATAGGGGCGACGATGGGGACGACAACCACGGCGATTTCAATAAAATCCAGGAAAAATCCCATAATAAAGATCACAGCCATGACCACAATGAATTGTGTCCAAAAGCCACCAGGAAGCGTGGTGAGGAATTCTTTAACAAAATGTTCCCCGCCAAAACCACGAAAAGCAGCTGTTAGCATGGCTGCACCGAGGAGAATGATGAACACCAATGATGTTGTTTTTGCGGTTTCGATCATGACTTCACGCAAGGTATTGTCTATCTTTAGTGTTCTGTAACCACTCCAGAATGTTGCTGTTATGAACATAAAAGAGGCCAATCCAGCCAAAGCAATAGGGCCTTCTGTTCCATTTTCAGCCATCATACGAATATTCAGATCAAAGTTTTGTTGCAGGAATATAATGACCGCCACAGAAACCAGAGCCAATATGGCAGGTATATAAGTTCCCTTGCCTTCATATAGTCGATATCCTGCCATGATGGTCGCACCAACAGCACCAATGGCTCCTGCTTGGTTCACCGTTGCGATACCCATGATGATCGATCCCAGAACCACAAAAATAAGCAACAGCGGAGGGAAAAGAGACATCACAACTTTGTTCAGAAAGCTTTGGCCAAAGCCGTCGTTATTTTGAACCGGTGGGGCCATAGATGGCCTCAAGAGGGCCAATGCCAAAATATACACCAAATACATGCCCACAAGGACCAGGCCTGGAAGAAAGGCACCGAGGAACATATCTCCTGCAGATGTTGAGATCACGTCGAGTGACGACGGCATGGAAAATTCACCAGTGGCTTCCTTGTAAAGAGATTTCCGAACCTGAGAAGCTTGGTCTGCGGCTGATGACAGCTGATCAGCCAGAATGATTAAAACAATCGAGGGAGGGATAATTTGGCCCAGTGTTCCTGATGCACATATTGTTCCGGTTGCCAATGAAGGGGAGTATTTGTTGCGCATCATGGCCGGTAGAGAGATAAGTCCCATCGCCACCACTGTAGCCCCCACGATCCCTGTTGTGGCAGCAAGCAAGGCGCCAACAACAACGACAGAGATACCCAAGCCACCTGGAACCCGTCCAAATAATTGAGCCATGGTTACCAGCAAATCTTCGGCAATCTTTGATCGTTGGAGCATAATGCCCATAAAAATAAACAAAGGGATGGCAATCAGGGTGTCACGTTCAACTTCCCAATAGATACCACGAAAATTTGTTACCCCTGCTGTCAGCCATTCTATGGGGCCATCTTGAGCGAAGAAAATTTCTGTGTCTGCAAAAAAGAGCCAACCTGTGAAAGCTGCGAGGCCAATGCTAAGAATAGCAGCACCAGGCAAAGCGAATGCCACAGGAAACCCTGATCCCAATGCGAGGATCATCACGATAAACAGGACGGCAAGAAAATAAATTTCCATAGAAACTGATCCCTCAACTTAGGGGTGGTGGGTTAATGTGCTACAGGCGTCGGGGCCTCTTCTGGCTCAAAATCAGACTCAAATCGCCTTAAGTAGTCTGCAACAAAGCCTGCAAATTGAAACAACATCGAAAGAACAAAAATCAACAAAAAGCCAGCCATGAGATATTTAACAAACATGCCGGCACCCGATTGTGAGATTTCAAAATTGGTCAAGGGTGATGAAATCATCGAAGATTTCGACCAGAGCCCACGAAGCAAAATGGCCCAACAAAGAGGAAGGCCTAGCAGAAGTGAACCAAAAATATTGGTCCGCGCTTTGGCTTGTTCAGAAAAGCGTGCATACAGAACATCGACGCGAACATGGCCATCATGCAGCAAGGTGTAGGCACTCGCAAACAAAAACAAGCCAGCATACCAGAACCGCACAAGATCACCCATGAAGGCTTGTTCATAAGAAAACACAAAACGCGAGATAACAATGGTAAGTTCAGATAAAACAACCATCGAGGCCAACCAAACAAAAGCCTGACCTCTGAGCATCAGGGCGAGAACAAAACTCAACGCCAATAATGGCATTTGAACATACATCCCACGGGTAATAGCCCGACCCATTTGTTGGTCCAACGCTTCCCCAAACAAAGGAACAAATAAATTCTCGACCCGCAGGAAGGAAATAATGGCGTCAACCAGACCAATCAACACCACTGCAAAAAAGGCTGCCGCAACGATATAACTGGCGCATTCAGACATGCGCTCCTTGCATTCGGTTAATGTTTGGCTGCCGTAAGATTTATTTTGCTGAAGGGGCCATATGAGAGCCAGAGCATAACTTGCCAACTGTATGGACCCTACAGCCCAGTGCAGGCCATTGGAGGGTGGTTGTGCATCTAAGGTTGACATGCCAAGGGCCTTCAACATCCCAAACAAGCCTGGAAAGTCTCCTGCATGAACAAGCATCGTGTTGATGGTGTAGACAACAGCAAGCCAAGCACTGGCTTCGACAATGTATAAAATTACCGGCTTCCAAATAAGTGGCGATGATGCGGGTGTTTGGGGCATTTGTTTGTCACCATGATCACAAGAGAATGGCAGGCTTAAACAACCATATGACGAAATTCGTCAAGGTTTTTCTTCATATTGTTTTTCTTCATGTTGTTTTGAGTGAGGGCTTACAAAAAGCACTTTCCCAAAGCGTCGCAACCATCAAGTCATCTGGGACGCCGGTTGGGGAAAAGGTGGAACGCATCGGTTCCACCTCATAAAATGATTAGCCTTCGCCAAAAATACGCTGACGCTGGCGCACATAGCCAGCATTGGAATCCGCATACCATTTGCCGATATCACGGATGCCTTTTGCAAAGCTTTCATCGATTTCTTTGGCCAAAGGAGAGTGGGCGCGCACATCTTCGCGAACCGCAACGGCACCTTCTGCCAATGTATCCCATACATCATCGTTGAATTCACGCAATTGAACACCATGATCATTGATCAAGCGCGCCAATGCGTCACCATTCTTCGCATTGAATTCTGCTGCGATAATGTCGTTAGCTGCAGCAGCACAATGCTCAATCATCGCGCGGTCTGAGTTGGTGAGGCTGTTCCAGAAATCTAGGTTAAAGCCTGTTGCCAATGAACCACCTGGCTCATGCATGCCGGCAAGATAATAATATTTTGCGGCTTCATGGAACTTCATGGCTTCATCATTCCATGGTCCTACCCATTCACAACCATCAATGGCACCAGAAACGAGGTTTTCGTAAATTTGACCACCTGGAAGTGATACTGGAGACGCTCCAACTTTACCGAGCACGTCGCCGCCAAGACCTGGCATACGGAACTTAAGACCTTTGAGATCTTCGCCAGAGTTGATTTCCTTGTTGAACCAACCACCAGCCTGAACGCCTGTGTTGCCACACATCATAGCTTTTGTGCCAAATTCAGCAGCAAGTTTGTCCCACAATTCTTGACCACCACCATAGCGGATCCAAGCATTTAATTCCAAGTTTGTGAACCCAAATGGTACCGCTGTGAAATAGGCAAAGCCAGGATGCTTACCTTTCCAATAATATTCAGCACCGTGATAAGCTTGGGCATTTCCTGAGGCGACTTCATCAAATGAGTCAAAAGCTGCAACGCGCTCGTTGGCAGCAAAGTATTCTACCTGAATACGGCCATCGGATACTTCAGAAAGGCTTGCAGCGAAGCGCTGGGCGCCTGTGCCAAGACCTGGGAAATCGCGACCCCAAGTGGCAACCATTGTGATACTGACACGCTCTTGCGCGATGGCAGGTGTGACAAGGGCGGTGCTTGCTGCGGCAAGACCCGCGCCTTTCATAAATGAACGACGATCCATGCTAACTCCCTATGTAATTCATGAAAACGGCAATAGCCAGGTACGTATTTAATGCAACTGGCGATAAGAGCAATAGAAAATGTTGAGGCCATGTTGCTATTTCACTGGGCACATGCTTTGGGGGTAACCTGTGATAGCTTGGTCCTACCAGCAATCTCCTCTTCTTGAATGGGTTCCAATCATGGTTCAACAAATACTTCCTGTCGTGCTCCCAACCTTTTTTATGGTTTTGATTGGGTTTCTGTGGTCACGCTCAGGGCAAGATTACCCCACTGTGTTTGTGGGTAAAATCGTAACCTTTGTCGGTGTTCCTTTTTTGGTGTTTTCTACGTTGGCCATGGCCGATATTTCATCTCAACATCTTGAAGCTATGTTGTTGGCCTCAGTGTTGCTGCATGTTGGGGGGGGAATTATTGGGGCGATCATTTTTTGGTCGTTGAATATGCCAATCAGGACCTATCTCTGTCCATTTGTTATCGGCAATGGTGGCAACTTAGGCCTGTCCGTTTGTCTTTTTGCATATGGCGGAGAAGGATTGGCCTACGGGATATCCTTTTTTGTTGTGCAGTCCATGATGTTTTTCACCATTGGCAATGCCATTTACACAGGACAAAACTCGCTGCGCTCTGTGGTGTCCTTACCGCTTCCTTATGCAGGCGTTGCCGGCATCACCGTGGTATTGTTGGGAATTGAGCTTCCCCAGGCTATTGCCAACTCCGTGAGCCTGGCTGGATCTTTTGTCATCCCGATGATGTTGATGACTTTAGGGGTGTCCTTGGCGCGGATGCGTCCCTCTGATATCATGCCCGCTTTGGGTTTTGCCATCTTAAGGTTGGTCGTTTTTTTAACCCTCGCACATCTTATTTGCGATTTTCTAGAGATTGATGGGGTGATGCGGGGGGTATTGTTGTTGCAAGCTAGCATGCCTGTCGCGGTCTTCAATTTTGTTTTTGCCACAACCTATAATAGAAGTCCGGAACGCGTGGCAGGCATCGTATTTGTCTCAAGTGTGATGATGATTTTGGGGTTGCCATTGATGGTGGCTTATGTGGGCGTGTAACAAGTTGTGCTGAATAGAAGATTGAGAGAGGACGCGGGGACAATGGAAAATGAACAACCGGTAAAAGCTTTTCCTGTGGGGTGGGAACA
This sequence comes from Alphaproteobacteria bacterium, assembly GCA_038131935.1. Classification (GTDB taxonomy): domain Bacteria; phylum Pseudomonadota; class Alphaproteobacteria; order UBA8317; family UBA8317; genus UBA8317. The sequence goes on along the minus strand of JAYPQH010000018.1, from coordinate 81,289 downwards.
ACTGCATCGAGACGCTCGGGCATTAGCCTGGCGTTTGGCAGGTCAAGAATTTACAGCCATCGTCGCAATCACGAGGGGCGGTTTGGTACCAGCAGCGATTATGGCTCGAGAGCTTGGCATCCGCGTTGTAGAAACCTTAGGTGTCTCTGCTTATGATCATCAAAAGTTGCGTGAGCCAGTACTGATCAAGGATATTGCTACCCATTTGTGTGATGCACATCCAGACGGAAAAGGGCTTTTGGTTGTCGACGATCTTGTGGACAGTGGCGCCACAGCTGCTTTTGTGAAACAACGTTTGCCCCAATGCCATTTGGCCACCGTCTATGCCAAGCCTGCGGGTAAACCGCTGGTGGATAGCTTCGTGACAGAAGTGTCCCAAGACACATGGATCTATTTTCCTGGGATTTGTCCTTTGCAATTTTCACAGCCAATCAATTCCAAAGCCCCGCTATGATGCCAAGTTGAGCTAGATTTGTCCGCCAGTGCTTTTCCACCACGAGATGTCTTGTCGTGTGAATTCTAGCCCTGCTATAGCCCAACGCAACATAGTGAGCATGTGGGCTGCAAGAAACGTTTTGGAAGCCACAAAAAAAGACATAAGGATTGTTCTTGATGACTGACGACGGGCGTATGCCGCTGAAACAAACGATTCATTTGCCTGTAACAGATTTTTCGATGCGGGCAGGCTTGCCAAAATTAGAACCAAAATTGCTCAAGCGCTGGGATGATATGGGCCTTTATGCCCGCCAACGCGCTCAGTCAAAAGGACGTGAGCCTTTCGTTCTGCATGATGGCCCGCCCTATGCCAATGGCCACCTGCATATAGGACATGCCCTCAATAAGATTTTGAAAGATATGATCACCCGATCACAGCAAATGTTGGGAAAAAATGCGAACTATGTTCCTGGTTGGGACTGCCATGGTTTGCCCATCGAATGGAAGGTGGAAGAGGGCTATCGTTCGAAAGGCAAAGATAAAAACGAAGTTGATATTGTTGAATTTCGTCGTGAATGCCGGCAGTTTGCAGAGCATTGGCTAGACATTCAATCAGCGGAATTCCAACGCATGGGGGTTTTGGGTGATTGGGAAACTCCTTACACCACCATGACCTATCCCGCAGAGGCAACCATTGCATCTGAGCTTCTGCATTTTGCCAGGACAGGGCAACTCTATCGTGGGGACAAACCAGTGATGTGGTCTGTGGTCGAACAAACCGCACTTGCTGAAGCTGAGGTGGAATATCATGAGCACCTCTCAACCACGGTGTTTGTGCGCTTTCCCCTCGGTAAGCGTGAGGATGGGCTTACCGATGCAGATCTTGTGATTTGGACAACAACACCTTGGACACTACCTGCCAATAGGGGCATCGCTTATGGTGCGGACCTTTCCTATGGTCTTTATGAAGTAACACAAGCAGCTGAGGATAACTGGCTCAAGGTCGGTAGCCGTATTTTATGTGCAGACAAACTGGCTCCTGCAGCGTTCGCTGCCGCGCGTGTTGATGCCTATTCGCGTTGCCATGATGTTGATCCCAGCACCATCGGCAAAGTCGAGCATCCCTTGCGGCACTGGCCTGAGGGCATGAGCGGGTATAGTTTCGACGTTCCTGTGCTGCCCGGTGATTTTGTGACTGATGAGCAGGGTACAGGCTTTGTGCATATGGCTCCTGGACATGGTATTGATGACTTCGCCCTATACCGGGCCAACTTAGATCGCTTCAGAGCATGCGGTACAGACCGCTTGCCTAAGGCTGTGGATGAGGCTGGGGTCTACACCCATGAAGCCCCCGGATTTGAAGGGGCGAGGGTCTATACCCAAAAAGGCAAAACAGGTGATGCGAATGAAAAGGTCATCGCAGCCTTGATGCAAATGGGAAGGTTGATGGCCAGGGGTCGGTTAAAGCATTCCTACCCGCATTCCTGGCGTTCAAAAGCCCCATTGATTTACCGCAATACCGATCAATGGTTCATTGCGATGGGGCAACCAGGCGAAGATGGTGTTCGTGATCGTGCGTTACGGGCTATCGAGCAGACAGCTTTTTTCCCAGAGAGTGGGCGTCGGCGTTTGCAGACCATGGTGGCATCTCGCCCAGACTGGTTGTTGTCCCGGCAGCGTGCATGGGGCGTACCGATGCCGCTGTTTGTGCATAAAAAGACACATCAGCTATTGGTGGACGATGAGATATATGAACGTATTCGTGATATCTTTACCAAAGAAGGTTCTGATGCTTGGTTTGCCCGACCAGCTGCAGATTTCTTAGGGCCAAATTATGATCCTGATGATTATGAACAGGTCAAAGATATTCTTGATGTTTGGTTCGATTCAGGTTCGACCCATGCATTTGTCCTGGAAGCCAGGGAAGATCTTACATGGCCTGCTGATTTATACTTAGAAGGATCAGATCAACATCGAGGATGGTTCCAATCTTCACTTCTGCAAGCTTGCGGGACAAGGGGTCAGGCGCCTTACAAGCAAGTTTTGACACATGGCTTTGTGCTTGATGAACAAGGCCGCAAGATGTCGAAAAGTTTAGGAAATATTACCGCGCCTGAGAAAGTTATAAACGAGTCAGGCGCTGATATTTTGCGGTTATGGTTGGCATCTTGAGATTATCGTGAAGATCTGCGTATTGGCAGTGAGATTCTAAAACACATACCGATGCCTATAGAAAAATACGCAACACGTTAAGATACCTTTTGGGGAATTTAGGAGGCCATCGTCCATCCAACCAAAAGCCAGCAAACATGCCGGTTTTGGAAAGAGCCATCCTGCATAGGCTTCATGGTTTGGATGATTTGGTACAAAAAGCCTTTGTGCAGTATGATTTTGCGAAAGCCTTTCATGCCATCTATAATTTTTGCACGGTCGATCTTTCAGCTATGTATTTTGATATTCGAAAGGATGCGCTTTACTGCGACGCTAAGGATAGTCCACGTCGTCAGGCTTGTCTTTATGTCTTGGATATCTTGTTTGAACGTTTGGTGCGTTGGTTGGCACCCATATTACCTTTCACCACTGAGGAAGCTTTTATGGCACGCCACGGTGAAGATGCGTCTGTTCATCTCACAGACCTTGCAGACTTAGGGCAGGCATTGCGTGATGATGAAGCAGATAAAATTTTTGGTCGTCTGCTTTCAGCACGGAAGGTTATGTTGGGAGCTATTGAGGAGGCGCGCTCTCAAAATATTCTTGGTGGTGCATTAGAGGCTGAGCTGGTTTTGTATGATAGCGAGAATTGGTCCTCATTAGAGGAGCATATGTCCATGGCTGAATTGGCATTGGTCTCCTCAGTGCGTTGGGAGAAGGGAAATGCCGAGGCTGCATTTTCGGTAGAGGATATTTCAGGTCTGAAGGTGTCTGCAGCATGGAGTGAACGCTGAGCGCTGTGGACGTTGTTGGACACATGCGCCAGATGTTCACCCCCATCATTATGACCATATTGAGCCGGCATCTTTGTGCAGGCGCTGTGATGATGCTGTGGTTTGAATGTTGCCTTACTGGATTTTGATTGCGCCGATTGTCTTTGTGCTCGATCAATTGAGCAAATGGATTGTTATTGCTTGGCTTACCTCATTGGACATGCCCTATTGGATGGTGACTGATTTTTTCAATGTTGTGCTTGTCTACAACAAAGGTGTCTCATTCGGTATGTTGGCGCAAGAACATGGATGGGCCATTTTTGATGGGATCATTGGCCTGGGTTGTCGGGGGCGTATTGATATGGCTGGCACGTGGTTCGTCATCTTGGGAACGTTGGGGCTACTGCTTGATAGCAGGTGGTGCCTGGGGTAACGGGTTTGATAGGTTTGTTCATGGTGGCGTTGTTGATTTCCTCGACTTTCATGTTCAAGGGTGGCATTTTTGGGCTTTCAACGTTGCTGATATAGGAATATCTATGGGGGTTATGCTGCTGCTGATCAGTAGCCTTGGACTCTTGCCCAGCCGTGATGGAGAAAAACAACATGATGAATAGATCTTCTCACCTGGTATTGGCTCTGTCTTGCTTGATGTTATTGGCATCATGCGGGGCGAGGGAGTTCAATTTTTTAGAGCGTTCCAGTCCTGATGAATTCATGGTGCAACCGCGCGCGCCGCTCACCTTGCCGCCGGATTATACATTAAGGCCAAATGATGTAGAGACCCCTGTGCAATACATGCCCTCAGCTGCAGACAGGAAAACTTCAGAAATCCTAGGGCAAACTGAACAAAAAGATCTATCTGCTGCAGAGATGCGGTTGTTACAACGCTTAGGCGTCGACAAATTAGACGGCAATATCCGCGCTGAGATAGACAAAGAAACAGCCCGTATTGAGGCTCGTGGAAAGACTGTTCTGGATAAAGCCTTGGGCCGTGTTGGGGTAACAAACGCTGTTGTTGACACCACCAAGGAGCGCGCACGCATTGAACAACAAAAGCGTGATGGCCAGCCGCTCGATCAAGGTGATGTCCCGGCGCTTCCAACCAAGTGAAAAATTCTAACATCTTGCGGTGAAACTTGTCACAGCGAGTCTTGTTTTCTTTAGTGTCCTGCCCACATGAATAGGCGGTGGTGAAGCAGTTCCATCAAAATGTTGTGGGGGGGCTATGACTGTTTTGGGTAGACTTTTGTCAATCGTTTGGGGGGTAATGATGGTCATTTTGCATCAAGGGTTGGCCCATGCGGATGGCCGTTTTGAGCCCTTGCCGCGCCCGTTTATCGCGCAGCTGAGCAATGGAATGTCGATGATTGTGATCACGGACCGTCGGGCGCCTGTGGCCTATCATGCTGTGTATTATAAAGTTGGGGCTGCTGATGAAGAAGCTGGAAAAACGGGATTGGCGCACTTTTTGGAGCATCTGATGTTTAAGGGAACCAAGACAATTCCTGATGCTCAATTTTCAAAAATCATTGCCGACATGGGGGGGCGAGACAACGCATTTACCTCCGCCGACGCGACGGCTTATTACCAAAGAATTCCCATTGCACATCTTGAAAAAGTTATGGCTATGGAAGCAGATCGAATGGTTAATCTGCAGCTATTTCCAGAAGATGTTGCCTCCGAACGCGACGTGGTTCTTGAGGAACGCTCGACAAGAACAGACTCTCGAGCGGTATCTCTATTTTACGAAGAATTGAATGCTACGGTTTACCGTAATCATCCTTATGGCCGTCCCTTAATAGGTTGGCGCTCGGAGATCGAAAAGCTAAATCTTGAAGATGCTATGGCCTTTTACAAGAAGTTCTATCATCCCCGAAATGCGGTACTGGTGGTCGCAGGTGATATTTCGGGGGAGGATGCCTTGGCCTTGGCTGAAGCGACTTATGGCCATGTCACTTCGGAAACGCCTGTGATGGCGCATCAACGTCCCACAGAGCCACCACTGCGTGCTGCGCGTGTGGTGTCAATGACAGACAAACGTGTCGGAAATCCACAATTTACAACTTATTTTTCAGCCCCAAGTTATTTTACAGCAACAGGTGTTGAAGCCCATGCATTGGAGATATTGGCCAGGTATTTAGGAAATGACCCCACGGGTCTGCTGCATCGGGAATTTGTGCGCCAACGTAAAACAGCGTTGTCATTGGGCGTCTATTACATGGGGCGTTACCGTGATCATGGTCATCTGGTGGTCTATGGGGTTCCTGTTGAGGGGGTAAGTCCTCAAGATTTGCATCATGATGTTATGGAATTTCTTCAACAAACCGTTCAAGAAACATTTGAACCTGAGCGGATTGAATTGGACAAAAAAGCTTTAGCAGGAGGGGCTTTGTTGGGCCTTGATAGTGTCGGGGCCTTAGGGGACATGTATGCGCGCACACTGACCTTAGGTGGTGATGTGGATGATGTGTCCCATTGGCCCGTTCGGATCAAACAGGTGACCGCTGAAATCATGGCCAAGGTGGCCCAAGAGGTGGTCAAAACCGATCAGTCGGTGACCGGCTTTCTGATGAAGGACGAGCAGCCATGAAAATATCATGGGCATATCTTTGGCTTTTTTTGAGTGTTTTATGCGGTGGGGTACAGGCAATGCAGGTGCAAAAAGTTGAATCTGATGGCCTGACGGCCCTGTTGAGCTCTGATCATACGGTGCCGGTGGTGGCTTTGCGTATGGTGTTTATGGGAGGAAAACGGCTTGTTGCCCCAGGTGATGAAGGGGTAGGTGAATTGGCCGCCATGACCATGCTGGAAGGTGCAGGTGGTTATGATGCCGAGGGACTGGCCAACAAAATGGTCGAACTTGGTGCCAGTATCAGTATGGATAATGAGCGCGACGGATTTAGCGTCTCAATCACGACTGTCGCTGATGCGGTTGATGAAGCTGTCTTGTTGGCGGTCACGATGCTACGTGAGGCACATTTTCATGAAGATGACATAGAACGTGGCAAAGCCCAGATGATTGCTGGATTGAAACGTAGAATGGTGGACCCCCAGTCGCTCGCTTTCACGGCGCTGGCCAGAACGGCATTCCAAGGCTTGTCTCAAGGAAGAACCCAGACAGAAACCTCCCTTGAAGGGTTGAATGCTGATAAAGTCCGGGCGTTTGTCGCTGAGCAAATACAATCACAAAAGCTCATGATATCTTTGGCTGGTGCCATCACAAAGGCGGATGCTGAACGCATTGTTACAAAATTGGCTCAGACATTACCCGTGGGTGTGCCATTTCAATCTGATGGACCTCATCTGATGCAAGCTGAAGGTTTGCGCCTATTGGTTCCTCAGGCAGTGCCGCAGACCACCGTGGTCATGGCATATCCTGGGTTGATGCGTGATGATCCGGACTTTATGGCGGCCTATGTTATGAATCATGTCTTGGGCGGTGGTGGTTTTTCCTCACGTTTAACAAAAGAAATTCGAGAAGAACGCGGATTGGCATACTCAGCGGCAAGTTTTTTATCCCCTACACAGGAAACGGCTACCTTGATGGTGTATTTTGCAACCCGAAATGATGCGGTGCTAGAAGCTTACGATGTTGCCCGTCAGGTATTGGAAGAGGTAGCCACCAATGGTGTCACAGAGGAAGAACTTCGTGCCGCAAAGAACAATATCATAGGTTCATACCCTTTGCGCTTTGATGCCAATGGCAAAATTGCGCAACATCTTATGGGCATCCAAATATCCAAGTTGCCATTGAATTATCATGAGGTGCGTAATGATTTGGTGGCTCAAATTCAAATCGATGATATCAAAGCAGTTGCGGCACGTTTGCTGCGTGACAAAATTCCCCTAATGGTGGCTGCCGGTAATCCTGATGAGAAAACGTTCCAACCCGATCGGGTGATATCCTCAGATGATTTGGTGAGGCTTAACCCATAACTTTCCCATCAAAATGTATCGAATGTGTCATGCGTTTGGGTATAGACTTGGGGTGGACGTCGCGCACGAACTTATTCGATAATGATGTGGCAGATCTGCTGAAGATCAGTATGCATTGTTATTCATCGACGGGGGCTGAAAAGATATGTTGACCTATAACTTTGAGAGTTTGTCGGAGACGCTTGATCTGTCCATGAGGGAAAGCAGAATGAGTGTACAGCATGAGGCCGAGGATGTTCTCTCTAAGCTTTGTGGGGAGTTAACAGCTGATCAGCACGGTCCATTTCAAATTTTGAAAGTTGATCAAGACTTAGGGGCTATGGTTGAGCTTGCGGACGTTGCCATGGGTTTTGTGCAGCAAGTGGTGGTCTTGGGTACAGGGGGGTCAAGTCTGGGGCCACAGGCGTTGGCACACTTTCAAGGGTTGACTGGGGAATATGCTGAATTCCGGTCGGGAGGCGTAAGGTTTTATTTTCCTGACAATTTAGACGGTCATGATATGAGGTTGTTGCTCGATGGTTTGGACCTTTCCACAACCTTGTTCCTTATCGTCAGCAAATCAGGTGGAACGTTGGAAACCTTGATACAAGCAAGTTTGGTGCGTCGATCATTGGAATTTGCGCATCTAAACCTCGCCAAGCATATGGTGGTGATCACTGAGCCTAAAGAATCTCCTTTGGCATCATTTGCTGATCATTATCGTATTCCCTTTTTGCCTCATCCGCTCAATATAGGGGGGCGTTATGCCATGTTTTCTGTGGTGGGCATGTTTCCATCACTGTTGATGGGACTTGACCCTCGCCGATTACGTGGCGCTGGGCTGGATATGTTGGAGAATTTCCTTGCCGATCCCATCAATCATCCGGCTACACAATCTGCCATCGCACTCGAAACCATCAGACGGCAAGGATATGCCGCCCATATTGCCTATATGTATGGCACGTCTCTGGCCGTGTTGGGTCAATGGTATCGCCAGTTATGGGCTGAGTCTGTTGGAAAAGATGGCTCAGGACTTCTGTTGGACGTTGTATTGGGGCCTGTCGCACAACATTCCCAATTACAGCTTCATATGGATGGACCCCATGATAAGATGTTCAGCATTTTTGATCTCTGTGCCAGTTCTCAGCAAATTGTGGTGGAGGAAGAGACGTTGTCATCCGTCACAGGTATGGTGGTGGGACGAGATCTCTCTGAGGTCACGAGCGCGCAAGCTCAGGCAACCGGTGATGTCTTAAGCAAACGTGGGCGTCCTGTGCGTATGATTTCCATGATGGATAAAGATCCAGAAGATCTCTGCCGCGTCATGGTGGGTATGATGCTAGAGACGGTGGTCGCTGCGGGGTTGGCTTCGGTAAATCCCTTTGATCAACCTGCAGTTGAAGAAGGAAAGATACGGCTTAAGGAGCTCTTTGCGCAGTTGGCTAAGGGGCCAAATTCGGTATGAAAACCGTTATCGCACAATTAGATGAGGCAACCATCAATCGTATTGCTGCTGGTGAAGTGGTCGAACGACCTGCAGCTGTGGTGAAGGAGTTGGTGGAAAATGCACTTGATGCAGGTGCACAGGAGATTTCGGTTACCATTGAAGACGCAGGTGCCTCATTGATCATCGTGGATGATGATGGAGCCGGGATGGTCAAAGATGATCTCCTCTTATCTGTTGCGCGTCATGCAACCTCCAAAATCCGTTCAGGCGCTGGTTATGACGCCCTTATGGGTGTTCAAACGCTTGGCTTCCGAGGCGAAGCACTTCCCTCCATTGGTGCGGTGTCGCATCTTCGCATCACGACCCGTCACCAAGATGAAGAGCATGGTTGGCAACTTGATGTGCGTGCTGGGCGAAAAGAGCAAGCTGAACCTGCTGCGCGCAGCCGTGGCACGCGAATTGAAGTGCGTGATTTGTTTTATTCGGTGCCTGCGCGACGTAAATTTTTGAAATCAGCGCGATCTGAAAATGCAGCCATTTTGGATGTCATGAGACGGTTTGCCATGGCTGAACCATCGGTAGCATTTCGCTTGGTTGTTGATGGTCGTAGAAGTTTGCAACTTACCTCAGAGCCTTCTGACCTTGGTGGCCATCAGGCCCGTATTGGCAAAATATTAGGGAAAGATTTTGTTGAAAATTCATGTCGGGTTGACTTGTCCGATGGTGAAGCGCGTTTGGCAGGTTTCGCATCTCTACCAACCTTTGACAGAGGTACTGCGCAGCACCAATATCTCTTTGTGAATGGTCGTCAGGTACGTGACCGGCAACTTTCTGGGATGTTACGTGGCGCCTATTCTGATCTTATTGCGCGAGATAGGCATCCTGCGGTTGCTCTTTTCTTAGATGTTGACCCTCACATGTTGGATGTCAATGTTCATCCTGCAAAAACTGAGGTTCGTTTTTCAGATGCGCAAAAAATACGTGGTCTTATTGTCGGGGGCGTCCGGCAAGCTTTGCTGCAAGAAGGGACGCGCGCCTCTACCACCACAGCGGCAGATGCATTACGCGCCATGCAATCCATGCCGTTAAGGGCGCGACCATCGCGACATTTATTGGCACAAGGGTTTCGCGCGCAAGCGCGCCCCATGGACGAAGCCGAACCTTTTGCTGACAATATGCTTGGGGCATCTGAAACACCCCTCATGCCTGATTTGGGAGCTTCGGTACCTGATATCATACATGAGGAGGCTTTAGCTGACACGCCTTTAGGTGTTGCGCGGGCCCAATTGCATGAGACATATATCCTTGCTCAAACGGCAGATGGTATTGTTCTGGTGGATCAACATGCAGCTCATGAACGCTTGGTGTTGATGCAGTTGCAAGATGCACTTGAAGGACGCGATATGCCGTCGCAGAATCTTTTGGTTCCTGAAGTTATATCTTTGCCTCAAGATAAAGTGGACGCACTTCTTGCTCATGAAGAAGGCTTGCGTTTGATGGGGTTAGGGCTTGAGTCTTTTGGTGATGATGCGGTGGTCGTCCGCTGGGTTCCTGCGATGTTGGGGAGGGTGGATATCCCTCAATTGGTTCGTGATCTTGCAGACGAATGCGCAGAGCTTGGTCACATGGCGCCTTTGAAAGAACATTTGGAACAGGTTGCGGCGACCATGGCATGCCATGGCTCTGTTCGCGCGGGGCGTCGTCTGAAAGCAGAGGAAATGAATGCTTTGCTGCGAGAGATGGAACGAACACCTTTTTCGGGCCAATGTAATCATGGCCGACCTACCTATGTAAGTCTCAAATTGACAGATATCGAAAAGTTGTTTGGTCGACGCTAATTTTTTTGCAGCATGACAAATTGGTTGCGGCCATAACGCCTTGTCATCACCACGCTCCATCCTGATTGAACTGAGGTGATGGTTTCTTTGCCATCAAGTTCTACCACCAACACCCCATCATCGGTTAGCAGTGCTTCCACGGCCATGATTTGGGTTAGCAATTGTTGTCCTAACCCGGTTTTATAGGGAGGATCCATAAATATGATATGGAATGGTCCTTCATGCTGCCACGCATTAAGGCGCTCTGCATTATGGGCGAGAATGCGATAATGCTCCTTAGGCACACGGCTGAGGTTTTTACGCAAACATGTCAACGCTGTTGGGTCATGCTCAACAAAAATACCAAAAGAAGCTCCTCTAGAGAGCATTTCTATACCTACAGCACCACTGCCGGCACAAAGATCAGCAAATTTTATGGATGCCCAGTCACCTCCATACCGTGCATGAAGGATATCAATGAGCGCAGCGCGTGCCCGTTCTGATGTTGGGCGCACATGATCACCCTCAGGAACATAGAGTTTTTGGCCACGCCAAAGTCCTGAAACAACCCTCATGGAATGCCCAAGTCTTTCGCTTGTTGTGCGCCCAATTGTTCGCGAAGCATTTTGGCGGGGATTTCTTCCAACGTGCCTTCAGGCAATTTCCCTAATTGAAAGGCTCCATAACTGGTACGTATGAGCCTAGAGACTTGGCAGTCCAAATGCGCGAAAATTTTTCGAATTTCACGATTCTTACCCTCTTTAATGCTGACAGACACCCATAGGTTGGCGCCTTGTCGGCTATCAATTAAAGCATTGATCCCACCATAATTTATGTCATCAATTTTTACACCATCAGCAAGGCTTGTCAGTTTGGCTTGGGTAACAGGTCCATAAGCGCGCACCCGATAGCGCCGAATCCAGCCATTGGCCGGTAGCTCAAGATGACGGGCGAATGCACCATTGTTGGTAAGCAACATGAGGCCCTCTGTATTAAAGTCCAAACGGCCGACAGAGACACAATGGCCGATAATCGGCTCGACTTGTGCGAAGATAGTCGGACGACCTTGGGGGTCATGCCGACTGCAGATAACGCCCTTTGGCTTATGATAACGCCATACACGGGTGTGTTCAGGTGGCCTAATGGCCTCTCCATCAAACATAATGATATCAGAAGCTGTTACCTTTTGAGAGGGATGGGTAATCTGTTTACCATTAACGGTAATGCGACCCTCTTGAACCAAAACTTCGCAGCTTCTGCGTGACCCCAAACCAGCCCGCGCAAGGTAAGCGGCGATGCGTGTGCCTGCAGCGGCCTCTTTTGGATCCATCATTTTATCCTCTATTGCTTTTGTGCGTGAACCTTGAGGTTGTGGCAATCACCAAAGCTCGGCTACAATCAAGACATGCGTCGCAAAGATGCTAACTGTCAAACTTTAGATGAAGGGGAGTAGACCCGATTGCTGCTTCGGTCAACGACAATGGAAGAGGCGCTAGAGCTTGCGGAGCAAGCTGCAACAGCAGGTGAAGTTCCTGTTGGTGCTATTATCTTGGGTCCATCTGGTGAGCGCTTGGCGGCAAGACGCAACGAGATGCGTGGTCTGGGTGATGCCACTGCACATGCCGAATTGTTGGCCATCCGTGATGCTATGAAGGCGTTGGGTTCTGAGCGTTTAGAAGGTTGCGATTTGTACGTCACCTTAGAGCCTTGCACTATGTGTGCTGGCGCTATTGCACATGCACGTTTGCGCAGGCTCTACTATGCGGCAGAAGACATCAAAGCTGGTGCGGTTGATAATGGTGTCCGTTTTTTTCATCAACCAAGCTGTCACCATCATGTGGAAGCAATAGGGGGGTTGTACCAAGTACGTTCTCAACAATTGCTTCGCGAGTTTTTTGCATCTCGACGTTAGGCTTTGTCTTATTTGCGATCCAGCACCCGATGGCCAATATCGCGCCGGTATTGAACACCCTCCCAATGTATTTGGCTGATCGCGTCATAAGCCCGGTCTCGAGCGGTTTGAAGATCATCCCCTGTGGCTGTAACATTTAGCACCCGGCCTCCTTGCGTTCGGAAATGATGGCCATCAAAATTTGTTCCCGCATGAAACACCACAACGTGATCTCCAAAATCTTCTGGCATATGAATAGGCATGCCTTTTTCTACATCTCCAGGATATCCAGCAGCGGCCATGACAACTGTCATGGCATGTGATTTTGACAACATCAAAGGCGGTGCAGGCATGTTTCCTTGCGCCAGATTGTACAACAAATCCAACAAATCGCCTTGATACAGGCGCATCAATGTTTGGGCTTCAGGGTCCCCAAAACGGGCATTGAATTCCACCAATTTAGGGCCGTCTTGGGTTAACATAAGCCCGCAGAACAAAACCCCTTCATAAGGGGTGCCACGATCCATCATCACCTTGAGGGTTGGGTGGACAATGGTTTCCATAACCTGTTGTTCAAGCTCTTTGGTAAACATGGGGGCGGGTGCATATGATCCCATGCCACCTGTATTGGGTCCTAGATCGCCTTCAAAAATTTGTTTGTGATCTTGGGCTGAGCCAAAAGCCACAGCTTGTGTGCCGTGACATAGGACGAAAAGGCTTACTTCATCACCTTGCATAAATTCTTCAATGACGAGTTTTTTGCCCGCATCACCATGGGCACCTTTTGCCATATCATCAACGGCATCCAAGGCTTCTGTCTCAGTCATGGCCACCACAACGCCTTTTCCTGCTGCCAAACCATCTGCTTTGACCACAATAGGTGCGCCTTGTTGGCGTATGTAGTCACGAGCTTGTTGGTAATCATCAAAAATGGAAAAAGCCGCAGTGGGGGCCTGGGCTTGTTGTGCGATGTCTTTCATGAACGCTTTTGAGGTCTCTAATTGAGCGGCAGCTTGGCTGGGACCAAAAACATGAACGCCGAGATCTCGAAGATGATCGCTGACACCATGGGCAAGAGGAGCTTCTGGACCAATGACCACCAGGTCAATGTTATGTTCTTTGCTGCAATTTGCTACATCTTGAGGGTTGTTGATATCGCCTTTTACCTGCTGCCCGATCTCAGACATGGCATCCGATCCTGGCATAACAAAGAGTTTGCTCAGTTTGGATGATTGCGCAATTTTCCAAGCCAGCGCATGTTCGCGGCCACCAGAACCTAAAAGCAAAACGTTCATCTCTTTATTCTTTCCCTTCAAGTTGGCACAGTCATTTGTATGGGGTAGGTCATGACCAGCAGATAAATCAATGGTCTTTCCTTAGGCCCTATTTGATAGAAAGGTGCGATCATGGATCTGGACATGCTTCAACATAGCAATCATATGCCCGAACGCACGGTGTCGGAATTGTCTACAGATATAAAGGCCATGATTGAAGATGGCTTTGCCTATGTTCGCGTCCGAGGTGAAGTTGGGCGCATTGGGCGTCCGGCAAGTGGTCATCTTTATTTTGACCTCAAAGAGGGGGGCAGCATACTTTCCGCTGTATGCTGGCGCTCACAGGTTCCTCGTTTGCAAGATGTACCAGAGGAAGGCCTTGAAATGACCATCACGGGGCGTTTGACGACCTATCCTGGACAGTCACGCTACCAAGTTGTGGTAGAAGAGATCGAGGTGGCTGGGCGCGGTGCGCTTATGCTGGCATTAGAAAAACTTCGCAAAAAACTTGAACAAGAAGGACTCTTTGACCCAGCTCACAAACGCCCCTTACCGCAACTCCCTAACATTGTGGGGGTGGTGACGTCTTTGTCAGGCGCTGTGCTGCGCGATATTATTCATCGCATGAGGGATAGATTTCCTTGTACCATTCTGGTCTGGCCATCTGTCGTGCAAGGTGAAGATGCAGCTGCATGTCTCACCCATGCCGTGGATGGTTTTTCTCAAATGGCATCAGAGCAGCATATTTTAACACCTGATGTGGTCATCGTGGCGCGTGGAGGTGGGTCTTTTGAAGATTTGTTCTGTTTTCATGATGAGCAATTGTTGCGGGCCGTAGCGCGTTGCCCCATACCCGTTGTCTCAGCAGTGGGACATGAAACCGATGTGACCTTGATAGATTTTGTGGCGGATGTTCGAGCACCCACGCCCACTGCTGCTGCAGAAATGGTGCTACCCCGACGGGATCAAATGCTTGAGAGCCTATCGGTAGGTGCAGCCCGCATGGAACGGGCCTTGGTACAGCGTTTTCAGCGCTGTGAGCAGCGGTTTGATTTTGCAGAGCGTGGCTTGCGGAACGCGCAACGGCGTTGGGCTCATCTCCAGGAGCGTTTGCAGCATTTAAGCCAGCGTTTGCAACGCGCACCTTGTGAATTGTTGCGACGCAAATCAGAGCGCTATCACAGATTGCTTAAGGGTTTGGAGCCAGGAGCTTTGGTTCGACATTGCGTGAGGCTTGATCTGGAGGTTAAGCGTTTGCAGCAAAGTATGGATAGGGCTATCGACCGCATACAGAAAGGCAAGCAAGAACGCCTGTCCCATGTCAGCCGTATGCTAGAAATGGTCTCTCATCATTCCATATTGCAAAGAGGTTTTTTGCTCGCACAAAACAAACAAGGCGATGTTGTTACACTCGAAGAATTGACCGATGAACAGTCCATCATGTTGAAATCATCTACAGGTAGCAGGGCGGCCATTATAGATGGGGCATTTCTGCCAAGGAGTCCTGAGGGTTCATACGATTAAGCAAAAAGTTCTTGAGATCTTGGGGATGCTCAAACTCAAGCTTCATGATGAGCGGATAGAGTCCTTGTCGGTTTTCTGGTGGAAGACGGGCCATATCTTTTTCTGTGGTCATCAACACGGCTTTTTGTTGCTGGGCTGCAGTCGTCATACGTTTGAGAAGCCTTGAATTGATGGGTTGATGATCGGCCAATATTTCCTGTCCCACAACAACGGCTCCCATATTGCGTAGCGCCTGGAAAAAACGTTCTGGGCGTGCGATGCCGCAAAATGCCCAAACCCGTAATCCCGCCAAAGGTAATCCACCTGCGGTGAAGGTTCGTCGCGCACGAAATATTTGAACGGAAGACTTCTGGCAGGCCGGTGGTGGTGGCCCGTCACCGATCAGGATGATGCCATGAGCTTTGCTCAAGGCTGAGGGTATGGTTTCACGTAAGGGACCAGCTGGGATTATGTGTCCATTCCCAAATCCATCTTCTGAATCAACGATCAACAAAACGGTGTCGCGCCGTAAAGAGGGGTGATTTTGGAGGCCATCATCCATGATAAGCAGTTGATGCTGTGTGGCTGCTTTGTTGGCTGCTGCTGTTCTATCTTTTCCGATGAATGTTGGGGCGTAGGAGGCGAGTAATAAGGCTTCATCTCCAACGGCCTTAGGGCTATCGTGAGGCAAGACTTCATAAGTGTTGGTCATCCGTCCTCCATAACCTCGGGTTATGAAAGCAGGTTTTTGAGAGGCAAGCAATTCGGCTAAGGCAATAGCGGTTGGGGTCTTTCCCGCACCACCTGCAGTCGCGTTGCCCACCAAGATAAGATGAGCATCTCCTTGATACCCTACATTGTCAAAACGGCGCATGCGTGAGCCAAGCAGCCATGCCAAAGAGAGAGGGTAAAGAAGAAAGGAGGTGATGGTTGGACGTTGATACCACCAAGATGGGGTAGGCCAAGTCATAACAACACACCCTTCACAGCATGCAAAGCGTCGGCTACGGATTGGTTTCCTAGGTGACGAAGATGGGCAATGATTGGAGTTATATCAGGGCTTTTTTGGTCTTGCTGATAGGTATCAAGCAGCTTATCTGCTGCCTGCTCTATGTCTTCCACCTGAATGATCGCTTTTTGCTCACGCATCAATGTCACAATTCCTGTAAAATTATGCATAAAAGGTCCCACAATAGGCCTTACACCAAACATCAGAGGCTCTAATGGGTTTTGACCACCGTGGGGAAAAAAACTTCCACCAACCAAAACCGCTTTGGCTTGAGCCAGATGTTTGGAAACTTGCCCAAATTGTTTTTCTACGAGGATATCACTGGGCAACTTTCCAAATTCATTCAACCGGTCGGGATGACGGGGAATCATCCATATATCCATTGATATTTGATGATGTCGGATATGATCTCTTAGTTTCATGATGACATCGCGCTCTTCAGGATGCATGGACAGAAAGACAAAGCGATCCCGCTTTCCGTTTTGTTCCGCATGTTTGGGCAGAAGTGCTAATTTTAAAGGTGCGGTTACCTTTACCTGTTTGGATCCAAGCAGAGAAAAGACTTTGGCGCTGGCAACATCTTGTGCATGAGTTACCGCAACATGACGCAAGATTTTGCCGACAAAAGGGCGAAGTGATGTCCATCTACGACTGCTCTTTGGTGACAGACGGGCGTTGAACATCATGACTTTTATATTTTGTTTTTGCGCTTGATAGAGCCAACCTGGCCAAATTTCTGAATCAATTGTGATCAAACATTGAGGTTTCCATTGATGAAAAAAACGCTTGCGGGCTGATGGTAGATCAAGCGGGGCGAAGCGATGGAGACAATCTGGCAACCATGAAGCAGCCATTTGGGCGCTGGAGAGGGTCGCGGTTGTTACAAGAACCCTAATGTTTTCTTCATTTAGGCCGGCAATAATAGGACGCGCTGCATTCAGCTCACCAATGGAGGCTGCATGAATCCATACATCTACAGGGCCTTGCCCTGAACCCCGCCCCAATTTTTCTTGGAAACGTAGAGGGTCCTCTTTCCCTCTCTGGCATCGTTGTTGAAGATGTCTTTCAGCCCAAGGGGTTAGTAGGTGGCCTATGAAATTATACAACCTAATCATGGCGCGATCTTATCAATCTGGACGCATGTTGATGGCACTGGTTTATGGCATCACAGAGATTTTGTTCATCTGTTGGGTCGCCCTTTAATATCATGCTGGCACCGAGAACCAGGTGAATGCGGGCAAAAGGAAGTGGAATGCGCATACGGTCCCAAGTGGGCGCATGCAGCACAGGCCAAGCAGAAAAACTTGCTGGCACAACGGTCGCACCAGTTTGGGCAACACGCAGAGCACCTGCTTTGCAGATATGAGCTGGACCCTTAGGGCCATCGGGTGTGATCATGAGATTATGACCGTCTTTTAAATGTTTGAGCATGGCCCTGTAGGCAGCGCTGCCACCTTGATATTTGCCTTTGGTGACATTGGTGGAGGATCCAAAAATAGGAACCACACCCCAAGGATGCAGCGCAGATGCTAAAATTTGACCATCTTTACTCCTTGAAATGACAGCATAGTAAGGCTGGCCAAACGAAAACATGCTGGCACCGAGGAGGCATTGATGCCAACAACAAATCAAGGCGCCCCCTTCGCGAAGTATTTGCAAGCTTTGTTCATCTGAATGAACCTTAATACGCCAGCTACGGCGTATGATGCCGAAGATCAAGCGCGCGACAATGGTCAAAAAGGAGCGCTGAGTTGTTGTATTGTTACCCATCAACTTGTCTTCTCATGAGCGTTCCGAAAGAGTTCTGCGTAAATGCCTTGTTTTTTCAGCAGGCTTTCATGATCTCCTTGTTCGTGCAACTTTCCATCTTTGAGCACGAGGATTTGGTCAGCATGGGCAACCGTTGAAAGCCGGTGCGCAATCAAAATGGTGGTGCGTCCCCTCATCAATGTTTGCAATGCATGCTGAACAATACGCTCGGATGCATTGTCTAGAGCTGAGGTGGCTTCATCCAATAACAAAATCGGTGCATCTTTTAACATGGCCCTTGCAATCGCGATCCTTTGCTGTTGACCACCAGAGAGACGAGAGCCAGATTCTCCAACAAGTGTTTGGTAGCCCTCAGGCAATTGCATAATGAATTCATGTGCAGCTGCTTTTTGAGCGGCACTGACGATCTCCTCATGGCTTGCCTGAGGCTGCCCATAGGCAATATTGGCCGCTACCGTGTCATCAAACAAAAATGGTTTTTGAGCCACAATGGCTATCTGCTTGCGTAGCTCCGTTAAATCCCATGAGCGCACATCGATATTGTCCACCAATACCTGTCCGGAAACCACATCAAAAAAACGAGGTATAAGGTTTAAAAGGGATGATTTTCCTGAGCCAGATGGGCCCACAATAGCTGTTGTTGTTCCCGATGGCATATCAATGGTGATATCTTGTAAGATCGGATCTTGATCGGAATAGCTGAAACTGGCCTGGCGGAAGCTTATGGTTCCCGTAACAGGCTTATGAACAGACTCGGGTACAGATGGTGAGTTGATTTGTGGTTTTGTATCGATGATCTCATACATTCGTTCAGCTGCAACAGCACCTTCATGTAGGCGTGCAAAAGTATTGGCAATCGCCCGCATTGGTTGATACGCCATCATCATGGCTGCCAGGAATGAAACAAAATTGTTGAGTCCCAATTCCCCTTCCATGCCACGCCAACCTGCATAAATAATTGCAGCCGCGATACCAGCACCTGACAAGGCCTCTGCAACAGGTCCGCCCAAGGTCTTGGCTTTTATGGTGGCCATAACGTGACGGAGCCTTTTTTCGATGGAATTTCCAATTCTGCTCACTTCATGATCTTCTTGGCCATAGGCCCGCACTTCTTTAAGCCCTTCAACGCGTCATCCATCAGTGCTGTGAGGGTTCCCGTTTCCTTCATGCTTGCTGACGCCGCGCTGCGGGTTTTTCCAGCTAGTTTTTGGATTGCAATGGCGCCTGGTAACACAACAAAGATCCCAATTGAGGCGAGTGCCCAGTCTTGATAGAACATCACGATAACCAAACCTATCATGGTTAATCCATCGCGTATGATGGCTGTCATGACCTGTGCTGTAGCGTCTTGAACTTTCTGGGCATCGTTAATCAACGAGGAAATAAGTGTGCCTGTATGTCGTTGCCCGATCCAACTCAAATCTGCGGCGAGAAGTTTCCTGACTAACCGGCATTGTAGACGCGCAACAATGGACTGTCCAATATGTGACATCATCACCACTTGAACATAACTGGCCACAGCTTTGATGACAGACAGGCCCACCACAAGAAGAGGAATAACCAGCAACGCTTGTGCGTTAGGTTTCAAGAATATCTGCTCCATAGCAGGGTCAAGCATATAAGCGGTGAGTGCTGTGGTGCCTGCGACAATGGCCATCGCGACCCAAGCTGTAGCGAGGCGTATCCGATGGCGAAAAACCTCTTCCTGGAAAATACGCCATAATATGCCGTAGCTGCTTTTTTCCTTGGTCAGCCTTTTACCTCCGGATCTCGCAATTTGGTAAGATCAGCAATAAAATACCGCACTGTGGCCTGATCCACGCTGCTTTGCGCTGCTGCACGCCAAGCACTTAGTGCTTGATCATAATTGGGAAAAATCCCAACTATATCGATGTTGTTGGGATCAACAAATTCTTTGGTAGACAAATTTTTTAATTCGCCACCAAAAACAAGATGTAAACCTCTTTGTGCCATAGCAAAAGAAACCCTCCAGCCAAGACTGCTGACGTCTTCTTACGTGAGATGATACCGCTTTGCCAAGTTTATGCGCCGGCAATAGCCAATATACCAGCATGAATTGCTCCAACAGCGATGGGCCCATGACCATCTCTATCAGTAGAGGCCTCAAGGTTGGCAAATATTTCTTGTAATGTCCCCGCTATGGTCAGTTCAGATACAGGTTCTGCGAGCGCACCTTGTCGTATCATGAAACCTGAGGCACCACGGGAATAATCCCCTGTTACACCATTAACACCCATGCCAATAAGTTCCGTAACAAAAAGACCTTCGGAAAGGTCCGTAATCATCTCTTCCATGGTACGTACGCCACCTGTCACCTCTATATTGGTGGATGAAGGTGATGGTGGGCTTGCCAAGGTATGGCCGGCGCGTCCATTCGATGAAAGCCCTAATTGTCGTGCAGATGACAAATCAAGCAACCAATGTTGAAGTATGCCATTCTCGACCAAGGTAAGGGGTTCTGAGGCGAGTCCTTCACCGTCAATGCGTTGGGAGCCCATGGCGCGGGATAAGGTGGGGTCATCAGTGATGATACAGTGGTCTGGCATGATCTTTGTTCCCATGCTTTCGCGCAAGAATGTGGATCCTCGTGCCACGGAATCACCTGAAATCGCCTGCAAAAAATGACCGATGAGTGAACGCGCCACCCTTGGGGCAAAGATGACAGGAAGTTTGCCAGAGGGCGGTTTTATGCTGCCCAGACGGGCTGTGGCGCGTTGGGCAGCTTCAAGCCCAATGCTATCTGGATCATTGAGGTCTTTCCAATGTCGTTTGACGTCATAATCATAATCTCGTTCCATGGATGTGCCATGACCTGCAAGCACAGATGCTGACAGTGAAAATGATGAATATTGGCTGAAGCTTTTGAGTCCGTTGGTGGCATAATGGTGGCGTGTCGCATGGCTGGAACTTGCAGCACCACCTTCTGAATTTGTAATGCCCTGTTGGCTTAGGGCAGCTTTTTCAGCCTTCCAAGCCAACAGCCTTAGATCTTCAGCGGAAGGTTTTGTATCATCATACAAATCTAGGTCGTCATGGTGCGATATGCTCAATGAAGAGGGCAGTGCTAAGCCTGCATGAGGATCCTCTGGGGCGAGTTTTGCCATCGCCACAACATCTTCAACGATACGGGCAATATTCTCTCTATCCAAGTTTGTGGTGCGAAGATTGGCCTGTCTTTGACCGACGAAGACACGAATCCCCAAGGCTTGTTCTTCGTGCGCATTCACATCTTCAAGTTCCAAATTGCGGACTTGGATATCTATGCCTTGGCCTTCCATCAATACAGCCTCAGCTGCATCTGCGCCCGCACGAAGGCAGGTTTCGAGAACCAACTGACAGAGGGATTCTTGCTGTTGTATGTTGTCACTCATTTTGGGTTTCCTTTGTTCCGCCAAATGGGTGTTCCTTCACCAGGTAAACCCCATTCTTTCCATTTTTCTGATACCTTTGCCACCACATCTTCATCCATGTTGAGTTTTTCTCCCCATTCGCGGTGGGTTTCGCCGGGAAATTTATTGGTGGCATCCAGACCCATTTTACCACCCAGTCCACTTTCCGGGCTGGCAAAGTCTAGGTAATCAATAGGGGTGTTTTCCACCAACATGGTGTCACGGACGGGATCCATTCTGGTAGAAATTGCCCACATCACATCTTTCCAGTCACGAGGGTTGATATCGTCATCCACCACAATAACAAATTTTGTGTAGGTAAATTGACGCAAATAAGACCATACGGCCATCATGATCCGGCGACCATGGCCAGCATAGGATTTTTTGATTGATACCACAGCAATCCGGTAAGAACAGCCCTCTGGTGGCAACCAAAAATCTAGGATTTCTGGGAATTGCTGTTGAATGAGGGGAACAAAAACCTCGTTAAGAGCTTCACCGAGCACAGATGGTTCATCGGGAGGTCTGCCTGTGAATGTAGAGAGATAAATGGGATCCTTTCGCATGGTGATGGCAGTAATCTCAAATATTGGAAACTTTTCGACATTGTTGTAATATCCGGTATGGTCTCCATAAGGACCCTCGTCATCATACCGATCGAGATGTACATAGCCTTCTAAAACAATTTCAGCATGGGCTGGAACTTGGAGAGGTATGGTTTTACAATCAACGAGTTCAACCTTTTTGCCGCGTAAAAGCCCAGCAAATTGGTATTCAGATAAAGTATCTGGCACAGGCGTCACAGCCGCGAGAATGGTACCAGGGTCTGCCCCCAAAACAGCTGCGGCAGGAAGTGGTTCAGCCTTTTGAGCTTTCCACCGTCGGTGGTGTTGTGCGCCACCACGATGTTTTAACCAGCGCATTAAGGTCGTCTTTGGGCCCGTAACTTGCATTCTGTATATACCCAAATTGACATGGTCCGTTTTGTCATCACCAGGGCCCTTGGTGACGATTAATGGCCAAGTGATCAATGGTGCTGGCTCGCCAGGCCAGCATCCTTGGATGGGTAAGGCTTGAAGATTAATATCCTCGCCAGTGAGTACAATCTCTTGGACAGGCGCTTTGCGCGTGGTGCTTGGACGCATTTGCATGACGGTTTTTGCCAAGGGCAAAAGAGCGAATGCATCCTTGAGGCCGCGGGGAGGCTCTGGTTGTCGAAGGAATGCTAAGGTTTCCCCAACTTCACGCAGCTCCATAGCGGTGCGGCGTTGTTTGTTCCCCATGGTAACACCCATAGCAACCCTTTCAACGGTTCCAAACAGATTTACCAAAACGGGTATGTCAGAGATTTCTCCATTAGCCATGATGGGCTGTTCAAATAAAACGGCGGGTCCTTCGGTTGCCAATAATCTGGTTTGGATCTCAGTCATTTCTAAATGGGTATGGACAGGTTTTGTTACCCTAACCAACAGGTTGTTTTTTTCTAGAATGTCTAGAAACTCTCTCATGCTGGTGTAGCTCATTTCGTCACCCTTTGATGTCACAACCATAACGGCTTAGGCCAAAATGCTTTACTGCCTAAACCTTTGTTGAGTTAGTTTGCTGCTTGGATGTTCGCAACCCAAAAGCATCAATGGTCATGTGATTTGGTAAAATAATCCATGAAAAGTCGGCAACATGACCAATAATGCCAGCTGCCTGTTGGATTTAAACAACATGAGATTCGTCCTGGGGTCATGTGGGTTGATGCGGGCAAGCTGCCATAATAGATGGATCATCATCGGGCTTAGCCAAATCAGAGATGCAGATCCAATCAGTTGCCACCATCCCCCCACCATCATGATGACCATGGCAACATAAAACAAACCTACGAACATGACAGGTTTATCTCCTGCAAGTAACGCGGTGGAATGTACCCCAATCAAACGGTCATCTTCGCGATCTTGTAGAGCGTAAATGGTGTCATAGCCTATGGTCCAACAAACGGCTCCTCCAAATATCAATATCATGGCTGTAATTTGTGGCAGTTCAAGTCCAAACCAAGCCACCAGAAAACCCCAATTCATACATAAGCCCAGCATCACTTGTGGCCATGAGGTAACACGCTTTAACCAAGGATAAGTAAGGATCAGAGGGATAGAGGCTAACGCTGTGATCACTGCTTGCTGATTAAGAAATGTGAGCAAATATAAAGATAACGCACCCAATAACAGCAATAGCGCGATTGCTTGACCTACACCAAGCGCACCTGAAGCCAGTGGACGGTTTTTGGTGCGTGCGACCTTTGTATCGATGTTGCGGTCTGCCAGGTCATTCGCGACACATCCCAAAGAACGCGTGAGAAAGGCACCAACAAGACATAGGATTGCCATGGAGAACAAATCTAGGAATGGGCGTTCCAGCATGGCGCCGATGCCGATGGCCCATAGACATGGAATATACAGCAAATAGCAGCCAATAGGTCTATCAACCCGCATCAATTTTAACCATGGCCGCCATGTGGTGGGCGCATAGCTATCAACCCAGTTGTTGCTCACAGCGTCAGGTAATGGCACATGATCTTGATATGGTTTGTTTTTGGCGGTCATGATGATGCGTATACGGGCACGTTTGTATGTTGAAGAAGATCTGATAGCTGGGCAGCGCCCCAGTTTAACCCAATCCCAGATCCATCAGTTGTTGCATGTTCTTCGGGTGAAGCCAACAGAATATCTTGAATTGTTCAATGGGCGCACCGGAAGTTTTCTTGCGGAGATCTTAGATGTTGGGCGGCGTGATGTCCAATGTGAAGTCCGAGAGCAATCTGCAGAGCAACATCAATTGCCCGATTTATGGCTTGGATTTGCACCATTAAAAAAAGCCCGTACCGACTATGTAGCGCAGAAATTGGTGGAGATTGGCTTTGCCCATGCAACGCCTGTCATCACCCAACGGACCCAGGCAGATCGTTTTTCTGCGTCAAGATTTCGAGCCAATATGATCGAGGCCGCTGAGCAATGTGCTATCAACGCTATCCCCCATTTAGGTGACGTGATGAATTTAGAATCATGGCTGCAAAGTTTAGGTTCAGATCGCGTGGTCTTTGTAGCGGACGAGCAGGGGGGAGGCGTGCCCGCTGCAGATATGATGGTTAAGTTTTCTGATCTACCGGCCGGAATTTTGATCGGTCCAGAAGGTGGCTTCACCCAACAGGAATTGACGTGGCTTTATGACCACCCCGCCGTCAAAGCTGTGAGTTTGGGACCGCGTATTCTGCGTGCTGACACAGCCATCGTGGCGGCAGCTGCGATTTGGCAGTCGGTTTGTGGTGATTTTGATCTTCGACCAAGATACAATCCTGTCCGTTAACAAAAATTCTTCACATACCATGTTTCTTCTTATTGCGCTGTATGGTCGCAATACACTAACGATGGTAATCACAGATTAGTCCGGAGGCTGCAGATGGGTGCACCGTTTATAGAAGATAAGGATGATTTGATCTCCTATTTTCGTTCAGGCGAAAAGCCTAAACATCAATGGAAAGTAGGGACTGAACATGAAAAATTCCCATTTTTTCGCACGGATCAAACCCCGCTGCCGTATGAAGGGCCTTATTCCATTACCCGTTTGATGGAGATACTCGAGCAACGAGGGTGGCGGGTTGACCGTGAAGATGGTCACCCGATGGCGGCTTATGCCGAGGATGGACGGTCATTAACGTTAGAGCCTGGTGGGCAGATTGAGCTGTCAGGCGCTCCACTTGCAACGATTCACGAGACATACAAAGAAATTTATAAGCATCATCAAGAACTTGCTGATATCACTGCAGATTGGGGGGTGAATTTTGTTGGCATGGGATTTCATCCCTTTGCAAAGATTTCAGATCTTCCCAAGGTTCCCACACAGCGCTATGCCATCATGCGTGCGTACATGACAAAAGTCGGCACCCTTGGGCTTGATATGATGCATAGAACATGCACGGTACAAGCGAATCTTGATTATGCATCAGAACAAGATTGTATCATGAAGTTTCAGACGGCTTTGGCATTGCAGCCCGTTGCAACGGCTTTGTTTGCCAATTCGCCTTTTTTAGATGGCAAGCCTAATGGATATCGCTCTAATCGGGCGCATATGTGGATGGATACCGACAATGCACGTTCAGGTTTCGTTCCTGGTGCTTTTCAGGATGATTTTGGTTACGCCGCCTACACCGAATATGCTCTGAATACGCCGATGTATTTTGTTAAACGTGGGGGTAAGAGCATAAATTGTGCTGGGCTTTCGTTCCGTGATTTTTTAGATGGCAAACTCTCTGTTTTGCCTGGTGAGCGTCCAACCATGTCCGACTGGGCAGACCATGTATCTACATTGTTTCCAGACGTGCGTCTGAAAACGTACATTGAAATGCGAGGTGCTGATTCGGGCCGTCTTGATGCTCTATGTGCTTTGCCTGCGTTATGGGTGGGGCTTCTCTATGATCAAGAAAGTCTTCGCGAGGCTCATGAATGGGTTATGGAGAGGGATTCTTCTTTTTGGCAAACCTGTGCACAAATTGTGCCCCAAGATGGTTTGTCAGCGGTTGTCGATGGTGTTTCGGTTCAAGAATTGGCACAGCAAATGGTGCATCTTGCAGCCCAGGGTCTGCGCCGTCGCGGAAGGTTGAATGATGTTGGGCAATCAGAAGAAGTTTTTGTAGAATTTCTCGAAGGCATAGCACAATCTGGACGGTCAGTTGCTGATCGGCTTCGTGATCAGTGGGAGGGATCAGAGGCCTCTATTCGACAAATTTTTATGGATCAATCCTACTAATTCTATGCCATCTCCGTTCCACCAACTGTCATGTGGTCAAGTTTAATGGTGGGTTGTCCAACACCGACAGGTACCCCTTGTCCCGCCTTGCCACATGTTCCAATACCACTGTCTAGGGTCATGTCATTGCCGATCATTGATATCTCATGCAGGGATTCTGGGCCATTTCCAATCAATGTTGCCCCTTTTACAGGGGCTTTGATTTCGCCATTTTCGACGAGATAGGCTTCTGTGCAGGAAAACACGAACTTACCTGAGGTAATATCCACCTGACCTCCGCCAAAACTCACTGCATATATGCCCTTTTTCATTGAGCTGATGATATCATTGGGAGATGCGTCGCCTCCCAGCATGAACGTGTTTGTCATGCGGGGCATGGGTTGGTGTGCATAGCTCTCACGTCTTCCATTGCCCGTGGGGGCAACATTCATCAATCGTGCATTCATGCGATCCTGCATATATCCAACAAGAATGCCATCTTCGATAAGTATGTTACGCTGGGTTGGGGTCCCTTCATCATCAATATTCAAAGAGCCACGTCGGTTTGCAATCGTGCCATCATCTATCACTGTCACCCCTCGTGCGGCGACCTGCTTGCCCATAAGTCCAGAGAAAGCCGACGTTTTCTTGCGGTTGAAATCTCCCTCCAACCCATGACCTACGGCTTCGTGAAGAAGAATACCTGGCCAACCAGCACCGAGTACCACCTCCATATCGCCTGCTGGAGCATCGATGGCTTCCAAATTGACTTTTGCTTGGCGGATGGCCTCATCTGCCGCTTTTTGCCATTGCTCTTTTGTTAAAAACTGATCTGGGCTTTGTCGGCCACCATAGCCATAATGCCCCATTTCTCTTCGGCCATGATGATCCATGATGACGCTTACATCAACCCGGACCAAAGGGCGTATATCACGTGCGATATCTCCCTCAGGCCGGTAAATTTCAACCTGCTGATGTACCAGCGCAACATGTGCTTTCACTTGGCCCACGCGCTCATCTTTATTGCGGCAATAGGCATCGACGGCCTCTAAAAACGCAACCTCATCGGCGAATTGTGAGAGTTCAAGAGGATTCACAGCCTTGTAGAGGTCATGGTTGGTTTTTGGAACCGCTTGGGGCTGGGATACATTCTGTGAACCTGTGGCTACTTTTACCGCCTCAGCGGCGCGCTTCATAGCTTGCCTGTCCAAATTGTCGGAATGGGCAAATCCTACACGGTCACCACTCACAACGCGAAGACCAAAGCCTTTTTCTGAAGATCTCGTAGCCGTGGTGATGCGGCCATCATCGATGCCTACTATTCTTTTTTCGGTGGCCTCTGCATAAATTTCTCCATCATCTGAACGCAGAAATACATCTTTGGTGTTATCTTGGACAATGTCAGAATCGAGAATAGTAAACACAGACATAATAAAAAGAACTCCTACAGACGCCATGAAAAGCAACGCTTTACAATAAATTTCTTTAAGCTTTTTTGTTTAGGTATACTCATCAAATAGGATGAAAAGGCATCTGTGTCATCAGGTTGGTGAATTTTCTTCCTGGTGTGACCATAAGTCGTGATTGACAGAACAGGGTGAAATACTTTTATTACGTGGTAAATACAAACCAGAGGTGTAATTTAGGAGTTGAGCATGATGAGGCTTTTGACCTCGGGGATGGTAATGGGCTTTGGTAGCCTTGCCTACGCCGGACAACCTGAGAATTGGCAATTAAATTTCCAGGCGGCAGCGACGCCTGTTATGGAAGACATCAACGCGTTTCATAATTTGATGCTGCCGATCATAACGGCTATTGTTGTGCTTGTTTTTGTTTTGCTTGCATGGGTCGTCATACGTTACAACAGGCAATCCAATCCAAACCCATCTCGGTTTAGCCACAACACCACCATTGAGGTTATTTGGACGGTTGTTCCCATTTTGATCCTTGTGGTTATTTCTGTTCCATCTCTGCGCTTGTTGTATTTTCAAGATCGGATTCCAGAAGCAGACCTTACGGTAAAAGCGATCGGATATCAGTGGTATTGGGGTTATGAATACCCTGACCAAAATATCGCTTTTGATGCGATCATGCTCGAGCGGGATGAAGCAAAGAAAGCTGGTCTTCCCGCTCTTTTGGCCACGGACTATGCCATGGTCGTCCCTGTAAATACCAACGTGAAAGTTTTGGTGACGGCGCAGGATGTGATTCACAACTGGGCAATGCCTGCCTTTGGCATCAAAATGGACGCCGTTCCAGGCCGTTTGAACGAGACATGGTTCCGCGCCGAGAAAGAAGGCCTGTATTACGGGCAATGTTCTGAGTTGTGTGGGGTGCGTCATGCCTTTATGCCGATTATGGTAAAGGTGGTTTCACAAGATGTATACGAACAGTGGGCTGCTGCGGCGTCAGAAGATATCGATCAGGCGAAAGCCTTGTTGGCTCGGCTAGATGCGGATGCCACTCCCAAGCTTGCAGCAAACAGCAAGTAAATTTTCCAAAGGAGATAAATAGTCATGACATATACACATGCTGCTGATCATCACGACGCTCATACTCCTTCGGGTTGGCGCCGTTGGGTTTATTCAACAAATCATAAAGATATCGGAACAATGTACCTGATATTTTCCATTTTCGCTGGTCTGGTCGGATTTGCTATGTCTGGCCTCATTCGGATGGAATTGATGTATCCAGGTGATGGCATTCTCGGCGGAGATCATCATTTCTACAACGTGTTGGTAACAGCACATGGCGTTTTGATGATTTTCTTTCTTGTTATGCCTGCTCTTATTGGAGGTTTTGGTAATTGGTTTGTCCCATTGATGATTGGGGCTCCTGATATGGCCTTTCCTCGGATGAATAACATTTCTTTTTGGTTACTTCCCGCATCTTTGGCTTTGCTAACACTATCCTTGTTCGTAGAGGGTGATGGAGGTCCTGGTCATGGTGGTGGTTGGACACTCTATGCACCTTTGTCCACCACAGGTTCACCTGGCCCATCAATGGATTTGATTATTCTGTCTTTGCATATTGCCGGTGCTTCCTCTTTGTTGGGTGCCATCAATTTTATTACCACTATCCTAAATATGCGCGCGCCTGGCATGACGCTCCATAAGATGCCTTTATTTGTATGGTCTATGTTGGTTACAGCATTCTTGCTGTTGCTGGCCGTTCCTGTCCTTGCTGGCGGCATCACCATGCTTTTAACGGACCGTAATTTTGGAACCACGTTCTTTAACCCAGCTGGTGGTGGTGACCCTGTATTGTACCAGCATCTCTTCTGGTTCTTTGGTCATCCTGAAGTGTATATCATGATCTTGCCTGCTTTTGGTATCGTGTCGCAGATCGTGTCCACATTCTCTCGTAAGCCCGTATTTGGGTATTTGGGCATGGCATATGCCATGGTAGCGATTGGTGTCGTTGGCTTTATTGTATGGGCTCACCATATGTATACTGTCGGCCTATCCGTAGATACCAAGGCATACTTTGTGGTTGCCACCATGGTTATTGCTGTTCCGACGGGTGTGAAAGTATTTTCCTGGATTGCAACGATGTGGGGTGGCTCACTCGAGTTTAAAACACCTATGTTGTGGTCTATTGGCTTCATCTTTCTGTTTACTGTAGGTGGTGTGACAGGGGTTGTTTTGGCCAACGCTGGTATCGACCATTCTCTTCATGATACATACTATGTGGTTGCTCACTTCCACTATGTATTGTCGCTTGGAGCAGTCTTTGGATTGTTCGCTGGTTGGTACTACTGGCAGGGGAAAATGTTTGGGGTTCAGTATAGTGAATTCTTAGGTAAGCTACATTTTTGGGTAACATTCATTGGTGTGAACTTGGTTTTCTTCCCACAGCATTTCCTAGGTCTTGCTGGTATGCCTCGCAGGTACGCTGACTACCCTGATGCCTTTGCTGGTTGGAACTATGTTTCATCCATCGGCTATCTGATCACCTTGACAGGTGTGGTTATCTTCTTCTGGATGTTGGTAGATAGCTTTTCACGGAAACGCTTGGCTGCTGACAACCCATGGGGCGAGGGTGCCAATACCTTAGAGTGGACGCTAAGCTCTCCACCGCCATTCCACCAATTCAATGAACTTCCAAAAGTGAAGTAAGGGTTGTTGAATTGTCAAAATATATAGACCGACTTTCTTTGAACGTCGGTCTTACTCTTCAAAAGCTGTGGATGGTTTCAAAAATATGACGGATATTCAACTAGAACGAGAGCATCAGACTGACGCCACGGTGACGGATATCCATGATTTTTGGCTCCTACTTAAGCCTCGCGTGATGTCCTTGGTCATCTTTACCGCGCTGGTTGGTCTTGTAAGAGCAGATGGCGACATTCATATCGTCCTTGCCTTCACCACAATTCTTTGTATTGCAATAGGTGCTGGCGCCTCTGGCGCCCTGAATATGTATTATGACGTTGATATCGATCGTTTGATGTCGCGAACAGCACAAAGACCCATTGCTTCTGGCCGTGTTCGCCCAGGTGACGCCTTATCCTTTGGAATTGCTTTGTCTGTGGCCTCTGTGTTGATGCTTGGCCTGAATGTTTCTTGGATGGGTGCAGGGTTACTCGCATTTACCATTTTCTTTTACGCAGTTGTCTACACGGTTTGGTTGAAGAGAGCGACGCCGCAAAATATTGTTATTGGTGGTTTGGCAGGGGCGTTGCCCCCTCTGGTGTCTTGGGTGAGTGTTACGCAGCAATTCTCTTGGGAACCTATTGTCATGGTGGCTATTATTTTTATGTGGACACCTCCCCATTTTTGGGCACTTTCCTTGTTTAAAGAGGAAGACTACAGGGCCGCTGGGGTTCCCATGATGCCTATTGTGCATGGGCAGCAGCATACAAAGTTGCAAATTTTGCTGTATTCCTTGCTTCTTTGGCCGATTGGATTGTTGCCATGGTATTTTGGTTGGGCCGGAAATATGTATGGGGTGATTGCCGCCATCGTTGGCCTTTGGTTTTGTTGGTCATGTGGTAGGCTTTACATGAGTAATACAGATCTCATGATCAAACGTGCCAAACAATGTTTTGGTGTTTCAATTGTCCATTTGTTTGTTTTGTTTGCAGCCCTTTTGATTGATGGTGTGTTTGATGGATTCTGAGTTCTTGAAAAGACGACAACGTCGCAATTGGGTTGTTCTTGGAATCTTGGTTGGTCTTGTGACCTTATTCTTCTTTATAACAATTGTTAAACTTGGCGGTAACATCGCCAACAGACCTTTATAAGGGGACAGTTTATGCGTCGGACTGCTTTTCTGCTGTCATGCGTCATTGTTGGGATGGTAGGTTTAGCCTATGCATCAGTCCCATTGTATCAATTGTTTTGCCAGGTAACAGGTTATGGTGGTACCATTCAGAGGGCTGAGGCTTCACAAATAGGTGTGACGTCAGATCGTGTTATTAGAATCCGTTTTGATGCAAATACCGAAAAATCACTCCAGTCTGCGGGTTGGAAATTTTCTGCAGTACAAACTGTAATGGACGTTCGCGTGGGCGAAGAGCATTTGGCATTTTATCATGCACAAAATATGCAGAACAACGAAATGATTGGGACTGCCACCTTCAATGTAACGCCCCATAAGGCTGGTCCATATTTTAACAAAATTGCATGTTTTTGTTTTACAGAACAAACATTGCATCCTGGGCAATCTGTAGATATGCCAGTATCATTCTTCGTGGATCCAGATATTATGCAGGACGCCAGTTTAGATGATGTGACGGAAATTACTTTGTCTTATACCTTTTCCCATCAGAGGGTTCATCTGATGGCTAATGGTGCAAAGACAATTTGATGTGTTATAATAGAAAAAAATAGCAGAGGTGTGAAAAAAAACATGGCAGACGCACATGCAAAACAACATGATTATCATCTTGTAAATCCAAGCCCTTGGCCATTTGTAGGCTCCGTAAGTGCCTTCATTATGGCGATCGGTGTGGTCTTTTGGCTGCATGGTGAAATCGGTCCTTTCTTATTTATCGCCGGTTTCTTGGGTGTTCTTTTCACAATGTTTGGGTGGTGGCGCGATGTGGTGTCAGAGTCACGTGGTGGTGATCATACCCCTGTTGTGAATATGCATTTACGCTACGGAATTACCTTGTTCATTGCTTCAGAAGTTATGTTCTTTGTGGCTTGGTTCTGGGCATATTTCGACGTAAGTCTCTTCCCAGATGAAGCGAGGCAGTTCTTGCGTTTGGAACATACAGGTGGTGTTTGGCCTCCCGAAGGTGTGCAAACCTTTAATCCTTGGCATTTGCCACTGACCAACACTGTTATTCTATTGCTCTCTGGGGTTACGGTTACTTGGGCGCACCATGCAATTATGCATGATGAGCGTAAGGGTTTGGTGCAAGGTCTTGCGTTAACCGTTTTACTTGGGGCTTTATTTTCGGCGTTCCAAATTATCGAATATGCTGAGGCAGGATTCGCATTCTCCGAGAATATTTACGGCGCAACCTTCTTTATGGCTACTGGCTTTCACGGATTTCACGTGTTTGTCGGAACATTGTTCCTGTTGGTATGTTTGATACGTTCCACGCAAGGTGATTTTTCTGCGAAAAAGCATAACGGGTTGGAAGCTGCAGCATGGTACTGGCACTTTGTGGATGTTGTGTGGTTGTTCTTATTTGCGGCCATATATGTTTGGGGTGCTGGGCATTCAGCGCATTAAGCTGCAGGTGAAGGTTAATTTCTTCGCGCGTTAAGACATGATTTGATATGTGAATAATCTATAGCCCTTCCGCGAGGAAGGGCTTTTCTTTTGTAGATTTTTAAAGGCCTTTTTCTTTTTGATATTTGGTTCTGCATTTTCATAATATTTCTGGAGATAACACCTAAACGATGAATGCAATCAATAGTTATATTCATGGTGAATATCGATTTGGTTGTGATGCAATAGAGGTGTTTCTGAGCATAGGATGCTTTGGTGATGACAACACGTCAGGTTAGTTTCATAGGGTTTATCTTGGTGGTGACCTTGGGCTGTTTCTATCTCTCATTTTGGCAGTGGCAACGGCTTGATTGGAAGTCGCAACTTCTTAAGGAATTACAATTGGCTTGGTCTTTACCTTTAGAGGAATACAAGCCATCACTTCAGCCTCTCGCATTCGTCAAAGTAGAGGGTGAAATCCAAAATGTGTGGCGGCAATTGGTAACTTTGGACAAAGTTCGCGGCTATCGATTGTTTGGTTTGTTAATATCCTCAAAGGGAGAGAAGGTGGCTGTAGATTTGGGGTTTGTGCCCGATCAACAGTGGGATCAATGGCAAAAGAGAGAACCATGGTATGTGCAGTCCATTGGTCTTTTAAGGCCTGCTCAGCAATCCTCTATTTTTACCCCTCAACCAGATGAACAGGAACGGCTATTGTTTTCACGAGATGGTATGTTGGTGGGTGCTACAAGTTCAGATTTTATTGAGCTTTTGGCACCTGCAGAAAAAGACCGTGGCAGTTTGAATACCAAACGTCGGTCCCTACCAAGAGGTCATTGGAGGGATTCCCAATAATCATTTGCAATATGCCCTGACCTGGCTTGCACTCGGTATTGTTGGGGTTTTTTGTATGATTATATGGCTGCGGAACCTTCGGGGGTGACCAAATGTGAGCAGTCAGATAGAAGAGGCAAAGATTGATGGGATGGGAGTATGATGATGCGTTATGAAAGCACCCGAGGTGGTGCAAGCGCTGTGTCCTTTACAGATGTCTTGTTTCAAGGACTGGCACCAGATGGAGGCTTGTATCTGCCACAAACATGGCCAAAAGCTGATCCATTGAAGCTACAAGAACTTCGTGGAAAAGAATATGCGGAGGTGGCAGCTCGGGTCATGCACCCTTTTGTTGGTGATGCACTTACATTTGATGATATGCTCCAATTGTCTCATCAAGCATATGAAGGCTTTGACCATAAGGCCGTTGTTCCTGTGACACAGCTATCCCAACAAGCTTTTTTGATGGAACTCTATCATGGTCCCACCTTGGCTTTTAAAGACCTTGCGATGCAATTCATTGGTCGATTATTTGACAAAATGCTATCCCTCCACGCACGAAGGGCCACCATCATAGGTGCAACGTCAGGAGATACAGGAGCTGCAGCTGTAGAGGCATTTCGTGGACGGCAACATGCTGATGTGGTCATTTTATACCCTCACGGACGTGTATCTCAGGTTCAGCGCCAACAGATGACAACGGCACAAGAAGATAATGTTCATATTATTGCGATTGAGGGAACATTTGATGATTGCCAAGCTTTGGTGAAGCACATGTTCTCAGACCGTTCATTCGTAGAAGATATGTCTTTGTCTGGTGTGAATTCCATTAACTGGGCAAGGGTGATGGCTCAAGCTGTTTATTATGTGACCACCTCTATGGCGTTGGATGGTCTTGGAGGCCGGCTTCGCTATGTTGTCCCTACTGGTAACTTTGGTGATATATTTGCAGGTTATGTGGCTCATGCGATTGGCGTACCTATGGCTGGTTTGGTGGCTGCAACAAACGCCAATGACATTATCAGGAGAGTTTTTGACCTTGGTGAATACAGGCCAAATCATGTTCACGAAACCTTGTCTCCCGCGATGGACATTCAGGTGTCATCAAATTTTGAGCGCTTGATGTATCTGTTCATGGGGCGTGATGCTGAGCGCACCAAGGGATTGATGCAAGCGTTGGCACAGGGTGGATTTGATATGCCAGAGGATTTTAATCGTCATGAACATCGATCGTTGTTTTCTGCCTGTTCTGCGCAAGATGATGACATTCGTAATGTCATTGCTAGGGTTTATCATGAGACAGGTTTGGTTATTGATCCCCATACAGCTACGGGTTTGCATGCGCATTACACAGCACCCCCATCCGGTGATGTCATAGATGTGTGCCTGGCTTGTGCACATCCAGCCAAGTTTCCTGAGGCCGTTCATCAAAGTATTCAGATCACACCAACGCTGCCTGAAGGGCTAAAAGCACGCCTCTGCGCAGCTGAACGTGAGAGCATATTACCCGCTGACCTTGATAAAGTGAAACAGCATATCCGTTCACATGTCGGAGTCTCATGACAGATTTTACAATTTTACCGAATGGTTTGAAAGTTCTCAGTGAGCATGATGCGCAAGCATTATCTGTGCATGTTGCGATTTTTGTGTATGCGGGAACACGTCACGAGTTTCCTGCTGAGGAGGGATTGGCGCATTTCTTAGAGCATATGGCTTTTAAGGGAACATATCAGCGCACGGCCTTACAAATTGCGCAAGCAATTGAAGATGTAGGTGGCAGTATCAATGCCTATACCGCGCGCGATCATACCGTTTACCATGCTAGGGGTTTGTCTGAACATCTACCTGTCTTCATCGAAATACTCTCAGATATTTTGTGCAATAGTGTGTTTGACGACGCTGATATTCAAACAGAGCGCGATGTGGTTCTGCAGGAAATTGCACAAGCTGAAGATATTCCTGATGATCTTATTTTTGACCTTCACAATGATATAGCTTTTCCAAATCAGCCTTTGGGGCACCGTGCTTTGGGTCAGCCTGAGCAGGTGGCTGCCTATCACCGTGACCAGGTCAAAGGAATATTTGAACGATTTGTTCGTCCCGGTCGCATGGCGTTGGTTGTTGCTGGTCGGTACAGGCATGATGCGGTTGAAGAGTTGGCTGAACGGTTTCTTGGTAGATTGCCTACGCAACAAAACCTCGATGATGAACCCCCAGCGTCACCAGCATCGGCCATTGCTGCCACGGATCGAAATAGTTCGGCTCAAAGCCATCTGCTTTGGACATTACCAGTTTCAGGTCTTGCAGGTGAGCAATACATGTCATGGCAGGTATTTGCGAATTTAATGGGGGGTGGAATGAGCTCCCCTTTGTTCCAAAAAATTCGAGAAGAGCGTGGGTTGGCCTATTCTGTTTATGCCTTTTATGCTGGATTACGCGAAACAGGCCAATTGGGATTTTATGTCAGCACCCATCCTAACCGCATTTTAGAGGCAACAGCTTTGATGAGAATGATTTTGGAGCAGGTCGCCAAGGGCGACTTTATTCAAGACAACCTCACACGTGCCAAAAATCAAACAAGGTCTGCGGCGGTGATGAATTGGGAGCATGCTGCCAACAGGGTGGATTATGCAGCGCGTAGGTTACAATGGCATGATGATTTGCGCCATCCCCGTGAACTTTTGGAACCAATTGATCACCTGAATATCAATGATATGAGAGCCATGGCTGAGCAGTTGGCAGCAAATAATGCTCCGGTCTGTTATCTATTAGGACCCAAAGCGGAAGGCCATTTGCCGCAGTTAGAACGGATTATCTTTGGATGAGTATGCGCGATGTCATCCATGTCATCACAGGCAGACGCCAGCCTGTAACCTTGCATACCTCGCGTTTGACATTGCGGATGCCAGAACCACAAGATTTTTCGTCTTTTGTTCAGGTGCGTCGTTCTAATAAGGCAGCGTTGCAGTCTGTTGAACCAACCTGGCAACCTGATGCCTTGGCAAGATCTGGATACCGGCGCCGTATGCGCTATGCGCAGGAATTATGGGCCCAACAACAGGGATTGGCTTTGTTTTTGTTTTTAAAACCAGAGCTACATCTTATTGGCGGCATTACGCTCTCTTCGCTAGACCGAGGCCGACCCGGTACAGGGATGGTGGGTTATTGGTTGGATGGCCAGCGTCAAGGTCAAGGTTTGATGCGCGAAGCATTGCGCGAATTATGCCGTTATGCTCATCATGAGGCGGGATTGAGACGAATTGAGGCAGCGGTGCTTCCAGAAAACATACCTTCAAGAAAGCTTCTTACCGCCTGTGGGTTTATCCAGGAAGGGCTAGCGCGGAGTTATTTGCGTATCAATGGAATGCATCAAGATCATTTGCTTTTTGCACGACTTCATGCCGATCCGCTTATGTCAGAATAGCCAGCAATATTTATATTCATTTGATCAATAAGCTTTTGCCAAAGGTCTGGAATAGGTGTGCCAAAAATATAATCAATGGAAAATGGCGAGATTAACCAATCATGTCGTTTGACTTCCTCTGTGAGCTGCCCATCACCCCAGCCAGCATAACCTAACAAAAGCCGATAAGATTTAGGACCTTGGTTACGCGCAATGGCCCTCATGACGTCAAGACTGTTGGACATATACACCCCCCGATGATGGTTTCGGAGGGTTTGCTTATCTGCATAATCAGGCGAGTGCAGAACAAAACCTTGCTGGACGCCAACAGGGCCACCATGATAAATTTGAGCTGATGCATGTGGTTCCACAGCTTGGACGTGAATTTGCTCGGCGATATCGCGCAGTTTGACGCGACTTGGTCTATTGATGACAAAACCTAGAACGCCATCGCCTTTCTCAGCATTGGCAATATATATGACTGTCCGGGCAAAATTTTTATCTATCATATTGGGGGCAGCAACAATGATACGACCTAGGAGTTCTTGCATAACTTATCATCCTACGAGAGTGATGTTTCTGCTGTTGGTAGCACTCCTTGTACTAGCTAGGCCAGACAATCTGCTTGCCATCACAAAAAAGCTCGATGGTGGCATTGTGTCGCTATCTCGTGATGATCACACCCTTTATATATCCCTCACCCCGTCACCGGGTCATACCACCTACGCCACCAATCCAGGTCCACTAGGTTTCCCTCCGCAATTGATATTCAACAATGATGCTCTGAATTTAGAGGGTTCAAAACCTGAACGTTTATTTTTGTCCTCAGGAGGTAGTTATCTTGGCTATGGTAACCAAGCTATTTTACGCACCAGCTTGCCAGTTTTAGAGGGACGATTGGATTTTTACGTTGGTTTTTGTGCCGAGCTCTGTATCCCTCATCACCTCGTGCTTGATATTGCTGATTTACATGGTGAACAGCTATCACGTGCACCATTTGCCGGAGCAAAGCAAATCGTACAAGATCAACCTTGGCCTCTTGAAATCGTGCAAGAATTTTTAACAAACCTTTCAAGATGTTCAGGAGGTATTTATCGCCCAGCCAGTTGGTTATAGCGACTTGTATATATCCGCCCAAGACATCGGAAGCAAAGCCAAATGGTTGGATTTTGGTGCTAACGCACCCCACCGAATTGAGAAATTGGGTGTTTTGTTAAAAAATAAATGGTTCTTTATTGATGTAGCACTGGAAAATTAGTGCAACGGGTTGCATATCAGAGATACATAATAAGTAGTTCTGCTTATATCTTTGAAAGGATTTTTCTATGAGTATTGCTGTTGGTCAAAATGTTCCATCTGTACCGGTGTTCACAATTGGTGAAAATGGCCCAGAGAAATTTGATTTCGCTGAGTACTGTGCAGGTGCCAAGGTTGTTTTGTTCTCTGTACCGGGTGCTTATACCCCAACCTGTTCAGCAAAGCATTTGCCAGGATTCGTTGAGCGTTCTGATGCGGTGAAAGCAAAAGGTATCGACAAAGTAGCATGTATTGCTGTGAACGACCCGTTTGTGATGAAAGCTTGGGGTCAGGATAATCAGGCTGCTGGCAAGGTTGATATGCTTTCTGACGGTAATGCTGAATTGGCAAAAGCCATGGGTCTTGAAATGGATGCGTCCGGTGCAGGCTTGGGTTTGCGTTCAAAACGCTACGCCATGGTTATTGAAAATGGTGTTGTGACGTCACTCCATATCGATGGTCCAGGTGTTTTCGAGGAAACCTCCGTCGAAGCTGTGTTGGAACGCCTTTAATTCACGTTGCTCAATTCCTGAGCGCCTTGACGGGCGAGCGCATCCGCTCGCTCGTTATCTGGGTTCCCGGCATGTCCTTTCACCCAATGCCACGTGACATTATGTTTTTGCGTGAGGGGCCATAATATTTTCCAAAGATCCTCGTTCTTAACCGGCTTTTTGTTGCTTGTTCGCCAATTGTTTTTTTGCCAGCCATGTATCCATTTTGTGATGCCATCACGCACGTAGACAGAATCGGTATAAAGATCGACGCTGCAAGGTCTTTTCAATTGCTCTAAGCCCTTAATGGCAGCCATGAGCTCCATTCTATTGTTGGTGGTGTCAGGTTGACCACCATGAAGTGTTTTTTCAGCATCACCATATCGTAAAACAACCCCCCATCCCCCCGGACCAGGGTTTCCTTGGCAGGCGCCATCAGTATAAATGATGACCCTCTGATTCATGACCATAATCCATAGTCAGAAGCCCCATTTGCACGCAAATGGGTGCGCATTCTTAAGATATAATCGTGGGGGTTTTTGGGTGTTACCAACCAATTAGGGTCATGATGAATAAGGTCATGAGCCCGTGTGAGGTAAAAACGTAACGAGGACCCTAAACATAAAAGCCCTAAAGCTTCACGCTCTG
The DNA here is from genome assembly GCA_038131935.1 of Alphaproteobacteria bacterium. Lineage (GTDB taxonomy): Bacteria > Pseudomonadota > Alphaproteobacteria > UBA8317 > UBA8317 > UBA8317. Next base: position 41,789 of record JAYPQH010000018.1, on the reverse strand, counting down.
CGTTTTCTAGTGAACGAACAGTTTGGTATCCAGAAAGTAAAGATGAAGATTTGGTGACGTTTAAACTACCATCAGGCTCAAAACACCAAGCATTAATACAAATTGCAATATCATAGGCCAACATATCTTGGCATGCAAAATAGAAATCAATGAAACCTGAAACTTGTCCCTGTCGAAAAAAAACATTGTCAGGAAAGAGATCTGCATGAATATGACCGTAGGGCAGTCCCCCTGGCCATTCTTGGGATAAGCGCAATAAAGCTTGCTGGCATAATGATGCACCTGTGGGGTCATGCTTCAAAAGTTTTTCTTCTAAATGCTGATACATCTCCACCCAGCTAGGATAAGATAAATTATTAGGGCGATGCATTTTGAATCCAGATGCAGCTCCATGAAATTGCGCCAACGCTTGTCCCAACATGTGGCAGTCAGAAACCGTAGGTTTTTTAACAGATAGGCCGTGAAGGAATGACGTTACCAGAGCGGGTCTGTTTGATAAGGAGCCTATTGGGTTGGCGTTATGTGGAAACATGGGTTGTGGACATGAAAACCCTTGCTGGCTCACATGATCCATCAGCCCAACAAAATAGGGTAGGTCTTCTGGTTTAACCCGCTTCTCAAATAGAGTGAGAATATAGCGTTTATCTGTTGTTTGAATAAAAAAATTTGAGTTTTCAACGCCTTCAGCAATACCATTGATGCTGAGGATCTCTCCCAAATGGTACCCTGACCAGAATTCTTCCAGTTCTTTATTGTCGACTTCTGTGAATACAGCCATTAATGCGTCTCGCGCAGCAATCGTGGTAACTTGAAAATGACATCTTCGCGGGCAACAACATGTTCTCTTATATGTGCATGACGCTTGTCGGACAATTTTTCAATAATTTGTTCAATCAAAATTTCAGGGGCAGAGGCCCCAGCTGTAATTCCTATTTTACTGAATTTTTCTGAGAAATCAGATGGCAAATCATTGACGGTCTGAACAAGAATGGCATGGGACAACCAGACATTTTGGCCTTTTCCACAAGTCTTAGAGAGTTGGAGGAATTTGGTGCACCTACAACAATGATGGCATCCACTTGGTTTGCAAGTTCATGAACGGCTTTTTGTCTATTGGTGGTTGCATAACAAATATCGTCTTTGTGAGGTTCTTGGATATCTGGAAACCTTTGACGCAGGGCATCCACGATCTCTTGGGTATCATCTACAGATAAAGTTGTTTGTGTGACATAGGCCAGCTGCTTGCTTGGTGGTGTGATGTTTTGAACATCCTCTACGGTTTCAACGAGGGTCATACTTCCATCAGGTAACTGCCCCATGGTGCCGAGAACTTCAGGATGTCCTGCATGGCCTATGAGTAGTACATGATGGCCCCGCTCATAATGGCGCTCCGCATCAATATGAACCTTTGAAACCAAAGGGCAGGTGGCATCAACGAATGTCATTTCTCTTCGCTTTGCTTCTGCAGGAACAGATTTTGGAACGCCATGTGCTGAAAAAATAACCGGAGACTCTGTAGGAACTTCGTCAAGCTCCTCAACAAATATCGCCCCTAAAGCCTCTAAACGCTCAACAACATAGCGGTTATGCACAATTTCATGGCGTACATAAACAGGAGCACCAAATTTTCTAATGGCTTGTTCAACAATTTGAATGGCGCGATCTACCCCTGCGCAAAACCCACGTGGAGCAGCAAGAACGATTTCTAGATCTTTATTTTGTTCATTTCGTTGCATGCTCTACTCTCTACTTGGTTTATGGTTTACAAGAACTTATGCCAAGCCTCATGAAAGAATTCTAGGCTAAGCTTAAAGTTTCTCCACCATCTTGAAAGGTTTATGTCGTGAAAACCAGTTCAAAAACATATCTTGGGTTGATCTCTACCGCGATGATTCTCGCAGGCTGTGCACAGATGGGGATTGGTTCAAAGAAAGGTGACATATTTTGTCCCAAAGGAGCTATCTTAAAAGGAGCAGAACGAACCTTCAAAGATGGGATCACGGTGGATATGAGTTATGCCCAGACCGCCTGTGTTCAAGAGGGGAACGATATTGTGGCCGCAGTCAAACTGGAATTTACCTACAGTCAAATGGATGATGAGGACAAAACAATAAGAATGCCCATTTTCGTGGTCCGGGTAGATGCGCAAGACCAGGTCTTAGACCGACGCGTTCTGGGTTTAGAGATTCCTATTGAAGGGCGCAAAGGAAGAACCTTCGAGGTGGTGGAAGACTTTGTGATGAGCAACAGCCCAGAGAACCAAAACATCACCCTGATGAGTGGGTTTTTAAATCCGGTAGGAGACTCCACGCAATGAAACGTTGTTCACATGGTTCCCATGCTTTTTAAGGTCAGTAGCATCCAACATGAACAAAAGCTTTTAACCATATGGAAATGGATTAGTGCAGGCGTCCTTCAAGATTTTTGATGGACAGGCTATTTTGTTCCTTGGCTTGCTTCTCATCAAATTTCTCATAAGCGACTTGACGAAGTGCCGCAAATGCCATGTCAATCGCCTGATGACGTAGGTCGCGAATGATTTCTGATTGGCTGTTGGCAATTTTCTGTTCAACAGCACGAATGCGTGCTTGTGTTCTTGCTTCAATATCAATTTTAGCTTGCTCAAGTTGCGCCTGAGCGTCGCGTCGAGCATTATCGAGAATGACCTGTGCCTGATCTTCAGCTTCCTTCTTCTGGCGCTGATACTTCGCCAATAAAGCATTCGCATCTTCACGCAGCTGGCGCGCTTGGTCTAATTCTGAACGAATGGACTCTGAACGTGCATCCAATGCAGCCAGAATTTTTTTATGCACACCGAGCCAAACACATCCTAACACCAGAATGAGTAAAGAGATATCAACCCAGAAAGCAGCATTGGAAAACATATCAGAGACCTCAGCGCAGTTGTGCTTTTATGGCAGCAGTGAATGAACGTTTGTTAATGTTAGGGGCAAATTGGTCACGTAAAGCAGCACCAACATCAGCAACAATCTCTGGAAGCTGCTCTTCAGCATTTTTCCTAAGCTGTGCCAATTCTTCCTCTGCTTTCACCATACGCGCAGAAATTTTTTCCATGGCTTGTGCCTCTTGTTCTGCAGCTATCTTCGCAATTTCGTCACGCACTTCCTGCGCCAAACGCTGTGCATCTGAGCGGGCTTGAACAAGAGCTTCTTCGTATTCTTCCAAAGCTTGCTGTGCTTCTTCACGAAGTTGTTGAGCCTTCATCAGGTCGTGATCAACAGTATCACGTCGCTGTTCGAGAACAGAACCAATCCTGGGCAAGAAATTCTTAGCCAGGATAAGATATAACAAACCAAACGTAATGATCAGCCAAAAGATCTGTGATGGAAACGTGGAAAAATCCAACTGGGGCATATGTAGCTCCCAACATACAATGTTACAAGGAAAGGTAGGCCACCGGGCCTACCTCGGTCCAAAAGGGCAAGGTTTACTTACGCAACAAAGATCAAGATCAAGGCGACAACCAATGCAAACAAACCTGTTGCTTCGACGAGGGCGGCACCGATCAACAAGTTTGGGAACTGCTGCTGTGCTGCACCTGGGTTGCGCAATGCACCAGCCAAGTAGCTTGAGAAGACGCTGCCGATTCCGACACCAGTACCCAACAATGCCAACGCGGCAAGGCCTGCACCAACATATTTACCAAGATATTGGGCTGCTTCGATTTCCATATTTAATCTCCTAAAAGTGGTTGGTTTCTTCGAAAACTGGAACTGTTGATGACGTGTTTTTAATGCAAATGCAAGGCATCATTGAGATAAATACACGCCAAAATTGTAAAACCGTACGCCTGCAAGAAAGCAATTAAGAATTCTAAGGCTGTGATACCTACTAATATTGTCAGTGGCAATATTCCACCAACACCCATTAGCACAACGAATCCACCTAACACCTTCAACATGGTGTGACCGGCTAACATATTGGCGAACAAACGAACGGATAATGTGATAGGCCTGCTGAGATATGATACAATTTCAATAACGACCACGATAGGCAAGATGGTCATAGGAACACCATGTGGCACAAAAAGCTTCAAGTAGCCCGGCCCATGTTTAACAAACCCTAAAATTGTCACAGCAAAAAATACAACCAAAGCCATGGTAAGTGTCACAGCTACATGGCTGGTGGTTGTGAATGCTCCAATGCTTGCGGGCATCATGCCAAGCAAATTCGCAGACAAGACGAACATGAACAACGTGAAAATAATCGGAAAATACTTCAATCCTTCATTTCCTGCAGTTGATCTGATCATGCCTGCCACAAACTCGTAAGATAATTCCGCAATGGATTGCCATCTTGTCGGTACCAACGCCCGCCCTGATGATCCAAGGCCAATAATGACAGAGACCAATGCCACGGAAATAAACATCCATAATGATGAATTGGTAAAGTCGAACGGGCCAAGATCAACATAAGAAACGATCTCGAATTGGTGCATAGGGTCAAAGACCTTACCTTCACTTGCCATGTATGGCTCCTCTTAACCTTCTTTGGAGGCCTGCTCTTTCGATACAGCCTCTTGAGCTTCATATGCCGAGCGGACCATGTTGCGCATTCCAGCCACAACGCCCACGATAAACATTCCCAACATGAACCAAGGCCTTGTACCAAGAGCTTGATCCATAAGATGACCTAAAAAGCCGCCCACAAAACAAGCCGCAACTAAGTCTATTCCCATACGCATTGCCAAACCAAGACCCTTATTGCGCCTCTGGCCAGCAATTTCTGACGTCGCGCGCGTCTTTTTTATACTGTCTAAACGCGCAGCAAGGTCATTAATATCATCAGTGTTACGTTCACTCATCTACATCCGTTCCAGACAGTCGTGTGAATGGTAATATATACCAAATAGAAGACAAGCAACAAACAGCGCCTTCATAAAGTTGCTGAGTACTGGACGTCAAGCTCCATATTACGCTTCATTTGCTGATTTCGGAGCAATTACGACGAAAGTTTTCCCGAATAAGCTTTGGTAACCTCAGGCCGATTGAGGAAGCTCAGTCTCTTTGGTTGGTTTGATGATGGCTGTTGCGGCATGAAGATCAACGGTTACCAATTGGGATACACCGCGCTCTGCCATTGTAACCCCATAAAGCCTATCCATACGCGCCATTGTGAGAGGATGGTGCGTGATGATCAGAAATTTTGTGCCAGTTTGCCGCGAAATATTGCGTACCATGCGACAAAAGCGATCAACATTGGCATCATCTAAGGGAGCATCAACTTCATCCAAAACACAAATAGGGGATGGATTGGTCAAAAAGACAGCAAAGATAAGAGCCAAAGCTGTTAGGGTCTGCTCGCCTCCAGACAGCAAAGTCATGGCTTTTGTCTTTTTACCCGGCGGTTGTGCATGAATATCGATCCCCACATCCAAAGGATCGTCACCACGAATCAGCGTAAGGCTTGCCTCACCCCCCTCGAACAAGAGTTGGAATAGTGACTGGAAATGATTGTTGACGCGGTCAAATGCGGCTTGAAGCCTTTTATCACCCTCACGGTTTAATTTTTGTATAGCGCTATGCAACTGTGCAATAACCGTCTCGAGTTCCTCACGCTGCCCTGTCATGGTCTGCTTGTGCTCTGACAACTCCTCGATTTCCAAGTCAGCTCGGAGGTTGACCGGCCCCATGGCTTCGCGTTCTCTTTGTTTTCTGCTGCACAAAATTTCGAGGGTCTCCACATCTTCTTCGGGAACGCCATGGATATGCAGAAGATCATCAAATGACGTGCGATAAAGATCCAGCGATTCGTCATAAGCTTTTGCAAGTGATGCCGTTATTTCCTCTTTTTGATGAATGAGTTGGTCTTTTTTCTCAGTTAATCGGCCTATGTTTGTTGCAAGTTGTTGTCCTGTTTCAAGCCATTGCTGCCGTTCCTCGTAAATGTCAGCAAGCTTTTTCTCGGCTTGGTCAAGTCTCTGTTTATGCAAGCCAATTTCCTTTTCTAGGCGAATCCTTTCATGCTCAGGGGGCGCTTTGCCAAGTTCCTGCTTACGGCTTTGGTAAGACCTGTAGGCAGCATTCAGACTTTCTTGCCTGACTTCATGTTGTTGGGCTCGTTTTTCAACCAGCTCCTTCTGTCGCATGCACTCGGATAGGTTTTGCTCGTAGGCGCGCCTTTCGCCTTGACGCTGGGTCAATGTTTCTTGGGATTTTAACCGGCGCGCTTGAATGGCTTCACGATTACGTTGGGCGTCACTTATCGCAGCATCTTCATGTTCGGGATTTTCAAGTTCTAAACTTGTTTTTTCAAGTTCAATAAGTTGTTGTTTTGTCCCATCAACAGCTTTCTCTAGCCTTGTGCATTCTTGCTCGCCATTTTTAAGTTCCAGCATGACTGTGGAAAGTTGACGTTCATGATGTAACAAAGCCTCATGCTGCTGATGTTGTTCCCGTATTAAAGCCTCATGTATGCGATCAATGTGATGCAATTGGTCACGTAACTGTTGCAAATATTTGTGTACATCATCTCTTTCTTTTTGTGCATTTTGTACAACAAGCACGGCCTCTTTAAGTTGTTTTTTAACTTGTCGCAGTTGTTCAGAATGTTTTAAAAATGCTGCCTGTGCGGTGTTTCCACCGGCAGGTATCACCAGACCGTCGAAACGCACGATGTCGCCTTTACGGGTTACAAAATACTCACCCGGCTTCAGCTGGGAGGCGTCTCTCACTGCATCTGCAAGACACTCTCTCACGCGCCCAAGGTTAAGGGCTGTCTGAGCATACTCGGGTGCTTGTACAAAAGCGGAGAGGCTATCCACCATGGCAGGCGTCTTTGGGGGAGATGGAAGCCAGAAAGCGCCTGGTTTCGCATCATCAGCCCCTGCCTCTAGGCCTTGGCCAAGCCCTGCAGCAAGGGCTTCAGCATAAACCTCATCAACATGTATGAGGTGAGCAAGAGCATCTTCACGTTCTGGTTGTGCTGCCGTGATAAGTTTTTCAAGTCCTATCCGTTGAGCTTGCAGGCTTTCATGTTGTTTCCTGGCTTCAGATAGTGCGTTGTCCTTGTGTGTAAGCTCTTCTTGATGGGTTACTTGCTGGGATTGAAATTCTACTTTCTCCTTGTTCAAATTTTGCAGAGATTGATCAATTTCTGTGAGTCGTTCCGTCCATATATTTTTTTGTTCAAGCTCTTGAAGGCGATGTTGTGCCTGCTTCAAACTCATTTGAGCCTGTTCTAATTGCTGTGATAAACGGCGAAGCTCTGAATGTAATTTATCTTGAGCGGCTTTATGCTGCGTGGCTTGATGTCTTCTAATTGCACGGTTTTCGCGCATTTGTGATAGGCGGTTCTCCACCTCAGCAAGTTGTTCTGTAAGTTTGGTTATCTCTGCAACAAGGGCTTCATCATTGCCATGTTGTTGCTGCAATTGAACATGCTGCAAGCGGGCTTCAATATGTTCCTGTTCTTCCTCGATCGCATGATGATCTTGTTCCCATGCCTCTTGATCTGCTTGAAGCCTTGCGGCCTCCGTCTGTAACTGTTGTGAACGTGCTTGATAGGTTCGAATTTGTTCTTGGCATTGCTGGCTTTGGAATTGCGCTGTGGCAAGTAGTGTTGTCGCGATTTGTTGTTCTTTTTGCATGGGTTCAAGAGCTTCGTCGCAGGCTAGAACAGCTTCTTTTTGTTTGTTGTGATCTGCCCGCGCTTGCGATAGCTCCTGTAATGTTGTCCTTAAGGCGTGGTCGGTCTGATGCTGCTGATTACGTTGTTCAACAAGACGCAGAATGAACAAAGAGCGCTCCAATACACGAATGTCGTCGGACAATTCTCGGTAGCGAAGGGCTTGTTTGGCCTGTCGTTGAAGAGATTGGATTTGTTTTGTCAGGTTATCTTCTAGATCTTGAATTTCACTCAGGTTGTCTTGTGATTGCTTTAGTTTAAGCTCAGCTTCCCGACGGCGCGACTGTAGTCCTCCGATCCCCGCAGCTTCTTCAATGATGATACGTCGATCCATAGGTTTGGCTTGTATAATTTGGGCAATTTGACCTTGCCTCACAAGCGAGGATGAATGGGCGCCAGATCCTGATTGAACAAATAAATGTTGGACATCTCGTGCCCGGGTTTCTCTGCCGTTGAGCCTATAAACGGAACCTGCACCTCGTTGAATCCTGCGTGACACCTGCAATTCTGTGTCTTCATCATGAAGACTTGTGGTATTGCGCAGAATTACTGAGACCTCAGCATAGGATTTTGCAGCCCTTTTATCTGTTCCTGCAAAGATGACATCTTCCATGCCTTCACCGCGCATGGTTTTGGCGCGGTTCTCCCCCATCGCCCAGCGCAACGCTTCAAGAAGATTGGACTTTCCGCATCCATTTGGTCCCACCACTCCAGTCAAACCCGCATCCACCACCAATTCTGTTGGGTCAACGAATGATTTGAAACCAGTGAGGCGGAGTTTGCGGATATCCATCATGGTGAGATCATTATTTAACCATAGCGCGATCAACGATTTTAGAGATGTCATCTAAACTCATAGCGCCACTTATTTTTTCACCATTAATGATGAGGGTAGGGGTAGCCTTTACATCATCTTCGTTTAAACCACGTTCACGCTCATTCAACACAGCTTTAAATAGCTTCTCGTCATTCAAACAATTCTCTGCATCTGCGCGTGGCAAACCTAATGGTTCTGCAAGGGCCATCACCTTATCGATGACCTCTTGTCCCGTTTCTCCAGAACGCCAGTTTCGCTGCTCTTGGAACAATTTATCGACAATAGCCAAGCGCTTATCTGGACCTGCACAGCGCGCAACCATGGCTGCCGCCGCAGCAAGTGAGTCCAGTGGGAAATCACGAAATTCGAAATATACTTTTCCCGTTTCTACATATTTTTCCTTAAATGCGGGCAGTGTTCCGTTGTGAAATTTTGCACATGCTGGACAAGTCAATGAGGAGTAATCGATAAATTTCACTGGCGCATTGGGATCTCCTACCCCAAGCGTGCCGTAGTCGATATTTTGTTTGCTGTCAGATGCCATTGCCGTTGACGTTACTATGAATAAAAACATCGTTACGCAAAAGTTTGTAAAATACTTGATCATGTATATTTCCTCTACGAAATCCCTGATATGCTACTAGATATAGGGCTATAATTCAATCATTCTGTTGATTGATGCGTTCTTGTAGTCGTTCAATCGCTTCTTGAAGACTGGTTGGGGGAGACTTCAGTATAACCTCTTGTGTCTTTTGAGTTTTTATAGGGTTTGACATCTTTTTGTAGCGCAAGGCTGTGATGTCTAGGGACGGAAACCGTTGTTGAATAGAGTAGAGCACGGCTTCTTGCTGGTAATGTAGGGTAAATCCATCCGCCTCGTCATAGCCCACCTGTAAAATATTTTTGTTACCATGCTTTGTGATTCGTAATGGCTTGAGTAGGGTTGACCAAGGTGGTGCAACGACATCTTGCCATAACAAAAATAGGTCCAGATGATCTGATCCATGCTGTTTTCGCACCGCTTTTAACAATGTTGAGACATAGCGACCTGCAGGCCTCGGTTGTGATCTTCTAACCGTTGTTACCATGGTTCACCTCTGTCCTTGCCCCTTAGCGTAATCTTGCCATGATTTGGCAAGATGACATAACCCCTGCCTTATTATGGGGTTTTTCATGGATGAAATAAAAACATCCCTTTGGGATTGGTATTTGCAGCATGGGCGTCGTTTGCCATGGCGGGTATCGCCTTGCATGGTCCCACCTAATGATCATGCCTATCGCGTGTTGGTAAGTGAAATCATGCTTCAACAAACGACTGTATCGACTGTATTGGGTCGTTTTGAACCGTTTTTACAAAGATTTCCTGATGTTCAAACACTTGCAGATGCAGATCTCGAAGAGGTTCATGATGCATGGGCAGGGTTGGGCTATTATCGACGGGCAACCAATTTGCATGCGTGCGCACAGGTGGTTTGCGCTGAATTTGGTGGTCAATTTCCAACCACAGCAAAGCAATTGCGTGTTTTACCGGGCCTTGGGCCTTACACATCCTCAGCACTGGCAAGTATCTGCTTTGGTGAAGATATTATGCCAATAGATGGTAATATTGAACGCATTGTTGCTCGTTATTACGCAATAAAAACACCTTTGCCTAAAGCTAGGAAGGCATTATCACTGCATGCACAAGACTTTTGTGCAGTTGGAAAGACAGGTCACTTGGCACAAGCCTTGATGGATTTGGCTAGCCAAGTTTGTAAACCACTTAAAACTGATTGCCAGAGCTGCCCCTTACGCTTGGGTTGTAAGGCAAGGGATTTAGATCCTTTGCAATTACCTGTTAAGGCTCCAAAGTTGCCTCCTAAGTCTATGCGATGGATCTTTCTTTTGTCTTACAATGATCGTTTTGTTGGCGTGGAAAGGCGGCCCAAGAAAGGGGTAATGGCGGGCATGCTTGGCTTTCCCGTGGTGATGAAACTTCCCGATGATGCAATTTACAAAGGTCAAGTGCAGCATCGACTAACCCATCTTGATATAACCGCGGATGTTTTTGTCCGCCCCCAACGTACCATCGCGCAGGTTCTTCCCCGTCAACAAGATGCATTACAAGCCATGCCAACCTTAATGCGCAAAGTTGGTATACGCTCTGGGTTGTTTGGGTAAGGTGGTAAAGACTAGAGCTTAATACCTTGATTTTTCAGTGATTCCCGTAATTCTCTGCGTAAGTTATCGATAGGGGTTCCATTTTTGCAGTACCAATAAATCCACCCATTGGCTGCATCTAAATTCTGCATTTTGGCTGCGAGTTGGTGGATAGAACCCGCTGAATTATCTGCTTTTAAGGTTCCATCTGCACAAATAATGGCCAATTTTTTTCCAGTTTTATCGCACAATTTATCTCCTATGGATAAAAGCCCATGGTCTATTAGCCAAGAAAATGGAATTCTCACATTACGTTCAAATTCTGGTACGTTGTTTCTTAAGTCTTTTGGTAAAGGATCGGTTTTGGCAATGCGTGCACGGGCCAATTCCACATAGTCATCATCTGCTTCAATACCGATAAAGTGCCGGCCAAGTTGTTTGCAAACAACCCCAGTTGTACCTGTTCCAAAGAAGGGATCAAGAACCAGGTCATTTTCTTCTGTGCTCATCATCATGATGCGACGCAGCAGTGCCAATGGTTTCTGTGTTGGATGGGCTGTGGTGCCATCGGCAAATTTGCAGCGTTCATCCCCTGAACAAATGGGCATGACCCAGTCGGACCGCATTTGTAGACCATCATTGAGGGACTTTAATGTGCGGTAATTAAAGCGATAGCCCGAGCGTGTTGTTTGTTTGGCAGCCCAAATCAATGTTTCATGTGCATTGGCAAGCCTTGTTCCCCGAAAATTCGGCATCGGGTTTGTTTTTCTCCAAACCACATCATTTAAGATCCAAAATCCAGCATCTTGGAGAAGGGCGCCCAGGCGGTATATATTATGATAGCTGCCAATAACCCATATTGCACCATTATCTTTTAGCACCCGTCGCGCTTCTGATAACCATTGATGGGTGAATAAGTCATAGGCATCAAAATCATCAAATTGATCCCAGTCATGATGGACACCTGCTACTTCTGTTTGGTCTGGGCGGCGTAATTTGTGTGACAATTGAAGATTGTAGGGTGGATCAGCAAAGATTAAATCAACGGATCCAGACGGGATTGATTTCATAACCTCAATACAATCACCGCTATAAATGCGATTTATACCCTCAGGTGCAATTACATGCTTGACATGGATTCCGGCAGGCAGCGTCATTTGGTTGCTCCGAGGCTAAAAATTACGAATCATATTTTGATAGAATCGCTGATGTGATTCGCGGATGCAAGAATCACTTTTGTTATGGGTGGCTAAGTGTGTTCTTTTTGCCATTCTTGACAGAGGGCAAATCACGTAGCGTTTTGTAGCTCATGCGATGTTCTGGTGTGGGGCCCAGCCGCTCTAGTGCCTCACGATGCTGTCGGGTGGGATAGCCTTGATGCTGGTCAAATCCATAACCAGGGTAGGATGCTTCAAGTTCTGTCATCATGGCGTCGCGTCGTAGTTTCGCCATTATTGCTGCCGCTGCAACCTCGATAAAACGATCGTCTCCCTTTATCTCTGCATGGCGTGGTATGCTTACTTGTGGGGTAAATTTGCCATCCACAACGACAAAAACAGGTGGGTGAGGGCAGGCTAAGATGGCACGCGTCATCGCGCGCAGTGATGCTTTATGTATGCCTATTTCATCAATTTCTTGTGCGGTTGCATGGCCAAAGCCGACCCAAGCACTTTGCGCAATGAGAGGGCCCAATTGTAAACGCTTCGTTTGGCTTAATTTTTTAGAATCACGAATACCCTCAGGCGCGGTATCATGAAACAGGACACAAGCAGCCACCACATCTCCAACCAGGGGCCCGCGCCCAACCTCATCACAGCCGGCATGGCCGAGGGGAAGTTTTTCTAATGGGGCCATGTTGTTATACCTATTTAGAGGATGATAAATTTAAGACAAATACAACAAAAAAGAGGATGATGTTTTTTCCTTTGATTTGTCAAAATGAAGGTCTGTGCGCTTGGCCATGTAACATGTTAAAACGTGGAAAATAATGCAAAAAGGTGCTGATATGAAAATGTCGGTCGTGATACCATGTCTGAACGAAGCTGACTGCCTGCCTGGTTTATTAGAGGATCTTTACCAAGGCCTTGACCTCATAAGAGAGGTTATTGTCGTAGATGGCGGAAGCTCTGATGCAACATGCCAGATAGCTGATGAAGCAGGTTGCCGACTTATCCAAACAACCCCTGGTCGTGGCCAGCAAATCCAAATTGGTTGTCGTGAAGCGCGTGCTGATTGGATTTGGTTGCTGCATGCGGATGTAAGATTGGAACCAAAATGGGCTGAGATTTTGGCATCACAAACATTGCAAACAGATCGTCTTTATTATGGCCGTTTTGGTGTTTCAGATCGGGGCATATGGCCGATGTTGTTAACATGGGGGGTGTTTGTACGCTGTGTTTTGGGTAAAAGGCCCTATGGTGATCAAGGTTTTCTCATTCATCAACAAGCCCCCAGTCTGCGTGATGGCTACCCCCAAATCCCTCTCATGGATGATGTTGTTTTTGTGGATAGATCCGCCCGATCTAAGAGAGAGATGTTGGCGTTTACGGTTTTTTCCTCTCCCGGCGTTATACCGCACAAGGTTATACATTCCGGATTCTTTTAAACATGTTTTGCTATTGGTCTTTCCGTCTGGGGGCGTCACCAGAATGGATTGGGTCTATCTATACAAGACGCCATCAAAAGCAAAAAATGGAATCAAGTTCAGATGGCCAAGCCAAAACGTAAAAAAATATCACCTAAGGCATCGACATTGATCATCTTTACAAGGTTTCCAAAGGCAGGGCGCGCGAAAACCCGTTTGCATCCATTGTTGGGCTCAATGAGGGCAGCCCACTTGCAACGATTGATGACCAAACGATTGCAAGTTCAAGCTCGTGTTTCGTGCTTTCATAATGTGGTCACCATGTATGCAGATCCACCGCACCATCAGAGCCATTTGCCTCGTCAGCCGTCTGTAGGCTTTGAACGACGTATGTTGGCTTGTATGAATAGGTATCACAAGGTGATATTAATCGGGGCAGATCTGCCTTTGGTAAGCCATCATGATCTTAATCTGTTGCAACGCTCCTTGGGCAAAAATCGTTTCGTCATTGCTCCGTCAGGCGATGGAGGATATTGGGCTATCGGACGGCGGCAAAAAAAAGACATTTTTTTGCTTCATCATGCTCTTTTATCGTCCCATCAAGCTCTAGACGTTTATGCAAAATTGTCTGGTTCAATATTTTGGGGGCCAATGCAGTCAGACTGCGATGATGGCCAAGATTATCAGCTTTTCAATCTGTCCTCTGGGTTATGTCTTAACGCTCGGCTAACCTTGGCATGATTTCCACAAGGTTACAGGGGCTGTGACGGTTATCGAGCTGCCATTGCAAAATATGCTGCCAACCGTCTTTGCATGCGCCAGTTGAGCCGGGAAGACAAAAAACGTAGGTTTCACCTGCAAGGCCCCCCATAGCTCTTGATTGTAATGTCGATGTCCCAACCGATTGGTGCGACACTTGGTGAAAAAGATGGGCAAATCCATCAATGCTTTTATCAAGAAGTGGTGTGATGGCTTCAATGGTTACATCACGTCCTGTGAGTCCCGTGCCACCTGTTGTGATAATACTGTCTACCTGGCCACTCGCAATCCATGCGCATATAATGGCTCTAATAGCCCAAATATCGTCTCGAGCCAGTTGTCGGTCTTCAAGTTGATGGCCTGCGTCTTTAATGGCCTTGGCGAGCCACTGACCTGATGTATCGGTCTCTAATGAGCGTGTATCTGATATGGTAAGAACGGCAATGCGAATAGGAATAAAGGTCTTACTTTCATCAATGCTCGGCATAATACGTATCTTTCATGGGGCTATTGTGTTGTCGGTGGCAAGATGTTTTTGGGTTGTGCGTAAATCAGCATAAGCTTCCCTTTTGCCAATGGGTTACGCAAGAGATAGGCAGGGTGAAAGGTTGCGATGACGCCAACATGATGACCATCAAATTGCATCATGCGCAGGTTGCCTCGCAACCTCGTTATACCTGTGGATTCATTGAGTAGAACCGTCGCAGCACTTCCGCCCATGGCCAGAATACATTTGGGGGATTGCAAGGCGATATGACGGAATACACTCTCACGAAAAAGCTCGGTTTCCACAGTTGATGGTTTTCTGTTTCCAGGCGGCCGCCATGGTACAACATTTGTTATATACACGGCCTTCTTAGGATCTGGTTCATGACGGCTGAGTCCAATGGCTGCCAACATCTGATCAAGTAACAAACCTGAACGACCTACAAAAGGCTTTTGTTCTCTGTTTTCTTGTTCCCCTGGGGCTTCACCAATTACCATCAAATCTGCGTCAGGATGACCATCCGCAAATACAAAATTGTTTCCAGGATGCTTTAGCCCACAAGGGATTTGCTCCATATACCGCGCCAAAGCTCCAAGGCTATCACAAGCGCGTAAATTCAGCTTGGAGGGTTGTGTCTTTATGTCTTGTTCAGGATTTGATGGTGGAGGGGCTTGTTTATGCTCGCGGTTCACCTGAGGGACTTGGATTGGGGTTGCTGGAGGTTGCATGAAATCTTGCACATGCGTTGAGAGAATATCATCAACTTCATAATGCTGATGCCAGCGTAAGATGGCTTCCCATTGTTGAAGATTTCCACTGCCGTGCTTTTCCATTGGTTAACCTGTCGCAATTGACCCATTTGCTTCACCAGTTCATATCATGGAGGGATACAAAGACGCAAAGTCTGGCCGGCACGTTAAGGTGAAAAGCCCTTATGCCTCAGATGTGAGCGCCATATCGGTGAAGGAGTGAGAGAATGAGTGTTGCGCGCGAGAGTATGGAATTTGATATCTTGATTGTAGGTGGCGGACCGGCGGGTCTTGCGACGGCAATAAGAGCCAAACAGAAAAACCCAGATCTCAGTGTATGTGTGTTGGAGAAAGGTTCGGAGATTGGTGCGCATATTCTCTCCGGTGCAGTCGTAGATCCCATTGCCTTGAACGATTTGATTCCAGATTGGGCATCCCGTGGTGCCCCATTAAACAATCCAGTCACTGATGATCGTTTTTTTGTCTTAGGGCCGGCTGGAAGTCTGCGCTTGCCCAATTTTATGATGCCGCCACTCATGTCCAACCATGGTTGCCACGCAGTATCATTGGGTAATTTATGCCGCTGGTTGGCAGAACAAGCAGAGGAACTTGGTGTTGAGATTTACCCTGGATTTGCTGCTTCAGAATGTCTGTTTGCTGATGATGGCAGCCTTCGTGGTGTTGTGGCAGGTGTCTTTGGCTTAGGGCAAGATGGGTCAGAAAAGTCGGACTATCAGCCAGGTATGGAATTGCTGGGGCGTTATGTTGTGATTGCTGAGGGGGTTCGAGGATCTTTAGCGAAGCAACTGATAAATAAATTTAATCTTGATCAAGATGCATGCCCTCAAAAATATGGCCTTGGGATCAAGGAATTATGGGAAATAGATCCTGACAAGCATGTTCCAGGGCAAGTAACCCACACCATGGGGTGGCCCCTTGGTCTCAACACAGGTGGTGGCAGCTTCATGTATCATTTGGAGAATAACCAAGTGAGCATAGGGTTCGTGGTCCATTTGAATTACACCAATCCGTATCTTTCTCCGTATGAGGAGTTCCAGAGGTTTAAACAGCATCCCGCCATCAGGCCTATATTGGAGGGTGGTCGACGGGTTGCGTATGGGGCCCGTGCTATTTCTGAGGGAGGCTGGCAGTCGTTGCCCAAATTGGCTTTCCCTGGTGGGCTTTTGGTAGGTTGTGCGGCAGGACTTGTGAATGTTCCACGAATTAAGGGAAGTCATAATGCTATGGATTCTGGCATGATGGCTGCCGATGTCATGGTTGAAGCGCTTGCGCAGGGAAGAGAACATGATCAGTTGGATCAGTTTGATGAAAAACTCCGTTCATCACGGGTTGGCCGAGAACTCAATTTGGTGAAAAATGTAAAGCCACTTTGGTCCAAATTGGGGTTGTTGGGTGGCCTTGCAGCAGGTGGTTTGGATATGTGGACAAGAGAAAAGCTTGGCTTTTCGTTCTTTGGAACCTTGCGCCATGGAAAAGCAGATCATGAGACGCTGAAGCCCGCTTCTCAATGTCAGCCAATCACCTACCCAAAACCGGATGGAGAAGTAAGTTTTGATCGTTTAACCAATGTCGCGTTCTCTGCAACCAATCATGAGGAAGATCAGCCGTGTCATCTTGTGTTGGCAGATAAAGACATTCCTATTGCACAAAATTTGCCGCGCTTTTCTGAACCAGCACAACGCTATTGTCCTGCTGGGGTTTATGAGGTGATAGAGAATGATGGTCAGTCTAGCTTTCAGATCAATGCTCAAAATTGTGTTCACTGTAAAACATGTGACATCAAAGATCCTAGTCAAAATATCACATGGACGGTACCCGAAGGCGGCGGCGGCCCTAACTACCCAAACATGTAGGTCCAAACATGCTGATGCTGTGATATATTCCTTTGTGATCCAGTTAAGGGGTTCTCATTGGTTTTATGATCTTGCATGGTCAAAGGGATGATAAGGGGGCTTTAAATTGCAGGTGCGTTTGCTTCTTTCCGTGATTGGGTTGCTTGTTTCGATATATTTGTGCCTGCCAAATAAGGGGCGTGCTGAGACATCAGGTGCTTATTTGGCAGGCCAGCAAGCCTTACGTGCTGAGAATTTTGTTGAGGCAGCAAGCTACCTAACAGAAGTCTTGGCTCTTGACCCTGATCAACCCGAATTGCGTCAATCCCTGGTGTTGGCCTCAGCACTTGCAGGAGATCTTGATGCAGCTGCACTTCAAGCGGAGCCATTGCTGCAGGCGGGATTGCAGGATGAAATTCCACAATTGGTGACCTTTGTAAGCTTGATAAGGCAGGTGTCATTTACAGATGCGTTACAGCAACTGACAGAACTCCCTAATCCTCTTATCCAAGAAGTTGGTAAGGTATGGATCATGGCATCTTTGGGAGACTTTGAAGCTGCTTTGCGGGTTTTAGAGGATCGTAGTGGTTCCACAGCTCATAGGCTTTTAAGATCTTACCTAAGCGGTTGCCTTGAGTTTCTTCGTGGTCAAAAACGTCGTGCGTTGGAGCATTTTGAGTTTGTGGCAGGGATGAGCAGTGGCTTGAAGAAAAGAGCCTTATTGGCTCAAGTCGAAATTCTTTGGTCACTTGGAAAAAAACGTGATGCATTGGACTTCCTCCAAGATCATAAAGATTTCTTTCATGATTACCAGTTGCCGACGGATAATAATTTGGGTTTGGGGCTGCCCAAAGTTTTGCCAAGATCAACCATGGAGGGTTTTGCAGAGGCGTTTCATGCCATGAGTTATCTCTTGGCCGAGGATAGCATGCAGCAAAGACGTTTGTTGTTCCGACAAATTTCCTTGAGTTTAGCCCCTCACCAGCCATTGTTGCTGTTAACCATGGCACAAGAATTTGAGCAGATGGGTCACACAAGCCAAGCGCGCGGGATATACGAAACCTTACGAGATGATCCACATGTTGGGTGGTTCGCGCATGTGGAATTGGCATATTTAAATGCAGATGCGGGTGACCATGAAGGCGCTATTTTGATCCTCATGCCTTTTACACAGAGCGCATTTCAGGCGCGCGAGTCATTTCGTCATATGGGTAATATATACCGAATGGCGAGCCAGTTTGATGAAGCCGTAAAGGCTTATGAAAATGCATTGATGCTCTCTCAGAATGATGATTGGTTGCTTTACTTTGTCTATGCTGTGGCATTGGAAAGATCTGGGCAATGGCCGGAAGCAGAGCGTGCCCTGAAACAAGCCCTTGCCCTTGAGCCAGACCAACCACAAGTTATGAATTACCTCGGCTATAGTTGGGCTGACCAAGGGGTGAATTTGTATGATGCGTTGCAGTTGTTAAACGCTGCTGTGAAATTACGCCCAGAAGATGGTTTTATCATGGACTCTCTAGCATGGGCCTATTTTAAACTGGGACGGATGGATGATGCTCTTACGACAATTGAGCAGGCGAGAGCTTTAGAACCCTCAGACCCAACCATCACCGAACATCATGGAGATGTTCTTCACGCGATGGGGTTTTGGCGCCAGGCCGGGCATATGTGGAACGCGCACGGCGTAGCTTTTGAGATGAAAAAGATCAAGAACGGGTTATGGAAAAATTAAAGGGTCTACCAAAGCTATGATCACAACAGTGGTAGAAAAAGCGTGGGTCAAGGTAAATTTAACCCTTCATGTACTGGAGAGATGGGACAATGGGTACCATAATTTAGACTCGCTTGTTGTATTTGGTGACTTTGCTGACGAACTCCATTTGGAACGCGCAGAGAAAGATGAATTTTTTTTATTTTCAAATGTTTATGGTTCTATAGATAGTGCAGATAATCTTTGTATAAGAGCTCTTCATGCGTTACGCCAGCAGGACTGTTCTGTTGGGTTTACAAAAATCTCTCTACATAAAAATATTCCTGTGGCAGCAGGTTTGGGTGGCGGCTCAGCTGATGCTGCAGCTGTGTTGCGGGGTTTATGTCGGTTGTGGGGACTTCAAGTTCATCAACATATTTTACATGAAGTGGCGCAAAGTCTAGGAGCTGATGTGCCGGTTTGTTTGTCTCCATCTGCTCAGCGCATGCAAGGGCTGGGAGAGAAGCTAACCAAGTTATCCACGCCAAGTGAAGGATATCTGCTCCTCGTCAATGATGGCATCCCTGTGTCAACGGCTGAGGTCTTTAAAGGTTTGCCTAGACAGAAGCGGGTAGGAATGGATCAGCTCCTTGAATTACAAAACTGGTCTCATTTGAGCAGTGAGCGGTTTCGTAATGATTTGGAATTATCAGCATTTGTGCTGAACCCAGACTTGCCTATCTTGATAGATGAGATGCGTGCTTTACCAGGCTGTTTGCGCGCCGGCATGAGTGGCTCGGGGGGGACATGTTTTGCATTGTTTAACCAGATGCCAAGTGATGTAGTGCAACAAGCTTGCGTGAAATGGCGTGAGCAGGGGTTTTTGCAGAAATTTGTCGAATTCTGTAAAAATCAGTTTATGCGGTTTAGGGCTTCTTGTGAGAGAGACGTAAGCATATCTTTGGTTCGTGACTCTAGCCCCGCAAGCCCAGCTATGGCTTGATTTGTGTAATCGTAAGCATATGATTTGGTGCTGTCCAATGCATTTGTTTGAGAAATCAATCCCAAGGCTTTATCAAAATGAAGTTCCCTTTGTTGAGATTGGAACAGGGCTGTGAGTTGTTCTTGGGTTTGACGATTGGCTCGCATGCTGAGAATGACGGGCATAGTAACTTTACCCTCGCGAAAGTCATCTCCAGGTGCTTTACCAATAATGGCTTGCTCACCTGCATAGTCTAGATAGTCATCTATAATCTGAAAAGCACAACCAAATCCCATACCAAATAAGCCAGCATTTTTAGCTTGTTCCTTGGTTGCGCCAGCAGACAGCGCACCAACCTGTAGGGCCGCTTCGAACAAAACAGCTGTCTTGGCCTCAATAATGCGGAAATACGTGTCTAGGGAAAGCCCTACATCATGGGCCGAGGTTAATTGTAGCACTTCTCCCTCAGCAATTCGTGCTGATGCCGTTGCGAGGATATTCAATGTTTCAAGACTATCGGCCTCAACCATCAATTCAAAGGCCCTGGCAAACAAGAAATCACCCACCAGTATGGGAGCTTTGTTGCCCCAAACAGCATTGGCTGTATCGCGACCCCTTCGTTGGGCGCTACCATCAACCACGTCATCATGCAGAAGGGTTGCTGTGTGGATAAATTCAACACTGGCGGCCAATTTGATGGTGGCAGGGTTAATAGCGCCAAAAAGCCGAGCACCTGCAAGGGTCAACAAAGGGCGAATCCGCTTGCCACCAGCATGGACCAGATGTCCACTTAATTCAGGAATGAGGTCTACTTTGGAGCCAAGGCGAGAGCGGATTTCTGCATCAACAAGCGCCATGTCTTCTGAGAAGAACTCAAGAAGGTCTTGAATAGCGGATGTCTGCATGTTTGTACTCATATAATTCCCAAGCTTAGGTGTTGAGATATGGGTATATGATAGGCACTATTCCTTGCAAGGGGTAAACGTCCCAGCAAACCTTAAAAATCATCTCATTCAGAGAGTTAGCTTTGCTGCGAAAGCTGCCGTTGGAAAGGGTCGCCTTACTTAATTTTACCTTCCCGAAATTCTACATGCTTGCGAACAACAGGATCATATTTCCGAACCACCATTTTTTCTGTCATGGTGCGGGTGTTTTTCTTTGTGACATAGAAAAACCCTGTATCGGCCGAACTGTTAAGGCGGATTTTAATGGTGGTCGGCTTCGCCATGGCTCTAGGCCCCCTCGTTGATTTACAAAAACTGTTTGCTACCGCTTGCTGCGCTCAGCGTCAAGATGGTCTTTGTGCCCTGATGACGAGTAAGACAAAATAGCCACCGCAAAGAACTATAATTGCAAAAGGAAGGCCCCAGACATCCAACCTGTCCATCAATTCACCTGTTACACTGGGAAGGCTGACGGCTCCCAAACCATACATCATCAAAAAGCCCGCGTTCATAGACGGTATTTGGGTTTCCGTCCCACGCTTGACGAGCATGGAAAGACCAACAGTGTAGAAACCTACCACAGCACCACCCCAGACGAGGAGAAGAATTTTGGCAGGTAATTCCGTCATATTCATCATGGCTAGACCCCAGCCGCCGATGGCCCCTATCAGGGCACAGATGCCCAAAAGTAGGCGTTGATTCATCCTGTCTGCAAGCCATCCTATTGGCAGTTGTAACAAGAGATTGCCGACGCCAACCCAAACCAACAAAAGCGCAGCTTGCTGTGGTTGCATATCCATTAATAAGCCATGAATAGGGAGGAGGTTGAAAATACCTGTTTCAATACCTCCAAACACAAAAGCGGCAAGAAAGGGCGTTGGGTTGTTTCGCACCAATGTGCTGATCCGAACATGCTGGGGTGTTTTTTCAACCATACGGTTGCGTGCTAGAAATAGAATGACCGAGCCAGCGGCAAATGTAAGCAAGGCTGCAACCGCGAAGGCGGGCCAACCAGACGCTCCAACTGTTGTTAACAACCATGGACCCAGTGCAAATCCAAGTGAAAGCATGGTCCCATAAATTCCCAGCATCACACCACGTATTTCTTTTGGCGTTGTGAGGTTGAGCCAGGTTTCAGAGCAGGTAAACAAGGCGCTTAAACAAAGTCCAAACAAAAACCGAAGTGGAAACCATGCCCAAACATCTGGAAAGATCGGAAATAAGAGCAATGTAACTGACCCCATAACGCAGCCCATGCCCATAAGATTTCGGGTGCCAAATTTATGCAACAACCATGGGGTCATGGGAGCCATCAGCAGCATTGTTGACACACCCACGGAAGCAGAAAGGCCATTTATCAATTTGCTCGCCCCCATATGCTCCAACTCAAGAGCCATTAGAGGCATGGTCATCCCAAATAGAGCACCAACCAAAAGCACTGCTATATAGATAGCAATAATATCTTTGAGGCTTTCTGGATCGAACCAGGATGAAAGATAGCGCATAGAAACTAACGGTTCTGGGATATTGAGATGGTTTCTATCCGTTTCATGCCACGCATCAATTTAGGTGTCATCTCGCCTGCAATCAAATCGCGGAGCTGCATCAGTGCCAACTTGGTAGGAGGCATCAATTTGTCTTCTAAAAGCGCTGTGAGGGGGCGATATTGCAAATCTAGCAGTTCTTCATGTTCTGTAGGAGGAATAATAGTCTGTATGGCGTGTGATGGAGCAGCAAAAAAACGGGCGTCAAAACGACGGACACGACCTGGTGGCGTGATGGCACGACAAAGAAACGAAAGCGCTGAGAAATCAGCCTGTAATTTGTTATGCTCATGTTGTCCGATAACCAAACCGGTTTCTTCCATCAGTTCCCGTAATCCCGCCTGGGCCAAGCCATGTGGTTTATGGCGTGATTGGTAGGCCAGCAATGCTTTTGTGTTCGATGATAAAGGGCTTAGGGCTTTCGCTCGCGCATCGTGGCGCTCCAAACGTCCACCTGGAAATGCAATTTGCCCTGCAGCGAACGTCATGGAAGGGTTGCGTATACCGCAGAACACCTCAATTCCATGAGGTCCTTCTTGCCATACCAACACCGAAGATGCAGGTCTCACAGGGACTGTGTTATGCTTCTCCATGATCCCCAAATCCATGCATTCTGTTCGCCCATTGGATTCCGAGTACAGCGCCTTTCACCCTTGGCAACAACAATAATGATAAACCAATTATGGCAATGGACCAAATGGTTGCATGGAGCCACAATGGTGGTGTGTAAGAAAGCTCAAGTGCCACCGCCAGGGGCACCACGATATGACCTACAATAAAGATAACCAAATAAGGGGGGGCATCATCACAACGATGGTGCCAAAATTCTTCCCCACATGATCTGCATTGTTCACGGATTTTTAGGTATCCATCAAAACAACTATCTCCTCCGCAAGCAGGACATTTTTGAGATATTCCTCTCAGAATTGCACTCCATACCGACCTATCGCTCATGTTTTTTCCTAGACATTGTTTTTTTGCTTTTCTTCCGATCCGTTGTAGACCTTGCCCGCGAACCATGCCCTTTGAAGGCCCTTTTGCGCAAGGGCGGTTCTTGTGGCGTGACAAGTGAAAAACGCAACCCTCCGCTCACAGGTGCAGCTTCTTCAAGCCGCACTGTAACAGGTTCTCCAAGCCTAAATGTGAGGCCCGCACGCTCTCCGCGTATGGTCATTGTTTGTTCGTCATAATGGTAATAGTCCCGACCAATTTTTGCAGCAGGAATAAATCCTTCTGCCCCGTTATCCACAAGCTGCACAAAAAGTCCCATTCTTGCCAAACCTGAAATGGTCGCTTCGAACTGGCGCCCAATATGGTCTGACATATGTGCGGCCACGTAACGGGCAATGGAATCGCGCTCTGCTGCCATGGCCGTTCGTTCGGTTTTTGAAATATGTTCAGCTATAGCTTCCAGCCGCTCTGAAGTGTCGTGGGTCAGCCCATCTTGTCCAAGTTTTAAACAGGTGATGAGGCTTCTATGCACGATGAGGTCAGCATAACGGCGTATGGGGGAGGTGAAATGGGCATAGCAGGGTAATGCAAGGCCAAAATGTCCCAAGTTATCCACGCCATAAAAAGCCTGTGTTTGGCAGCGTAGAATCATTTCGGAGACCGTTCTGGCCATTGGGCTATCAGTCAGTCGTTTGATGACATGATTGAAAAGCGCTGGTGTCAACCTATTGCCCAAGGCCAAATTAAGCCCCATGGCATCAAAACTTGTTTTAAGTGTGATCAGGCGGTCTCGAGGAGGTTCTTCGTGGTTGCGGTACAAAGCAGGGCTTCCATGTTTTGCCAAAACAGTTCCTGCAGCCACATTCGCTTGGATCATACATTCTTCCACCAGTCGGTGGGCATCAAAACGATCGCGTAGGGTAATTTTATGGACGCGTCCTTCGGTATCCAAATGGATTTGATGTTCTGGAACATCAAGGTCCAATGGCTCTCGCAGATCTCGTGCCTGGGCCATTCTTTTGTATGCTTTTAACAAAAGCGAAATCGGACTGTTTGTATCAGGCTTGTCAATATATGTTTGGGCCTCTTCATAGGCAAAATTATGTTGAACCTTGATACGTGCCCTGAAAAATTTTGGATCTGTGCATTGCCCGTCTTCACCCACACGCAAACGGCAGACAAATGCTAAGCGTTCTTGTCCCATTTTGAGTGAGCATAAACCATTTGACAGTTGCTCAGGCAACATAGGTACCACACGATCTGGGAAATATACTGAATTTCCTCTCTTGCAGGCTTCTTGATCCAACAAACCGCCACCATGGACATAGGCTGATACATCAGCAATAGCCACGTAAAGGTGGATGATGGCAGGATTATCCGGGGTGGGACATGCGTAGAGGGCATCATCATGATCCCGAGCATCTTTGGGATCAATGGTGACAAAAGGAAGATGGCTAAGATCCTCCCTTACACAATCAAGAGGTTCTGCAATCTCAGCCTCGTGGAAAACAGCTTCAGAAAACTGATAGGGAATGTCATGTTCATGGATAGCCACCATAGAGACGGCTTGTGGGCTATCGAGCCTTGTTCCCAGCAGTTCGAGTATTTTTCCCGCTATGGCACCACGATGCTTGCTGATGATTTGAACCAACACAAGAGCCCCATGGCGCAATTCCCATTGTTCATGGGCAACCAAGGTAATCCGAAGACCGCGCCCGCGACGGCTGACTGGCTCCGCCCAAACCCGACCATTTTCTTTGATAACCACGGCAATTTGTGTCTCTTGTTCCTCAGAAATCCTATGGATCAAAGCGACCTGATCATGCCTTTCGGTATCAACGTTCTTTCGTGCTAAGCGCCGTACGCGAATACGTTGGCCCACAGACAACTGAGCGGCCCGCTGACCTGTTACTTCAACATGCTGTTCGATGTTGTCTGCATTCTCTGGGGCTGCAAACACAACGCCATCTTCCGAGATATGGCTCACGGTTGCAATAAAAACCCGCTCCTTAAAAGCAGTCTGTTTGGGCCGTTTGGCTGACGGAATGAGTCCTTGGTCTGCGAGCCTTCTCAATTGTTGTTTTAATAAAATTTTGTCGTGACCGGTCAGGTGGAAAGCTTTTGCGATCTCTCTTTTGTCAACAGCGCCTTCTTGCTGTTCAATAAAAGCAAGAAGGTCGGTCTGGGGATCGCATCTTGGTGCGAATGTTTAGCCACTTTTTTTGGCCCTGCCACGGCTTTTTGTGGCTGAGGTGCCGCTTTTGCGCGTTTTGGTTGGCGTCTTTTCCATTTTTTTATCAATCAAGCTGATGGCTTCTGCGAGGGTAAGTTGGTCAGGGTCCATGGATTTAGGGATATTGGCCATGACCTTTTCCATATGCAGGTAAGGGCCAAAACGGCCTGTTTTCAATTCAATTGGCTTTCCTGATGTATGTTCACCTATAAGTTTTGCAGGTGGCTTGGGTTTTACTTTGGCAAGTTTTTCAACGGCCAAGTTCATGCCAATTTCAAGGGCTTCCATGCCGCTTGCAAGTTTTGCCGTTTTGTTTGCATGGGTGAGGTAAGGGCCAAAGCGCCCAATTTGAGCTATGATGGGTTCTCCTTCATGGTAACCAACTTCACGGGGCAAATTCAGAAGCTTAATTGCCAAATCCAGGGTGACCATTGCGATGGTAATATCTTTGGGTAGACTTGCCCTTTTGGCCTTTTCATCATCAAGTCCTGCGCGCTCCACGTAAGGACCAAAACGCCCTGTTTTCAAGCTAATCAGTCTTTGCATATCGTCATAGCCAAGATCTCGAGGCAATTCACTGGCTTCATCCCCTTCGGTTGATTGACCCAGGCTGCGTGTGAAGGTGCATTCGGGATAATTGGAGCAGCCAATGAAGCCGCCATTCCGGGCAATGCGCAGCCCTAACTGGCCAGCTTGGCATTTGGGACATTTTCGTGGTTCAGGATTTTCCTCGGTGACGGGAAAGAGATGCATCTCCAGTTCTTTATCCAAGACATCAATAACATCGCGTACCCGCAATTCTGCAATATCTTTGACGGATTTTTCAAAACCTTGCCAAAATTCATGCATCACTTGGAGCCAGTTCAATTCTCCAGATGTGATTTGATCAAGTTTTGCTTCGAGTTCAGCTGTGAAACCATAAGCTACATAGCGTTCAAAGAAAGCTTCTAAAAATGCAGAAAGAACGCGACCAGTGTCCTCGGCAAAAAACCGCCTTTGTTCTATGCGGACATAACGGCGTTCTTCCAAAACAGAAATAATGCTCGCATATGTGGATGGGCGACCTATACCTAACTCTTCAAGTTTTTTAACCAAACTGGCTTCAGAGAATCGTGCAGGAGGCTTTGTGGCATGAGCTTCATCCTCAGCGCGCAAGACTTTGCCCTCTTCACCCACCTCGAGTTTGGGTAAGCGTCGGTCTTTTTCGTCTTCCTGGTCATCCAAGCCTTCGCGGTAGAGATCTGTGAACCCACCAAATGTTACCACGCGTCCTGTCGTTCCCAAACCAAATCTTTGGTCAGTTGTTTGCAACGTGATTTTTGTATCCAAATGTTCCGCATCACTCATTTGACAGGCCATGGTGCGCATCCAGATGAGATCATACAGTCGCCGCTGGTCCCCATCTATAGAAAGTTCGCTTGGCTTTTTGTTGATATTTGTGGGTCTAATGGCCTCATGGGCTTCTTGCGCGTTGGCAGCTTTTGATTTGTAAGCCCGCGGTTTGGAAGGCAAATGTCTTGCAGAAAATTGAGATTTGATGGCATCTCTTATCGTCCCAACAGCCTCCTGAGAGAGGCTCGTGCCATCAGTTCGCATGTAGGTTATGAACCCAGCTTCATATAGCTTTTGGGCAGCTTGCATGGTTCTGCGGGCACCAAAACTTAATTTTCTGGAAGCTTCTTGTTGCAAGGTAGAGGTCGTAAATGGTGGTGCTGGTGTTCGTTTGCCAGGCTTTGTGTCAACGGAGATGACGTTCACAGAGGACACCCGCAAGGCAGAAGCAAAATCATCAGCCATTTGGGCTGAATTGATGTCGTGGGGTTGTAACTTTTTCCCATCTACCATTTCCAATTTGGCGGATATCTGCCTGTCTTTGGTAAAGCCGAGATCTGCTGTTACCGTCCAATAATGAATGGGGACGAAGCGCTCAATTTCTTTTTCCCGCTCACAGATCAATCGTAACGCAACAGATTGGACCCTGCCTGCCGATCTCGCTCCTGGCAATTTACGCCACAAGACAGGCGAGAGTGTATAACCCACAAGATAGTCAAGTAGTCGTCGTGCAAGATAGGCATGGACGAGTTCTTCATCGATGTCGCGAGGGTTTTCCATGGCTTTCAGCACGGCTGTTTTGGTGATTTCGTGAAACACAACCCTTCGCATATGCTTTGACTTCATCCCGCGCTTTTCGCGGAGGACGGAGTAAAGATGCCAAGATATGGCTTCACCTTCGCGGTCAGGGTCAGTCGCCAAAATAATGTCATCAGCATCTTTGGCCGCTTCCGTTAGTTCTTTGACCCTCCTGTTTGCATCAGAGTTGATGCTCCACTTTTGTGCGAAGTTGTTCTGTGGATCTACAGACCCTTCACCAGGGTCTAAATCCCGAATATGTCCATAACTCGCCATGACTTTAAAACCGTTGCCGAGATAGCGCTCGATGGTTTTGGCTTTAGCTGGTGATTCCACAATTACAAGTTGCATGATGCCTCAATAGTTGGGTGGGCAGAAAACGCCCCATGAATCGCGACTGGACCATGAGTCCTGTGTTTGTCAATTCTCCCGTGACCTCTGAAAGTTCATTTTGGGTTCTTGACCAAGGTAAAGTCGCCGAATGTTGTCACGGTGACGCCACAACATCCAGGCAGCCATGATAGCTGAAACTTCACTTAATTGAATATAGGTGAACCACCAAAATGTCAGCGGTGCTAGCACTGCAATGGTTAACGCACCAACAGAAGACCGTTTTGAAATGATTGCACCCAACAACCAACCTACAAGTGATAATGGCCCTACCAATGTCGGGGAAAATGCAAGATGAACCCCTAAGAATGTGGCCACACCCTTACCACCTTTAAAACCCAGAAAGATTGGGTGTAAATGGCCTATGAAAGCCCCGAAACCAGTCGCGATGGCTGCATCTAACCCATAAAAATAAAGGGATAGAAACGTAATAAGCCAACCCTTACCAGAATCTCCGATCAGCGTTAGGAAAGCTGCCAATTTGTTGCCAGAGCGGAGGATGTTTGTTGCGCCAATATTTTGCGATCCATAGCTTCGAGGATCGGGTAAACCAAACAGGCGCGAGAAAACCAATCCAAAAGGTATAGATCCGATAAAATAGCCAATAGCCAAAAATCCTAGGAGAATAGCATATCCCCAAGGGTGCAAAGGATCAGGCATGTGGGCGCCCCTCTACAAAACTTTGTTTGACCACTCCTTGTAACATACGACCCTTCATGGGGTGATTGTCACCAAATCCATCTGCTTCACCCAAGCGGATAGGTGCTTCGACATCAACCAATAACAAATCTGCACGATATCCTTTTTGCAAATGGCCTGTCGGGATTCCCAAAATATTGGCAGGCCCAGCGGTCAAAGGGTACAAGGCTTGGGGTAAAGACAGTTGCCCCTCATGATAAAGAGCCAACATGCCTGGCAAAAGCAAATCAACCCCAACTGCGCCAAATTCAGCTTCTCCAAATGGCACGCGCTTGGCATCTTCGCCTAATGATTTGTTGGCAGATACAACAGCATGAATACACCTATTTTTGACCGCTTCAATCAATGCTAATCGATCTTGCTCGTCTCGTAAGGGTGGTTGCATTTTTGCAAAAGTTCTATACTCGCCTACATCAAGATGGTTCATCAACAAGTGGTGAATGCCCACTGAGGCGGTAACCTTGGGGAACCGAGCGAGTAAATCGACAGCGTCTCGGGTTGATATCATGTCTATATGGGCTGTGCTTTGTGTGTCTTGTATGAGCTTGAGTAAGCGCTCCAATTCCAAGGTTTCAGCCAATTTGGGAATCCCAACAAGACCCAAGCGGGTCGCCATTTGCCCCTCATGCATATCCCCATCTGATAAGTAGGGGTCCATGGGTTGCAAACAAACCAAGGCATCAAAGTCACGTGCATAAAGAAGGCTACGGCGTAGATGTGCCGTATGTCTCACGCTGGGCCCTCCGTTTGCGAAAGCCGCGGCGCCAGCGCGTTGCAATAATCCAATATCGACCATGCGTGTTTCATCATCAGGATGATTAAACGGCGGAAAGAAATAGGCATGTCCTGCTTTTTGAGGACCAAGGTCCCCGATATATGCCAGTGCTGCTGCATCAGTTACTTGGGTGTAAAGACATAGGCTGGTAATACCAAAAGGTCTGGCTGCGGTTAACAATTGGTTAACCTGATGTGGGTGAAGGCTTCCCCCCGGTGCATGGCTACGTAGATCTATCAGACCTGGACACAACATATCACCTTGGGCATCCACCAATTGGTTCGCTTCGTCCAAAATTTTATGAGGAGGTGCACCCTCTCCAAAGTCACCGATGATGCCATCGTCAACATAAAGCCATCCAAGCTGGGTAAGGTTTGTTGCTGGGTCCACAAGAAGGGCGTTGGTAAAAACAAGACTTTTCATCATTTCGCTCCTGTGAGCAAAAACTCAATCGCAGCCATACGTGCGGCTACGCCTAGCTCTACCTGAAGTTGAATAACGCTATGGTTTGGGTCATCTGCTAGTTCTGAGGATATTTCAACGCCTCGGTTCATGGGGCCAGGATGCATGACCATAACATCAGGTTTTGCCCGCTTAAGTTTTTCATGGTTGAGGCCAAAGAAGTGATGATATTCCTGAACGGAAGGGAAGAAAGCGCCAGACATGCGTTCACGTTGCACACGCAGCATCATCACGACGTCAGCGTCCGTTAATGCATCATTGAGGCGGCGATGAACATGTACACCATAGGTATCCACATCTGGGGGAAGCAGTGTGGCTGGACCTGCTAGGTGAATATCAGCACCGAGTTCATGCAGCAGAATGAGGTTGGAGCGTGCCACACGAGAATGGATGATGTCGCCACATATTACGACCTTAAGCCCGGCTACGTCTCCTTTTGTCTGTTGGATCGTAAGCGCATCGAGTAGGGCCTGTGTGGGATGCTCATGAGCGCCATCACCTGCATTAACAACTGCGCAGTTAACCTTTTGAGACAGCAATCGAACAGCACCAGAATGCTGATGACGTACCACCAGAAGGTCTGGTTTCATGGCATTCAATGTCGCTGCCGTGTCGAGAAGTGTTTCCCCTTTTGTCATTGAAGAGGTATTCACCGACATATTGAGTACGTCCATCCCAAGACGCATCCCAGCAATTTCAAAACTTGCTTGGGTGCGTGTTGACGCCTCAAAAAACATGTTAACTTGCGTACGTCCCTCTGCGATGATGTGATGTTTAGACAGAGCGCGGTTGATGTCGGCATATTCAGATGCCCGAGCCAATAATGCGCGTACCTCTGCAGAATTAAGGTCAGCGATGGAAATTAGGTGGCGTCGCGAACTGACCATGGTTTGTAGTATCCCTCGAAAAACGTATCTCTACAGGGGGTAGTTCCTCATTGTTCTTTTGGCAAGAAGAGATGCATCAAAGGTTCATAATCCTATCCAAAGCCGATTGAAGAATGATGGCGGCTGCATGATTGTCTATTTTCTGAGCTCGTTTCTTTCTGGATAAGTCTGCCTGCAACATAGCCCTTTCAGCTTCTGCACTCGTCAGTCGTTCCTCCCATAAAAGGCAACAACAGCCCAGATAATTCTCCAAATGGCTTGCATAATCTGCCACGGCTTGAGCGCGGCTTCCCAATGCTCCACTCATCTCACGGGGCAAACCAAGAATGACCCCGCCAATATCTCGGCCCTGCATCATTTGATGAAGCTGTTGCATATCCGTGCCAAATTTTTTTCGTTGAATGGTGCCAAGTGCCGTTGCTGTCATCCACAAAGTGTCTGAAACAGCAACGCCGAGTGTTTTGCTGCCATGGTCTAGGCCTATAATTGTTGATCCCTTACGCAACTCATGCGCTCTTTGAACCAAATCGTGACGAAGGAACACATTCATAAAGGCTACTTTCTCTTTCTATGCGACCATTCCAGTTTCCAGGGGTTGCTTTGAGATCACCCAGGGCCAAACTTCATTTTTTGTGAATATGCTTGTCCCAAGATGGTGAATTGGTTTAACGGCCCTTACATGTATATGAAGAGATCGATTTGTTGAAAAGGTTTTCTTATGGCTGTGGATTTAAACACCGTGCAAAAGGTTGCCCGTCTCGCGCGTCTTTCTGTTGATGAGCATGAGACAGCGCGGCTTGCCGAGGAACTCAGTCAAATTATGGATTGGGTAGATTTGTTGGGCCAGTGTGACACAGATGATGTGGAGCCCCTTGCTGGTGTGACCGTTGATGAAATGCCCATGCGGCAAGATAACGTGTCCATGAGCAACAGTCGGGACGATATCTTGCGCAATGCCCCAATCCAAGATGAGGGTTATTTTGTGGTGCCGAAGGTGGTGGAGTGAGTGTTATGCAAAGATATACAATAACGGATTTGTCCACAAAACTTTCGGCCAGAGAGCTTTCAGCGGTTGAATTGGCAAAAATGTACCTAGATCGCATTGCTAAGGCGGACAGGCTAAATGCTTTTGTTGAGGTTGATGATGCTGTAACAGTATCGCAAGCTGAACAGTCCGATCTCCGACGTCATAATGGCGAAGTAGGGCTTCTTGAGGGGATCCCTCTGGGTATCAAAGACCTCTTTTGCACCCCTGGATTTACGGCGTCTGCATGTTCCAAGATTTTGTCGGGCTTTCGGCCATCTTATGAAAGTCATGTAACATCCCGTTTGCGCGCTGAGGGTGCGGTATTTTTGGGAAAATTAAATATGGATGAATTCGCGATGGGTTCGTCTAACGAGACAAGCTTTTATGGGCCATGTGTGAACCCTTGGAAAGCAGCAGATTCGGCTGAAGAATTGGTTCCAGGTGGTTCATCTGGGGGCTCAGCTAGTGCTGTGGCAGCTGGATTATGTGCAGGCGCCACAGGAACCGATACCGGTGGATCTATACGCCAGCCTGCAAGCCTGACAGGCATTGTCGGCATCAAACCTACATATGGATTATGTTCAAGGTGGGGTATTATTGCGTTTGCATCCTCACTTGATCAAGCAGGGCCCATGGCAACCAATGTGGCAGACGCTGCTTTGCTTTTACAAGCGATGGCGGGGCATGATCCAAAAGATGCTACATCATCAAACATCAAAGCTGGTGACTACGTATCAGCTATCAACAAGCCTATCAAAGGTTTGAGGGTTGGTATCCCAACTGATTTTGACCAAGGAAATCTTGATCCTCAGATAAAAGAATTATGGCAGAAGGGAGCATCCTGGTTGGCTGATCAGGGCGCGGAGATTGTGGAGGTTAAACTTCCTCACAATCATTTTGCTTTAGCAGCCTATTACATCATCGCTCCAGCAGAGGCATCCTCAAACCTCGCTCGGTACGATGGTGTGCGCTATGGACAGCGCGCGGAGGGGAGTAAAAATCTTGAAGATCTATACGCACGCTCTCGTGCGGAAGGCTTTGGGGATGAAGTTAAACGTCGTATCTTGATTGGTACGCATGTTCTTTCATCGGGCTATTACGATGCTTACTACAACAAAGCACAATCTGTTCGTAGGTTGATCCGAAATGATTTTATAGACGTTTTCAAAAATGTTGATGTTTTGTTGACGCCTACAACACCAAATGCAGCTTTTCCTCTGGGGGCGAAATTGGACCCGCTTCAAATGTATCTGAATGATGTATTTACCGTATCTACCAACCTTGCTGGTTTGCCAGCAATGTCTGTGCCTGCTGGGTGTGATACTTCAGGGTTACCATTAGGGTTACAGGTTATTGGATCATCATTTGGTGAAGCAACCATGATACAGGTTGGTGCAGCGTTGGAGCGAGCTGCGATGTTTAACCATGTGCCAACGCCTTGGTGGCAGGAAGATTGAGGGAGTTGGGGATGAGTAAGGCAGACTATATTGTTGAAGGGGCTACAGGACCTTTTGAAATTGTTGTTGGGCTTGAGGTGCATGCCCAGGTATTGTCAGAATCAAAGTTGTTTTCTTCAGCCGCTACTGCTTTTGGAGCGCCGCCTAACAGCCAGGTAAGTCTTGTTGATGCAGCGATGCCGGGAATGCTTCCAGTCATCAATGAGGTTTGTGTCAAGCAGGCTATCCGAACGGGTTTGGGTATTCATGCACAAATCAATTGTTGGTCACGGTTTGATCGAAAGAATTATTTTTACCCGGACCTGCCGCAAGGGTATCAGATTTCTCAGTTGTACCATCCGATTGTTGGCGAGGGTTATGTGGATATTACGCTTGAGGACGGTTCATCAAAACGTATTGGTGTTGAGCGTATTCATCTTGAGCAAGATGCGGGTAAATCGGTTCATGATTTGGACCCTAGGAATTCACATGTCGATTTAAACAGATCAGGAATTGCCCTGATGGAAATTGTGTCGCGTCCTGATATGCGAAGTCCACATGAAGCTGGTGCCTATTTGGCAAAATTACGTTCTATCGTGCGTTATTTGGGAACCTGTGATGGAAATATGGATCAAGGATCAATGCGGGCAGATGTAAATGTTTCTGTTCGCCGTCCTGGTGAGCCATTTGGAACCCGGTGTGAAATCAAAAATGTAAATTCAGTTAAATTTGTTCAGCAAGCCATTGTTTACGAAGCTGCTCGCCAAGTTGATGTGTTGGAAAATGGTGGTGAGATTGTTCAAGAAACACGCTTGTTTGATCCTGTAACAGGCGAAACACGCTCCATGCGCTCAAAAGAAGACGCTCATGATTATCGGTATTTCCCAGACCCTGATCTACCACCTTTGGTGTTCTCAGAAGAATTGGTTGAAGCTATCAGGGCATCAATGCCAGAGTTGCCCGATCAGAAACGTGCCCGTTTTGTCCAAGAATTGGGTTTGAGTGATTATGATGCGTCAGTGTTGTGCGCAGACAAAATGTTCGCCGATTATTTTGAGGATGTTATCAAAACAGCACCCGCAAAGATGGCTGCAAATTGGATAACAGGTGAATTGTTTGGAGCCTTGAATAAGGCAGAAAAAAATATTGATGAGAGTCCTGTGAGCGCGCAGCAGCTGGCGGATTTGATTTTATTGATTGAAGAGGGCCTGATTTCAGGAAAAATTGCCAAGCAGGTCTTTGATGTGATGTGGACAAAAGGCGGCGATCCCCGCCAAATTGTTGAAACACAAGGCCTTGCGCAGGTCTCCGATACGGCTGCTTTAGAAGGCATTATAGATGGATTGATTGCACAGGCACCGGAAAATGTTGAAGCATACAAAGCCGGTAAGGTAAAAATCATGGGATGGTTTGTTGGGCAGGTGATGAAGCAAACAGAAGGTAAAGCCAATCCTTCTGTTGTAAACCAAATCCTGAAAACGAAGTTAGATCAACAATAAGTGGTCCATCAGGGTGATTTCTCTTCCGTTATTATTCAACAAGCGCATGTTTCGACAATTGGGTTCCCAATAATGTCTGACATGACTTTGTGAAGGGGTACGGGCCATCAATCTGGTGCAAAATTTGTACAACTTATGTGGATTTTGATTTTGGCTCGGTTTGTAGTGTCAAATAGCATGTGTTTTGCAGCAACGTGCCTTGCATAAACTTTGAAAGATCATGTAAGCGAGGGGTGGGCAGGTGGCCGAGTGGTCGAAGGCGCTCCCCTGCTAAGGGAGTAGACGGGGAACCGTCTCGAGGGTTCGAATCCCTTCCTGCCCGCCACAACCCATTTGTCTCCATCATTATTTAGAGAATGTTACCAAAGCCCGCTTATTGGGGGTTTATTGGCTGCAGTGATATTGTATCCAGTCTTGTTTCTTAAAATATTTGCGCCCACAAAGGACCGATTGGGTAGGGGTTCTCCACCAGGTTTTTGGCAGTCTTGTTTCCTTTTTGTAAGATTAGTCAGCTATAAGGTTTTGTTTGAGCTGCTCAAGTGTGAGATCAGGACGGTGATGACCTTTTAATAGCTTTTCAACTTCACTTGGGTTGAGTGCTGCTAGTTTTAAATTTCTGATAATGACACTTGAAGTTGTTTTTCTTGATGGCGAGTTCCTTCACGGAGTGCACTTTCTTGGTGGTAAGCTGTTCATACCAACGCCATGCTTTTGCAACAGACAGAATTATCTCTTCATTTGGCTTGCAACTATTTTGAGGCGTGAGGATAACTCGATGTCGTTGGCCAACCTGCTGTGGCTCTATGTTCTGTCGTATCTGTGGGTTTTGCTTCAAGCCCAATGATGTGATGCAGGGTTCCGTTAGGCTGATAAGAATATGATCATTGTAGAGAATAATTTTCTGGATTTGAGCATGCATCTGATCATTTAAGAGCTTGTGTTTGGCCTTCTCAAATGCCTCAGGTTCTAGAGAGCTTTCTTGATATGTGCAGGTAAAGATAAATTGTTTCACAGATTCTATGGTGGTCCGTTCTAGCTCTGGTGCTGGTATATGGGTTCTGTCGCCATGAGGCGGGGGCACCCTTGTTCTTGAGACGGCATAATGACGGTAGGTGATATTATTCTTTTTATTGGTTCTGGGTGAGAGGGCATCCTGTAGAGGAGAAGAGTTTCCCTGCAAGGGTAAAAACAGATGTTGATGTTTAGACTGTCTCCCTCTTGGCCTTCTACTCTGATCTTTAAGTATGGATTGGACATCATTCCAAAGTGCCTTTGAGATAATGGTCTGATGTTGACCTTTATGCTCCTTTCCATGATGCCGAACCTTGCCGATATAGATGGGGTTGGAAAGTATTTTGTAGATTGTACCCGTGCTTAGATAGTTTGCGGCCCTCCGTGTTCCTTTCTTGCTCACATAGGAGGGTCTCTTCATGCCTGTGGCACGTAACTTCTTCATGACCTCATAGCCGTTCCTGAGGTCTTTGTAGTATTCAAATACATGGTGGATGATGTTTGCTCCTTCTTCATCGATAAGAAGCTTTCCATTTTCAGTTTTATACCCAAGAGGAACGGTTCCCCCCATGAACATGCCACGGGTCTTAGAGGCTGCAATCTTATCTTTTAACCGCTCTGTAGTAATCTCTCATATTGGGCAAAGATAATAGCACGTTAAGTGTTAGCCGCCCCATGGATGATGTTGTGTTGAACTGTTGTGTGACAGAGACAAAGGTAACCTTTTGTTGATCGAAGACGTCTACCAACTTTGCAAAGTCTGACAAACTTCTTGTTAATCGATCAATCTTGTAAACCACCACCACATCAATAAGACCTTTTGAGATATCTGTAAGTAGGCTTTGAAGACCTGGCCGCTTAAAGGTTGCCTCCTTGACCAACCTCCATCCTCATATCGCTCAAGCTTAGTCCAGCCTTCATGGCGTTGTGATTGGATATAAGCAGCACACGCCTCTCTTTGTGCATCCAGGCTGTTGAAGTCCTGTTCCAAACCATCTTCGGTGCTCTTGCGGGTATAAATAGCTGCCCTCATTATAAGCCCAAAAAGACAGGACCTGATCTTTTGGTGCCGGTAACTGATGAGGCGAGAGCACTTAATGATGGATAAACCTTTCCTTCACAATAAAAGCCATCTTCACAGACTTGGACTTTAATCTCTCTGACCGTTCCATGGCCTGCAAATCTCTGTGCCAGAGGTAACTCTAACTTGAATGTTGTTCGCTTTTGCGTATTTTTTTCTTGCAAGTCTTGAGGCAAGTTTGGCAGCTGACATGGAACCTTTGACTCTTCATTGTTTCTCTATCCGCAAACACAGTTCTATAAAGCTGCACGCTCGATTTGTATGGGGCGGGATATTGACATGGTCTCCCATTCCACCCCTAGCTTTATGCGTTCATCACTGGTTTTTCCGGCCATATCGTCCTCTCCTTATGTTAAGTTGAGGACCATGCATGCTTCCTTTCGTGTGGAAGACAAGTAGAGATTAACTAATCTTATAAATGGCAATACCACTCGACTCAGCCAGGTAATTAATCCCCATGGTGAGGCAATCTACAAGATCATCGTAATGACCTTTGGGGAAGGACATAACTTCTTCTAAAAATATATCTTTGAGTTTGTGGGTTTCTGGTAGAAAGACGCGTTTGTTCTGTATGCGAGGGGTTGCCCTATCAAGGCGTTCTTGTTTGGAACTGTTTTTGGGCTCGTAAGAAATGAGACGGGTGTCACCATTTATCTGTTTCCTCACTTCTTCAATGACATACTCGGCATGAGGGGCACGCTCGATTAACAGTTGTTGTGGTTTATCTAAGTTGGCGCGGTCAACAATTATTGGTGGCAAGTCTGCAGCGTTCATTTTTAAAACGATCTATGTCTGTAATATAAAACCTGTCATCCTTGCGCTATTGCAAGAAAGGCTGTAAATCATTGGTTTCTTTTGCGGTGACAGCAGTATCCCAACAATGCACGACCCTTGCCCCGGTTAAATCAATTTCATTTGGATTATACCAGCCAAAGTGATCTCTGTTTAACCCATTATTCTCCTCTAAGATTGGTGTCTGAAGGTACTGAGCACTAAAGGAGGCTTGTCCATCATGATTTCCTGTTCTATTAGATGTTTTTTTGAGGAAGACGTTCTTCATGGAGAAGGTCTCTGCCTTTTGCGTGATGAACATGGCCATCAACAAGTCGATAACTGGCATCTTCTGCAAACTTTGCAGGTAAGGAAAGTTGCTTCCAATTCGTCTCAGGTTTGCTTAGGAGAAAGCCTGTAAGGTCCTCTACATGCAAACGCTGCATGCACAGGATGATAGCACCTTTGGTGGGGTCATTCGGTCTTGTACTAACAACCCTGGCAAAATCCTCGTTCGCTTTTTCTCTTATACTGTGAGAAGCCGTTGCTCCTGCTTTGATAGGGTCATCGATGACGATATAGTCTCCTCTAGACCTGTAAGTGTCGATTCAAAGGATGTGCATCTTATTGGGCCACCAGCTGTGGTGGTGATTTTACCTTTGGAACGTTACGATTGGAAAGAACAGTATGGAAACAGCTCCTTGTAAAAGTCATGGTTCATGATGGTTCTAATCTCATCGTCCCATTTGTGTGCGATGTCTAAGGAGTAGCCCACGATGATGATTTTGGTGGAAGGTTTTTACCTAACAACCATGCTGGTAACTAATGGTAGTGGTAGCTGTTTTAAAGCTTCTTGGTGGCGCGTTGATGATCAACCTTGCAATCGACCTTCATAGACATCTTTAAGCATGTAATGGCCGAATGATGCAATTCACATCGTTCTCACCAAAGATGATTTTCCCTATAAACATCAAAACCAGTAGCTGGATGGATTCTTAAAAGCTTTTTAAAACCAGGGCTTAGCTGGTTCATGAGCGTTCATCGCGGCGACTAATAATTTATCAAATTCTTCTTGTTCTTGAGGCGAATGAGCTTCCCCAGGCTCCTTTTTGTTGACAGTTAAATAGAATTCCTTGGCCAACTTTTGAGCGCCGATCTTTCCGTTAATGGAATCAGCCACAAGGCGTCTTATCATGGCTTCACCTTTGGTCACGGTTTTGGCTTTACCGTCCTCATAGATTATTATTGGTTCATCAGAAGATACGGCGAATCCTGTCCTATTGGGCTCTTGCCTTTACGTGGACGACCTTTGGGGTTTCCTGATTGGCCTTTTTTGAATTGTGTGTGTTTTGGTGGCTTTCTGTAGCCTGCATCGTTGTCAGCCATGCGAGCTCTCCTTTAATAAATTTGAATATGTGGAACCTGTGCTCTGTTGGACTCCATCCGTTAGGTGGAGTATATGGGCGCCGTGAGCGGCATCCACGTAACAAGGATCCAGTTCAACCCCGATACCTTGTCGCTTAGTTGCCTGACAGGCGAGGAAGCGTTGTGCCACTTCGAAACGGATCAGAACAACATCTCAATGGATGTACAATCTTTGATAAATATCCGATCGTGCTTTGGGCTTTAGCGGATGGTCAGCTAAGTCTTGAGTGCGCGTTGGTCAAAACTAACTTAACAGGATAATTGCCAGACATTGGTCCCTATAGCGTCCATGTGTACCTAATTTGATGTTGTTCTGATAACGCTCAGATGCACTATACACACCCACGAGTTCATGTTGGATCGATAAAAGAACCCATGCAGCGTTGCTGCGATTATACACACCAGATGCGACGGAGATAAAGCCAGCATCCTTTGCAGCTTGATCGAAGGGGGTAATGGCGCCAATCCATGAATACGTAGAACAATGCATCAGATGTTGAGATGGTTTTGGCGATCTGTAAAAAGTCCTCCAAAAACGCACAAAAAGTGGCATCATCCATCTCACCACTGGCCATGCTGAACTCTTCATGGTGACCATGAACCTGAACATGGCGTTTTACAGACACATTGTATGGTGGTCTATTTACCACCCAAGGAGGGTGCATCAGCATTTAATTCTTAGGAACAAAGAAGACAATTCAAGGGCATTACCACAGATCAAATAGTGGTTTCCCACCTTTATGATGTCGCCAACTTGGCCTGATCAGCTCTGTGGGTAATGTACAAATATCATCAGGATCATTCAATAACAACACAAAGCTTAATGCTGCGTCAGCTCTGCAACCTCAAAGCCGATGAATGATAGATCAACTTCAAAGAGGTCTCGAATTGAATTTTGAGGGCTGCCTGATCCCAGACGGTATCCTGTGGAAGTCTGTTAAGGCTTAAACTGAGTTCAATACGTTGTTGTTCTGATAGATCTGATACAACGACAACGGGCAGTTCTGTATATTTAAGATCTACAGCACAATGATAGCGTAAATACCCATCAGCGTCCTATCATGTTCGTCAATCACAAGGGCTTTGATGCCCTGTCGTGCAAAAGACATTAGTGCTTTCTCTATTTGTTTTACCTGTTGCGGCGGGCTTGTAAGTTGTCAGGAACGATATCCTCTACCCCTTTCTGCTCAAATTTAGTGGAGATACTCATTCTATCCTCAAGGAAAAAACCTGACAGTATGAATCGCTTTGTAGATAATCAAAAGGTAAGATTGGATTATCGTGGAGCAATAACCGTTTAAAACAAGGATATATGATCTATATATATTTTATATAATATGTAAATTTGTTAAGGAAAAAATTTTTAAAAGTTTTAGAGAGATAGCTTAAATTGATGTGAGTTTATTCAAACAGATTTAGGAAATTGCCAAATTCTCACAAAAATTGTGCTTGAAGGTGATATCAAACAATCAGTTTTAATACAAAACTTCTGTTGGCCGTTACCCTCATTATGGATGCTTTGAATATTCTTACAGGTTAAGTTTATGAAAAACGTAAAAATTATATGAAATATGTAAGATGACTGTTTTAAAGATTTATTCGTCTGAATGGAAAACAAAAACTTGCATTTAAAGTTATTTCAAGACTATATTTTAATCCACTTTTATCTATAAATAGGCTCTTTTATGGAAATCGTACGAAACTTTTACGCGATCAGTTATCCGGATAATTTCTCTGAGAGAGACGGCCAGGGCGAGGCTTGAGATATTTTTCGGTCTGTAGGGTTTCCCAGCTCAGTCGTTGTCAACTTTACATCAAGAAAAACAGCAGTGTACTTTTCAATGGTGAAATCACAAATGCCCTTGCATTTGGAGTTGATGAGCTTGGAACCGATCATTCAAAAAAATTTCATTAACGTTCCAGATGATCAAGTGTTAGCACTGATTATAATAAAACTTTCTCAATTTCTTTTATAACAACTGACGCATCGATTAACGGCGAAGTGAAGGAATTTAACTGATATCGATAACAGACGTAGTTTTCAGCGGAGTTATGTTGCGTGATCAAACCAAGCTTCCCAGTGATGAATAATAAGATCATTTATGATCTTGATCTGAGTGCGAATGAGCAGTGGTATACCGATAGCAGTGGGCGTTATTATAACCTTGGTGGTGGCAACGATGATCTTACCATTTCAAGTGGTCTTCAGACTGCGATTAAGGATAGAGCGCTTGTCTTTACTGGCAGTTCAGGTGGCGACAGGATTGAAGGCGCAAACTTTGCGGATGGTGGTGCTGGCAACGATACCTTGAGTGTAAGTGATGTCCGCTCTGAAACTACTTTTAAGAATAATATTGGTAAAGCACATGGTATATTAGGTCTTTCTTATAGTAATGTGCTTTTTGGCGCATCTGGTGACGATAAAATCACAGGCGGCAATAATATAGACATTCTTATAGGAGGTGTCGGAGCGGATGAGCTCTCTGGTGGTGCGTCCGATGATAGACTCTATGGAGATGGCTGGTCGTCGCTAGATTGGTTCTATTATCAGAACAATACAAGTGAGACGCGTACGGGTATCCAATATTGGGGAGCAATGGTCGACCGGACCCAGGGTGGTGCCGACATCATCGATGCAGGTGAAGGCAATGACTATGTTGATGGCGGTGCTGGTGCTGATGTAATCGATGCAGGTGAAGGCAACAATACAGTCTATGGCGGCCTTGGTGCTGACATAATAACTGCTGGCTCTGGTAATGACGTTATTTGGGGCGGTGCAGGAGATAATGACCCTGGCGTTGATGGCGCTGATAC
>JAYPQH010000017.1:0-161234 GCA_038131935.1 Alphaproteobacteria bacterium | reverse complement strand
GTTTTGCGTTTCCAGTTGTATTGCTGTACGGAGCGGATGCCACATTGCCAAAGATAACGTCGTGAAACAAAATTGATAGAATGCATGCCACCAGCAGAACAATCCTAGAACGAACGATATTATTATTATTTGCATCTGTTTCATATGTTATGGCATCGGTTCTGTCAGAAACCTACACCGCCATGACCAGAACATTTATGCAGGACTCAGTACAGATCGTGACGAGTTGCTGCGCGGGTTTGTAGCCCTACAATACAGCCGTAATGATGTGGCTTTCCAGCGCAGGTCATTTTCGCGTCAGAGCGATAACATTGATATTTGGCCCGCTCATTTTAGAAGATTGTGCCTGGCGGATTTCTTTGTTTTTAGGATGGAAGTCGATGAAATTAGCGCGTTTGATCCATAACGGTAAACGCTCTAGCAAGCCAGGCGCATTCGTATATATGCACCAATTCTCACTACGTTACACCACGACCAACCCTAGCCAATGCTGTAAAACAAATAAAAATTGACTTGCGCTCCGCCTCAAAGAACTGGAAACAGCGCACAACTGGCAGAAGCTCAGCGTTTAGAGCAACGCACGCAATATGATGAAATGATGGAGCTACAGGCGCATCAGGTATCGAAGTGCCATGCCGTTATTTAACAGGTCAGGCTCTGGAGACCACCGACCATGTTTGAATATCTACCGGATAATACCCCCTTATTTTCATAGATGAAAGCCACGTGACAATACCTCAGATTGGGGGATGTATAGGGGGACTACAATAGAAAAAATCACCTTGTCTGAACACGGATTTCGGCTCCCCTCTTGAGTGGACAATCGCCCTTTGAAATTTGAAGAATGGGATGCAATGCGCCCTGAGACAATCTATGTCTCAGCAACACCTGGAAGTTAGAAACTTCAACAAACTGGGGGTTTCGTTAACGAGCAAGTTATACGCCCTACTGGGCTTTTGGATCCAGAAAAGGGTGAGTTGTACGACCCGTTGCATCACAAGTTGATGACCTCATCGCCGAATGTCATGAAGTTGTGAAAGATCAAGGCCGGGTACTCGTCACGACACTTACAAAAAAAATGGCTGAAGATCTTAGCGAATATATGTATGAACAAGGACTTAAGGTTCGATACATGCATTCCGATATTGATACCTTGGAACGAATTGAAATCATTCGCGATCTGCGACTGGGGCGTTTTGATATTCTCGTTGGCATTAACCTTTTACGCGAAGGCTTAGATATACCGGAGTGCAAACTCGTAGCCATTCTTGATGCTGATAAAGAGGGTTTCCCTAAGATCTGAGACACCTCTTATTCAAACAATTAGCGGAGCTGCCCAGACATGTGGACAGGAGGGCTATCTTATGTGCGGACAAAATGACAAAATCCATGGAACGGGCATTGTCAGAGAGCAACCGTCGAAAACAAAAGCAAATTGAGCATAATGAAAAACATGGCATAATTCCTCAAACTGTTGTGCGCAGCATTGAGAATATTTTGGAAGAAGACACAGACTCATCCACTTCAAAATCGAAACCCAATCGAAAAACTTCTGACAAAAACAGTCGGAAAAAGGACGGTAATAATATGGCTGCACATTTGGAGGACCTCCAAC
Source organism: Alphaproteobacteria bacterium (assembly GCA_038131935.1). GTDB lineage: Bacteria > Pseudomonadota > Alphaproteobacteria > UBA8317 > UBA8317 > UBA8317. Next base: position 159,619 of record JAYPQH010000017.1, on the reverse strand, counting down.
AAAGAATGCAAGCCGCCGCTGCAGATCTAAATTTGAAAAAGCAATAGAATGCAGGATGAAATACGTAAACTTCAAGCTGTAGATTTAGGCATGAGTCCTTTGAAGAGCCAAACGTAAACCCAAAGCAGTCAACACAAAACCAACCAAATGAAATGTTTCCACAGGCTCACCCAATATCAGAACAGACAAGGAGGCGGTGCCCAAGGGAATGAAATAAAAAAACATTCCTGCTCTATTTGGCCCCAGGGTCTCCACACCTTTGGTGAAAAACAAATATGCCAGTATTGCAGGCCCAATAATTACGTAACTGATACCTAAAAGTGATGATTGCGTAATATTTAAAGAACTGCCTTGGAACCACTCAAACAACAAAAATGGAAACAATTCAATTGCCCCTATGGCAAAAATGGCTGCAAGAAAAGACCATTGATGAACAGCAGGTTTGAGGCGAAGAGCCACAGCAAATATAGAATAAAGCATCACGGCTGTTAGCATGGTGAGGTCGCCAAAATTGAATTCGAGCTGGGTCAACATATCAAAATCACCCCGACTCAAGATAACCACAACACCGCAGGTTGCACACAACATACCTGTAATTTGTATGAGTCCAACCCGTACAGAGAAGAATAATACATCTAGCAGTAAAATTGTCATCGGCATTAAAACTTGCATCAACCCAACGTTAATAGCTGTTGTGTATTGCAGCGAGATATACTGAAGCGTATTAAAAATACCGATACCAAAAGTTCCTGTTATCAGCATGATTTTCCAATTGGCCTTCATCACCGGCCAGTCACGGATAAGCGGTGGTCTAAAAATAATTAAGATGAGCAAAAAGGCACAGAACCAACGAATAAAAGCAAGTGTGATGGGAGGCAGATCGTCTCGAAACATTCGTCCTACTATCGCATTGCCTGCCCAAAAGGACATTGTTAGGGCAAGATAACCATAAGCCATAAGCTCCAATTTTCTGGACATCAACAATTCCAATCAAAGAGAAAACACTCGGTTAAGACCTAAAGCAACCTTTGGTCAATTACTTCTTGACCACTACTAGGGCATTTGCCTAACGAACAGATATATACCGGAAAAGGCTGTTGACCCGTGATCTATGATATTATTTTTCTTTTGCTAGGCCTTTGCTTTCTTATCCTCTCTGGTGATTGGCTGGTTCGAGGAGCCGTAGGCATCGCATTTCATGCTGGAATGAGCGCGACGATGGTGGGAATGACGATCGTTGCGCTTGGTACATCTGCACCAGAGTTTTTCGTAACCCTAACCGCAGCTTTGAATGGCGCACCTGACATCGCATTAGGAAATGTTATCGGAAGCAACATTGCCAATATTCTTTTGGTTTTAGGTATTTGTTCACTGATTACACAAATACCAGGCGCACGAAAGAGGATACGTTGGGAAATCATTTTTGTCGCTGTCCTTACAATGATATTCTCTGCCTCACTGTTGCTTTTTGGGGGGATTCCTCGGTGGATGGGTCTATTATGCCTCACAGGACAGGCTTTCTTTATCTTTCGAGCTATACAGATGCCAGACGATGATCACGACGATCCCTTAAACGATGCCCAGCCTAAACTCATATGGTCAATAGGGCTTACAATCTTGGCCATATTCACGCTTCCATTAAGTGCTGATTTGCTCGTTGAGCATGCAAGTTCTCTTGCCCTTGACCTTGGCGTTACACAAGCAACGATTGGCTTGAGCGTTGTTGCAGTTGGAACGTCTTTACCTGAGCTCGTGGCTTCAGCGATGGCGATGATCCGTCGCCAAACTGGCATGGCCTTGGGTAATATTATTGGCTCAAATATTTTTAATATTGGATTGGTCATAGGCGCAACAGCAACTGTATCGCCACTCTACATGCAGAATATGCAAGTCAACATTGATATGTTTTTCTTAATCACAGCCACACTCATTCTTGGCTGGTATGGTTTACGCTCGCTACCCATGGGAAGACAAACTGGTCTCGCCATGCTGCTCGGTTACGCTATGTTTATGGTCTTTACCTTCAGGGGATAGTGAAATGCATATCGTTATAACAGGAGCATCCAAGCGCGTTGGATTTGGTTTGGCGGAAAGTTTCATACATGATGGGCATTATGTATCAATGCACGTTCGCTCCCAACCCTCAAATTTCCAGGAATTCTGCCGCCTTCATGAAGATCAAACCCACGTAATTGTTGAAGACCTATTACATGAGCATGCCTTAAATAGCCTTTATGCAAGGTTGACAAAAAGATTTGGTCCAGCAGATTTGCTTATCAATAATGTTTCAAATTTTGAGCCAGACCGCGCGACTGATTTTTCACATGATATGCTGCAAGCACATATGAGGGTCAATTTGGAGACTGCCATAACCTTAAGCAGAGATATGTACAGAGATAATACGCGCGGCGATGCTAGTATTATCAATATAACGGACCAGCGCGTCTCACGTCTCAACCCAAATTTTTTCACCTACACGTTGGCAAAATCATCGTTGTGGACCGCTACAATCACAATGGCTCAAGAATTTGCACCAAATATACGCGTCAATGCCATCGGTCCTGGCCCTACACTCATGAACAAAAGACAGAATAATGAAGATTTTGAAAAACAAATTGCAGCGCTTCCGCTTAAGCAGATGGTGTCTGTGCAAGATATCTATCGTACGGCTTGCTTTTTGGCACAAAGCTCATGCATCACAGGGCAATTAATTCATGTGGATTCTGGGCAACATCTTGCCTGGCAGACACCGGATGTTGTCGGGATAAATGAATAAAAAAGGCGAGCACAAGATGTCATCATCACAAATCATTCCGTTTCAGCTTGATCAGTTGGAACAGGGATCAACCCCACAGCGCGAAATCATGATCAAAAATGCTTTGTTCGAAACTGCGATTGGGGCCTATTTAGAAGAAAAAGGACGTACCCAAACTGTTCGTCTCAACCTTGTGTTATGGACTGATGATATACCGCCCATCCAGGATGAATTATCTGAGGTGGTTTGCTACGATATGATCATGAAAGACATTCGGATGCGTATGAGCAAAGGACATACACAGCTCATCGAAACCTTACTAGAAGATATTTGTAGCCTTTGCCTCAAGCATCAAGGGATTAATCAAGTACAAGCACGCTTAGAAAAATTAGAGCCTATAGCGGAGGCGGAGAGCGTATCTGTATTGATTACACGGAAAAAATGAACATTTGTATCAAATACGTACAAACTTTACACAGATACTGACGTAATGACGACAAACCAATATTTTTGTGATAACACGTGCTATATTTTGTAACAAATCAACAACAGTAAAAAATATTGTTTTATTTCAAATAGTTACATTTTGCATATTTTTTAGGCAATATTATAAATACCTTGTGAACATCAGAATGTGAAAGATTTATGTCATGATAATCCACAGACTTATCCACATAATCAGTGGATTACCTAAAAGCGCACTGATTGCATTAAAAATAAATGCAGAAAGCTCAAGGTATTAGCGTCATTAAGGACTTCCTTTTACACCTGCCCCATAAGCCAGGTGTTTACAGAATGTATGATAAAGATGATGTCACGCTTTATGTTGGGAAAGCTAAAAATTTATACAATCGTGTAACAAACTATGCTCGAGGAACAGGTCACAACAACAGAATTGCGACCATGATTTCTCTCACAGCCCGCATGGAATTTTCTCTCACGCACACAGAAACCGAAGCCCTCCTTTTAGAAGCCAATTTGATCAAAAAGTTACGACCTCGATTCAATGTACTATTGCGTGATGACAAATCCTTTCCCTATGTTCTCATCCCATCTGAACATGAATTTCCTGGACTTGAAAAACATCGAGGCACCAAAAAAAGAAAAGGGGATTATTTTGGGCCCTTCGCATCTGCAGGAGCCGTGAACAAAACCCTTGATACATTACAAAAAGCCTTTCTGATAAGGTCATGCTCTGACAGTGTTTACGCGAACCGAAGTAGGCCTTGCCTACTCTATCAAATCAAACGTTGCTGTGCGCCTTGTGTAGGTAAAGTCAGCCAACAAGAGTATGAGACTTATCTAACGCAAATCCGCTTATATTTTTCTGGTAAAAGCAGGGAACTTCATCAACAGTTGGTGTCTGATATGGAGAAGGCCGCTGAGGAGCTTGAATTCGAAAAAGCAGCACTTCTGCGTGATAGGATCAAAGCACTTACCATTGTTCAAGCACATCAAGATATAAACCCAGAAGGCATGCCCAACACAGATATTTTTGCGCTAGCAAGGGATGCTTACCGTGCCTGTATTCATGTGACCTTTATTCGAGCAGAACAGAATTTTGGCGATAAAACTTATTACCCACGGGTTGATGCTAGTGACGATGACGAGACCATCCTAGAGCAATTCATTGCCCAGTTTTATGATAACCGGCCGACCCCTCCTCTCATCCTCGTATCAACCACGTTAAAAAGCCAAGACCTTCTTGGGCAAGCCCTCACCTCTGCCAATGGCTACACTGTTCAGGTGACGGCCCCACAGCGTGGGCGAAGGAAAGAACTTATTCGCCATAGCATCGATAACGCTGAACAAATGCTGGCACGCCACCTCTCTGAACAAGAGGCACAATTAGAGCTGTTGCAGCATCTGAGACAATTTCTAGACCTTGATGAAATCCCAGAGCGTATTGAAGTTTATGATAATTCTCATCTTCAAGGTACAAAAGCTCTAGGGGTTATGGTGGTAGCTGGAAAAGATGGATTTGAGAAATCTCAATACCGTAAATTCAATATGGACAAGGTAGATATTACCCCCGGGGATGATTACGGCATGATGAGAAATGTTCACGAGACGCTTTTCTAGAATGATCAAATCAGGAGATTCTCATCACACAAAACCTAATCTTGTATTGATCGATGGTGGGCAAGGACAGTTGGCTGTTTGCCAAGAGGTAATGATCGAGTTGGGGCTTGAAGATATCCCGCTTGTAGCTGTTGCCAAAGGCCCTGATAGAAATGCAGGCCGAGAACAATTGTTCCGAGACGGGAAGCCTCCATTGTTACTCAAACCAAATGACCCTGTATCATATTTTATCCAACGACTTCGGGATGAAGCCCATCGTTTTGCCATCGGCGGTCATCGTATGCGGAGAAAAGCAGCCATTACCGAAAACCCTCTTGATGCAATAACAGGTATTGGAAACGTACGAAAAAAGGCCTTGTTGAAACATTTTGGCTCTGCAAAAGCGGTATCACGCGCGGGGTTATTGGATCTGCTTAAAGTAGAAGGTATATCTCGACAAGTTGCTCAAAAAATTTATGATCATTTCCATGAACGTTAAACCATTTATTCCCAATCTCTTGACATCTTTTCGCCTGGCATCCGCTCCTTTTGCTGCCTATTGCTGGGTCATTGGCATGGACGCAACAGCGATCATTCTCGTTATTGTTGGAGCATTGAGCGATGGACTTGATGGTTATTTAGCGAGAAAATGGTCGTGTATTACGAGAATAGGTCGCATTCTTGATCCCGTTGCTGATAAAGTTGTTTTGGCATCGATGCTCATCGGGTTGGCAGGTCGTGGAGATACTTACTGGATTGTTTTTCTCGGTGGATGCATCATGGCACGAGAGTTTCTTGTGTCTGCAATGCGTGAAGACATCGCAGGAAAAGCCAATATACCCGTGAGTTTTATTGCGAAAACCAAGACCACGTTACAACTGGCAAGCATTGTTCTTCACATGGTTGTGGTGAGTTTTATACCTGATTACATATTTGTTATGGTGATTGTATGGCTGGCGACAACCTTTATCACTTGGTATTCAGCGATTGATTACATGCGCATTTGGTACGCAGAAAGCAGCAAGGGAACTCCATGAAGATTTTGTATTTTGGTGCGTTACGCGAACGTATTGGCAGAGGCTCTGAGAGCATTACACTTCCACAAGACATAAAATCTGCCCATGACCTTAAGCACTTTCTCATTGCACAAGACACGCGTTACCAGCATGCCCTCGATGGACCACACACGGTATGTGTCGCCATAGATCAAGAGCATGCGCAATGGGAAGATTCTATTGAGCATGCGACAGAAGTTGCTTTTTTTCCTCCCGTAACAGGGGGATAAAAAAATGCTGGTTCATATTACGACAGACATTATCGATGTTGCCCGCCATTACGCTGAATTCGCACGTCAGCATTCACAAGTGGGCGCTGTGGCTATGTTTGCAGGACGGGTTCGAGGTGATGAGCAGGACAGCTTGACCCTAGAACACTACCCCAACATGACTGAGAAACAACTATCCAATATTTTACAGCGTGCGGAAGAACGCTTTTCACTGTTAGATGGTTTGGTTATCCACCGTATTGGGCGCATGACACCCACCGAAGATATCGTCCTTGTCCTCGCAGCAGCAAAACATCGACATCATGCAATCCACGCCGTAGATTTCATTATGGATTATTTAAAAACCGAAGCCACTTTTTGGAAGAAAGAAGTGGTCAAAGGGCAAAGCCAATGGGTTGATGCAAGGTCCTCAGACACAATTGCAAAAAACCGCTGGACGTAAGCTAAACCACCACCCTACCAGCTGGGCTCAGCTCCTCACCAAAGTTTCATAACTTTGCATCAAATGTTGAATATCCTCGCTTACTGTAAACCTGTAGTCATCAATTTGCGAGACGGTCACCTCAGCAGCTGTTCCTGTCAAAAAACAACCCGTAAATTGCGATAGTTCTCTGGCTTAATGTGGCGTTCAATAATGTTAAGGCCATGCTCACGTGCTAAAGCAATGACTGTGCGCCTTGTGATACCATCCAGAAAACAATCAGGCGTGGGGGTGTGTAAATCACGACCATCTTGGAAAAATACCATTTGCACCCGTGGCTGCTATGTAGCGCGATAAATCATCACATCAAAGCATCTTCATACCCCTCGGCCTCTGCTTCATGCTTTGACATGGTGCAAATCATATAAAGACCTGCAGCTTTTGCATGGCATGGGATGGTTTCTGGTGATGGCCGTTTCCATCTTGATGTTTTAAGTTTGATGCCCTTCAGGCGAGCTTCCATGGGAAAGTAGCTTGGCCATGCCCAAACAGCACAAGCAACATGGGTCTTGGTCTGCTGTGCAGACACACCCATTTGCTCTGATCCGCGCCATGCAACCACCCGCACATATGCCTCATCTAAACCTTGACGGCTGCCGTTTCTTTTTTTAACGACTCTAATGCATCAACGTCCATAGGCATTGTCATGCCAAGCATTTCTGCAGAACGGAAAAGCCGTTCGGTATGTTCTCTGGATTTAAAGATTTTGCCCGCATAAACGCGCTCACCCTCGAACACAACGCTGCCATAATGCAAGCCATGAGATAAAACATGGATTTTTGCATCAGCCCAGTTGACCAATTCACCATCAAACCAAATTTTCCCATCCAACTGGTCAAAAGGAACGAGCGCCATTCCCAATATCCTTCCTGAAAATGTAAACAAAAACTAAAAAAATGATTATCACTGCGCTGGAATTTAAGTCAATTGAGTTGACTTAAGCCAACAACACGTAAAGAGATTATATATGGCATTATCAAGACAAAAGCACACGCGGTAGTGAGATCAGGCAAGACATAGAACTGATGTTTTTTGCCTACCGAGCTTTTACACGTGATGTTGACAGTGAACTAGAGAAAATTGGTTTGGGTAGAGCACACCACCGTGTGCTTCATTTCGTTCATTCGCGTCCGTATATCATTGTGTGATCTACTTGCCATTCTCGTGTTTCAAACAGTCACTAAATCGTGTCATCGAGAGACCTGCAGGAGCGAGAATTCATTACCACGGTGGTAGATCAGGAAGATAAAGACGCAGAAGAAGACTAAAAACTTACACCCAAGGGGGCACGTTTTGCAGACACTTTAACCAAATTACAAAGAGGCGTTTTGTAAGGGGACTATCGGTCCATGACCCCAATTGTTGGATTAATAACCCGGCGTCGTGTTTTAGAATCCATGCTCGACGAAGAAGAACGGCTTTTCGTATACAAAGTTATTGGCAGAGGTTCCTGAGGACATGAGCAGCATTATCATCGTTGAAGATGACGAACGTCTCGCAGGACTGGTTGGTGAATTTCTTCAACGTGCTGGTTACCAAACCTTACATTATGCAAGTGCAGAAGAAATGCTTGAACATTGCTGCGACCCTGAGAAGAATTTTTCAGGCATCATATTAGATGTCATGTTACCTGGTAACAGATGGTGTCCAACTGACGAAACTTATCAGGGCGAATGATACCAGCCTTCCAGCACAAACCCCTATAATCTTGCTTACCGCTCGTGGTGATATTGATGACCGGATCATAGGACTTGAAGCTGGGGCATCTGACTACCTACCCAAACCATTTGACCCCAGGGAATTGCTGTTGAGGGTTGGCAATATGCTGACGGCAGCACCCTTAGATGTTGCCATAATGGATTATGGACATGTTCGCATTGAAACAAATACAGGCTGGATTTGGAAATCTGGACAAAGAATTCATCTCACAGAGCGCGATCGTGAAATCATCCTAAAACTTATTGCGGCTGATGGAGCGGCAGTCCCGCGCAACGAATTAGGGGATATGACATGGGAAGCAGCACTTAATTCTAGGGCCATAGACGTACATATAAACAGACTACGACGTTTGATCGAACAGGATCCCGCAAACCCTAAAATCATTAGGACTCATCGTAATATTGGGTACAGCATGGCCAAACCGATGCATAATTTCTTAAACACACAGATGTAATGAGAATGTATACTGGTTTATTTACCCATGACGCCTGTATGCTTCACGTTACCCCAGAAGGTCACCCAGAGCAGGCAACGCGCTTGAGCGCTGTGTTGAACGCCCTCAATAAGCCTGAATTTGAAGATTTGTTATACTTCACATCAAAGGCTGCACATTTAGACAGTATTTATGCTGTCCACCCAAAAACCTTCATTGATTTTTTGCACAGCTCAGTTCCCCAAAACGAGCGATTGCTTTCAATCGACCCAGACACGTATTTGTCACAAGGTTCATGGCTTGCCGCATTACATTCATCAGGGGCGGTTATTGATGCGATCGACGCGGTAATGGCGAGAAACATCACCAATGCTTTTTGTGCTATTCGTCCACCGGGACATCATGCAGAACCAACAACATCTATGGGATTTTGTTTGTGGAACCATATCGCGATTGGTGCCCATCACGCTAGAATGAAACATGATCTTCAGCGTGTTGCGATTATTGACTTTGACGTGCACCACGGAAATGGAACGCAAAAAATTTGTGAAAAAGACCCAGGGTTATTTTACGCTTCCGTCCATGAAATGCCTCTATATCCTGGCAGTGGATACCCTGATGAACATGGCCCTTGGCATCAATGTCTAAACATTCCCCTGTCACCAGGATCTGGGAGCGCGGAATTTAGAGCCGCAATGAAAATTATTGGGCAAGAAATCATTCACTTTGCCCCAGAATTTCTTTTGATTTCAGCTGGCTTTGATGCGCACGAGAAAGATCCGCTGGCAACCCTCAACCTCAGAGATGATGATTTTTATTGGGCTACCAACATGTTAACTGATATCGCCTCAGAAATATGTAACGGCCGCATTGTCTCGTCCCTTGAGGGGGGATATGATGAGAGCGCTTTAGCGTCGGCGGTCGGGTCCCATGTCAGGGCCCTGATGCATGCATCAAGTAAGGAGACAAGCACATGAGCGAAAAAATTAGTTTTGAGGAAGCCATGTCCGAATTGGAAACAATTGTGGAAAAATTAGAAGCAGATCAAACACGCTTAGATGATGCTGTTGCTCTTTATGAACGAGGACAAGAACTGCGCAAAATATGCCAAGAACGCTTGATGGCTGCGCAGGAACGTGTAGCTGCCATCGTAGAAAACCAGATGGAACCATCAACTCAGAAACATTACAGCTGGAACAAACATGATCACCGAGCCGCTCCATCAATTTGCACAAATTTTTCGCTCTGCACTGATCAAAGAAGCACCTGAGGGACCATGTGCACGTCTAAATAATGCCCTTCGATATGCATTAGAAGGAGAAGGAAAATGTATCAGACCTTTTCTTACTGAACATATTGCAACGCATTTGGGTGCTCAACCTCATCAGTCATTCCCAGCTGGAATGTCTATTGAGATGGTTCATATTTACTCACTCATACATGATGACCTGCCAGCCATGGACGACGACGACATGCGGCGTGGGCGACCAACATTACATCGTGCTTTTGATGAAGCCACAGCCATTTTGGTTGGAGATAGTCTTCAATCCCTTGCTTTCAGCACACTTGCGACTGCAAAAAACATGAGCACAGAACAGAAAGTCGCGATGATCGAAATACTCGCAAAGGCCGCTGGGCCTGTGGGTATGTGCGCAGGCCAATCCCTTGATTTGGCTGGCATAACACGCGCCAAAACGCTCCAAGATGTCATAACCATCGCACGACATAAAACTGCTGATATGTTTGCAGCAGCCTGTGCCATGGGTGCTGTAACCGCCGGCAAACATGAACTCATCCAGGGTTTTTATGATTTTGGCATCGCCTTGGGTATTTTGTTTCAGTTACGCGATGACAATCTTGATGAAACGGCTGATGCAGACGATTTAGGCAAACAGGTTGGCAAGGACCGAGAAGCTGGGAAAGCAACCCTATGGACCATTCCTGAAACCGTGGCTGTAGATAAAATCATTCACTCCGCTCATAGCCAATGCATGACACATTATGAAAAACTTCAGGAGCATGCTCCACCCATTTTACATCATGTTATCGACTTTGCTATGCAACGCGCTCGATAATCCGATAAGAGGATAGTTCACCGATGCCCGTTCTTACACCATTGTTAGATACCGTTAAAAATGTAGCGGATATCAGACAATTTGACGATGAAAGCTTGAAGACGTTGGCACATGAGGTTCGAGAAGAACTGATTGATGCAGTCTCCCAAACAGGGGGACATCTTGGTGCCAGTTTAGGTGTTGTTGAATTAACAGTAGCTTTGCATCACGTATTTCAAAGTCCAGAAGATAAAATTATTTTTGATGTTGGGCATCAAGCTTATCCTCATAAAATTTTAACAGGAAGACGAGAAACCCTGAGAACAATAAGACAGGAAAATGGATTATCTGGCTTTACCAAAAGGTCAGAGAGCCTTCATGATCCTTTTGGCGCAGGCCACTCATCTACATCGATTTCTGCGGGGCTAGGCATGGCAACGGCCCGTGACCTCAAAGGTGAACACTATCACGTGGTGAGTGTAATCGGTGATGGAGCTATGAGTGCAGGCCTTGCCTTTGAAGCATTGAACAATGCGGGGCATCAAAAAACACGTCTCATTGTTATTTTGAATGATAATGACATGTCTATTGCCCCACCAACTGGAGCCCTAAGCCATTACCTGACAAAACTATGGTCCGGGAATAGTTATGGTCAGTTTCGTCAGACTGTAAAATCACTCACTCAAAAGCTTCCAAGCGGCATTGAACGGTTGGCCAAGCGGGTTGAAGAATATTCCAAAGGAATGGCAGTAGGCGGTACGCTATTTGAAGAACTTGGATTCCAGTATTTTGGGCCCGTCGATGGTCATGACTTGGATCAATTGTTACCTGTTTTGCGTAACCTTCGTGATGGTGCGACGGGGCCAGTTTTGCTCCATTGTGTTACCCAAAAAGGGTATGGCTACAAACCAGCAGAAGAGCGCTGACCGATTCCATGGTGTATCTGCATTTGATAAAGATACAGGAACAGCTATTAAGAAAAAGTCAAACAGCCCAAGTTACACGCGTATTTTTGCTGATAGTTTGGTCCATGAAGCCCACCGAGACCCGGCTATCGTTGCTGTTACCGCTGCCATGCCGTCTGGAACGGGTTTAGATATTTTTGGTCGCCACTTTCCTGATCGTGTTTTCGACGTGGGTATTGCAGAGCAACACGCTGTCACCTTCTCTGCAGGTTTAGCAAGCGAGGGAATGAAGCCTTTCTGCGCTATTTATTCAACATTCCTACAGCGTGGCTTTGACCAAATTGTTCATGATGTTGCTATTCAAAAACTACCTGTGCGCTTTGCAATCGACCGTGCTGGGTTTGTGGGCGCTGATGGCGCCACGCATGCAGGAAGTTTTGATATATCATTCATGTCTTGCCTTCCCAACATGATCGTAATGGCCCCGTCTGATGAGGCCGAATTGCAGCGCATGGTACTGACTGCCACCTTAATGGATGATCAACCAATTTCCTTTAGATTCCCACGTGGAGAGGGACCGGGGGTTGAATTAGACCCAGCCCCATTGCCTCTGGAGATTGGTAAAGGTCGACTTTGTGCATCAGGTGAAGGCGTGGCTGTTATTTCTTTCGGCGGCAGATTAACTGCGGTAGAAATGGCCGCCAAAAAGCTTGAACAAGAGAAAGGACAGAGGATTACCATCATGGATGCAAGGTTTGCAAAGCCACTAGATGTAAACCTGATCACACAGCTTGCACGCGAACATCATAGCATTTTAACCGTTGAAGAGGGTTCTTGCGGTGGATTTGGCGACGCTGTGAATAGGTTGTTGCTCACGAGAGGACTGCTTGATTCTGGCAAACTACGGGTGCGAAATGCACATTTTTCCGATCAATTTTTTGATCATGCATCGCCAGAAATCCAATATGCTTGGAATCAATTAGACGCTGAGGGACTCTATCAGCGTATTTCTGAAATGTGCGATTGATATGCGCTTGGATGTTTGGCTCGTACAAAGGGGTTTCGCGCCTAGTCGAGCCAAAGCACAAGAATGGATCAAAAAAGGGTTGGTTTGCGACCATACGGGAGACATAATTTTACATCCCTCTTATAAGTGCCGCGAAGATTTTGAAGTAAATATACGACAGCATGAAATTCAGAACTATGTGAGCCGTGCAGCACTAAAATTAAAAGGGGCTTTAGAAAGGCTGAGCTTAAGCATCGTTGATCGTATAGCCATTGATCTGGGCGCTTCAACGGGAGGGTTTTGTCAAGTTCTCTTAGAATATGGATGCCGTTATATTCACGCCATTGACGTTGGACACGGGCAATTGCATCAAAGCCTGCGTGAAAACCCAAATATTCATAACCTTGAGCGAACGCATGTTGACCACCTGCATAAAGATCATCTTAACCCACAACCAACATTATTGACATCCGATTTGTCCTTCATTTCCCTCTCAAGAGCCCTACCCAATCCTCTTAAACAATGCACTGAACTTACTGATCTCATTTTATTGGTGAAACCACAATTTGAGTTGGGCCCCACCGGCACCAACAAAGCAGGGCTTGTCATAGACCCTGAAGGCGGCAGAAAAGCAGTTGGTAATGTTCAAATGTTTTTACAAAAGCAAGGTTGGGAAACTCAATCAATGCTGCCCGCTGACCTCGCAGGCTCTGATGGCAACCAGGAGTATGTTTTATGGGCACAACGCATGTAATTGGTCCGCTAACCCACAAAGCAGATGCAAAAATCACCACCACCGATGGCCCTTTATACTTACCAGGCTTGATACCTGGTGAAGAAGTATCACTTTCACCACAAAACAAACCCATTTTGTTGAAACAGCATCCAGAGCGCACCACGCCACCCTGCCCCTATGTTCCTCAATGCGGGGGCTGCCACCTTCAGCATATGTCATCAACAGCGCAGAATGACTTCAAGCACCAACTCATCAACCATGCGTTACAGCGACAACATGTTGTTTGTGAGGAAATAGCACCCATCATTCGCCCTCAAAACCATCACCGAAGGCGCGTAAAATGGCACATAGATTCCTCAGGAAAACCAAGCCAATTTGAACGTGGAAGTCATAATCTTACCCCCTTAAGTTCTTGTATGGTACTTGAAACGGCGTTGGAACGGATCATGCCATATATTTCCGAGATCCATGGAAAGCTATCTTTACCCACTCAAACAGAACTACAAGCGACATTATGTAATAATGGGGTTCTGTTACATTATCAAACCAACGAAAAAAACGATGCAAACATCTCTCAAAACATCAACCAGCATAGCGCATTTTTGCAGCGGCTTGGTATTATTGCGATACATGTTGGACGCAGAAAATTATTTGGTGAACAGGCATATGTGCGCTTTGGCGACTATGAAGTTCCATTCCCACCTGGTGGCTTTTTGCAAGCGGTAACAGAAGTTGAAGAACTTATTGCGGACATGGTTTGCCATGCTTCTAAAGGCAAAACAAAAATTTTGGAGCTGTTTGCTGGTATGGGCACATTCAGCTTAAGGCTTTGTAACAACCACCATGTTACCGCTGTTGAGGCCAATAGTCTGGCTTTACAAGCACTGAAAAGTGCAAATCCTAAACCTTTGAACATCAAAACCCAAACATTGGACCTTTTCAAAAGCCCTGTGAAAGCAAAAGATATCAATCATTTTGACATGGTTCTTTTAGACCCACCTCGTGATGGCGCGCAGGCACAAATTAAAGAAATTGTGAAATCTCACATTGACCATGTCGTTTATGTATCCTGCAACCCGATTTCTTTTGCGAAAGATGCAAGACATCTATGTACAGGTGGTTTTAGGTTAAAACGTCTCACTCCCATTGATCAATTTGTACATACATACCATGTCGAAATGGTAAGTATATTTGAGCGGGTTTCGTGATGAAAAGCTGGCATAAAACAAAAAGCCTGGCGAGAACGGGGTATTTTGCCACCCATTATGCAGCAAGTTTGGCTTTGTTGCGCTGGTATGGTGGACAGCGATCTGAAGGTCACCTCACTTTGCCCTCTTGGAGGCGTTATCTTGCATCCATTGAGGCAATGATTGATGCAGATAGCTATGATCTAGAACACGCACATTACATTGATCCCCACCCAGGAACTTTACCGAACTTTGAATCCATTAAAAGTTATTATGGTGACTTTAAGGCATTTATCGAGCGACAGAAAAAACAAGATATTGTTGTACAGTCCCCCAACACCGCACTACCTCAGTATTATCAAAGAGCATTCCACTTCCAGCCCAATGGATGGTTGAGCGACCAATCCGCAGTCCAGTATGAGTTTTCTGTTGAGGTATTGTTTTTAGGACTTGCCAGGGTAATGCGCAGACGAGGTTTAGGACTGTTACGGCAACATTTTTATCCACAGCGAAGAGTGGAAAACCGTATTTTGGATATAGGTTCCGGAGATGGATCATTTACTGATCTTCTCGAAGTAAATTTTCCAACAGCATCTGTATTTGGTTTAGATCTCTCGGAATATTATCTCCGCAAAGCCCGCAAGGACGGTCATCAAAAACAAATTCTTGGATTAGCTGAACAGCTTCCCATTGCATCTGAACATGTTGATGTTGTGACATCTATTTTTGTCATGCACGAATTGCCGTCACGCATTCGCCAACAAGTGTTTCAGGATGCTTATCGCACGCTCAAAAAAGGCGGGCATTTTTTGATTACCGATTCATTACAATATTCCGATGACCCGGCCATGGATGGCTTGTTGGAACGGTTCCCTCAACTATTCCATGAACCCTTCTTTGAAAAATACTGCCAAAGCCCTTTGGAAACCTTAGCACAAGATGAAGGCTTCACTCTGTATGATAAAGAAGTTCATTTTTTGTCAAAGTCACTTCTGTTTGTTAAAAACTAAAAGCCTTCAAAAAAATGTCCTACTTGCCCACGATGAAGCAGCCAATGGTCCAAAATGGTACAATAGGCCATTGCCTCTAAAACTGGCACGGCGCGTATCCCAACACATGGGTCATGACGACCTTTGGTGCGTACAGCTACTGTTTCTCCATGGATGTTTAAACTATTCACCGGCGTAAGGATTGAAGATGTAGGTTTAATAGCCACAGCCAAATCAATATCCGCCCCTGTAGATATTCCACCTAAAATGCCGCCGGCATTATTTTTGGAGAAAGCCACCTGCCCTTGATCATCTAAATACATGGGATCTGCATTCTCTTCACCTGACATGAAAGCCACGCGTGATCCTGCGCCAATTTCGACAGATTTCACTGCATTCACAGACATCATGTCTGACGCCAAACGGGCATCTAAGCGACCTGCTACAGGTGAACCAAGCCCAACGGGCACATGTTTTATTAAAAGCCGCAAACGTGCACCAATAGACGATCCATTTTTTCGAACCGACATAAGGTAGGTAGATAATTCCTCTATTTTGCTCTGGTCTAGGAAGAAAAAATCATTGCTGTTTGCAGCAGTAAAATCAATTGATTCAGCATGAATGGGACCAATAGCTTCCACACCACATAATGCCTCTATGGGATGAGGAAGAAGTTGAGCCAAAACCTGCTGTGCTAGTGCACCTGCGGCCACCCTTGCTGCCGTCTCACGGGCTGATGCCCGTCCACCACCTCTATAATCTCTTAATCCATATTTTGCCCAATAAGGAAAATCAGCATGGCCTGGCCTAAATTGCTGTGCAATCTCGCCATAATCTTTCGAGCGCTGATCAGTATTTTCAATCATCATACAGATGGGGGTACCTGTTGTGACATTTTCAAAAATACCAGATAGGATTTTGACTTCATCTGCTTCCTGACGCTGGGTGACAAATTTATTTTGTCCGGGCCTTCGTCTGTCCAAGAACATCTGCAACGCATCAAGATCAACTTCAATCCCAGGAGGACAGCCGTCCACGACAACGCCTAGTGCTGGACCATGGCTCTCTCCCCATGTCATGAAGCGAAACATCTGACCAAAGATATTCATACCACCCACCTAAGGAAACAAATCTCGAGCTGCATTTAAGCTCGACCAAAACTGTTCATACCCTTGCAGTGCCATAAGATGTCAAGCAACGGAAATATCTGGAGCGTCCTCTGCTTTCATGCCAACAACATGATATCCGCTATCAACATGAAGAATTTCACCTGTCATTCCTTTCCCCATATCGGAGAGAAGATAAACCGCTGTTTGGCCGACATCATGAATATCCACACATCTACGCATGGGCGCATTGTACTCATTCCACTTGAGAATATAACGAAAATCACCGATGCCTGATGCCGCGAGGGTTTTTATAGGACCTGCAGAAATTGCATTCACGCGAATATTGTTGGGACCCATGTCTGCGGCTAGATACCGAACCGATGCCTCCAAAGCTGCTTTGGCCACGCCCATCACATTATAGTGAGGCATCACCTTTTCGGCTCCATAGTAACTCAATGTGAGTATTGACCCACCATCTGTCATGAGTGGCTCCGCGTGACGAGCCAATGCAGTAAGCGAGTAACAGCTTATATTCATGGAGCGCGCAAAGTTTTCATAACTTGTATTGATATAACGTCCCTTTAATTCATTTTTATCAGCGTAAGCGATGGCATGGACCAAAAAATCGAGTTCACCCCAGCGCTCGCGCACCAGAGAAAACAAATTGGCCACTGATTCGGCGTCTGTTACATCGCAAGGCGCAACCAGCGAAGAACCAACTGACTCTGCAAGAGGTCTTACACGCTTTTCTAGAGCCTCACCTTGGTAGGAAAACCCCAATTCAGCGCCTTGATCTGCGCAAGCACGAGCAATACCCCAAGCGATAGAACGATCATTGGCCACGCCCATGATCAAGCCTTTCTTCCCTTGCATTATTGTTGACATACCAGCCATCCCCCCTATCAGACCATACGTGACAATTGGTCACGAACTTCACGTTATAGTCCAACTTCGCCATCTTTTCCAACACCAAGCAGAACTTAGCGGAAATTTTATCCTTGACCATGCTTTAAGAATAAAACACCACCATATCTTAAATATTCTAGAGTAATGAGGCATATTTTCCATGGTGCACATTCCACAAGCTGATCCACGTCAACATGATGAGCATCAGTTAGATCTCACTGACATCCCTCATAAGGACCCCTTCGAGCTATTTGCTGAGTGGTATGCCACTGCAGCTGAACAGGAAATAGCTGACCCAAACGCATTCACGCTGGCGACAGCCGATAGGAATAATATGCCCGACGCCCGTATTTTGTTGTTTAAAGGATTTGACGAAGACGGCCTTGTTTTCTACACCAACACCCTCTCTACAAAGGGACAACAATTATCTGCCAATCCTCAAGCTGCCGCGGTTATTCACTGGAAAAGCATTTTAAGGCAAGTGCGTATACGTGGTGAAATTGAACCTGTCGGCACTGAAGAAGCCGATATCTATTTTGCATCAAGAGGAAGAGAATCCCAAATCGGTGCATGGGCATCTCAGCAGTCTTCACTGTTGCCAAACCGTCAAAAGTTGGAGGAAAAATTCTCAAACTTTCAAGATAAGTTTGTCGATATATCCATACCACGACCTGATCATTGGTCTGGCTATCGCCTTAAACCACAAACAATAGAATTTTGGAAAAATGGCCCGTACCGACTTCACATAAGACGTCAATTCCAGAGGGATAAAAGTACCAACAACTGGCAATCACATCTGTTATCTCCATGAAAACCCTCGGTTATGATCAACATCAACAAAGATTGTTACGTGCGGTATCTACCGCATCAGTGGCCGTGGCTACAGTTTTGATTGTCGTCAAAACATACGCCTATGCAGAAACTGGATCTGTTTCACTTCTCTCCTCTCTTGCTGACTCTTTTTTAGATGCAGTAGCCAGTATACTCAACCTTATTGCCGTGCGCATTGCTCTTACCCCAGCAGACCAAGACCATCGTTTTGGCCATGGAAAAGCTGAGGCGTTAGCAGGGCTTGGCCAGGCCTGTTTGATTGGTTGTTCTGTTATTTTTCTTGTCGTTGAATCTGTTAAAAAGCTCTTGAATCCCGAACCCATTTCCTCCTCTGAAATCGGGATTGGCATTATGTTATTTTCTATTGTTTTGACGCTTCTTTTGGTGCTCTTCCAAAATTGGACATTCAAAAAGACAGGTTCACTGGCGATCAAGGCGGATGCGTCACACTATCGAATGGATTTGCTCGTCAACCTTGCGGTTATTGTTGCCATAGCTGGAGATTATTTTTTCTCCTTTGCACTGCTAGACCCTATTATTGCTCTGCTTATTGCCGCCTATATAAGCTTGGAGACATCAAAAATCTTCATACAATCGCTCGATCAATTGATGGACAAAGAATTATCAGAAGATGATCGACGCACCATTCATGCCTTGGCTATTGCACATCCTCAGGTTGAAGAGGTTCATGATCTTCGCACACGCTGCTCTGGATCATGGACATTCATACAATTCCATATGGAACTTGACCCCAATATGCGCCTGATAGATGCCCATCGTATAAGTGACGATGTTGCTGACGTTATCATACAACATTTTCCAGGCTCTGAAGTCTTTATCCATCAAGATCCAAAAGGTCTGGATGAAGAACATACCGAGCTTGAACGCACAATTGTAAGCTCTTGATCACAAATCCAGCATAGCCTTGGGAGCTTGAGCTCTGATCCATTGGCTCATGACCTGACTTAAGCTGCCAGATGCAACAAAATTACAAGTTCCAAATCATGGGATCACATTGTGCATTTTCCTGTTTGACAACGCCCTTTTTCGACCACGTGACGGCACCGCGATCGTTCAAATCTAAAATATGAGATAGAAGTGACGTTTCCGCGCCTGCATATAGATTTTCCGGGAGCTGAGGATAAATGATTTTCCGCAATTCTGAGAGTCCCATGGGCTCCGCACCTAATCTTGAAAATAGCTCCTCTTCTCGCTTGCGTCTATGGGCCAATAATTGAACTATTCTCGCTTTTGGATCATGGATAATATCACCGTGGGTTGGATGGAATCGCTGGACATCAATGTGATAAAGCTTGCGGAGGGATTGACGGTATGCCTCCATATTCCCTTCTGGCTGCACAATTGCCGTGCTTGACCAAGCCATGATCGTATCGCCCACAAACAAATCACCCGTTTGCTTACAGACAAATGCCACATGATCAAAACAGTGGCCCGGTGTGTGAACAACAGACAATATAAGAGAACCAACAGTGATCTCGTCGCCCTCATGAATAGCTTCGTAATCAAAGTCTGTGTAAAAACGTCCCTCAGGAATACGGTAATGGTCTGATGGCAATATAGGAAATGCCATAATTGAGGTATTGAGATTGACCTGAAGAGTGAGGGCGGCACCAGCGTGATCGCCATGACGGTGCGTTAAAAGTATGCCACATAATTTACGATGTCCAATGGCAGAATAAATCGCTTCCATATGTTCAGGCAAAGATGGTCCTGGATCAATAACAACACAGCTATCTTGATCACCGAACACATGTGTCTGGGTGCCAGGACCGGTGAATGGACCGGCATTATTTGCAAGCAAGGTTGTGATCATGTCGTTCTCATCGCATACTTTTGTTAAAATCCCAATCATCAAATGAGATATCAATGTTGCATATCCGAAACATGAAGCTTCGAAAAGTCATGCCATCATCTCTTCTTTGGCGTGCAATCACCATTTTGGTGACACCGATTTTGGCACTACAACTCCTCTTAGCTGTTGTCTACATAAAAGGCGATTTGCAAAGACAAGCAGAAAATAGTGCCTCTAAGCTCGTCACCAATATTGAACTGCTGGAGCAACTTGCTGATTTAGATGGAATGAATGTTCATTCACATCACGCTCTACCCAACAACATCATGTCTTGGAATATATCCCCTATAGATAGCTCTTTTCATTCTGATGACTCATATAGTCCAGCTTGGTGGGCCTTTCGCCTCTTAGCCATAGAAGATGCCCTTCAGAAAACCTTACCGCAGCCCAATAAAGTTTGGTTCTCTCTAGAAGGACAGCAGACCAATATTATTACACAACACAAAAAAGGCATTTGGCTTATTGAAATTGATACCAAAACCATTCTTAGTTCCAAGTGGCATTTCCTTATTGTGCATTCGCTTATTGGAAGCTTTGTCTTTGTTGCCCTTGCTGTTTTGTTTTTGTCCAATCAAGTACGCCCTATCATACGTCTAGCACGCGGAGCGGAGATTTTTAAACGTTCTGGAAAACCAACACCCATCAAAGTGCGTGGCGCTCGCGAGGTACGAAGAGCCACGGAAGCATTCAATGAAATGCAAGAAAGTATTGCTCAATTGCTCAAAACAAGAACCGCTATGTTAACGTCGGTCAGTCATGATCTGCGAACCCCTTTAACCCGTCTTAGGCTTGAAATGGCAATGCTTCCAGAAAGTATCGATACTCAAGGCATGATACGCGATATAGAGGATATGGAAGACACAATAGGAACCTATATCGATTATATAAGAGACAATTCTCAAGAACAAAAAGAAGACTTATCTCTTGGCGAACTTCTTTTCGATATCGTATCTCCCTTTGAAACCAAGCATTCCATTAACCTACATCTAAGTCAGCCTGAACAGAAAATTAAGGTAAGACCTAATGCCATGCGTCGCTGTCTTACAAATATTGTACAAAATGCTTGCGATCATGCCGAACATATCTTCATATCTGATAACTGGAGTAAAAATGAGCTTACGATCATATTTGAAGATGATGGTCCAGGCATTCCAGAAGAAAAACGTGATGAGGCCCTGACGCCTTTCAACCGTGCTGGAAAGACAAGCAAAACATTATATGGAACTTCAGGGCTAGGACTCTCTATCAGCCGCGATACTGTTATCATCCATGGGGGTAAATTGACATTGGGGAACAGCAGATATGGAGGATTATCGGTTGCTGTAACATTGCCCTTACATCCACATGAATGAGGTTAGGCTCTGCTTAATACATCGCACCACCATTCGGCACAGGGATATCAGGCGATAGAAGCACAACTTCACCCTCTTCATCAGGGACACCCAAACAAAGAACTTCAGACATAAACGGACCAATCTGCCTAGGGGGAAAATTAACCACAGCGACAACCTGTTTCCCCAATAGCTTTTCAGGTTGATAATGCTTGGTAATTTGTGCGGAACTTTTTTTTATTCCCAAAACACCAAAGTCTACCCAAATCTTAATCGCAGGGCGACGGGCTTCTGGAAATGGCTGTGCATCTACTATTGTTCCCACACGTATATCAACTGCTGTAAAGTCTTCGATATCAATGGTTTTTTTTAAACAATCCATCATGTGTACCTTGTAGCTTTTGAAAACGCTTTTGACGGCTTTCGATTTTTTTCAACCCTTGATCTAGCACCGCCAAACAACGTGTGAGATGCTCATCATCCTCTCCCAGCACCATAATAGCTCTGTCATACAAAGCTACCAATTGCACATCTCGCAGATGACCCTGCCCTGTTTGGTATCCAGCAATCTCTGAGAGCCAGGCCATGGAATGTCCCAACAAAGCCGCTTGTCGTAGGCCAAAAAGAGGTTGCCGACGGGTTCGACGTCGCAAAGATATCAAACCTTGCCGCCATGGGAAAGAAACTTCTAAACGCACGCATAATGCTTCCAACATTGCAGCATGCCCTTGGTCTTCCTCTAACGCAGCTTCTGAGGCTTGCTGATCCAAATGATTATTAAAAAGAGCTAAAATATCCTGCTCACAAACAACATCTTTACGTAAATTAGCAACGCTCAACGATGCACGCTTTGCAAGCTCCACAGGATGAAAAGACATATCCTCTGCCAGCATCGAAAAATAACCATCGAAAATTCTATCAAGACGTTTTTTTCCAGCCATAGCTACCCTCCACTAACGGTGACTTAGTTTATTCAGTCACCCCTGGCTAGCTCCTGCGACCGTGACGCACAGGCTTCCATGGCAGATATCATAATTTCCTCAAGTCCTTTTTCTCCCTCAAGCACCCGAAGCGCTGCTTCAGTGGTACCTCCCGGAGATGCCACACTTTTTTTGAGCTCATCTGCAGAGCGTGATGATTTTGTTAACATTCCGCCTGCTCCAAAAATTGTCTCTCCCGCAAGTGTTTGGGCGAGCTCTGGCGAAATTCCCATTTTCATGGCTTGTTTGGCCATAATGTCTGCAAGAAGAAAAAAATAGGCTGGACCAGATCCACATAAGGCAATAACCGGATGCATGAGTTCTTCATCATCAATCCAATGAACTGAACCAAGCGGTCGCAACAAATTATTTACAAATTGCTTTTTTGCGTCATCGATATCACCCACACAAACACATGCACCTAATCCAATCGCAGCTGGTACATTTGGCATCACACGAACAATGGGTTGAGAATTTGCAAAAAATGTCTTGAGTTGCGTTAATGGGGTACCTGCAGCAACAGAAATGACCAAATCCGCTGATGCAATATTTGACATCAGCTCTGAGGTTACTTCGGCAATTTTATGTGGCTTCACAGCAAGTACAACAGCATCAAAGGTTTCAGATTTTAACTTCTCAGGTGATGATACAACATGAAAGCGATCAAAATCTGTACCCTGATCCAACCAATTTTTTGGACGGGGACGCAACACAACAACATCGAGCCCTGGCATTTCCAGCCAACCTTGCGCCATGGCAAATCCCATATTGCCCGCGCCCACCAACAAAAGACGCATCAAGCTTCTCCAAAGGTTTCAAACATAGATGCCGTTAACGCATCTGCTGGGCTCAGATCTGTTTGCATCAAGAGATGAAAAGCTGGATAAAACCGTTCGCAGGTCTCGACAGCAATTTGCAACAAACATTCCCATTGCTCAGCGGAAGTACCACCAGCATGCAGCAACACACCATGTCGAAACACCACAGATTCCTCTTCACGCCAAAGGTCAAAATGCCCCAAAAGCAGCTGTTCATTCACGCGTGAAAGTAACTCATACACGTTTGGCAAGGCATCTTTAGGCAATGAAACACCATCCTCCATAAGACGAAACGCGCAAGCCAAATGAAGTGTTTCCATGTCATCTTTCCACGACACGGATAAATTATGCTCACACCAATCACCCATCACCGTGATAGATAACTCATCGGCACAAAGACGTTCAACAGGCCAATTTTGTTCATCCAATGCTGTTTCGATCATATCAATGGGGTTGTTCATGGACGTCTCAAGTTCATCGAGCGAAGAAGTCATATCCTGCCTCCAAAAAAAAAGGCTCCTGAACCCCTTGATAAGGTCCCTGAGCCTTGCATGCATTCTGTCCTTGAAGTGGGCATAACCCGCTCCCTACTGCTACGTGGATTTAACTTCCACAAAACTATGTCTGCACGAATTTCATGTGGAATAAAACGAAAAAATAAAAAATTTTTAACTGATTGAAAAAACAAGGAAATAATGTCTCAATCTGTGCTTTTGTTTGGAGAAACATCTGACTGTTGAGAATCAGCCAAACGAGATTCAAACTCGGCTAATTTCTGCTCAAGGACGTCGATGCGTGCATGCAGCACGCTCACATCTTCACGACTAACCAAACCTTCAGCGGCGAGATACTCATCAAATTTTGCTTTGATCATTTGATCAACTTCATCGCGCATGCCTTTTGCAAGCCCCAACATATCTCCAGCTAGTTTCGACATATCATCAAGAAATGGATTACGGTTTTGCATATTTTGCCCTTTCGCACGAGCCAACTTCATCATCTGGCCACACTGCCCTCACCGTCAAATAAGATTGTTGCATATTAGACGATATCCTTTTAAGTCACATGCGTGTTGTGCATCAATTAATCAAGGGACCAACGTGCTTCAGTATCCGTTTATCGACCCGATTGCACTATCAATTGGCCCCATTGACATCCGATGGTATGCATTGGCGTATCTTTTTGGCCTCATTTTGGGTTGGCTGTATGCTCGACATATGGCCCGCAAAATGCCCCATGTGATCACAGCCGACCAGTTAGATGATTTGTTATCTTGGATCGCGATGGGCGTTATCATTGGCGGTCGGCTCGGCTATGTGCTTTTTTACAATGCACCTTACTATGTCGAACATCCCTGGGAAATTGTCATGGTTTGGAAAGGCGGCATGGCATTTCATGGAGGATTGGCAGGTGTTATACTGGCCATCATTTTCTATTGTAGGCGCCATCAACTGGACCCTTTCATGGTTGGAGATCTAATCGCTCCAACGGCCCCTATTGGTCTTTTTTTCGGGCGCTTGGCCAACTTCATAAATGGAGAACTTTATGGACGGCTCTATGAGGGTTATTGGGCAGTGGGTTTTCCAAGCGGTGCAAATGGAGCCATAGAAATGCGGCACCCTTCCCAACTTTATGAAGCTGCCTTGGAAGGAATTCTACTTTTTGTCTTTTTGATTATTTTACAATTATGGGGTGGGCAAAAAAGGGTAGGCCTCCTCACTGGTGTGTTTTTGATAGGGTATGGTTTAAGCCGCATTACTGCAGAATTTTTTCGAGAACCCGACCCACAATTAGGGTTTTTACTTTTTGGAGAAGGCGGCTTAACGATGGGAATGCTTTTGTCCCTACCCATGGTTTTCTTAGGAATTTTATTCATCATACTTCTACCAAGACAGTACCGGCATCGCTTTTGAAAAACCGTTTAGAACAAAACATCCTCCGGCAAATCAAAGCCACCGGCCCAATTAGGCTGGATGAGTTCATGACCATTTGCCTCCAGCATCCCACTGATGGCTACTACACCAGTCGAGATCCATTAAGCTCAAGGCGAGACTTTGTGACCGCACCAGAAATAGGATCTTTATTTGGCGATATCATAGGTAGTTGGCTTGCACATCAAATTCAATCATGCGGCTTTAACAACTGTCAAATGGTCGAATTAGGGCCAGGTAGCGGACGTTTATCACAGCAAATAAACCATGCTTTGGGACAATTCTGCCCGCAAGCTCTACAAGGTTATTTTTTGCTCGAAACATCGCCCATATTGCGACAAATACAACATACACGATTACCACATGCACAACATATTGCTGATTTATCAGAATTACCTAGAGACAAAACAACATTACTTGTTGCCAATGAATTTCTTGATGCGTTGCCCCTCAGAGCATTTGCCAAGCAAAACCAAAATTACCATGAAGTTTTTGTGACTTGGGATGCGGTAGAAAACTTAACATGGAAGCCTTCTCGTTGGCCCACACCCAAACGTGACATACCCATATGGGCCTACGGAGAACCCTTTGTTGAACATAGCCCGCAAGCTTACCAAATCGTGGATCACATCTGCCAACATATACATGAAACAGGTGGCATCGCACTTTTTATAGATTATGGCACCCATGGCGACAGGCAACAATTTTCATTTCGAGGCTTTCAAAATCACGAACAAGTTTCCTTTGTCCATGCTCCAGGCGAAACAGATCTAACATGGACGATAGATTTTCGTATGCTTGAACATGTAGCAAAGCAATACCAACTTGCGACGGTTGGACCCTACCCCCAAGGGAAATTTTTACGGGAAGCTGGCCTAAATGAACGAAAAGAAAAACTGGCTGATACATTTCCACATCGAAGACAAGCTCTAGAGCAAGAAATGCTCATGCTTGCAGGCGATGAACATATGGGGCAGAGTTTTAAAGTTTTTGCTGTGGCGAGGCTTACAAGATGATACCCTTTCAGTCGAATCCTCGATGGAATAACACCAACATTCATCATGGCTTTTTTGGGCGCTTGGGGGGGATATCAACGGCCCCGTTTGACAGTCTGAATGTAGGCTTGAGCACCAACGATAACCGGGATCATGTTCTTGCCAACAGACAACTTATCTCCTGCCAATTGGGTCTTAAAAAATTGTGGCTAACCCAACAAGTACATGGAACGGATGTTTTTGAGCCAAGACATCATCATGAAGACGCAAAGCCAGAAGCTGATATTATTTTCAACCCACCTAAAGATACGGGTCTTGCCATACAAACCGCTGATTGCCTTCCTGTCTTCTTCGTGCATCAACATAGTTCGGTCATTGCCGGTGCACATGCTGGCTGGCGTGGCCTTGTCAAAGGCGTGATTGGGGTAACAGTAGAACGTTTTCTTCGTGAAGGCATTCTTGCATCGGAGATTGAAGTTGCCGTTGGCCCATGCATAGGTCCCGGTGCGTTTGAAGTGGGAGAGGAAGTTGTTGACGCCATCCCACCTGAGTACCGCCAATTTTGTAGCTTTAAGCATTTCAAAACACAAAATTGGCATGTTGATCTGCGCTTAATGGCAAGATTGATGCTGGAAGATTGTGATATTCGTGATATTTGGATATCTGGGCAATGCACATATACTGAGAAAAATAATTATTTTTCACACCGTTATGCCACCCACCATTATAAAGGTAGAACGGGACGACAGCTTGCAGTAATTGGCTGGACATCATAACTCATGTCAGAATTAAAAGTTGATAGGACAGGTCTTCAGGAGTCAACCCATGAAAATTTTAAGTGCAAATTCGAACCTTCCCCTAGCCAGAGATATAGCAAATTTTCTCAGCACGCCTCTAACCCAAGCAACGGTTCGTCGTTTTGCAGACATGGAAGTTTTTGTAGAAATTAAGGAAAATGTGCGCGGTGAAGATGTTTTCTTGATCCAATCAACTTCCTACCCCGCCAACGATCACTTGATGGAAATGCTCATTTGTTTGGATGCTCTGAAACGTGCATCTGCTAAGCGGATTACGGCTGTCATCCCTTATTACGGATACGCACGGCAAGATCGCAAACCTGGACCACGAACACCGATTTCGGCAAAATTGGTTGCTGACATCATCACCAAGGCTGGCGCACATCGCGTGTTGACCATGGAACTGCACGCAGGACAGATCCAAGGGTTTTTGATGTTCCTGTGGATAATTTGGTCTCGGCTCCTTTATTTTCAGCAGATATCGAAAAAAATGTAGGGCAAGAAAATATTGTGGTTGTGTCCCCTGATGTGGGTGGTGTTGTTCGTGCACGTAACATTGCATCAAGGTTAG
The DNA here is from genome assembly GCA_038131935.1 of Alphaproteobacteria bacterium. GTDB lineage: Bacteria > Pseudomonadota > Alphaproteobacteria > UBA8317 > UBA8317 > UBA8317. Next base: position 131,866 of record JAYPQH010000017.1, on the reverse strand, counting down.
GATGTCAGCTGGCCATTGTTGACAAACGCAGAGAACGGCCTGGCGAGTCAGAAGTTATGAATATTATTGGAGATGTCTCAGGAAAGTCCTGTATCCTCATCGATGACATTGTGGATTCAGGTGGAACGCTCTGCAATGCAGCAGCCGCACTTATTCAACGCGGTGCAACTGATGTTCGTGCCTACATAACCCATGGCGTTCTCTCTGGAAAAGCTGTTGAGCGAATTTCTCAGTCGGCATTAACGGAGCTGGTGCTCACAGATACAATAGCAGCGACTGAAGAGGTGAAGAATGCGCCCAACATCCGAATCGTAAGTGCAGCCCCTTTAATCGGTGAAGCAATGAGGCGTATTTCTGGAAACCAGTCAGTTTCTGTTCTTTTTGATTAACTAACCACGCAAGTTCTTGGCAAATGACGGGGATTGGGATAAGGGGTCTCCTTCACCGGTCTAAGCTCTGTGTCGACACCCCTGGAGGCTTTCAGAGCGGACCATCAGTTATGAACCAAGGAGAAGACGCATGAGTGATCAAACAGCTCTTGTCGCGCATATTCGCGAAGGTGTCGGCAAGGGGGCCGCACGCGCAATACGTAGGCAAGGAAAAGTACCCGCTGTAATTTATGGTGAGAAACAACCACCCCTTAGCTTAGTTTTAGACTTCAATGAGCTTAAAAAGCGTGTGAATCGTGCTGGATTTATGAAATCAACCTTAGAAATTGATATAGATGGGAAGCGACACTTGGTTTTGCCAAAAGCTGTTCAGCGAGACCCCATCATCGATGATCCTCTCCATGTTGATTTTTTACGTATTAAATCTGACACCCAAATTGCGATCATGGTGCCAGTTGAATTTATCAATCATGAACTTTCTCCTGGCTTAAAACGAGGCGGCACACTTGGGGTTGTTCGTCATGAAGTTGAGCTTCTTGTTCCTGCCAATGCCATCCCAGATAAATTGGTTGTTGACCTAGCTGGTCTTGATATTGGCGTTGTTATTCACATTTCAGCAGTTTCTCTGCCTGAAAATTGTACACCAACCATTACGGATCGAGATTTCACACTGGCAACAATCGCAGGGCGCGGTGGCCCATCTGCAGCCGCAGATGAAGAAGAAACCACAGAAGAAGACTAACAATGTACAAAGCTGGGGGCCCCCATGAAAATTATAGTGGGACTAGGCAATCCTGGTGAACAATACAAAAATACCCGTCATAATATAGGGTTTGACATTCTTGACCAATGGGGCAGCATCCATTGGTCAAAAAAATTCCAGTCCTTGACCTCAGACATACGTTTCCAAGGCAAGAAAGCTATTTTCATTAAGCCCCAAACATACATGAACCTCTCCGGACAAGCGGTTGGGGAAGCGTTGAGGTTTTATAAAGATTGCACAGCTGCCGACATCATGGTCATACATGATGATTTAGATCTGCAGGTTGGTCAGTCTAAATTTAAACAAGGTGGGGGCCATGGAGGGCACAACGGACTCAAGTCAATTGATGCGCATATTGGAAATCTTTACCATCGATTACGCATTGGTATAGGGCATCCCGGGGACAAAAGATTAGTATCCCAGTACGTATTATCAAAGTTCTATAAACAAGAAGCTCTATTGTTAGAAGAACATATACAACTCTGGCATCAAGCCATCGGATATTTTTTACAAGCTGACCATGATGCCTTAAGGCAATGCCTAACTCGGCATGCACGAAAACCATCAACAGGCGCAGAAATGAACTCAGCCACGCAAACAGCCAACGGCCTTGCAGACCAAAATAAAGCAAAGGAAACACCGTCAAAATTGGCAAGTTTGCTTTCGCAACTTGGATTAAACCGAAAGGAACAGTAATGGGTTTTAAATGTGGCATTGTTGGATTGCCAAACGTTGGCAAATCAACATTATTTAATGCATTAACCAAAACGTCAGCGGCACAAGCTGCTAATTTTCCATTCTGTACCATTGAACCTAATACAGGTGACGTTGCAGTGCCTGACATAAGGCTAGAACAGCTGTCACAACTTGTGGGCTCCAAGCAAACAATCCCCACGAGAATTACGTTCGTTGATATTGCTGGATTGGTGAGAGGGGCTTCTAAAGGTGAAGGACTAGGAAACCAATTTTTGGCTAATATTAGAGAAATGGATGCCATTGCGCATGTCTTAAGATGTTTTGAAGATGATGATATCACACATGTTGAAAATAGGATTGATCCACTTGCAGATCTTGAGACCATCACAACAGAATTAATGCTGGCTGATTTAGAGTCTGTTGAGAAACGTTTGGTAGGCTTAAGAAAACGCGCCAATGCAGGGGACAAAGACGCCAAAGCGCATGTCAATGTATTGGACAAAATTTTAGAGGTTTTGCAAGATGGAAAACCTGCAAGGTCAGCTAATTTAGACGCTGATGAAAGTAAATTGGCACAGGGTTTAGGGTTGCTGACAACAAAACCAGTGCTCTATGTTTGTAATGTCTCTGAAGATGACGCGGTATCAGGCAATACCATGACGCAACAAGTTATTGATTTTGCTTCCACCGAAAATATACCCGTTGTCATTATTTCAGCGGCCATTGAAGCAGAAATCGCACAATTGGACGAAGAAGAGCGCAACGAATTTTTATCTGAGATGGGTTTGGAAAACCCAGGCCTTGATCGCATGATCCGCGCTGGTTACGAATTGTTAGATCTGATCACCTATTTTACTGTGGGCCCCAAAGAGGCAAGAGCTTGGACTATCCAAAAAGGAACCAAGGCTCCCCAGGCTGCTGGCGTGATTCATACTGACTTCGAAAAAGGCTTTATCCGAGCAGAAACCACGAATTATACAGATTACTTGGAACTTGGCGGTGAAACACAAGCGAAGGAAGCTGGAAAAACACGGTTAGAGGGGAAAGAATATATAGTCCAGGACGGAGATATTATGTTGTTTAGGTTTAACACCTAAAACGAAAACCTTGGCTGACAAACCAGCATTGTAGAATATGAAGTTTCAAAGTTCATAGCTAAGGACTGATCATTTAGCTTTGTTGATTAAAAGGTGCCAGTCCTGCTTCACTAGCAGAAACAATGCCATGTTCGGTGATAATGCCAGTCACCAACCTTGCAGGCGTGACATCAAAACCAGGGTTACAAGCACCTACCCCGGGAGGAGCAGAAGGCATCCAGTTGGTCCCTTCTGGCCCAGCTACTGGAGAATTTAAAACCTCAAAGGGGCCACGATCTTCAATAGGAATATCTGAACAACCATCTTGTATTTGATAATCTACTGTACTCATTGGACAGGCTACATAGAATGGAATTCCATTATCAAATGCTGCCAAAGCCTTAAGATACGTTCCAATCTTATTGGCAACATCCCCATTGGCCGCAACCCTATCAGTTCCTACAATGACCAAATCGACCAGATTCTTTTGCATCAAATGGCCACCTGCATTATCAACAATGATCTCAACAGGAACGCCGTGCTCTCGCAATTCAAACGCCGTCAACAAGCTGCCCTGTGATCGAGGTCTGGTTTCATCTGCATACACATGGAGGGGTAAACCCTCATCATGCGCCATGTAAATTGGGGCCAACGCTGTTCCCCAATCCCCTGTTGCCAACCAACCTGCATTACAATGGGTTAAAATATGGCAACGACCTTTCCTAGCAGCTATAGACCTTATGATTTCGAGGCCATGTTGCCCAATACGCTCATTCACACCAACGTCATCATCGAGCAGTTTCCAAGCCATATCAAAACCAATGACTGCACGTGAACCTATGGAACACTTGCTTAGATGAGCACACATCATATCAACTGCCCACGCAAGATTAACAGCGGTAGGACGTGTTTGCTTAAGTCTTATGGCTGCGGCTTGCAACGCCTCCCAACTTGGATCTTCTTGAGCTTGTAGGGCAAGACCAAAAGCAGCCGTAATCCCAATTAAAGGCGCTCCCCGAACCACCATTTCAGAAATAGCAAATTCAGCATCGGCACAACTGGAAAGTGTAAATATTTCAACAGCAAATGGTAACTTTCGTTGATCAAAAACTTGGATATGTCCAGCCTCGCTTTTCCAAACAGATCTGGTGCGTTGACCTGCAATCTTCATGATCAGTGCCCTGGAAAAGAAATTAATGAGGAAACAGGAAAACCCAAGGTGCGTAAGTTCTCTGCTCCACCTAAATCAGGTAAATCAATAACGAATAAGAATGAGACAATATCTACCCCCAACCTCTCCAATAACTGACCCGCGGCTTTTGCAGTTCCACCTGTTGCAATCAAGTCATCAACAACAATGACTTTATCACCTGGATCGAGGGCGTCTTGGTGCAATTCCAAAGTATCGGTGCCATATTCCAGATCATAAGTTGCGGAGAAAACGGCTCGTGGCAATTTACCTTTCTTCCGAATAGGAACAAAACCTTTACCCATATGTTTTGCCAAAGCTGCACCAAAAATAAAGCCACGTGCCTCAATACCAACTATTTTGGAGATGTTTTTGTTCAAACAACCTTCCGCCATTCGCTCAATACAGACACCAAATGCAGCATCATTATGCATCAGTGATGTCACATCTCGAAACATAATGCCTGGTTTTGGATAATCTGGAATTGTCGTAATATGCTTTGTTAAATCCATCAGGAAAATATCCTAGGTGCTATTTCGGAAAGCTTCGCAACAGTAGGTTGTGGCCAAGATCCAGGATCTGTAATAACGGCGTGATCCAAGGCGTGTCGACAGCCCTCATGACATATATCCTGATGGTGACTTTGCAGAAAAATTTCTAACAGTTTTTTGGCTGTCAACGCATTTTTTTCAAGGACACGGAGCACGGCCTCCACGCTCACGACCTCTTCAACAGGCCTCCAAGCATCGTAATCCGTTACCATTGCAACAGTTTGATAGCAAATCTCCGCCTCACGGGCGAGCCGTGCCTCTGGCATATTGGTCATGCCAATGACGGAAGCTCCCCATGAGCGGTATAATACACTTTCTGCACGTGTAGAAAACTGTGGTCCCTCCATGGCAAGGTATGTACCTGCCGCCAAGCAAGAGACCCCAGCTTCATCCGCGGCACTCAAGAGGCTCTGACGTAAACTCTTACACGTCGGATCCGCGAGGGAAACATGCGCAACAATTCCCTCACCAAAAAAACTCGGTTTACGAGAAACGGTCCGATCAATGAATTGGTCGACCATTACCAATGTCCCTGGTGACGCTTCTTCTACGAGTCCACCTACCGCTGACATGGAAACAATTTGGGTTACCCCAAGCGCCTTCAATGCCGCAATATTCGCACGATAGTTGATTTCATCAGGTGTGATTTGGTGACCTTTACCATGGCGTGACATGAAGATGATGTCACCCGCTTCTGACATGGAGAAGGCAGCGTTTGGCTGCCCCCAAGCAGTTGGCTCAGGACTGAATGAAACAACATCACCAACACCTGGGATACGAGACAGTCCTGAGCCACCAATAATTGCCAATCGAGACAAAACTAGGTCTCCAATTAATGGTCTATATTCCGCCAAAGGCGCTTGTAACTAGCATACAAAAGGCCGGCAAAGATAATTAAGAAAATCATTACCCGTAAGCCAGTCTCCTTACGCTCAACCATTTTGGGCTCCGCTGACCAAGCCAAAAATGCCGATACATCTTTTGCCATCTGGTCAACAGACGCCTCTGTTCCATCAGCATATTCAACCGCATCATCGTAAAGTGGTGCCGCCATAGATATCCAAGGGCCTGCCGCAAAATAGGGGTTGTAATATTTCCCATCGGGACCTTCTTTCCCTTCAGGCGCGTCTTCAAAACCGGTAAGCACAGAATATACATACTCAGGCCCACCCACACCTTCAACAAGCTGCTTGAAGGTTCCATGATAACCCACACGCGCTTTTGTAATCAGTGATAAGTCTGTTGGATAAGCGCCACCATTTGCTGACATTGCAGCTTGGGGGTTGGGAAAAGGTGAGACAAAATGATCTGATGGACGTGCTGGACGCTCAAACATTTCACCTTCGCTATCAGGCCCATCCATAACCGTATATTCAGCAGCTATGGCTTTGACCTGCTCTTCAGAAAACCCTGGGCCTCCGGCCTCTCCTAAGTTTCGAAAATACATCAATTCCATGGAGTGACACGCTGAGCAAACTTCGCGATAGACTTGGTAGCCACGCTGCAACTGTGCCTTATCAAAATGACCTAGGGGCCCTTCAAAAGAGTAATCGACCTCTTTGGCTTCATGTGCGCCACCACCTGCAGCATGTCCGTAGTCTACCATTCCTCCAAAAGAAAGCAGAACAGCAAGGGATGTTAACGTTAGATATTTCATTTTTCCCTCACTCAGCTGGAACAGTTGAGGTGTTTTTGGATAAAACCGCCTCAGAAATTGACTTTGGTAACGGCTTGGGCCGTTCGAGAAGACCTACCAAAGGCATGATGATCAAAAAATGTGCGAAGTAATAGATTGTTGCAACCCGACCGATTACCAACCACACACCTTCCGCAGGCTTTGCACCCACGATGCCTAGGAGCACACAATCAGCCGCCAAAACCCAGAAAAATTGTTTGTAAATTGGGCGGAATTTTGACGAACGAACCTTTGAGGTATCTAACCAAGGAATGATGAACAAAACAGCGATTGCGCCAAACATCAACAAAACACCACCAAGCTTATCAGGCACGGCGCGCAAAATTGCGTAGAATGGCAAGAAATACCACTCAGGAACGATGTGTGATGGTGTCACCATTGGATTTGCAGGGATGTAGTTGTCAGGATGTCCTAAGTAATTTGGTGCATAGAAAACAAATGCACCAAAGAAGATAGCAAAGACAACCAAAGCAAATGCATCCTTCACGGTGTAGTAAGGATGGAAAGGCACGGTGTCACCTTTGGTTTTCACGTCGACACCAAGTGGGTTGTTATTACCAGGAACATGCAATGCCCAAATATGCAAGAACACAAGGCCAGCAAGTGCAAAAGGCAGCAAGTAATGTAGTGAGAAGAAACGATTCAAGGTCGGATTACCAACGGAAAATCCGCCCCATAACCAGACCACAATATCCTCCCCTACCACCGGAATAGCTGAGAACAAGTTGGTGATCACAGTAGCTCCCCAGAAACTCATTTGGCCCCAGGTAAAACATACCCCATGAAAGCGGTCGCCATCATCACCAACAATATAAGAACACCAATAATCCAAAGGATCTCTCTGGGTTCCTTATATGAACCGTAATAAAGTCCACGGAACATATGAATATAGACGGCTATGAAAAACATGGAGGCGCCATTCGCATGTAAATAGCGTATCAACCAACCGTAATTCACATCACGCATAATCTTTTCCACGGAAAAAAACGCGTGATCTACATGTGGTGTATAATGCATCACCAATACAATACCAGTAATGATTTGAACCATAAGCATGAAGGATAGAATACCACCAAATGTGTACCAATAATTGAGGTTTTTTGGTGTTGGAAATGTATTCACTTGATCATTTAGTAAAGAAAATATGGGAAGGCGTTGCTCTACCCATCGAGCAATCTTGCCATCCGGCGTGTATTGAGAACCGTGACCTGACATTTTTGTCTCCTTAACCAATCTTAATTGTTTCGTCGTTCAAGAACGCGAACGGTGGAATCTCAAGATTTGCGGGTGCTGGACCCTTCCTGATACGACCAGAGGTATCATAATGCGAGCCATGACAGGGGCAGAACCAACCATCATAATCGCCCTTACTATCTGATGGGTTTTGTCCTAGCGGCACGCATCCCAAATGGGTGCAAACCCCAAGCTGCACAAGCCAATTTTCATGACCTTCTTTTGTTCGCTCGGCATCTGTTTGAGGATCACGCAATTCACTTAGGTCTACCGTTTGAGCTTTTTCAATTTCTTCCGCAGAGCGGTTGCGAATGAATACTGGTTTGCCTCGCCATGTCACTGTCACAGCTTGCCCTTCCTCTATAGGAGAGAGATCGACCTCTGTTGACGCAAGAGCGAGAACAGAACGATCTGGATTCATTTGATCCACAAGTGGCCATACCACACCAGCTGCTCCAACTGCACCAAAACTCGCTGTTGCAACATAAAGAAAATCCCGGCGTGTACCGCCTTCACCCTCTTGTTTGTCTACTGCTGAACTTGACACGATAACCTTACCTTCTTTCAAAAAAACCAAAATGTATCGAAACCTTTGTGAGTCGCCTTAACCCAGAATGAAACAGTAATCTAGATGTTGCAGAAATTGTTTATGACTAGATATGCTAACCGCGACCAGAAGAAGCAGGAGCCATCATTTGAGATTATGCCTATATCGCCCTGATATCCCACAAAATTTAGGCACTTTGATACGTACATCAGCTTGCCTGAATGTTGCTTTAGATATCATCAAGCCTTGTGCATTTCCATTGTCTCGGGAAAAATTGCGCCGCTCGGCCATGGATTATATTGACTTAGCCCACATCACGATTCATGAATCAGAAGATATTTTTTGGGGAGATAAAGTCCCAGGAAGGACCATCCTTTTAACGACAAAAGCGGAGGTCGATTATCGGGAGATAGAATTCAGACCCTCGGATATCTTAATTGTCGGACGTGAAAGCGCGGGTGTGCCGCCATTATTCGCCCAAAGGTGTGATTGTCACATAAAAATTCCCATGGCATCAAACGCAAGGTCATTGAACGTAGCTATTGCTGCATCCATGGTGTTAGGAGAAGCTTTACGCCAGACAACATGGATTCAAAAACAATAACAAGGACTGAAGAGCATGGAAAACTTAGATCAAAAAAAAATTGCGTCTGATTGGTTTCGCGAGTTACGCAATCAAATATGCGCAAGTTTTGAAGCAATTGAAAACGAACTAACATCAGGCAAGCATAGTGAACTTCCCCCGGGTCAATTTGAACGCACGGCTTGGTCGAGACCCCAAGACCAAGGTCAAGATACCGGCGGGGGAGAGATGTCGGTCATGCGTGGCCGTGTTTTTGAAAAAGTTGGGGTGAATATCTCAACAGTTTATGGAAATTTTTCACCTGAATTTGCCAAACAGATACCTGGCGCTGATCAAGATCCATCTTTTTGGGCTTCCGGTATTTCACTTGTTGCGCACATGCGTTCGCCGAAAGTCCCAGCAGTTCATATGAACACACGCCATATAGTAACTCAAAAATCTTGGTTTGGAGGCGGTGCTGACCTCACACCCATGGTTGAAGATGCAAACGACACAAAAACCTTTCATGACGCCTTCAAGAACACCTGCGACCTTCATAATCCGGATTATTACTCGCGTTTCAAGAAATGGTGTGACGAGTATTTCTATTTGCCCCATAGAAACGAACCGCGAGGAATTGGAGGCATTTTCTACGATTATCTTGAAACCCCAACAGCGGATGTATTTCAACAACATTTTCAATTCACGCAAGATGTTGGAAAGACATTTTTATCAGTTTATCCTGAAATTGTGCGCAGACATATGCATGACAATTGGACTGAAGAAGAAAGAGAGCATCAGCTAATCCGCAGGGGCCGTTACGTAGAATTCAATTTAATTCATGATCGAGGCACTTTATTTGGACTCAAGACCAACGGGAACGTTGACGCTATCTTGATGTCAATGCCACCTGAAGTGAAATGGCCATAACCTCGGGAAGACAAAAATGGTATTTTTGCGCAGTGCAGCAAAATGAGTGGACGGGATCCTTAATCTGTTCCATGCTAAGTCAAATTTCTATCAGCAATTTAGCCGAAAGGACTATTTTATGACCAATATTGTTATTGTCGCCGCGAAGAGAACTCCTGTTGGAAGTTTCAATGGTGCATTTGCCAACACCCCAGCCCACGTGCTCGGTGCTACAGCCATGTCAGCAGCACTTGCAGAGGCATCTATAGATCCTACAGAGGTAGATCAGGCTATTTTGGGACAAGTGTTAACAACTGCACAAGGTCAAAACCCAGCCCGTCAAGCGAGCATAGCAGCTGGATTTTCGCAAGAATCTACCGCCATGATTATCAACCAAGTTTGTGGTTCGGGATTACGCGCTGTTAGCTTGGGCGCCCAACATCTCTTAACCGGCGAGGCAGATATTATTGTTGCGGGCGGACAGGAAAACATGACCATGTCCCCGCATGCACAAACACTTCGTGCTGGTTATAAAATGGGTGATGTAAAACTCATAGATACCATGATTAAAGATGGCCTTTGGGACGCATTCCATGGTTATCATATGGGTAACACTGCCGAAAATGTTGCCAAAAAGTATGACATTACGCGTGAGCAGCAAGATGAATTTGCACTTCGCTCACAGAACCGAGCTGAGGCTGCACAAAAAGCTGGGCGTTTTGTTGACGAAATTGCCCCTGTCACAATCAAGACCCGTAAAGATGAAATCATTGTCGAACATGACGAATATATTCGACATGGGGCGACGATTGAAGCACTTGCAAAACTACGTCCTGCATTTGATAAAGATGGAAGTGTGACCGCAGGCAACGCATCAGGCATTAATGACGGCGCAGCGGTTGTGGTTTTGATGCGAGAAGAGGAAGCCGTTAAACGAAATCTCACGCCCTTGGCACGTATTGCATCATTCGCAACAGTTGGTGTTGATCCTGCTATCATGGGTACTGGCCCTATTCCCTCCTCACGCAAAGCCTTGGAACGTGCAGGTTGGAATATTTCTGATCTTGATTTGGTAGAAGCCAACGAGGCATTTGCTGCACAAGCCGCAGCTGTGAACAAAGATCTAGGCCTCAACCCTGAAATTGTTAACGTCAATGGCGGCGCTATTGCCATCGGCCATCCTATCGGCGCATCTGGTTGCCGCGTACTCAACACCCTACTTCATGAAATGAAACGTAGGGATGCGCACAAAGGCTTGGCCACTTTGTGCATCGGCGGTGGCATGGGCGTTGCTATGTGCCTTGAACGTTGAACAAGAATTTCCATTAAGGTGGTGCTGAAATATCAGCACCGCCTGTTTAACTGGCCAACCATCCTTGAAACCGGAACACGTCTTTATGTGCCACAACCTTGTTAAAAGGGTTTAGGGGGATGTGATTGGCACAAAGCCAGCTATTTTCCGCCACACAATGCTCAAGCAACTGCAGTCTTGATTTCTTTGCCTTATCGGGGTCTGCATCGGCGCGCATGACCATTTTGGGCAAATCAAGTTGGATGGCATGATGCAACGCATCACCAGCAACGACAATGTCTTCTCGGTTTGTTGTGGCACGAACGCACATATGACCTATGGTGTGCCCTGGTGTAGGCATGAGTGTGACATGTTCTTCAAGCTCTCGAACGACTGACATATCTCCACTCACAAATTCAGCAAGATCAGCCTCAACAACAGGCAACACTGAGTCAGCGAAGGCCCCTCTATTTAAAGCCGTCGGATCATCTGGAGAGAAGAGTCCCAACAGCATTTCATACTCAATTTTGCTCATGATATAACGGGCATTAGGAAATGTCGGAACCCATTTTCCATTTTCAAGCCTTGTGTTCCAACCAACATGGTCACCATGTAGATGGGTGCAGATGACAATATGAATATCTGAAGGTTGCAACCCAGCCAAATGCAGGTTTTGTAAGAATGCCTGAGAGCGTAAATCATGCTGCCAGTCAGCACCAATGCGCTGCTTATGGTTGCCGTTGCAGGTATCCACCAAGATATTTAATCCATGAACTCTTATCAAATAAGAGCGAAAGGCTAGCCCAAGATTTAAACTATTTTGACAAATATGTTCTGAACCCAACCAATTTGCATTCGCAGAAGCTTCATCCTTTGTTAATGTTTCGAACAAGAATGTCTTTGGCATCATCTTGTGGGCTATTTCGACAATTGGCTCAACGGATAAAGAACCAAAGTCTAATTTTTGTAAATTATTCATGTGGCAGCACCTTTTCTCCTAATCCATTCAGCCCTTTGGCCCACTTGCTCAACCACCAACCATATGGCTGAGGCCAATCATCAAAATCATTTGTAACGCCAAAATACTCCGCCGCATGATGGGCCCAAAAGGGATTTACCAACATTTGCCGCCCTATCGCCACAAGATCAGCTTGGTTTTTCTGAAGAATTTCCTCAGCTTGCTCAGCGGTTCTTATCAGACCAACAGCCTGTGTTTTTATGCCTGTTTCTTGCCTGATACGTTCTGAGAATGGGACTTGATATCCTGGCCCGCGGGTTATGTTTGCGTTTGTTGCACCTGCAACCATGTTCCCACCAGAAGAGCAATCAATCAAATCTACCCCTCTATTCTTCAATGCTTCAACCAGAGCAAGGCTGTCTTCCATATCCCAACCACCTTCAATCCAATCCGTTGCAGATATTCGGGCTAATAGAGGAACGTTGTCTGGCAAGGCAGACCTCACCGCCTCAGTAACTTCAAGGGAAAGCGCATTCTATTGGTTAAATTGCCCCCATAATTATCCGATCTTTTGTTGGCCAAAGGAGATAAAAATCCCTGCAACAAATATCCATGAGCCATATGCAATTCAATCATGGAAAATCCCGCATCATAAGCCCTGCTACTGGCTTGAACAAACCCAGTTATGACATCATCCATATCTTGGCGTGTCATTGCCTCTGGCGTTGTCCAGCCGTCCGCAAAAGCATCCGCCGATGCAGCCTTAGGAATCCATGCCTCATCTCCAGCAGCAATATTTGCCTCGTTGAGAAAGCTGTTACCCTCCCACGCCCGTTGTGCGCTACCTTTCCTACCACAATGAGAAATTTGAATACATGTTTGGGCACCCAATTCATGTATCGTTTGCGCAAGGTGAGAAAAGGCATGCTGTTGCTGATCATTCCATAAGCCAAGACATCCATTGGTTATCCTCGCTTCTCTACTGATAGCAGTCTCTTCAACAAAAACCACCCCTGCTCCTCCCATGGCAAATTTTCCATAATGCACCAAGTGGAAGGCATCAGGGATACCCTCTTTTGCCATATACATTGCCATGGGCGAGACAGCGATACGGTTATTTATCGTGACAGATCGAAGGGAAAAAGGAGAAAATAACTTAGGAACTTTGCGCATGAACCAAGACCTCTATCGTTCTAATTACGCTTTATCGTTACGTCAAATGAAACGATTGGCAAGGACTTGATTAGAAGTCGAGACTCATCACAATATGATGCCAAACCAAATGAGGAATGCCATGTTCGAACAATTGATAGCTGCGCAGCATGCTGATCCTAGAATATTGCCATTAGGTCGTGGATTAACGACAAAGCTCATTGTGGGAATGTCCCAAGATGAATGGCTCATCAGCATTCATGATGGTATCATCATAGATGTATCAAAGGGACCATTTGTGATGGCCAGCGCGCATTTTTCCATCATGGCAGATGAAGAAGCTTGGATTGAATTTATGCAGCCTATACCAAAACCAGGTTATCATGATTTGATGGCATTGTTACGGCGTAAAAGATTACAAGTCCACGGAAACTTACAACCGTTTATGACCCACCTTTTGTATTTTAAGCTACTTTTAGCATGTTTACGAATGAGCCCAGATGAGGCGGCCAACATATGATAGCAAAATAGAACATATCACAGGGCACTATGGTCATTTTGACATAGATGGCACCATGCATCGCATATATTGGGAAGAAGCTGGTCGTGGCATTCCTCTTGTATGCTTACATACCGCTGGCTCAGACAGCCGACAATATCGCGCTATCTTGAACGATCCAGAGATCACACGTCATTTTCGGGTTTTAGCATTTGATCTACCCTATCATGGCAAATCTTCACCTCCATCTGAGAAGGCTTGGGATGCTTACGAGTTAAAGGCTTCCAAATATATGGCCACAATCATTTCGTTTATAGACGGACTAAATCTCGAACGCCCTATTGTTATGGGTTGTTCTATTGGAGGAAGGGTCATACTGCATTTGGCTCGAGATTATCCCAATAGGTTTCGTGCATTTTTGGGCCTTCAATCTTCACCAGACGTGCCACCATATTATGATGTTGATTGGCTTCATCGACATGATGTGCATGGTGGTGAAATTTGTGGTGCGATTGCTTATGGTCTTATGGCACCAACAAGCCCAAATGCCGACATGTATGAGACCATGTGGCATTATATGCAATCGGGACCAGGTGTTTTTAAAGGTGATCTGCATTTCTACAAATGGGACGGGCGCTTAACAGATCACGATATAGAATTTATTTCAGAACAAAAGACAGGCCCTATTGTTCTGATGTCGGGCGCATATGATTATTCAGCAACGCTGGAAGATGCCAAAGAATTGGCCTCAAAATTATCAGCTCAATTCATCCCTATGCCTGAACTAGGTCACTTCCCCATGAGCGAGAATCCTGAAAAATTTTTAACCTATCTACGACCTGTCTTAAAACAACTTCAAGCTCAATAACCTTGCGTAAAGAGAGATCGTTAACCTTCCTTGGGAAATAACTTGTTCATCGCTGCAAGGAATACATCAACCATAGGAAAGCCAGACAAAATTCCCAAGCGAGATCCCCAAAAGCGCCACTCTAATATACCAAAGATGTTTGGCAATCAGCGCAAATGACAGACACCATAGCGTAACACCAAGCCAAAATGCTTGTAATATCGCCTGAAGTGGATCTTCACCAAAGGATAAGATTTCGGGGGCAATCACCATCCCAAAGGGTATTACATAAAGCCCTACACCAAGTATCATCGCTTTCACTGCGGTAGCCAGCCAATTAGCCTCCGCAATGCTCGCTGCGATAAAGACAGCCCCACATACAGGCGGGGTAATCGTAGACAACAATGCAAACCAGAACACAAAAAAATGTACAACGAGAATAGGAAGGCCGAGATCTATGAGTGCAGGACCAGCGACAGATACACAAATGACGTAAGCAGCTGTGGTAGGCACTTCCATTCCCAAAAGAAGACAGGCGAGTGCCGTAAACAATAATGCCAAAAACAACGATCCCTGTGCGGCCCCTAAGATGGTAGATGTTAACTTAACGCCAAGCCCCGTTAGGGAGAGAACACCCACAATAATGGCCGCGCACACAATAATAGAAGCAATCATTGCCACCTGTTTTCCGCATGCCAACAGCGCTTGTTCGAAGCGACTCAATACAACATTCTTTTTTTGCAGCCCTTGTGGAGATAGCACCAGTAAAAAAATAGCCAACAGCACAGTAACCCCAGCAGCCCAGGAGGGGGTGAAGCCACCTACAAATAGAAGCAGCAGTAACAGAATAAAAGGTACGATGAAAAAAACACTTGTGGACAATGTAGCAACCATTGTTGGTCGTTCATCACGAGGTAAGGGCGAGAGATTTAAGCGCTGAGCATAAGCATCAATACCCATCCACACAGTAAAGAAATACAACAATGCAGGTAAAAAAGCAGCAGACATAATCGTTGTGTAACTCTCGCCCGTCAGCTCAACCATGACAAAAGCACCCGCCCCCATCAGTGGAGGCATGATTTGACCTCCAGAAGAGGCAACAGCCTCAACAGCACCTGCTAATGAGGAGGGATAACCTAATCTCTTCATTGTCGGAAGTGTCACAATACCGGTAGACGCAACATTCGCAGATGCTGACCCTGAAATAGAACCAAACAATGCTGACGAAAGAAGAGAAATTTTTGCGGCTCCACCCCGCAACCGACCTGCAAGGAAGCCCGCAATATTCATAAATCCCTGCCCTGCTTCACCAGCATTCATCACAGCACCAAGAATCACAAACACAGCAACAATTTCTACTGATACAGCTGTGAGGCTTCCCCAGAGGCCACCTTCTGCAATTGTTAAGGTGCCTAAAAAGATATTTGGAGGAATACCTGGGTGGCCAAATTCTCCAGGAACATACTCACCGAAGAGACCATAAAGAAGTGCGAGTGTAGCAACAATGGGAAGAGGCCAACCAATAGCTTGCTTGGCCATAACAAGGACACCTAGGAGCAAAACCCCAGCCATGATAAACTGTATATCTCCTGTTAAAAATCCGTATTGATCTGAGAGTTGGTCATGGGCCAACGCCACATAAAAGCAACTGATCATCATAAGGATGCCGAGCAGAATTTGGCATCCATACAAAAACTCCAGCGAGGCACGACAAACATGATAAAAGGGATCGCCAAAGCTAGGTGTAAGGGTCTTGCCACCAAATTGGGGACCAAGCCCCAACCGATGAGCCCCAGATGGAACACCACAATTAAAAAGCCCCACAAGACCCAAAAACGTTGCAACATCATACTCCTAAATAACAAAAGGACGTTTTACCCATGGCAAAACGTCCCCTCAATTGGATGACTTCCAAAATCAACGATGATGATCAGCCAAAGATAATCCTATCTCGTCATAATAACGCTGGGCGCCGGCATGGATTTTACCACTTATATTCGCCAACATGGATCCATCAACTCCATCCCACCAACGTGCGGCTGATCCCATTGCCTTTTTTCCTTCCCAATATGTTTTGGTAAGTTGATAGGCTGTCGCATCATCCATTTGGGTTGTGGTGTAGGCAACAACTGGCAAAGAGGTGGTTTGAATGTCATTTGTCTGCCCAGCATATGTGCCAGCTGGAATGGTAATTTTCGTTCGCTTGGTCTGGGTAATTTCTTCATCACTTAGAGAGACCAACCGTACAGAAGTTGAAGCCGCAGCCTCAATCACATTTGGCGCAGGGTAAGATCCTGCTGTGACGAAACCATCGATCTGTCCATTCTTCAAAGCTGGAACTGCATTGGAAAGTTCAACCTCTGCTAGAGAAACCTTTTCATCAAGTCCAAACATTTTTAGATATTTGGCACCCTCACGCGCACCAAATGACCCCTTGCCCAACAATATTTTTTTGCCCTCAAGTTCAGCAAATGAAGCATTGTTACCATTTCCTGACAAAACAAAATGCATGGTAAGAGAAGGAATAGGAAACAAAGCACGTATGGTATCAAACTTTGGATTTTGCTTATCCTTGAACATAGCCTTACCTGACTGTGCCAATTTGACCAAAACAGGTGGTGTCGTGAACACAAAATTCCCTGGTCTTGCAGCCGACTCCATAACATTTTGAACTGAGCCTTGGCTTTCCTCGACCGTTACGATGACATTGCCGTCTGTCCCAGACTTCATTGCCTCAGCAATTTGAACAGCCATCTGGTAATAAGAAGACGTTGACTTTGCCGATTTGTAAGTTACTCGTGTTTCAGCACCCGCTGTACCAATCATAAGTGATAGCGCCGCAAGAGGATAAATAATCTTTTTAAACATGCTACGTTTCCCCAGTTTTGAGATAAATACTTAGAAACATACTGACCAATCATTCCTAATGACGCAAGGGACGCAGCCAAAGGTTATTCCTATGAGGTAAGATAGCTTGTATTTTTTAATGTAAAAATAAAGAACCATGTTTGAATGGCTGGGGTGGCAGGATTCGAACCTGCGCATGGCGGTACCAAAAACCGCTGCCTTACCGCTTGGCTACACCCCAATCGCAGAGTTGAGCTTTTATACAGATAACATAGCATTTGGCAACAGGTGTTATTTGCAGGTAGAGAATAGACAGATGACACCGCACCGCGCCATCTTGTAGTGGAGAAAATTTAATGTCTCGTAGACCACCAAAAGCGTTTGACAATTCATCTTTTATGAATAGCTCCACGGCCAGACCATTGAGAATAATGGCAGAATATATGGATCCTCTGGATCGTTTAAAAATGCACAAAATTCAGGACATGATTGTCTTTTTTGGATCCGCACGCATCCCTTCCCCAGAAGAAGCTCATTCATTACAAGAACGATTGGCGAACACGACAGACCCAGCCGAAATACAAGCATTAAGGCAAAAACTTTCACTCCAACATGCGTACGAAGATGCCCAAAAGCTTGCCTATTCACTGGCTCAATGGAGCAAGACATACTCATCAGATGAAATGGGCACCAGGTTTGCCATCGTAACAGGTGGTGGCCCAGGTATTATGGAAGCTGCCAACCGTGGCGCAAAAGACGCGGGCACACCTTCAATAGGAATGTCCATTGCCATACCAGGTGAACATGAACCGAATGCCTATATTGACCCAGAATTAAGCTTTCAATTTCACTATTTTTTTATGCGAAAGTTTTGGCTAACATATTTGTCGAAGGCTGTTGTGGTTTGCCCAGGTGGTTTTGGAACCATTGATGAATTTTCTGAAATACTCACCCTCCTCCAAAATCAGAAAATTGACAGACCATGCCCCATTTTATTGTTAAACAAAAAATATTGGACACAAGTCATCAATTTTAACGCCATGATAGACCATGGTGTAATCAGTGAAAAAACTTTATCTTATCTTCATATGACAGATGATATCGATGAGGGCTTTACTTGGCTTACACAACAATTAGCGAGTTGGGCGGTTTTAAACCCTGGTGCTGGTATGGATGAACCATCACTAAGTCTTTTGTGATTGCAATGAAATATTTACAAGCGAGCAACCATCAAGATTTAGAAGAGGCAGCATCCCTTTTATGCAGTTCGCAATGTATTATTGTGCCAAGCGAGACTGTATATGGTTTGGCGGGTCGCGCCTTCAGCACACAAGCAGTGGATGCCATTTTTAAGGCCAAAGGACGGCCAAGCGATAATCCACTTATCGTCCATGTAACCAACCTTGAGATGGCGGAAACAATGGTCTCAGTAGATCCTCTATCATCTAGATTGATAGAGGAATTTTGGCCTGGCCCACTCACTTTGGTCATGCCCTTGAAGCCCGACCATGGGGTTGCTCCATCTGTACTCGCCGGCCATAAAACCTTGGCTGTGAGGGCACCTGCACACCAAACTTTTCAATACCTCATCAACCAAGCAGGACCATTGGCAGCTCCTTCAGCGAACATATCAGGCAGACCCAGCCCAACAAGAATAGAGCATATTATGGCAGATCAACGGTCCGACATACCTGCATTTGTGGATGCCGGCCCATGTCCAGGAGGACTAGAAAGTACCGTTATCAGCTGCTTAGAGGAGCGCATATATCTCTACCGCCCTGGAATGATTACCATTGAACAACTTGAGAGATTTGCACCTGTTATTTCTCAAAACCATGAAGACTCACCTTCTCCTGGAATGCGTCATCGCCATTATGCACCAAAGGGAAAACTTTACCTGAACAGACAAAGGCGCGGTTATGTTGATTTTTTCATCGGTTTTGGATCAAATCAAGGTAATGTTGATTTCAATCTCTCACCGTCGAGAAACCTTGATGAAGCAGCTCGACTCCTCTTCCACGCTTTGAGAGAAGCAGATCGACAGTTGGCTACTACTATTGCGGTAGCACCTATACCCAAAACAGGCCTAGGCCTTGCCATTAACGAACGATTACAGCGTGCTGCGCAAGCCAATGGAGAAAAACCATGACCACCATATCACCACAAAGCCTAGACATCTTAATGTCAGAGTTTGGACCAGATATTGTCATAACAGATGAAGATATTTTGGCACCTATGTTACGAGAGTGGCGTGACAAATTCTTTGGCAAAACAGCTGCTGCACTCATGCCACGCTCTACTGAACAGGTCAGTAAAATCGTGCGTATTATTTCTGAAAATGGTGGACATTTGGTGACCCAAGGCGGAAACACTGGGCTCGTCGGGGGCCAAATCCCACGTAATGGACAAGAATTCATCCTATCAACAAAACGCATGAATCAAGTTCGAAAATTAGAACCTGCCAACAATTCCATCACCGTGGATGCGGGAATGACTCTTCTTGATGTTCAAGAGGCTGCCGCCCGAGAAGACCGATTATTCCCCTTATCTTTGGCATCTGAAGGTAGCTGTACAATTGGTGGCAACCTTGCAACCAACGCCGGGGGCACCGCCGTTTTACGTTATGGCAACATGCGTGACTTATGTTTAGGGCTAGAGTTCGTCACCGCAGATGGTGCCATTCACAACGGCTTATCTGGGCTTCGCAAAGACAATACAGGCTATGATCTTAGACATCTCATGATAGGGTCTGAAGGCACTCTAGGAATTATTACGGCCGCAAGTCTCAAGTTGTTTTCTCGCCCAAGGGACAATCAAACAATTATGATGGGGTTAGAAAGCCCATCTATGGCCGTGGAATTATTGAAGCATGCCCAGACAATCGCACAAGACCAACTCTCTATGTTCGAACTCATTCCACAGTTTGGGTTAGACTTGGTTGTACAACATATTGCAGGGCGTCGAGATCCTCTCGATAAAAAATATCCTTGGTATGTCCTTTTACAATTTGACGGGGGGCAGGAACCAGGTGCCTTGCATGGGCTGACCGAAACATTCCTTACAACAGCCTTCGAAGCCAACTTAATTTTTGATGCCGCTTGGGCTCAAAATGATACCCAAGCAAAAGAGATGAAGCTCATCAGAGAAGACCTATCCGAAGCGCAAAAATATGCCGGCGGCTCAATCAAACATGATATTTCTATGCCAGTGCAACTTATTCCTCAATTTATGGATGATGCGGCAAAAATTGTGGAAAACATTGCTCCTGGGTCTCACATCGTTGCTTTTGGACATCTCGGTGATGGCAACCTGCACTATAATGTTTCCCAGCCTGATGACATGGACAAAGAAGATTTTTTATCTCGCTGGGTCAATATGAATGAACAAATCCACGACCTTGTGGTATCAATTGGTGGATCTATAAGTGCTGAGCACGGCATAGGCGTGTTGAAAAATGCAGAACTATTGCGATTTAAATCCCCCCATGACATCCAGATGATGCGCGCAATTAAACAAGCACTCGACCCAAACAATATATTTAATCCAGACCGTATCTTATTGGAGCAGATTGCAGCTGCTTCATAGCGTTTCAGGTTGAACAATAGTCTTGAAAACACAATAAGCCCCAAGCCAGTAATGAAGGGCCCATTGTTGTAAGCCAGATCAATGTACTTGCTCAAAACAAGTACATTTTTCAAATGATAGTTATCTGTTGTGGAGGGTCAGTACCAAGCAGAAATAAGAACAAAAACCGCAAAAGCTAAAATGGCAAGGGAAGAAAATTGGCTTATCCGTCGCAAGAAATTGTCTTTCATTCTACCATGAAAATACCCAATCATAGCAATTAAAAAAAGCCACCATAATGAAGCGCCAAGTCCAACACCTATGATAATTTCATAACCGGTTTGCGACGGTCCACCTTGATTCATAAAGCCACCTGCACCTGCAAATAATGCCAGCATGCCAAGCAATGCCATGGGATTTGTGATGGTCATGATGAACGTCATGAAAATAGATCTATAAAGCCCCGTATCATCGTTCCAAGACTTAGTGTCCGGAATTTTTGACTGCACACGGATGAAACCTATGCAACCAACAAGAAGTAAAAACAAACCACCAATTGTTTGTATTTCTGCACCATAGATGGTTAGAAAATTTCTGATGGCGCCGAATTGCAACCAAGCTGCTAAAGCAAATAATGTGTCGCCAAGAACAGCCCCCAAAGAAGCAAGGTAACCATTCAATCGACCGTGGCGTAATGTTCTTTGTATACAGATTATATTCACGGGCCCAACTGGGGCAGCCACAAAAATCCCAATAATAATACCGTTGATTAGCGTCCCCAGCATAAAAATTTACCCAGCATTCTCAATCGGCTCGAACTTGTTCTGTTTCAAAAAACCTTATGGCTTGAGCATTAGGCTCCTGAAGCCTCCCTTCCTTCATAACAACATGACCTCTCACAATCGTATAAACCGGCCAAGCGGGAAATACCTCGCCTGCAAAAGGAGACCATTTTGTTCTCGACCCTACCTGTAGATTATCAAATTCATGTTGTGCCTTCATGTCGACAAGCGTTAAATCCGCATCAAATCCACGAGCAATCCGACCTTTTCCCATTAATCCAAATAGCCTTGCGGGCCCAGCTGAAGTAAGATCAATCAGCCTTTGCATACTCAAACGACCTTCGCAAACATGACGCAACATGACTGGAAGTAATGTTTGAACACCGGTCATACCTGAGGGACTGTCTGGATATTTTTGTGCTTTTTCTTCAAGCGTATGCGGTGCGTGATCAGATCCTACAACATCGAATACACCCGTTTGCACCCCACGCCAGAGACCTATCCTATGCGAATTCTCTCGGATAGGAGGATTCATTGTGCCAAAGTACCCAAGCGGTCATAACAATCTGGTGCAAACAACGTTAAATGTTGGGGCGTAACTTCAGCGGAGACGAGATCTTTCACATTTGCAAGCAAGTCCACTTCGTCTGATGTTGTGATGTGAAGAACGTGAATGCGACGATGAGCCTTTTTTGATAAATTTATGATCCGTTTCGTAGCTAAGATCGCTGATTCTGGATCACGCCATATAGGATGACTGGAGGGGTCACCAATTTTCCGGTATGGCTTTCGGTCAATTAAGCGCTCTTCATCCTCGGCATGAATAGCAACGCGGCGTCTTCCTGAGCGCAATACGCGTAACAAGGTTTCATCATCAGCAACCAAAAGATTCCCCGTTGAAGAGCCCATAAATATTTTAATTCCACAAACCCCGTGCATCATTTCCAATTCAGGGAGTTGAGCTACGTTGTCCCCACTAGCTCCCACATAGAAAGCATAGTCACACCAACTGCTTTGCTGGGCTCGTTGTAATTTATCTAAAACTGCGTCCCTTGTGGTTGTGCCAGGATTGGTATTCGGCATTTCAAAATAGCCCGTTATACCCCCTAAGACCGCGCTTCTTGATCCACTTTCTAGATTTTCTTTTTGCTCTAAGCCTGGCTCGCGGAAATGAACCTGCGTATCAATAGCTCCGGGAATAACCTCAAGTCCATCGGCATCAATGATCTGTTTTCCTGCAAGATCCAAATGACCTAGCGCATGAATCTTACCCTGTATGATGCCAACATCCATGATTTCAGCGCCGGCTGGTCCCCAGACATTTCCGTTTTTGATAAGCAAATCAAACATACTATTGTTACTCCAAAACCGCCCTATTCAATTATTAGCCATAACGAATGGAGCCCCTATTCGCCAATGCCCATTGTTTGAAACCCTAAAAAAAATAGCAAAAGACCATAGCATTTCGGCCTTTAACGCCTTATTCTCAATGTTTTCACCCCATGCTCTTAAATATTCTGTTTCATTTTTACGCGTTATTATGGATGAAAGCACTTTGGATCACTATACTATAATCCAGCTGTATGAGGAGAAATAGCATGCGCATTTTGAAGGAGCGATCTGTCATTAGAATTTCAGGCCCAGATGCTGCGACATGGCTCGATGGATTGGTAACATCAACGTTAGACCAGACAGCTTTCAACCAAGGGTTGGTTTATACCGCATTGCTGACACCACAAGGGAAATATCGCGCTGATTTTCTTATTGCACGCATTGATGCAGATAATTTACTCTGTGACCATCATAACGGTCTAACAGATGACCTTTTACACGCTTTTAAACGATATCGATTACGCTTGCCTATACATATCGAGCAAACAGACTTGGCTGTCATCTGGGACAATCATGGCTATCAGGACCCAAGACATCCTGCATTGGGATATAGGCGTTACGAAGCGGCTTCATCTTGTCTTTCTGCAGGTGATGAAGTTCTTGGCGATCACGAGTTTCAAGCATGCTGTTATGATTATAGCATACCACAATCGATAGACTTCATGGCCGCCATTCCATTTTGGCTGGAAACAGATCCTATTTCTTATCATGGCATAAATTTTTCAAAGGGCTGTTATATTGGACAAGAAGTGACGGCACGAATGTACCACAAAGCAAATATTCGCAAAAAATTTGTTGTCCTTGAGGATATTGATCCAGATATGTCCACGCAACTTGTCGACATAGAAGGGCGGCACGCGGGTCTTGTGACCTCAAGACTTGATAAGAGAGCTATGGCATATATCCATATAGACCGTGCCGTTGACGGTTTATGGTGTGATGGGCGCTCAGTAAACATGGTGTCTACATGACCAGAGCTTGGCAGCGCATGTTATCCGGTCGGCGATTAAATATTTTAGAGCCATCGGCCTTAGATATAGAAATTGAAGATATAGCCCATGGTTTGTCGCGCGTAGCTCGATGGAATGGTCAAACAGTAGGTCCTTACCCCTTTTCGGTTGCCGCGCATTCTTTGTTCGTTGAAAAAATTTTTTCTCGTGAAAATCCTGAGATGCCGCCTGTTTATCAACTTGCTGCTCTTTTACATGATAGCCCTGAATATGTGATTGGGGATTTAATTTCACCTTTCAAACAAGCTATTTCTGGACATTATAAACATATTGAAAACAAATTATTACAGGCCATTCACATCAAGTTCGGCATCCCTAGCCAACTACCAAAAGGCGTCACCGAGGCCATCAAAAAAGCTGATCATTATGCCGCTTATGAAGAAGCTAGGGGGCTTGCTGGCTTTTCAGAAACTGAAGCAAACAGCATCTTCGTCAAACCACAACATTCGTATGAATTATCCCCGATTGGCTCACCTGATCAGGCTAAACAAATGTTTCTCCAGCGATACGATTTTTTAGACAAAGCCATTCAAAGAGCCCGTTGATAGCTTTATAGGTGTTGTTGTCTTCCATTCTTCGCGATACATAGTGACTTTTCAGCTACGAATGCCTAAATAAAATGGCACTAACCAATCAGTCGTCAGGACAATGCATATGACCCAAGTTGGAATGGATGAAATTCGCACTAAAGCCATGGGATTTATGGTGGAAGCAGAATGGTTACAAATTGAGCCACTCGTTGCAGAAATTCTTGAGCTAAAAGCCGAGAGAAACGCCGTAGTCTTGGCACATAATTACATGACGCGGGACATTTTCCACACAATTGCTGACGTCGTTGGAGATTCTTTGCAGCTTGCCGTTGAGGCAACAAAAACCCAGGCAGATGTTATTGTGCAATGCGGTGTTCACTTCATGGCTGAAACATCAAAAATCCTAAATCCAACCAAGACAGTTTTGCTTCCCAGCCTAGAAGCTGGCTGTTCTTTGGCATCATCTATAACAGCAGAACAGGTCGTGGCGATACGCGCCAAACATCCTGGGGCACCCGTTAAAACCTACGTCAAAACCTCCGCTGAGGTAAAAGCCGTGAGCGACATTTGTTGCACTTCATCAAATGCGTTAGAAATCGTTGAAGCATTAGACGACAAAAAAGTTATCTTGATACCTGACCAATATTTAGCACGTAATGTAGCCGCAAAAACCCGAAAAACCGTGGTTACGTGGTCAGGAGCATGTGAAGTACACGAGCAATTTACAGGAGAAGATATCAGGACGGTAAAAGAGGCAAATCCAGGGTCACCGTTCTTGCACATCCAGAATGCCCACCTGATGTCATTTCTGAAGCTGACTTTGCTGGCTCAACAGCGAGCCTAATTTCCTATGTACAAAAAGAAAAACCTGCGCGAGTGGCCTTAATTACAGAATGTTCCATGGCGAGCAATATTGCCGCTGAAACCCCAGAAGTTGAATTCATTCAACCCTGTCATTTGTGCCCACACATGCAGCAAATTACGTTGAGCAACATTCGGGATGCTTTAAAATATAACCAGCACCAAATCACAGTTGCCGATGACATTGCCGAAAAGGCTCGTGGTGCAGTAACCCGAATGATTGAGCTGTCACAGCCCAAGCCTACAAAAGAAGCACATTAACCACGACAGATAGTCATGACGTAGGGTATTGTTGTGCCTTGTTTGGGTTTTGAAATCGTTTGTGTAGCACCATGAAACATAAGTTGAATAAAGTGTTTGTTATGTGTTCAAAACAAAAATACTGGGGTTCGTAGCGTCGAGGTAAAATTTTAGGCAATGGCGCCATACTTGTATGGTAATACATTAAAATTACGATCATTTAACGGTTTGTGGAGCAGTTATGACCCAAACAAATGCACAACTTCCTAAACTTATCGCAGAGCCTGTTCTTCGTCGTGCACTACAAGAAGATTTGGCTGATGCTGGAGATCTTACCGCACAACTTCTTCATGAAACAGGCGATGGAAAAGCTCTGATTACAGCACGACACGCGGGCATTTTGTCTGGTGTGGAAGCGATCGATTATAGCGCGCAATTGGTGGACCATCGGCTTAACACCCAAGTATATGTTCAAAACGGCGATACGCTTGAACAAGGCACAATCATTGCCCAGGTCTCTGGGCCTTGGCATAGTATTTTTACAGCCGAAAGAACAATATTGAATATGCTCCAGCGCATGAGTGGTATTGCAACATTGACCGCGTCATATGTTGCAGAAACCCATGGAACAAAAACGCGCATTCTCTGCACCAGAAAAACGACCCCAGGATTGCGGGCTTGGGAAAAACAGGCGGTGCGTCATGGTGGAGGTGTCAATCATCGTTTTGGGCTTCATGATGGTGTCATGCTTAAGGACAACCATATCGCTGCACATGGCTCTATTACCAAAGCCCTAGAAAAAGCTCGTGAATTGTTTGGCCCTATGGTGCGCATTGAAATTGAATGCGATGATATCGAACAGGTAAGAGAAGCTGTTTTAGGACGTGCAGACATTATCATGTTTGATAATATGAGCCCACATGATGTCTCAAGAGCGCTTGATATTGTTGATGGTAAAAGCATTACCGAAGCCTCTGGGGGATTGGCACTTGAAGATATAGCAACCATGGCTAGAACTGGTGTTGATTATATTTCTGTTGGCAAAATCACCCATTCAGCGCCCGCGCTCGACATAGGTCTTGATGTTCCCTTTTAAAAATTGCTCTTGCTTCATGGTGAGAGTAAGGGTGCCGCAGCCAGAACAGCGACACCAAACACAACAAAAGCTACGCCAACAAGACGTTTAGGGGGAATTTTTTCTTTAAGGAAAAGCCTTGCCCAAAGAAGCGTGAACAGTGTGATCGTCGAAAACACGACAGGAAGAAGTGTCTTTCCCTCACCCATCGTCCCCCAAAAAATTAAAAATACACCACATGCCTCAAGTGTGGCATGAAGAATCAATAATGGCCATGTACCAACCTGAGTAGCTTTTAAAACATGTCGACGCATGTCGGAAAAACTCAAAACAACTGCGATGCATATAAGCGCTGAGGCACATCGTGATATAATAAAGCTATCCATGACGGGCATGTCAGCCACACTGAATTCAATGAAAATCAATCTGATGGCAAACAAAATGCTCGCAAAAAGTAGCCAGCCATATAGTTTTGGGTGCAATATTTTGCTGGTACAATACCCTGACACCTTGATAGACACCCGAGGCGAGTAGCACACCAGCAAAAATAGCCATCAATCCAAATGATTGAACAAAACTAGGAATATATCCCCATAACCCATTAATCACAACAACGAGTGCAGGGTTTGCAGCAATGATAGGAGACACAACCGCAACTGGCCCAACCGCGATTGCACGAAACAAAAGCCATAAAGAAATAGGGTTGAGCACCCCTGCCAAGATTGAAAAGAGTACAGCTGAACTGCTCCACTCGGTCATATGACCCCATTCATGGAAGATCAAGAATGGCAGTGATCCTAATGTTATAGCAAAGAAAACAGCCACAAAACTGCCAAACCGAGCAGAATTGTATCGAGATGTAAAGTCAGCTGTACCTAAACTGGCAGCTGCACCTAGTCCTTCTAAAAATCCTTGAGGGAAGCCAAACATTGGCGCATCCTTTTTGTTAACTCATCTACCGCAGCAAAAGGTTTGAGTTGTTCATTGGTGCTCCAATAGGGTTGCAAAGCACGAATTCCTTCCTTCCCAAATGACATCGTGAGGTTCATATTCATGATATGCTGCGCCAGTTGATGACGTTGTTGGTTGTGGTCTGTTTGCCCGCATCCATGAGCATCAATCTGCTGGCATAATTCATCAAGGCCAACTTGATTAGCTACTGAAACCAGCAAAACGGGGGTATTCCAGCCATGTTTTTTTCCTGTAATACCCAATGCACCTTGCAGGTCAGCTGATGTCTTTTGCGCCAATGGCCCTAGGTCTGCTTTCGTGACCACACAGATATCAGGAACTTCCATAACCCCAGCTTTCATATATTGCAGGCTATCTCCTGACCCAGGTTGAGCTAGATAAACCACCGTATCAGCCACATAAGATATTTCTGTTTCTGACTGCCCAATACCAACAGTTTCTAATAGAACCTTGTCAAAACAACGACGCAATACCACCAGAGCAAGAATAGCAAATTCTGATAACCCGCCCAATCTATCACGTGCTGCTAACGAACGTGTAAAAATTTTGTCATCGTCGGCATCAAGGTCCATGCGGGTGCGATCCCCCAGCAAAGCACCTCTCGTTTTTTGAGATGACGGATCAATGGCCAAGACAGAGACTGATTTGCCTTGCTCACGCCATTTCTTCACCAACTGTCCTGTTAAGGTTGACTTACCAACACCCGGCGGCCCCGTAAAACCCACAACATGACCTGTACCTTCATGCAAGCAATCATCCAACATGCCCGCATAGTCACCATATTGCTTATGCCGACCCCATTGCTGCTCTAGCTCAGATAGAAGACGGGCAAGTTGGAATTTTCCCAACTTGCTTACAGCATCTCCATCAAGCTTGGTCATATCCCTGATCACATATTTTCTTGTGCCTGAATGTAAGCCTGCGCGGCAGCCAGTCGTGCGATAGGCACACGAAACGGCGAACAAGAAACATAATCCAACCCAAACCCTTCACATAAATGAATCGATGAGGGGTCACCACCATGTTCCCCACAAATTCCAGTTTTGAGCTCTTGCTTTGTGGAACGTCCAAGGGATGTACCCATCTCCACAAGGCGGCCAACTCCCTCGGGATCCATGGTCACAAATGGGTCACGTTCTATAATTTTTTTACCTTGGTACTCTCCCAAAAACTTTGACGCATCGTCCCTACTTATACCCAAAGTTGTTTGAGTTAGATCATTGGTTCCAAATGAGAAAAAATCAGCATGGCGGGCAACTTCATTTGCTGTTAGGGCGGCTCTCGGCAGTTCAATCATGGTACCGATGAGGTACTGCATGGGAACCTGGCGCTCACGCAACACCTCCTCCGCAACAGATGTTACAACTTCTCGCAACATCTCTAATTCCTTCCCATAGCCAATCAAAGGGATCATGATTTCTGGAATTGTTGTATCCATACCTTCGCTGTAAACATCACAAGCGGCTTCCATAATTGCCTTTGTCTGCATCTCATAAATCTCTGGATAGGTGATACCCAATCGGCAGCCACGATGACCCAACATGGGGTTGAATTCATGCAGCTCTTGAACCCTCCGTTGCAACACGCTTTCAGGAACGCCAATGGCTCGCGAAACGGCTTGAATTTCCTGTTCTGTGTGAGGAAGGAATTCATGTAGAGGTGGATCGAGCAAACGAATGGTAACAGGTAAACCCGCCATAATACGGAACAGATCAGCGAAATCTTCTCTTTGGTAAGGCAATAGTTTTTCAAGTGCGTAGCGTCGTCCTTCCTCATGTTCAGCCAGGATCATTTCCCGAACCACCATGATCCGCTCTTCGTCAAAAAACATATGCTCCGTGCGGCATAGACCTATGCCTTCAGCACCAAATTCTCTTGCTGTTTTTGCATCTTGAAGGGTTTCCGCATTTGTACGCACCCTCATGCGTCTCGTTTCATCAGCCCATTGCATGAGCTTTGAGAAATCTTCGGTCATTTCTGGTTTGATGGTTGGAACCTCACCGAGCATAATCGACCCAGTACTACCATCGATGGTAATGATATCACCCTCATGAACAACATGGCCTGAAGCTGTCATGGTCCTTTTTTGCATATCAATACTGACGCTACCGGCCCCAGAGACACAAGGACGCCCCATGCCTCTCGCCACAACAGCGGCATGTGACGTCATACCCCCACGGGTTGTCAGAATGCCTTCCGCAGCATGCATCCCGTGAATATCTTCTGGAGATGTTTCAATGCGAACCAAGATAACACGATCACCTTGTGCGCGCTTCGCCTCTGCCTCATCGGCTGTGAATACAACGTGACCAGATGCAGCGCCTGGTGATGCTGGCAAACCCGTTCCTAAAACCTTACGTGGCGCATTAGGGTCCAACATTGGGTGAAGCAATTGGTCTAAACCTTGAGGGTCAACACGCAAAAGTGCCTCTTTTTTATCCAATACCCCTTCGGTAACCATTTCGGTTGCTATACGAACAGCAGCTTTGGTTGTCCTCTTCCCACTTCGGGTTTGCAGTATGTAAAGCTTCCCTTGCTCCACTGTAAATTCGATGTCCTGCATGTCACGATAATGAGCCTCTAACCGATCAAAAACAGCCACAAGCTCATTGAAAACGTCAGGCATGCAACGCTCCATGGACATATGAGCATCATTTTCACCAGCGGCCGCAACGGTTAATGGTTGTGGCGTCCGGATGCCTGCAACAACATCTTCACCCTGTGCATTGACCAAAAACTCGCCATACAAACGCTTTTCTCCAGTTGATGGATCACGCGTGAATGTCACGCCCGTGGCAGAGTCTTCACCCATGTTACCAAAAACCATGGCTTGAACTGTGACAGCAGTACCCCAAGCCTCTGGAATATCATGCAAGCGTCTGTATACGATTGCCCTTTGGTTCATCCAACTCGAGAAGACGGCATTTATAGCACCCCATAATTGCTCATAGACATCCTCTGGAAATGGCTTGCCTAACTCTTCATCCACCATACTAAGGAACTGCTCAATCACGGCTTTCCAGTCATCTGCAGTCAAGTCTGTATCTACAGTGAGTTCGTGGGCATCCTTGTAATCGTCAATGATTTCCTCAAATCGATCATGGTCAAGGCCAAGCACTACATTTGAGTACATTTGAATGAAGCGACGATAACTGTCGTAGGCAAACCTCTCATCTTTGGATAATTGTGCAAGTCCTTCTACGGTATCTTTGTTCAAACCTAAGTTCAGAACCGTATCCATCATGCCGGGCATTGATGCACGAGCTCCTGAACGAACTGATACCAGGAGAGGTTTTTTGGCATCACCGAACGCCTTACCGGTAGATTGCCCCACCAAATCTAACGCATCATTTACCTGCTGTGCCAATTCATCTGGATAGGTATGATTATTGCTGTAAAAAGCAGTGCAAACCTCTGTGGTTACGGTAAAACCTGGGGGAACTGGAAGGCCCAACTTGCTCATTTCTGCAAGGTTAGCGCCTTTCCCACCCAACAAATTACGCATTGTCGCGTCACCGTCAGCAACGCCACCACCAAATCGATAAACCCATTTTTGCATCTGTATTCCTCTTTCAAGATCTTGCAGCGCAACAAAGTCGTTGTGTGCGTCAATTCATACCTCTTTGGCAAGCATCTTCGACCAAAGACTTAGTCTTCAAGCTCCTCAAAATTCACAACCTGTAGGAAAACCGCTGTCACCTGCCCCAACAGCGCAAGCCTCCTCTGCTTGATGGCTTCGTCCTCATGGTTAACCACAAGCTCGTCAAAAAATTGTTCTAGGGGGGGCGCAATCTCACGAAGACACATCAATTCCTGATCAAAAGATGTGGCTTTAGACAAAACTGTCTTTATATTTTCCAACATGTTTTGAAGACCTATTTCTGCGGGCTCAACAGCCGAGATAGCTAATGAAGTCTTTGATATTTGCAATTGCTTGATAATATTATTTGCCCTTTTAAAGGGCGCGATCAATTGATGACCACCTTGCATTAAAAATTCTTGCAATATTTCTGCTTTTTTCGCCGCTACGGCAAAATCAAACTCATCATGTGATAACATGGCGTCCACCACATCATGGCGAGAACCACGATCTCGAAGTATGACACGACCACGCTCCCGGAAAAACGCCAAAAGATCATCACGCGCAGCTTGGAAGGCGTTATCATCGATGTTTGATTGAACAGACAACGCCAACTCAATCAATTGGCGTAATGATACAGAAATTTGATGAACATGAAGGATTCGCAAGCAAGAAATTGCAGCGCGACGAAGTGCATAAGGATCCTTTGACCCAGTTGGCTTTTCATCAATGCTCCAAAAACCAGCGAGAATATCTAATCGGTCGGCTAACCCCAGGATAACTGCTATTTTTCCCGTTGGCACAAAATCATTTTGCCCCACTGGAAAATATTGTTGTGCGATTGCCTCTGAAACTTCGTCTACAACACCAAGCTCTTGGGCATAATAGCCACCCATGACGCCCTGCAATTCTGGAAATTCAGCCACCATTCCAGACATGAGGTCCGCTTTACAGAGCCAACTGGCTTGCTCGAATAGCGCAGGGTCCGCATCCAATAAATGACAAAGCTTATGGCCAATTTTATTGATGCGTTGAACCCGATTTTGCAAGGATCCAAGCTTTTCGTGGAAGGTCACATTTTCTAATTTTTTGCCCATATTATCCAAGCCAACCGCCTTGTCTTGCGCAAAAAAATAGGCTGCATCTGATAATCTTGCGGCAAGCACCCGCTCGTTACCGCGTTGCACTTCTACACCACCATCACGCGCCTCAATATTTACAACCATGGCAAAATGGGTAATCACGCCGTCACTATTGGCCAAAGAAAAATATTTCTGGTGTACCCTCATAGAGGTTGCCAAGACTTCAGATGGAAGGTTTTGAAACTGAGCGTCAATGGAGCCCACCAATACCACTGGCCATTCGGCAAGCCCAACAACCTCTTCCAGGAGGGCCTGATCATCAACCAACTGCAATTCAAATCGGCGCTCAGCATCGTGAAGCCCATTAAGGATACGATCTCGACGGCTTGCTGGATCAACTTCTACATACGCATGGCGAAGCTTTCTGGCATAATCAGAAATCTGCCCATAAGACACTGCACCAGGAGCATGAACCCGATGGCCAATGCTGTGCTTGTTGTAGGAAATAGGTAACTTTCCCCCACCTACTTCATGCTCCACACCATCTTGCCACAGCCTTACGGTAATCTGATGAAGGGGACGAATCCAACGCAAATCACCATCACCCCATCGCATAGATACAGGCCATGAAAACTTGGTTACAATATCATCAACCAGTTTTACGAGAACATCCCCGATAGACTCACCAGGCAAGGTATTCACGGCAAAATAAAAATCACCCTTTCCCGTATCTCTTATCTCCAGGGCAGATACATCTGGTTTATTGGTAGCACGAAGAAATCCTTGAATCGCCTTCTCAGCTGCCCCAACACGAGGCCCCCTTTTCTCCTCAACACGGCTATCTGTCGCCACAGGAATATCACGTAAAATTGCAGTTAAACGACGTGGGCCAGTATAAATTTCACAATCACAGCATACACCGACAGCCTTAAGGCCATCTTCAAGCATTTGTTTTAACCTCTGACCTGCATTCGATTGCATACGCGCAGGAATTTCTTCGCTCAACAACTCTACGAGTGCTTCAGCCATGAAGATCCCCCCCAACCTTAGTCCCTAACCATGCTTGGCCACAAGCTTGAGCAAGTTCACGAACACGTAAAATATAACTTTGGCGCTCTGTAACAGATATGACACCACGGGCATCCAACAAATTAAAAATATGAGACGCTTTGATACAATAATCATAGGCAGGCATAGCCATGATATGCTCTTCGCCTCTTCGGCCCTTTTCAATCAATGCCTTACATGCCTTTTCGACATCAGCAAAATGTTGGAATAGCATTTGAGTATCCGCATACTCAAAATTATACCTTGAATATTCCTGTTCATTTTGGAGGAATACATCCCCATAGGTCACCCCTTGGCCATTGTAGTCCAAGTCGTAAACGTTATCTACGTCCTGGACATACATCGCAAGCCTTTCCAATCCATAGGTTATTTCACCAGTAATTGGCTTACAATCAACACCGCAAACTTGTTGAAAATACGTAAATTGGGTGACTTCCATACCGTTACACCATACTTCCCAGCCTAGGCCCCATGCGCCCAACGTCGGTGATTCCCAATCATCTTCAACGAAACGAATATCATGATGGGTAGGATCAATGCCAATTGCTTTTAGTGATTCCAAATAAAGATCTTGAATGTTTTGTGGGTTAGGTTTCATCACCACTTGAAATTGGTAATAATGCTGTAATCTATTTGGATTTTCCCCATATCGTCCATCAGAGGGGCGCCGAGATGGTTGTACATACGCAGCCCGCCATGGACGAGGCCCTAACGCACGTAATGTTGTAGCTGGATGGAATGTTCCCGCCCCAACTTCCATGTCATATGGTTGCAGAAGGACACAGCCCTGTGCAGACCAAAAGTCTTGTAGAGCTAGTATAATCGATTGAAAACTCTTGGGTCTGGTTGGCAACATTTTTTCCTCAAAAACTTCAACTGAAACCATTGGTCACAAAATAACCTGTTAGATAGACATATCCATACCGACGAGCAAAGCTACTCAATATGGCCACAATCCTCACGATGACATCGCCCAGCAACATAATCTTCACAAACAGAACATTGTTTCAAATTCAAACGCTCTTCGACTCTACGCCGAGTGGCCTCTTGAGCAGCACGGGTTGCTCCATCAACCTGACGCGATTTACGCCCTCGGCCATAAAAATACGATGCAATAGCAATTGCAATAATGACCCCTGTAATCAAAAATTTTGTTAACATGCCTGCTCAAACCCTTCTAGCAGAGACCCATTGCGCAAAACCAAATCTACCTCAGCGGTGTATGACCCGTCTTGCTGGTGCATCACAAGAGGGGATAGCAGCGACATCGATGTTTTTACATTTCGCTGCGCGGCGAGGAGCACACGCGTCGCTCGGTCACCGGCGCGCGCGCACAAAGGCAAGCAATGAATATTGCCAGCCCTTCCTGATAGCATACCCAGTACCTCAGGCAAGGCCTGTACCGGGAAAATGGCGCGCAACCAGCCACGGTGACGAACCAATGTCATACATCGAAAAAGCCACTGAGCCAGCGTGATATCTTGATCCAAACTACGCGCCAAAGTTCGATAATTTTCATTCAAGCCCATTCTTCTGGAAAAGAATGGGGGGTTGGTGACGACATGATCAAAGCCTTCTTGTGGCCATCTTGGATCTTGAACAAACATATCTCCTGCGTGAGCAACAAACCTTGTTGATACTTTGTTAACAATCGCATTTTGCCGACTGATGTCACAAATTACCTCATCACGCTCCACCCCCGAAACGTGAACCTGCTCATGGCGTTTGGCAATCATCAATCCAA
Organism: Alphaproteobacteria bacterium; assembly: GCA_038131935.1. GTDB lineage: Bacteria > Pseudomonadota > Alphaproteobacteria > UBA8317 > UBA8317 > UBA8317. The sequence continues at coordinate 96,761 of JAYPQH010000017.1, read as the reverse complement.
CAGCCCCTACACCTGAACCAACATCGAGAACTGATCCGGTAAATCCCATGGTTGTGCTTGCCGCAAGCAAAACAGCATCATTCCCCACTCTATACCCTGTCGTGGGTTGTTCGAGGATAATTTTCCCACCCCAAAACATATCTTGGGATAATTCAATACTCATTTTTTTTGATGAAGATCTCTTGAACCGGGCTTAACCGCTGGCACTGAACGCAAATGCTCTGGAATATCACCTGGACCAAAGGTGGGAACATCAAGTGTTAATAAACTGAGGTAAGGAACCCCAAGGTCTACGCCACCTGAGGAGCGGTCAACAAGCGAGCATGCACCTGTGACAACCCCCCCCTCGCGCACGATGGTGGCTATACATTCCCGTGATGACTTTCCCGTTGTCACGACATCTTCCACCATCAGCACGGTTTGCCCAGGTTCAATAGAAAATCCACGACGCAGGGTAAATTCACCGTCAACCCGTTCGGTAAAGATTGAAGGCACACCCAACTGCCGGCCCATTTCATATCCAACCACAACACCACCCATCGCCGGAGAAACAACCAAATCAAATTTTTGGTTAGGCCAAAATTCACCAAGTTTTTTCGCCAAGGTGGAGCACAACCTTTCAGCCCGAACTGGATCCATCAACACACGGGCACATTGCAGATAGCGCTCTGAATGGAGCCCTGACGAAAGAATAAAATGACCCTCAAGAAGGGCTCCCGCCTGCTTGAATTCATCCAACACGTCTTCACTAGTCATCATTGTTCCTCTTCTACCAATCGCATCTGTGCATCACCACGCACACGCCGCACCAATGTGACATTTTCAAGAGTCGACATTGCATTTTTGATCTGCTCCAAATGCCGCAGATCTCGAACTTCAAGATCAAGTCGAATACGATAAACGGACTTGTCCCGTTTTAAAAAAACCAAATCATCAATATTGCACTGAACCCGCCCTAACAAGCCAGTTAATTCAGATAAAGCACCAACTTCATGGGCTAAATCAACTTCCAAACGTGCCAAATGATGATCGCCCCCAACATTCTTTGTTGGCCATCTCAAATCAACCCAATGCTCTGCCATTGGAGATAAAGCGACCAGCTTAGCGCAATCAATAATATGGACATCAATGCCATGATCACTGTCTCGTACACCCACAATCCTATCCCCAGGAACAGGAAAACAGCAGCGTGACAGATGCAAACTTACACCCGGTACCAAGCCGGTTCGGTCCACTCTAATAGGCGCTATCTGTGCAGTGGTGAAATGTGTTTCTGTATCAGGATAAATCATCCCAATAACCTTTGGAACGCTTATCTGACCGCGGCCTACATCATACAAAAATGGATCTACTTTCTGTCCGATCATGCCAGCAATTTGATCCAGAAGTTTCTTCGTCATAACAAAACCTGCATCTCGAAAACCAGATTCAAGCAACTCACGCCCAAAACTTATCATCTGGGCTTGATTTTGTTCTCGAAAATATCTCCGAATGGCTGCCTTAGCCTTGCCAGTTTTGGCGATTGATTCCCAGCTTCGCTGAGGACGCTGCTGTTTTGAAAGAAGAATTTCGACCTCATCAGCATTCTGCAGCACATAACCGAGAGGTTGTCGCAAACCATTAACTTTTGCGCCGACAGCATGATATCCGATCTCTGTATGCACAGCAAACGCGAAATCCAAGGGTGTTGCACCTGATGGTAAACCGATGACGTCTCCGCGCGGTGTGAAACAAAAAACCTGATCATGGAACATTTCCAAACGAGAATGCTCCAAAAAATCTTCTGGTGGATCACCTGCTTCTATCATTTGTAACAGTTCGTTAATCCAACTTGTAAAATATGTATCTTCGGAACGAATTTCGTCGCCTTCCTTGTAAGCCCAATGAGCTGCGAGACCCTTTTCTGCTATTTCATGCATATGTGCCGTTCTGATTTGGATTTCCACGCGTTGCTTGGAAGGGCCAACGATGGTGGTATGTAAGGAACGATAACCGTTTCTTTTAGGCGTAGAGATATAATCTTTAAACCTATTAGGAACCATAGCCCAATGTGTGTGGATAAGTCCTAAAATCTGATAGCATTCCGCAATGGAGCTGGTGATAACACGACAAGCAAACACATCTGATAATTGCTCAAGACCTACACCTTGCCTTTGCATTTTTACAAAAATAGAAAAAGGTCTTTTTGTTCGACCGTGAATTGGTGACATGTAACCATTCTGACGTAACAAATCACGTAAATCATTAAGAACAGGCACTGCCATGGAGGTATCTCCAGATGTCATCCGGTCAATCCGGGCAGTGATCGAGGCATGCATGTCAGGATTTAACTCTCGAAATGCTATCTCCTCCAACTCTTCTCTTATTGATTGCATACCGATGCGACCAGCCAAGGGAGCATAAAGATCCAACGTTTCCTGTGCGATACGCCTTCGTTTTTCTGCATGAGGCACAAAATGCAATGTCCTCATATTATGCAACCGATCCGCAAGTTTTACGAGTAACACCCGAACATCTTGCGACATGGCAACAAAAAAGCTTCCGAAAGTTCTCAGCTTGTGCAGCATTTGGTGATGAAAGTTCCAATTTAGACAATTTTGTAACGCCATCAACCAAATGCGCTATTTCCGCACCAAAAAGCCGGCTGATATCTTCATGGGTTGTCTCGGTATCTTCAACTGTATCGTGTAGCAATGCTGTGGCAATGGAAGCATCGTCGAGGCGCAAATCGGTCATGATGCCTGCGACTTGCAAAGGGTGAGAAAAATACGGGTCGCCATTATGGCGTTTCTGGGATCCATGCGCGCGCATGGCATAGACATAAGCTTTGTTTATGAGTGCTTCATCAGCGTTTGGATTGTACTCAAGTATACGATCAACCAACTCATACTGACGGATCATTGTGCGCATATGCTCCGTCAAATCATTTTATGAACGCTCTGGTAGGTCCATCTCTCCACGCAATACCTTAAGAAGGTCCTCCTCAGATAACCCTTCTTCAGGTTCATCTGGCTTCCCAAGAGCCTGCATTTCTGAGACGTCTGGATCGGGCTCATCATCCAGTATCTGTCGTTGCTGAGAGCAGACAAAGTCCTCTTCAACCGCGCTTATTTCAATTGTCTCTTCTGCAATTTCACGCAAAGCAACAACCGCATTTTTGTCTCGCTCACGCTCTACAGTTAGAGGAGAGCCTCCAGCAATCTGGCGGGAACGATGGGCGGCAAGCAAAACGAGATCAAAGCGCCCGTCAACTTTTTCGATACAATCTTCGACAGTAACCCGTGCCATTTAAACCTCAACATCCGCACCAAACAAGCGCGTCTTATGACCCGTAATCGCATAAGAAGTCAAGATCTGAACTCCAGACATGTCACAATTTTTCAACAGTTGATGTGCCGTTACGTCCAGTTTGGGATGCCGCCATGTAGGCCACACATCACACAATGGAGCAAGAACAAAGGCCCGCTGATGCATCCTAGGATGTGGTAGCCATAAACAATCTGTACCAGATGGTTTTGATATATTCAGGCCTCGGTAATCAAGCAAATCTAAATCTAAGATGCGGGGTGCATTAGGAATGCTTCGACGCCTCCCACTGGTAAGTTCAAGATATAGCATGAGCCGCAACAAAGATGGTGCCGACAATTTTGCGCGAACGATCACGATTGCATTTGAATAACAAGGAGCATGAGCACCTGGAGGCCAAGGTGCGGTGCGATAAAGCCTTGATGCTGTCACCACAGGCGCACCATACTGACTCAATTGGCGGCATACCCTCCTGAACAATCGTCCATGACCAAGATGTGACCTTGGAATGTTTGCACCCAAAGATAGAACTGCAAATTGGTGAGCCATTTCAATATCCTCTACTGAACTTGCACCTTTATGCACAAATCGGCATACTCGAGTGTATTTTTTAGTGAAATGTTTAGGTTATATTACATGTCTATGACGATACCAGTTTACCCAGAAGAAAAGGTTGCCTTGTTTATAGATGGCTCAAACCTCTATGCCGTCGCTCGTGCACTTGAATTTGACATTGATTATCGCCGCTTACGGATTGAACTTGCGCGTCGTTGCCGCCTTGTCCGCGCCTACTACTACACAGCTATGCTGGATGAGCAAGAATATTCTCCTATCAGGCCATTGGTCGATTGGCTTGATTACAATGGATATACGATTATCTCAAAGCCAACACGAAAATACACTGACGCTCAGGGTCGCGAGAAAATCAAGGGCAACATGAACATGGAGCTCGCCGTAGATGCCATGGAACTGGCTGATCATATTGACCACGCCATCATCATCTCCGGAGACGGGGAATTTCGTCGGCTTATTGAAGCCATGCAACGCAAAGCCGTCCGGGTTACGGTGATGTCAACGATACGGTCTACCCCACCAATGATTTCAGATGACCTTCGTCGACAGGCTGACTGTTTTCTTGATATTGCTGACTTACGCGACCAATTTGGGCGTAAAGATGGCGCCCCTCCCCAGAGTCTGCGCCCATCAGATAGCGATGATGATTGACGATTTACCTGCTGAACCAGAAGTCAACTGCGATCACTGCCCCCGTCTGGTCAGTTTTCGCGATCAACATAAACAAGAACATCCAGATTGGCATAATGGACCTGTTCGTAGCTTCGGACCTCAAGATGCAACTTTACTCATCGTTGGGCTGGCCCCTGGCCTTCGAGGTGCTAACGCAACAGGGCGCCCATTCACGGGAGATGGAGCAGGAGACACACTTTATCCAATTCTCATTGACCTTGGGATTGCGCAAGGACGTTACAAGGCCCATCAAGATGATGGGTTATCAATGTCATCTACCCGCATTACCAATGCCGTACGATGCGTCCCCCCACAGAATAAGCCAACCAGTGACGAAGCACGAAGATGTAGAGTATTTCTACGCTCTGAAATCAAACATATGAAAAATCTTCGTGTCATTGTTGCACTTGGACGAATTGCACATGACAATGTCCTACGCGCGTTGGACAAACCTCTATCTGCTGCACCGTTTGCACATGGAAAAATCCATCATGTAGACCAATATTTTGTCCACGACAGTTACCATTGTTCACGTTACAATATGAACACCAATCGGCTCACAGCATCAATGCTTTCAGATGTTTTGCGCGCCGCTCAGTTGAATGCAAATAGGAGTTCTCAATGACATCACTCAGACAAAAATATAAAAATATTACTGGAGAAACACTTCCAGACGCACCTGCAGCACTGGCAGCCTATGTCCCTTACAGACATTTGGGCAATCAACTTGTGGTGTCTGGTCAGCTTCCGCTGCGCGATGGCGCGTTGGTGTGTGCTGGCTTGGTTGAACAAGACGTCAGCATGGATGACGCCATCGCAGCCGCAAAGTTATGCACAACAAATATTCTTTCCCAATTATGCAAGGCCATTGATGATGATTTAACACGACTTCAAGGGTGCTTGGTGGTGCGAGGATTTGTTGCCGCTCCCTCAAATTTTACAAAACATCCTGTAATTATCAACGGAGCCTCCGAATTTCTATCGGAAATACTCGGACCAGAACTCGGAGCCCATGCCCGCGCAGCTGTTGGTATGGCCTCATTACCACTAGGAGCACCTGTTGAGGTTGAGGCAACTTTCATAACATTGTAGGCCTTAGCTATGGTTTGGCATATTGATGTGCATGAGGGTGCAGCCAAGGTACCCTCCCACATCTGGAAAATTTTGGTCGGCGATGAAGCCTTAAGATGTCCTTTTCTTGATCAACGCTTTTTCATAGCCCTAGAAGAAAGTGCCGCTGCTAGTTTACAAACGGGCTGGCAGCCTATTCATCTTGCTATTTACGAGCATGAAAAGCCAAAAGCACTTATACCAACCTACATCAAACACCACTCATATGGCGAGTATGTGTTTGACCACGCTTGGGCCCATGCTTTTGAGCGCGCTGGAGGACAGTACTATCCCAAATTACTCTCAGCCATCCCGTTCACCCCTGTCCCAGGGCATCGCATATTAACGCAAGATCGGCATGATATACCTAAATTCCTATCCATTTTGGACCATTGGCTCCAACGACAGGATTTTCATCCATGCATATCTTGTTTACCAATGAAGAGATTGACCCACCTCACCCTCGTTTTATGACACGAACAGATGTGCAATTTCATTGGCATAACAGAGACTATCAGAACTTCGATATGTTTCTGGGCTCCCTGAATTCCAGGAAACGGAAGCAAATACGTAAAGAGCGAGAAAAAATTCGACAGCACGGGTTACGAATAAAATTTCTCCAAGGCGATGATATCAAATCTGAGCATTGGGATGGATTTGTTAGATGCCATGAGGCAACAGTTGATACAAAATGGGGCCAAGCATATCTTAATCGGCAGACATTTGAAGCGCTCCAAGCAAATCTCAGCCCACAACTTGCCCTTGTTGCTGCCTTCGATGGTTCGCAGATGATTGCAGGTGCCTGGAGCCTTGTCGGCACAGATACAATTTTTGGACGCCAATGGGGGTGCTTAGCGCAGATAGATTTCCTGCATTTTGAAGTCTGCTACTACCAAACCATTGAACGAGCCATTGCAGCGGGATATGCGCGGGTAGAAGCCGGCGTCCAAGGTGAACATAAAATTGCAAGGGGCTTTGAGCCTGTTTTAACCCAATCTTGGCATTGGGTTAAACATAAAGGATTCGAAACTGCTATTCATGAGTTTCTCCAACATGAGAGAGGTTTGGTAGATCAACAAATCAAAATCTACGATACCACAACGCCTTACAAAAAGGCCTCTGTTTAAACTTCTTCAGACTTTAATGATTCTTCACCTTTATTTTTTTTCATCAAGGGTTTGCCGTCAAGTTTCAAAGCCCCATCATCCAAAGTCACAAACAAGGTTCCACCATCACGCAATGACCCAAACAAGAGAAGTGATGATAAAGGTTTCTTAATATGTTCTTGGATAACACGGCCCAATGGACGTGCCCCCATCGCAGGGTCATATCCCTCCTTCGCAAGCCATTGAATGGCCTCAGCTGATACGTTGATATCAACCTTTCTTTCCAAGAGTTGCCCCTCCAACTCCATAAGAAATTTCTCAACAATGGAATGCATAACTGAGGGATCCAAAGGATTAAAATGGATAACCGCGTCTAGCCTGTTTCGAAACTCAGGGGAAAAAGTTTTGTTGATGGCAACCGACGCATCATCATGATGCACCTGATTGGCAAATCCCATGGCAGTGCGCTGCAAGTCTCGTGCACCAGCATTAGAAGTCATAATCAAAATAACATTTCTGAAATCAACGGTCTTTCCATTCTGATCGGTTAATCTGCCTGAATCCATGACCTGCAACAGAATATTAAATATGTCAGGATGTGCCTTTTCAATTTCATCTAGCAACAAAACAGAATGTGGATGCTGATCTACAGCGTCGGTTAACAATCCACCTTGATCAAAACCTACATAGCCCGGTGGCGCACCAATCAAACGCGAGACTGTGTGACGTTCCATATATTCAGACATATCAAAACGTATCAACTCAATACCCAAATGCTTGGCAAGTTGTTTGGCAATCTCTGTCTTCCCAACCCCAGTTGGTCCTGCAAACATATAATTTCCTACGGGTTTATCAGCTTCACGCAGACCCGCCCGCGCAGTTTGAACAGATTGTACCAAAGCATCAATAGCCGATGTCTGCCCATAAACCACACGCTCCAAACTCTCTTTCAGACCAGAGAGCACTTCCATCTCGTCACGGGTAACATTCTTAGGCGGAATGCGCGCCATTGACGCAATGACCTTTTCGACCTCACGCACGCCAACAACTTTTTTACGGCGACTTGGAGGCAAAAGTTGCTGTGCAGCGCCAGCCTCATCGATGACATCAATGGCTTTGTCTGGCAACCGGCGATCTCGAATATAACGATCAGACAGCTCCACAGCGGTCTTCACGGCTTCATGGGTAAAGCGAACTTGGTGATGCTCCTCAAAATATGGCTTCAATCCTGTTAATATTTTGCGAGAGACATCTATGGTAGGCTCTTGTACGTCAATCTTCTGGAACCGTCGGGCAAGTGCACGATCTTTCTCAAATATTTGCCTATATTCTTTGTAGGTGGTGGAGCCGACACAACGCAACAACCCCTCCTGCAAAGCTGGCTTAAGCAGGTTAGAGGCATCCATTGCGCCACCAGAGGTCGCTCCTGCACCGATAATGGTATGTATTTCGTCAATAAAGAGTATTGCTTTGTCCCGCGATTCCAGCGCGGCGAGAACTGCTTTAAGACGCTCTTCAAAATCACCTCGATATCGTGTTCCCGCCAAAAGCGCACCCATGTCCAAAGAATAAATTTCTGACTCAAGCAAAATGTCGGGAACATCACCTTCAACAATTTTACGGGCAAGACCTTCCGCAATGGCTGTTTTACCAACCCCGGGATCACCCACCAACAAAGGATTGTTCTTTCGGCGTCGCACCAGAACTTGCGCTGTTCGCATCACCTCTTCATCCCTACCAATCAGAGGATCAACACGTCCAGAACGTGCTTTTTCGTTGAGATTGGTGCAGAATTGGGACAAGGGGTCATTTCCTTCTTTCCCCTTGCGCTTGCTAACATCTTCCATATCTTCGAAAGACTTCTGGGACTCAGCTTGCCCTCTTGCACCTCCATGGGAGATGAAGTTCACAACATCATACCGGGTAACCCCCAACTGGTTTAAGAAATATACCGCGTGAGATTCACGCTCAGCAAAGATGGCAACCAATATATTGGCGCCAGTCACATCTCCTCGCCCTGAGGATTCCACATGTATTGCAGCTCTTTGTACAACGCGCTGAAACCCAGACGTAGGGCGAGGATCGCTCTCTTCTGGTAAGGGAAGATTATCAAAATGCTCGAGCAAAAATTCATCAACCTGCACTTGCAGAGCAGCAATATCCAGACCACAGCCTGACAGAACTTCTCGTGCATGAACATCATCACATAGGGACAACAATAAATGCTCCAATGTGGCAAATTCATGACCACGAGAAGACGCTATGCGCAAAGCTCGCTTTAAACTCTCTTCTAATTCTTTATGAAACCCGGCCACAATATTCACCCATTTGTTTGCTGACTATTGTAATGTTGGCGCGGAACATGCTCGACGTCAAATAATATGCGACAATTTGGGTTAATTATCTTGTTCCATCGTACATTTTAAAGGGTGTTCGTGTCGACGTGCTGCATCAAGCACTTGCATAACCTTTGTCTCTGCGACCTCATAGGTGTACAAACCACACACACCTACCCCTTTTTGGTGCACATGCAACATCACTTCTGTGGCTTTCTCTTGGCTCATATGAAAGATTTGCATCAGCACCAACACAACGAATTCCATGGGGGTGTAGTCATCATTTAGGATCAAGACTTTATACATCGGAGGCTTGGCGACCCTGGGACGCGTTCTGGTTACCACACCGGTTTCATGATCTTGCTCGAAATCATCAGACATCATTGACCCCAATTTGTAACTTTTTCCATTACCCACTCAATTCAGCATAAAGGGACTCAATTCTCATCATCACCTTATGCAATCGTCGCCTATTTGCACCTAGGTCCCAGTAACCAATTCTTGACTTACTGTACAATATATAATGTGAAATACCGTCAGACTCCCAAACCGTAAAGCCCAGATCATCCACAAAACGACAAACTGGCGTACGAATTTGTCCATACCAAATTCGTTGTTCTACGTCCAAACCTGTAACACGAACACCAGAAGACATTGTCAAAAGAGCAACAACACTACCAAAAAGACCGTCAGGTTTTGCATCAAATGCGTGGCGCACTTCCTGGCGACGCAAATCTGTAAGAGATTGTGAGGTAATAACCCAGTAGTTAGGGCGATTGTGTCTTGGTATCTGTTGCAAAAAGGTAGATAACATATCGTTCCCAAAAAAAAATCCCGCAGTCAAAACCGCGGGATTCATTACCTAAAAAATATGGTAAAATCTAGCTTCACACCTGGGCGTTGTTCATGGCGGAAGACATATGATCACTCATGGCATTCATACGTGCGTTGAGTGGCTCCATGGCGTCTTTTGTTGTTGCGATCATCATATCACCAACTTTGGTCATTTCTTCGACATAGGCTTCAAATGTTTGTTTGGTGAATGTTGACTGCTGGTTAACAAGATCTTCTACAGATTTCACTGTCGAAACCTCTTTCACAACTTTTGCAAAATCGTCAGCTTGCTGTTTGGTGAATGACATCATTTCTGCCATCATTTCTTCCATACCCTTGCTGGCAATTGTCATTGTTTGCACAAAAGCTTCAACATTCTCTTTGGTCATGCTTGTCATATCTTCCATATTCTTAGAAGATTGCTCAAAGACTTTTTTCATATTTGTTTCGATTTGTTGGGTATTCATGTATTCTTTCATGGGACACACTCCTAATTTAGAACGTAACAACGCAAGACGAAGCTTGCGTACATATTTTTTGCATTGAAACATATATGTGACTACAGGAACTTTTTGGGTAGGTCAATCAATTTTTGTGCACTGCAGCAAATTTTTCAAATCAGTTGAAAGTTGATATGAACATCTCATGAAAAATTGTTTGTATATTTTGTTTTGTATGTCTGCTTTGCTGTTGGCCAACCCTTTTAAGGTTGAAGCCAATAATAAGTATGCAGGTTTCGTGATACATGCGAATAGTGGGCAAGTTCTCTATGCAGAGAATTCCAATGCTCTTCGCCACCCCGCATCACTGACAAAAGTGATGACATTGTATGAATTATTCACGGAGTTGGAAAATGGTCGCATTCAACTGCAAGACAAAATAACAATCTCCTACAACGCCACGCGTCGCCCTCCTTCAAGGCTTGGCTTAAAAAAAGGAGAAAAAATCTCCGTTGAAGATGCTATCTATGCTTTGGCTGTAAAATCAGCAAATGATATCGCAACGGCCGTCGCAGAACATATATCGGGATCCGAATCCGCATTCGCGCGGCGTATGACCCAAACTGCAAAGCGCTTAGGGATGAAGAGGACGCGCTTTATGAACGCCTCTGGGTTAACCCACCGCAAACAACTCACAACAGCACGAGATATGGCGAGGTTGGCGCTCGCGATGATAAATGATTTTCCTTACTATTATAGGTATTTTTCTACCCGTTCATTCTCCTTTCAAGGTAGAACTTACCGCAACCATAACAAACTCCTTGGCCGCTTCAGTGGTACGGATGGGGTAAAAACGGGCTACACCCGTGCAGCTGGATTTAATTTGTTGGCAACATCAGTACAAAAAGGACAACGATTGGTGGCTGTTGTTTTGGGGGGTAAATCAGGCCGAAGTAGAAATGCCCATGTACAAGATATATTACAGAGGTCATTCCGAAAGATTCCTCATCAGCCGACTTGGGCACTTTCGAGTCCCACACCTCCAAGACCAGAACCTGCTCCGGAAGGATATGAAGCTTACGAGGGAAGTTTCTCACTTCAGGCAAGCCATACAGATAGGGACAATCAATCTTTTCCCCGTCCAAGGCCAGTGGATGAACTTGGGGCACTCATCCTAGAATCATCTCAAAGCTCAGGGGATTGGACTATTCAGGTAGGCGCTTTTTATGCTCCTCGTGTGGCAAAGAATGCCGCGCGTGAAGCCATCGACAAGACCAACTTATCAGGAACAGTACAAATCGCCCAAATACAGGGCCGAAGTGGCAAAGTTTTATACCGCGCACGCATTACAGGTATAACAAAGAAACAAGCAAAGTCAGCCTGTAAATTGCTTATTCGAAATGGAATGGATTGTATTTCTCTTGCACCTGACTTGGGATAAAATCAGCTGTGAGGGATACCTACTCCTGTGAACGACAGTCCATATTCGGCAACTTCCTCGCGACTGTAGACATTGCGCAAGTCAACAAAAATATGGCCTCGCATGCTTTGCGCAACTTCATCCAAATGAAGAGCTCGGTACATATCCCATTCGGTTAGCAACACCAGTATGTCAGCATTCTGCACGGCTTCCATGGGCCCCTCTGCCCATGTGACATCTGAGAGAACCTTCGCCGCTTCCTTCATGCCCTCTGGATCATGCGCAACAACATGTGCCCCCCATTTTTGCAATTGGGGGATAATGACCAAGCTGGGTGCATCACGCATGTCATCTGTGTTGGGTTTAAATGTAACACCCAAAATTGCGACATGCTTATCCGCCAAAGATCCACCAGCTGCATGAAGAATTTTGTTAGCCATATCCATTTTACGCTGCTCGTTCACCGCAACCACCTGCTCGACGATGGTGATGGGAGCGTTATGGTCTCGACCGGTTTTACAAGTGCCAGGGTATCTTTGGGAAACAGGAACCACCATATCCTGGTCCAGCATGAAGAAATTTGGGGCCAATTCGGTTGTCAGAACCCATTCCCCGAGCAACATCTTGAACATTTGCCCCCACTTGCTCACAAAGATTGGCCATCTCATTAATAAAGCTAATCTTCGTTGCCAGAAACGCATTTGATGCGTATTTAATCAATTCAGCGGTTTCAAGCCCAGTGGTCATCAATGGAATTTTGTTTAATCGCAATGGGCGATACAGACGCTCCATGACTGTTTGTGCATGAGTTGTCTCTGCCCCAACTACAATGCGATCTGGTCGCTTGAAATCTTCAATTGCTGAGCCTTCTCGTAAAAATTCTGGGTTTGATGCCACAAAAATATCCAAGTCTGGCCGACGTTCCTTTAAACGGACTTCAATCTTCCGGTTGGTTCCAACAGGAACAGTAGATTTGGTGACCACCACTGTTGATTTGATCATTGCATCGGCGACTTCATCGACGGCTGCGAACACATATTGAAGATCGGCATGACCATCGCCTCGACGCGATGGTGTACCAACAGCAATAAATACAACATCTGCTTTTGCAACAGCTGCAGAAATATCTTGCGTAAAGAGAAGTCTTCCTGCGGCTACATTTTTTGCGACCATAAGGTCTAGACCTGGCTCATAAATAGGAATTTCGCCATTTTGTAACAACTCAATCTTTTCAGGATTGTTGTCCACACAAACAACATGATGACCAAAATCTGCAAAACATGTTCCTGAAACCAAGCCTACATAGCCGGTACCAATCATCACCACATGCATCTATCTATTTCCCTACTGTTGTATACGATCAGCCAGTTGTGTCACAAAACGTCCCACATCAGCTCCAATATCTTCGCGATCCAAAGCAAAAGCTACAGTTGCCTGAACAAAGCCAGCTTTATCGCCGCAATCAAAACGTTGACCTTCAAAAAGCACACCATGGAAAGAACCGGGGGCAATAAGTTTTGCCATGGCATCCGTGAGCTGGATTTCACCTCCAGAACCAGGATTTGCCTCACGTAGGTAATCAAAAATACTGGGGTCAAGGATATATCGACCAATAACGGCAAGATTAGATGGTGCCATGGCATAAGAAGGTTTTTCTATAACATTCTCTACAGCAACCCAATTATCTTGTCGCTGCCCCGGTTGAATGACTCCATAACGCTCAATCGCCCTACCTTCCACTTCCATGACAGCTACCAAATTTCCGCCAAGCTTTTTGTGCACTTGCACCATTTGAGTGAGACAGGAGGTTTTACTTTTGATGAGATCATCAGGAAGGATCACAGCAAATGGCTCGCCATTCACCAAATGTTGGGCGCATAAAACAGCATGACCTAAACCCAAAGGGTCATACTGGCGGGTATACGCAATTTGTCCTGATGCCAGCTGTGCTTGTCGAAGCATATGTAGCTGCTTTTCTTTGCCACGGTCTTGAAGCAATCTTTCAAGTTCTGGTGCGCGATCAAAATGATCCTCTAATGAGGTTTTACCGCGTCCGGTAACAAATATAAACTCTTCAATACCAGCCTCTTGTGCCTCTTCCACAGCATATTGAATGATAGGCTTATCGACTACGGGCAGCATTTCCTTTGGCATCGCCTTGGTGGCAGGTAAAAATCTTGTACCCATTCCAGCGACAGGAAAAATAGCCTTTCGTACTCGTGCCATAGATATTAACTCCTACAATCTATCCATCGATTGCTTAACCAAGTTGGGCCCATTCGCCAAGAGAAAACCCATTTTAAGAATTTTGCTCATGTAAAGGGAGCTGCAAAGCCGCGATGAGTGCCCTTACTTCTTGTCGCGCTGCGATGTGAGACATGGTCATTTTGGCTTGTTTTTCTTCCTGTCCCAAATCCATCAATGTTAAACCTTTAGGGAAAAGTTCTCTAAAGATAACCCGCTCAGACATGCCTGGAACAACACGAAAACCAACGCGTTTTGAGAGGTTAATCAATGCATCACCAACACGCTGTTGGTTGTGTGCCTGAAGCTGAGACAAACGATTGCGAAGGATAACCCAGTCAATTTGTTTTTTATCTCGCCCAGCCCGACGTTGCCTGGCTTTAAACACCATCTCTGCGTAATAACTCGGGGTTAAAACCTCGAAACTATCGGGATCCACATGTCCAATCAAATCTAAATCAACAAAAGAATCATTAATGGGGGTAATAATCGTATCAGCATGATCATGAGCTACACGAGAAGCTGTACTATCTGAGCCTGGGCAATCAATAACCACAAAATCGCAATCTTCCGCACGCGACAAACAATCTTTTATGCGTATCGTATCTTCTTCAGCAGCCAATGCTTTGTCAGACAGCTCCGATGGCTGAAATCTGATATAGCGTGGCTGAGTGAGGGACATTTCATGCCTAGCTGCGTAAGCAAGCCTATTTTCTAAATAGCGGGTAAAGGACCTTTGGCGTACATCTAAATCCATGGCAGCCACAGTTTGGCCCATTGCCAATAAAGATGTTGTAAGATGCATAGAGGTTGTGGTTTTCCCACTGCCACCTTTTTCATTACCCAATATGATAACATGCATAAATAAATTCTACTCCAAAAACATCAATGTTGAACTTTTGACCGTTATGTTGGGACTTGAACTTTCATCTTTTTGCGTGCACGAGCCCTATTTCAATGTCAACCAGAACTAGGCTTGTTTCGTCATGTCCCTTGTTATCGTCCGTCATCTTTCGGACTTTCGCCAGCGCCGAACTCCCGGCCAATCTCTTGCCTTGGTACCCACGATGGGCGCTTTACACGAAGGTCATTTAAGCCTGATCGAAGCAGCGAAAAAAATGCCGATGCGGTTATCGTCTCCATTTTTGTTAACCCTACCCAATTTGCGGCCGATGAAGATTTTGGGACATATCCTAGAACTTTTGACCAAGATATAGAGAAACTAAAATCTTTACAGGTGGACTATCTTTATGCCCCCGATGTTACAGACCTTTACCCACAAGGTCCCAGGACCATGGTTGAACCAGGACCTATAGGCACAATTCTTGAGGGAGCACATCGACCTGGTTTTTTCCGTGGTGTTGCAACAGTTGTGAACAAATTGATTGGTGGCATTAGCCCCGATGTTGCCATCTTTGGAGAAAAAGATTTTCAGCAATATCGGGTTATTTGTGAAATGGTAGAAGACTGTCGCTTACCTTGTCAGATACTTGCCTGCCCGACAGTTAGAGATAAAGATGGATTGGCCTTATCTTCCCGCAACGCGTATCTCTCAATTGATGAACGAAAAAAAGCCGTGGGAATGCATCAAATGCTGCAAGACCTATCCCTCGAAATTCTTCGCCATAATCTATCGCCCGAGGCCATCCAAGAAAGAGGTACCGTTATGCTGCAGAATTCAGGATTTGATCAGATAGACTATGTGTATGCTGGACGTTTCCAAGATCTCTCCCCTGCATTTCCTGCCCAAACAGGCGATCGATTGCTTGCGGCTGCATATATGGGCACAACGAGATTGATTGATAATATTTCTCTTTAAAGAAGGCCCAGATCTTCAAGCTCTGACAATAAACCTGCTGGTGCATTTGTTTGTGAGACCGGAATATCAGAAGGAACGTCCTTACTCTTAAGGTAACGCCACCCTTGAAAGGGTCTATGATGTCTAGGGGTTACCAGCACCAGTTTGGGATCAAGCAGAATATCACAAAATTTTTGTCCCTCATGATCAACCGCGTTAAGCTCAATTATAGGCTGGCGCACAACGATACGTCTTTTTATAATCCAAAATAATGAACCCCCTTTTCGGATATCATCCGCTCGTTTGTGCATTTGTCGGTTTCTGTGAAATGGTACGTAATAACCCATTTGCCGTGCCAAAAGCATGCATCCACCTTGTTGCCACCTTTCTAAACTCGAAATATTTTCAGCACCCACGGCAAGCTTTTTAAGATGAACAATTTCAGACATATAAAACCAACCTGTCACAGGTTATAGGAGAACAACGGTTGCCAACCCGAGGAAGGCGAAAAAACCCACAACATCTGTCGTGGTGGAGACAAAAACCCCTGAAGATACCGCGGGATCTGCACCCAAACGCTCCAAGATAAGAGGAACAAGCACCCTGAACAATGCAGCCGTTATCATGTTCAGGACCATAGCTACTGCAATAACCCCCGACAACAAACCATTTTCAAACCAGAAAAAAGACACCCCTCCTGTTAAGGCCGCCAAAAGAACGCCATTTACAAATCCAACAAGCGCTTCTCGACTTACAACACGCATAGCATTGGTTTGCGTGAGGGAACGATCAGCTAACGCCCGCACCGCAACAGTAAGCGATTGTGTACCTGCATTTCCCCCCACAGCGGCAACGATGGGCATCAACACAGCCAAGGCGACAAGGCTATTAATCTGTTCTTCAAATTGCGCAATCACACTTGCAGCCATAAAAGCTGTTACAAGATTTATCATGAGCCAGATCAAACGTTTTCGGGCTGTTGATAAGAAGCTATCAGCCACCGTTTCATCACCTACACCCGCCAAACGCTTGATGTCTTCATCAGCCTCTTGATCAATGACATCCATGATATCGTCGACTTGTATAACACCGATGAGAGAGCCTTGCGCGTCAACCACAGGCGCTGATGTCAAATCATACTGTTTAAACTGAAAAGCAACTTCTTCTTGATCGGTAAGTACATCAACAAGATCCAAATCACGATCTGCAATGTCAATGACCATGGTGGCGCGCTGAGACCTCAACAAAGCAGACAACGCAACAGTGCCACGGGGCCTATTCGATGCATCAACGACAAACAAATCATAAAAGGATTTGGGCAAATTTGATGTACTTCTCATAAAATCAATGACTTGACCCACTGTCCAAGAGACAGGCACCGAGATGACCTCGCGCTGCATAATCCTCCCAGCACAACCTTCAGGATACAATAAGCCCGCCTCAATAGATTGTCGCTCCTCAGGGACAAAGTCCAACACCGCATTTCGGGCTTGATCATTCAGATCTTCTAACAAATATAGTGCGTCGTCACTTTGCAACGCCCGTACAGCATTGGCGATTGTCTCAGGTTCCTGCTCAGCCAACTCTTGAACAATATCATCCCTCGCAAAACCATCCAGTTCAATGAGTATTTCAGCAAGATTGTCTGCTGGCAGACATCCAATGAGTTCATGACGTTCATCGCGCTTTACCAAGCCAAGCAAATCAGCGATATCCGCGGGATGAAGATGACCCAAAAGAGTACGAACATTTTCGTGATTATCGGCATCTAGGGAAGATAGTATTTTTCGAACATATTCTGGGGTAAGTTCCATCGTTTCAGATTGTGCTGATGCTGCCATAACCATTGGTGCTCATGCTCCCCAACCCTTACGCGCCCCAAAAGAGGGCAAAACCCAACAGTTTTCAAACCTCACGATACTCTTTTGCAAAGTTTCTTATGTGTTTCTCAAGAAACAACATATTGAATGGTGCGGTCGAGAAGACTCGAACTTCCACGGGTTTTATCCCACAGCGACCTCAACGCTGCGCGTCTACCAATTCCGCCACGACCGCAAACCAGACGACGGATCTACCAGACTACCTCTCTTTTGTGAAGAGTGAAGATGGTGTATTACCCAAGTATGATGAAACATAAATTTTTCACCACCCCACAGCCCTTTGGTCCCTGTCTTGACGCCATGCGCGCACATGTTGCTGGCTGCGCGAAAGAACAACAAGATGAGGAAATATGGTGGTTAGAGCATCAACCCGTCATCACAGCTGGAACGTCCGCTAAAGTTGAAGATCTACTTGATCAAGGTGAATTACCCGTCTTCGATGCAGGAAGAGGCGGCCAATATACGGTTCACAATCTTGGTCAAAGGGTTATTTACCCAATAGTTAAAACAGCGCGATTTAAAGATGATGTGAGGCTATATCTGCGACATCTTGAAGAATGGATATTAGCGGCACTTAAAGATGTTGGCATTTCAGGAAAGGTTATCCCAGGACGAACTGGGGTATGGGTTGGTCACCATCAATCCGAGAAAAAAATTGCTGCCCTGGGAATACGTGTTTCAAAAAGAATTTTCCATCATGGGATGGCAATAAATATTTGTAACGACCTGTCAGACTTTCAACGCATCGTGCCATGCGGGATAGAAGATCGTGGTGTTACCTCACTTCACGAACAAGGTGTCATGATCAGCATGAAGGCATTTGATGATATCCTTATGCGGCATCTTCCGACAGCATTCACTCAAATTCCATAATGACCTGATCGACGCTCAGCGAAGCCCCCACGTCTGCGTTGATAGATTGCACCACTCCCTTACGTTCCGCACGCAGAATGTTCTCCATTTTCATGGCCTCTACCACCGCTAGAGGTTGACCAGGCTGAACTTCATCGCCAACGGAAACAGCCAACGAGACCAATAACCCAGGCATAGGACACTGCAAAAGCTTCGATGTGTCTGGTGGCATTTTATGAGGCATGAAACGTAAAAGTTCCGCGGCCCTCGGCGACAGCACCATGATGTCTTCAACACAACCCGACCAAGAAATATTGTAACCTAATTTGTTCGTTGAAATTCGCGCAGCCATTGGCTTTCCATTAACCAAGAAGCGCTGGACGGGGTCACGTCTAGGTGACAACATTGAAACCTTTACTTCTTCCATGATATTTTCACCCATAAGCCGGATCAAAATTTCATTTTCTGTAATTTGAGAAACACGCATTTCATGCATATGTTGAATTTGACCTACCGGACCGAAGATCGCACATAATGTCTTATCTTGGCTGAAGGTATGATGAGATCCATGCTTTGTTTCATCGGTTAGGCGTTGTTCCTCGCGTACATGTAACCCAGCGGCGAACAGGGCCAGAAATTCCCGATCCTCAGCCGAAGTCGAACGAGGTTTAAAGCCCTCAGGATAGGTTTCCGCAATGAAATTTGTGGATATATCTCCAGACTGGAAATTTTTATCCCGCATCATAGCTGCCAAAAATACGATATTATGCCCTAAGCCTTGCACCTCTGTTTGATTTAACGCATCCAGCATCATCTTAATCGCTTCGTCGCGTGTGGAAGCATGGGTACAAAGTTTAGCAATCATGGGATCATAGTAAATCGAGACATCCCCACCCTCATAAATACCGGTATCCACCCGCACGGTGCAGCCATTCTTTTGGCTCACTTCTTCTGGTGTTTGATACCGAACAACCCGACCAATGGATGGAAGGAAATTTCGCATTGGGTCCTCAGCATAAATCCTAGATTCCATTGCCCAACCATCAATCTGAATATCACTCTGTGTTAAGGAGAGTTTTTCCCCAGCGGCCACACGTATCATTTGCTCTACGAGGTCTACACCCGTGATCAGTTCTGTCACAGGATGCTCCACTTGAAGCCTTGTATTCATCTCTAAGAAGTAAAAATTACGTTCAGAATCAACGATAAACTCAACGGTTCCGGCAGAATCATAATCCACGGCACGGGCCAGAGCAATGGCTTGCTCACCCATAGCAGCACGTGTTTGCTCATCTAAAAATGGTGATGGGGCCTCTTCAATCACTTTTTGGTGACGACGTTGTATGGAGCATTCTCGTTCGCATAAATGAATTATATTTCCAAATTTATCCCCAAGAACTTGGATTTCGATATGCCTGGGCGTGGTAATAAATTTTTCAATAAAAACCCGATCATCACCAAACGATGACCGAGCTTCATTCATTGCTGCGGAGAAGCCATCCCTAACTTCTTGCTCATTCCATGCAACCCTCATACCTTTACCACCACCACCGGCAGAGGCTTTCATCATGACAGGATAGCCGATACCCTCGGCAATGCGTACAGCTTCTTCTGTGTCAGGAATAACACCTAAGAAACCAGGCACCGTGCTAACACCAGCTTCAGCCGCAAGCTTTTTTGATGCAATTTTATCACCCATAGCTTCAATGGCTCGGCTATTGGGCCCAATAAAGGATATTCCTGCTTTCTTGAGTGTTTCTTCGAAGCCTGGTCGTTCCGACAAAAAACCATATCCTGGGTGAACAGCCTCAGCACCAGTTAATTGGCTTGCTTCCACAATTTTATCTGCCAGCAAATATGACGATGATGCAGCTGCACCACCTATATGAACGGCCTCATCTGCCATGCGGACATGCAAACCATCTCGGTCCACATCAGAATAAACAGCTACCGTTTTAATGCCCATTTTTCGGGCGGTTTTGATGATCCGGCAGGCAATTTCACCGCGGTTTGCAACAAGTATTTTATTGAACATGGTGATGACCCTATCCGTTAAAGAGGTATATTATCATGTTTTTTGGGTGGATTAACGACCTGTTTGTTGGCAAGCATGCTCAAGGCCCGCGCTACCCGTCTTCGCGTATTCCGTGGCATGATGACATCATCAATAAAGCCCCGTTGAGCTGCCACAAACGGATTAGCAAATCGATCCTCATAATCCTTTGTACGCTCAGCAATTTTGTCTACATCTCCCAATTCAGAACGATACAAAATTTCCACAGCACCTTTTGCCCCCATAACCGCAATCTCAGCTGTTGGCCATGCATAATTCACATCACCTCGAAGATGCTTAGAACTCATTACATCATATGCACCACCATAGGCTTTTCGGGTGATCACAGTTATCTTTGGAACAGTAGCTTCCGCAAAGGCAAACAGTAATTTTGCACCTTGTTTTATAATACCACCATATTCCTGAGCCGTGCCTGGCAAAAACCCAGGAACATCGACAAATGTTAGAATGGGAATATTAAAGGCATCACAAAAGCGAACAAATCGTGCAGCCTTCCGCGATGAATCAATATCCAAACAACCAGCCAATATCATTGGCTGGTTAGCGACGATGCCAACCGTACCTCCATCAATACGCGCAAAACCAGTGATGATGTTACGTGCAAAGTCTTCTTGAATTTCAAAAAAGTCCCCATCATCGATGATTTTGGTAATCACTTCTTTCATATCATAAGGAACATTAGGATTTTCAGGGATAATGGTGTCCAAACTCTCATCAGCATGCTCAATACTTTCATAGCGCTGAATCCGAGGAGGCTTCTCACGAGAAGATTGCGGTAAAAACCCTACCAATCTTCTGGTCTGTAAAAGGGCTTCAACATCATTATCGTAGGCGCCATCGGCCACAGAAGATTTACTGGTGTGGGTTGACGCACCCCCTAACTCCTCTGCTGAGACAACTTCATTGGTGACTGTTTTAACAACGTCCGGACCAGTCACGAACATATAGGAACTATCACGAACCATAAATATAAAGTCAGTCATCGCGGGAGAGTACACGGCTCCACCTGCGCAAGGCCCCATAATGACAGAAATCTGTGGCACAACCCCAGATGCTTTTACATTGCGCAAAAACACATCTGCATAACCACCAAGAGAATCAACACCCTCTTGGATGCGTGCTCCTCCTGAGTCATTCAACCCAATGACAGGGGCACCAACATCCATGGCTTTGTCCATAATTTTACAAATTTTCTCGGCATGTACTTCAGAGAGTGAACCACCAAAAACGGTAAAGTCTTGCGAGAAAACAAACACCAATCTTCCGTTAACAGTGCCCCACCCTGTTACCACTGAGTCTCCTGGAAATTCATGCTGCTCCATACCAAACTCGTAACAACGATGTTGAACGAACATGTCGTATTCTTCAAAACTACCGGGATCGAGGAAAAGGTCCAATCGTTCGCGGGCGGTGAGTTTACCTTTTTTATGTTGTGCTTCTTGGCGCACCAATCCACCACCCAACTTCGCCTTGGTTCGTTTTTCCTCAAGTTGTTCAATGATAGGTTTCATATCAGCTTTCCGTTATTACTTTTATCGAGCAGTCAAAAACTCACTGCCACTAAGATGCTTGTTGGGCAAGTCGCGTAAGTGTGCAATAATACCAAAGATCTTCTGTTAGATGAGCTTGTCGCGCAAGAGCCTCCTTATCTTCCCCCCAATATCGTCGCTGCCAGTTTTCTTCGACAAAAAGTGCGTCACGAATTCCTTCCCAAGATATGCTCCCATATATATGACCATAAGGTAGGATAAAGGATTGACAACGTTGTACCAGTCCTAAAAAGGCAAGCAGTCCTATAGGTGTCAAATCTATCAGAAATTTTTTAACCCCCTGTTCGCCGTCCTTATTGATCGCTGGAAACAAAAGAGATTGCGACGGCTGAGGCAAATAACCAAATCTCTGACTGGCCACATGTTCAAAAGGCGCAAAGAGAGCATCTTGTTCTTTACACAAAGCTTCCGGGTAAGGTTCTCTAATCCAGATAGCATCTGAGCGGAGTTGCTCCATACATAAATTTTGCCAGAGAAGAATATCATCCTCCGAGCGATCAAGATAAGTATTGTGCAGTTTAAGTGCTGCTCCTGGAGTGGTCTTGTCTTCAAGACATGCCTTCAGTTCCGTACATACATAACGGGCCAATTCCTCGCTAGGGGACATCAAGATATTGCCCTTGGGGGTTTTAACAGGCTTTTCATTGTTGCAGACAACAATGTGAGGCGGCTCACCCTTTGTCATAATCTGACTTACAAATTGAGATGACATTGATCAAAAATCCATGATTATTTCATACAATTCTCGTGTATCGGCTGCCACATGACCTGCACCACTACCAAACAAGTGCTCAGCAGAATGATACCCCCATGAAACGCCAACTGCTTTTGCATGTGCCGCACATGCCATTTTCATATCAAAGCTTGTGTCACCAATCATCATTGTCCTCTCAGATGTTATACCCAAACTTTTCGCAGCATCCGTTATCATAAATGGGTCAGGTTTTCCTGGGCCATGGTCAGGGGTTCTGAAAACCGTAAAATAACGATCAATTTCATGATGCTTCAACGCTAACATTAACCCACGGAGTGATTTTCCGGTTGCCACCCCAAGCAATAGATGAGGCTGATGGGAAAGCTTTTGAAGTAAACCCAAAACTCCGTCATATAAAGGTTCATACAAAGGACCTTTTTCTCGTCTTTGAAGCATATTTTTTTTATACTCAGATACAAAGATATTAATATGTTCGTCCTCAACACCCAGTCTTTGTATAACGATATCCAAATTGAGACCAATGAGCATAAAAACATCACTCGATGACGGAGGTTTCATACCCATGTTGACGAAGGTCTCCTTCATAACCTCTGCAACAACCACCCCCCCATTCATCAATGTGCCATCACAATCAAACAGAATGAGTGTAGGTTCAGACATCACCCAATGCCTCAAGTATATCTTGGTCAGGTATATATTTCATAAGATCAGGCGCCAAACGCTTATAATCAGGCCCTGGGTTTGCTGTCATCCAGTGACGGTTATCATCTTGATCGTTAACAGACAAACATAAGGCATGAAGCGCCAACCTTTCTGCGTCGTGACCTCCATACAAACTATCGCCTATAATAGGTGTACCCTTGCTTGCCATATGCACCCTCAATTGATGCATTCTCCCTGTAAGCGGACGCAATAGCATCAGATGCTGATCTTCACCGCCACCTAAATAATGAAAATATGTAGACGCACTGTCACCTTCAGGATGGACTTCAACAAAAGACTTTCTTGACACATCATCTCGTCTACGCAGTGGAACATCAATGTAACCGGTCTGCTCACCCCACCATCTTTCACCAATGCTAGATAAAATTTACAGGTTGAGCGTTCACGAAATTGTTGTGCAAAATGCTCAGTAGCTTTGGCGCCTCTAGCCACCAACAAACAACCAGAGGTTGCTCGATCAAGTCGATGCACCAGCTTCCAATGACCATCTAATGAGGTTAACCAATCATCGACCGAATAATTAAGACCGCTCCCCCCCTGAGATGCCAACCCGGATGGTTTATTAAGGACCAAAAAAGATTTGGCTCGAAAAACAATATCAATTTCTTGATGAGATAGGTTTTGCTTACGATTCTCTCTTGATCGAAGCTTGATAACCTCAGTCACATCAGGCCAACTTACTTCATCTCCCATATTTAGTCTTTGGTTGGGTTTTGATGGCTGGCTATTTACCAAAAGAGACTTGCTACGGGCCCATTTCTCTATCAAGGCCTGGGGCACATTGCCTTGCTGCGCTCTTATTACCCTATCCAGACGTCTACCATTTTGTTCATCATCAACAATATACACATGTCTTTTAGATTTGCTGTGATCCATGACGTTTCGTAACAACCCCTTTTAATTCCTGTAACAAGACAACACCATCACATGACCATGGCCCTGCAGATCATCTATTTTCAAGCCATGACTATTCAAACAAAAAAAAAGCTGCCCTTGGGCAACTTTCTTATTCGTTTACTGATAGAAAAGACCATTAAGCTTCGTTATCAGCCAATACTTCAATGGCACCAGAATCTTGACCCTTAGCCTCAACATCACGCTCCACAAACTCAATCACTGCCATGGGGGCGTTATCTCCATATCTAAAACCAGCTTTCATGATACGAATATAACCACCTTGGCGCTCTTGGTACCGAGGACCCAGTATATCAAACAACTTCTGTGTCATATCCTTATCCTGAAGCCGAGAAGCTACCAATCTGCGGGCATGAAGATCTCCACGCTTGGATAATGTGACCAGACGCTCCACAATAGGTCTTAACTCTTTCGCCTTGGGAAGCGTTGTCTTTATCTGCTCATGTTTGATTAAAGATGCTGCCATATTAGCAAACATTGCTTTGCGGTGTGAATGTGTGCGGTTAAGTTTACGCAAAGAATTTCCGTGACGCATATTTTTTATCCTTCAGACAAGCTCTTTAAGGTTCAGAAACTTGGCTCATCATATTTTTTCGCCAAATCATCAATATTTTCAGGAGGCCAATCGGGAATATCCATACCCAAATGCAATCCCATATGACTTAAGACTTCTTTAATCTCATTCAATGACTTACGGCCAAAATTAGGCGTGCGCAAAAGCTCTGCTTCGGTTTTTTGAAGAAGATCACCAATATAAACAATGTTATCATTCTTGAGGCAATTGGCAGAACGCACAGACAATTCCAACTCATCCACCTTCTTCAATAGGGCTGGGTTGAAGTCAATGGTTTGTGCCTCTGGCACAACAACGGTAGGTTGTGCCTCCTCAAAGTTGATAAACACCTGAAGCTGATCCTGTAAAATACGGGCCGAGTAAGCCAACGCATCCTCTGGCAACACCGTACCATCCGTCTCAATTTCCATGATCAACTTGTCATAATCGAGACCCTGCCCGACCCGCGTATTTTCTACACTGTAGGCAACACGCTTTACAGGTGAGAAAATGGCATCGATGGGAATCAAACCGATTGGGGCGTCTTCTGTACGGTTCTTCTCAGCAGGGACATATCCTCGCCCTGAAGAAACCAAAAACTCCATGTGTAACTCTACACCATCGTCCAAGGTACAAATCGCGTGATCTGGGTTTAAAACCTGAATATCACCCGTTGTCGAGATGTCACCAGCACGCACCTCACAAGGACCTTTTGCATCAAGAACCAGACGCTTTAATCCCTCAACTTGGGAGCGCACTGCAATCCCCTTGGTATTGAGAACAATGTCAGTCACATCCTCACGAACACCGGCAATAGACGAAAATTCATGGAGAACACCGTCAATTTGAACGGCAATGATGGCTGACCCACGTATGGATGATAACAAAACCCTACGCAACGCATTACCTAGCGTTATACCAAAGCCCCGTTCTAATGGCTCAACTTCGATTTTAGAACGCTTATGTCCAAGCGATGATTGGGATTGAATTTCCGTTGGCTTAATTAATTCGAGCCAGTTTTTCTGGATTGCTACATCCATAGAGTTGCACCTCGTTATTAAAAAATTTTATACCCGACGCCGCTTAGGAGGACGACAACCATTGTGAGGTATGGGCGTAACATCTCGGATAGAGGAGATAGTAAACCCAATCGACGACAAAGCCCTCAAAGCGCTCTCTCTGCCTGAACCAGGGCCACAAACCTCCACGTCGAGACTTTTCATGCCATGTTCTTGGGCCTTTTTTCCTGCTTCTTCTGCAGCAACTTGAGCAGCATATGGCGTGGATTTACGCGAACCCTTAAAACCTAATGCACCCGCTGACGACCAAGAAATAGCATTTCCCTGCGCATCAGAAATAGTGATCAAAGTGTTGTTAAAGGTCGATAGCACATGAGCAACCCCTGAAGAGATGTTCTTGCGTTCCTTACGACGAACACGTGTCTTATCTTGTCTTGCCATGACGTAACTTCCTTATTTCTTCTTACCAGCGATCGGTCGAGCAGGACCCTTACGTGTTCGCGCGTTGGTATGTGTCCGTTGTCCACGAACAGGTAAATTACGACGATGTCGAAGTCCTCGATAACAACCCAAATCCATCAATCTTTTAATGTTCATGGCTCGCTCACGACGAAGGTCGCCTTCCACCATAAAATCTCGATCGATCATTTCTCGTATCTGGATAATTTCAGCATCGCTTAATTCCGCAACACGTCTCTGTTCTTGAATATCCAATGCATTACAGATCGTCTTAGCATTATGACGACCAATGCCGTGAATGTAAGTCAGCGCAATATGAACGCGCTTATTTGTTGGTATATTTACGCCACCAATTCGTGCCACGTTGTTACTCCTGATTGCTGGCTAACAAGGATTTGGAATAATCAAATGTAAATCCCACCTGAAACTTCCACGAAAGTGCGGAGTATACTGTGATACTCCATCACGTCAAGTCCTCGATAGCCTAGTTAACAATTTTCTCAATAGCCTCAGCCACCTCCGGCATTGATGCCATTCCATTGACTGTCTTCAATGCCCCTTTTTCCTTATAGTAAGGTAACAAAGGAGCGGTAGACGCATGATAAACTTCAAGCCTTGCCCGAAGTGTCTCTGCGTTATCATCTTTACGTGCTTGTCCCGTCTCTTTTGCACGCTTTTCGATACGCCCAACGAGAGCATCATCATCAACCTGCAACTCTATTACATGATCTATTTTAGAGCCACGGTCATTCAGGGAGACGATCGAGAGCTTCAGCCTGACTAACTGTCCTGGGAAACCCATCAAGAATAAAACCTTGTTTACAATCATCATCCTGGATGCGTTCCGCTATAATACCTACCACCACATCATCAGGAACAAGATCTCCACGATCCATGATGCTTTTGGCAATCAAGCCAATTTCCGTACCGTCCGCTACAGCCGCCCTCAGCATATCACCCGTAGACAATTGAACAATTCCGTATTTTTCAACAAGTCTTTTGGCTTGTGTACCCTTACCAGCTCCCGGTGGCCCTAATAGAATAATGTTCACCGCTTTCCTCCACGTAATTTGGATTTCTTAATCAGTCCCTCATACTGGTAAGCAAACATGTGACCTTGTACTTGAGAGACCGTATCCATGGTAACGCTGACGACGATCAAAAGGCTAGTTCCCCCTAAGTAGAATGGAACAGGATAGAAAGCCAACAAAAATTCTGGAATCAAACAAATGACAACCAAGTATATAGCGCCAACCACTGTTATCCGGGTTAACACGTAGTCAATATGTTTGGCTGTCATGGGCCCTGGACGAATGCCGGGTATAAACCCACCTTGACGCTTCAAATTATCTGCCATGTCCTCTGGGTTTGATACAACTGCGGTGTAGAAAAAACAGAAAAATGCAATCAAGGATGCATAAGCAAGCATGTACAATGGTTGGCCATGTCCCAGGATCGCCGTGATGGTATTCAATATCCCACCGGAATCACCGCCACTAAAATTTGCAAACGTAAGCGGTAGAAGAAGAAGTGAAGACGCGAAAATTGCAGGAATAACCCCAGCAGTATTGACCTTTAAAGGTAAGTGGGAAGAGTCACCTTGAAAAATCTTATTGCCCATTTGCCGTTTTGGGTACTGAATAATCAGGCGGCGTTGTGCGCGCTCAAACAAAACAATCACAAATATGACAGCGGCTACCATGATAAGCAAAGCCACAATGACACCTGGTGCCAACGCACCTTGCCTACCCAATTCCAAAGTTGAAATCAAAGCAGATGGGAGTTCGGCCACGATACCTGCGTAAATAATTAGAGAGGTTCCATTTCCAACACCTCGTGCTGTAACTTGCTCACCAAGCCACATCAAGAAAATTGTACCACCGGTTAAAGAAACGACTGTTGAAATACGAAAAAGCCAACCAGGATCAGCAACAACACCGGAGCTACCCTCAAGCCCCATTGCAATGCCATATGATTGGAACACCGCAAGTAAAACTGTAAGATAACGGGTGTATTGATTGATTTTCCGCCTACCACTCTCCCCTTCCTTCTTCAAATTTTCCAAATGAGATACAGAGCTACTTAGCAACTGTACAATAATGGAAGCAGAAATATAGGGAATGATATTTAGCGCAAATATGGCCATACGACCAATGGCACCGCCAGAGAACATATTAAACATTCCGACGATACCTTGTGAGTTTTGGGCAAATAATTCTGATAACGCACCGGGATTAATACCAGGCAAAGGCACAAAAGTACCGAACCTATAGACAATCAACGCGCCCAACGTAAACAGAATGCGCTGGCGCAGTTCTTTGGCCTTACCTAACGTAGACAGATCAAGGTTGGCAGCAAGTTGCTCCACAGCTGATGGCATGTAACCTCCGTTTAACGCATCCTAGAGATAGACAACATTATTCGCTGTCTGCCCCTTCAACTTGCTTCGCAACAACAACATTCACTGCACCACCTGCACTCTCAATGCAGCGACGAGCGCCTGCTGTAACACCAGATACCTCGACAGTAACCGCCAAATTGACATCAGCTGTACCAATCAAACGAATACCATCCTTTTTGCGCCTCACAACACCAGACGCCACAAGATCAGCTTCGTTGAGTAGTTTTTGACCGTCGACCTTCTGAGCAGCAATGGCAGCGACCAACTTGTCTAAGGTCAATTCAGCATATTGCACTTGGTTTGGTTTTTTAAACCCGCGTTTTGGCAAACGACGATGAATAGGCATCTGACCGCCTTCAAAACCTTTAATCGCAACACCGGAGCGAGACTTCTGCCCTTTGACACCACGACCAGCCGTTTTTCCTTTACCAGATCCAATACCCCGTCCAACACGCATGCGAGACTTACGCGCACCTGGATTGTCGGCAAGTTCATTAAGTTTCATGATTTCGCCCTCAGTTCTTTTCTTCCACAACGGTCACCAAATGGGACACCTTTGTGATCATGCCACGAATTGCCGGTGTGTCTTCCAACACACGAACACGATTCATTTTGTTCAACCCTAGTCCAACCAATGTCGCTTGCTGCTTGGATTCACGACGGATAGGACTACCAATCTGTTTAACAACAATTGTCTTTTTGTTTTCCGACATCAATCTCACCTCATTCATTAACGATGGCTGTTTCAGAAGAAACCCCATCATTCCTGCGCGCAACCAAGTCGGCGACTTTTAAGTTTCGACGTGCCGCTACCATACGTGGTGACGTCATACGCTGTAGCGCATCAAAGGTTGCGCGAACCATATTGTATGGATTTGAAGTACCAATAGATTTGGCGACAACATCCTGGATACCCAAAGTCTCAAATACCGCACGAAGGGGCCCACCAGCAATGATGCCTTTACCAACTGGAGCTGCACGCAGCACAACCTTACCTGCGCCATGGCGTCCCTCGATATCGTGGTGCAATGTACGACCTTCACGCAAAGGCACCCTTATAAGCTGGCGCTTGGCTTGATCAGTTGCTTTACGAATAGCTTCTGGCACCTCACGAGCCTTACCA
Source organism: Alphaproteobacteria bacterium (assembly GCA_038131935.1). Lineage (GTDB taxonomy): Bacteria > Pseudomonadota > Alphaproteobacteria > UBA8317 > UBA8317 > UBA8317. The sequence continues at coordinate 66,658 of JAYPQH010000017.1, read as the reverse complement.
TGACCGAAGCCTACGCGGCCCTTTTGATCCCCAACAACAACCAGTGCGGCAAAAGCAAAGTTCTTACCACCTTTTACTGTCTTTGCCACACGATTAATATGGACCAGACGGTCAACGAACTCAGAGTCCCGTTCTTTATTATCACGTTCTTGCGCCATCAATCCATCCTTTATTAAAACTGCAGGCCAGCTTCACGTGCTGCTTCTGCTAATGAGCGAACACGCCCGTGGTAAATAAAACCACCACGATCGAATACAACTGTTTCAACACCAGCTGCCTTGGCACGTTCTGCTATCAGATTGCCAACCTTTGCCGCCGCATCAACACTCGAACCTGTTGCACCAAGATCTTTCTCCAACGTTGACGCAGCAGCGAGAGTTACACCCTGCATGTCATCAATTACTTGGGCATAAATATGTCGACCGGAGCGAAACACACTCAAACGAGGGCGACCGTTAGAAACCTTTTTCAGGTGATTACGAACCCTATTACGTCGACGTGTAAAAATTTTACTACGAGTTGCCATGATACACCCTTACTTCTTCTTACCTTCCTTACGGAAGATATATTCGTTTGCATACTTAACACCCTTGCCTTTGTATGGCTCTGGTGCGCGAAGGGCCCGTATTTCAGCAGCGATCTGCCCAACACGCTGCTTAGAATTACCAGAAATCGATATCGCAGTTGGCCTTTCACATTTGATATCAATATCCTCTGGGATGGGATAAAAAATGTCGTGGCTGTACCCCAACTGCAAAACGAGTATTTTGCCCTGAAGCATTGCCCTAAAACCAACACCGGTAATTTCAAGATCTTTAACAAAACCTTTGCTCAAGCCCTCAATGCTATTATGAACAAGTGTCCGTTGCATACCCCACATTGAACGAGCACGCTTCGTGTTGTCCCTAGGCACAATGGAAATTGCATTGTCCTCGATTTGACAATTCACTTCATCTACCAACTGCAAAGACTCAGCGCCTCGAGGTCCCTTGATCGACAACTCACGACCTGACAACTCGACTTGAACGCCTGAGGGTATCTCAACAGGTCGCTTACCAATTCTAGACATGTTTACAATCCTCTCTCAGGTTAGAATACAGTGCAAAGCACTTCACCACCGACATTTTCTTCACGTGCTCTAGCATCTGACATGACACCCTTAGAAGTGGAGACGATGGTGATACCAAGACCATTGCGAATCTTTGGTAGCTCTTCCACGCCTTTATAAACACGACGACCAGGAGTAGAAACACGCTTCATCTCCTGGATCGCTGGAGAACCTTCGTGGTATTTCAATTCGATTTCAAAATCGTCGAGTCCTTTATGTTGCTCAACACGTGTATAGCCACGAATAAAGCCTTCCTCACGAAGAACATCTAAAACGTTACCGCGCAGACTTGATGCAGGACAAATCACCCTTGGGTGCTTACGCATTTGCGCGTTACGAATACGGGTTAACATATCTGATAGTGGATCAGTTGTAGCCATCAGAAACTCCTCACCAACTCGACTTAACGAGACCAGGTATCAACCCACGCGAACCTAACTCGCGCAGCGCAATACGTGACATCTTTAATTTACGATAATAGCCATGTGGGCGACCCGTCACTTCGCAGCGATTCCGCACCCGAGACAAAGCACCATTCCTAGGCATTGCAGCAAGTTTTAGAGAAGCTGCAAAACGCTCTTCAGCTGGCAGTGATCGATCACGTGCAACTGCACGCAACTGGTCGCGCTTATTCTTATGCTGTGCCGACAAGCGAATACGGCGCTTATTTTTTTCAATCGAACTTTTTTTCGCCATAACTCAACCCTCTTGCATGCCGATGAATGGGAAGCGGAATCCACGCAACAACTCACGCGCCTCATCATCTGTCTGCGCTGTGGTGCAAACAATAACGTCCATACCCCAAATATTCTCTACTTTGTCATATTCAATTTCAGGAAAAACAATATGTTCCTTAATGCCCATTGCAAAGTTACCGCGACCGTCGAAACTTTTTGGGTTTAGCCCACGGAAATCCCTTACCCTCGGCAAAGCCATGGTGATCAAACGGTCTACAAATTCATACATACGTGCGCGCCGCAATGTAACCTTTGCACCAATAGGCATCCCTTCACGAAGTTTGAAACTCGCGTTGGATTTCCGAGCTATGGTTACAATCGGTTTTTGACCCACAATCTTCGTGAGTTCAGCAACAGCATTACGAACTTTCTTGGAATCTTGTGTCGCCTCACCAACGCCCATATTGATAACTATCTTATCAAGCTTTGGCATCATCATCACATTTTTATATGCGAATTTCTCCTGCATTGCAGGAAGCACAACATCTTTATAATGTTGCTGCATACGTGGAATATACTGATCAGCCATCGATGACATCCCCCGACTTCTTTGCATAACGAACCTTGGTGCCATCTTCTTGTAGCTTATAGCCTACCCGCGTTGGTTCATTTGTTTTTGGATCTATCAGCGCCAAGTTAGAAGGTGAATGGACAATTCGCTTTGACACCATTCCTCCTTGCGTTGTCTGCGAAGGTTTTGTGTGCCGCTTCACCAAGTTAATACCCTGAACAATTGCACGATCTTCTTTTGGGAATACGGACATAACCTCGCCCCTCTTTCCCTTGTCACGACCTGCAAGAACAATAACGTCGTCGCCTTTTCTAATTCTCTGCATCACAACACCTCCGGCGCCAAAGAGATCACCTTCATTTGGCCACGTGAGCGCAGTTCCCGCGTAACAGGACCGAATATGCGTGTACCAATAGGTTCGCCGTTGTTGCCCAATAAAACCGCAGCATTGCGATCAAAGCGTATTACACTACCGTCTGGGCGGCGCGTTTCCTTCGCTGTACGAACCACAACCGCCTTTAACACCTGGCCCTTTTTTACACGACCGCGAGGGATCGCTTCTTTGACAGACACAACAATGATGTCGCCAATAGAGGCAGTACGTCGTTTCGCACCACCAAGAACCTTGATGCACTGCACCCGGCGCGCCCCAGAATTATCCGCAACGTCCAAGTTGGTTTGCATCTGTATCATTACATTCTACTCCTTAGAATTGCCATAATTTCAAGATGCTGTGGATTCTACCACAAGCTTCCACTTTTTGTTCTTAGAGATAGGAACACATTCCTCAATCCACACCACTTGACCTTCACGAGCCGTATTCAACTCGTCATGTGCATGATACTTTTTGGATGTACGGACTGTTTTTTTCATAGCAGGGTGGGTAAAGCGCCGTTCCACACGCACAACAATCGTTTTATCACTTTTGTCACTCACTACCTGACCTTGAAGCATTCTTTTAGGCATCTTATTTCCCCTCAGGCACCAACGGTTGCGTTGGTTTTTTCCGCTAGCATGGTCTTAATGCGCGCAATATTCCGACGCACACGCTTAAACTCCGAACTCTTCTCAAGCTGACCAGTTGCCTGTTGAAAGCGCAAATTTAACTGCGCACGTTTCAATTTTACCAACTCGTCTTGCAATTGGTCTACGGACATTGCGCGAACTTCATTAGCCTTCATCATTTCAATATCCTCAATTACTCTTCAATGCGCGCGACAATCTTCCAGCGAACAGGAAGTTTTTCACCACCCAAACGAAGCGCCTCGCGTGCCACAGGTTCACTCACACCGTCAACTTCAAACATAATGCGACCAGGCTTGATCTTGGCTGCCCAATATTCTGGAGAACCCTTACCCTTACCCATTCGAACTTCTGTCGGCTTCTTTGAAACAGGTACATCTGGGAAAACCCGAATCCAAACACGACCCTGTCTCTTCATATGTCTTGTAATAGCACGCCTTGCCGCCTCGATTTGGCGCGACGTAATCCGCTCAGGCTCGACGGTCTTCAAGCCGAAAGAGCCAAAGTTAAGTGTACTACCACGATGCGCAACGCCGTGGATACGACCCTTGTGCATCTTCCGAAATTTTGTACGTTTTGGCTGCAGCATAACCTGACAATCCTTTCGTTAACATCCGCCCTGTCAGAGACGAGGACGGCTACCTTCTTGCATTTCCTGCATACGACGCTCTTGGGCAGAAGGATCATGATCCATCACTTCTCCCTTAAACACCCAGACTTTAATGCCACTAATCCCATATGCACTAAAAGAACGAGCCTCTCCATAATCAATGTCGGCACGCAATGTATGAAGAGGAACACGTCCCTCACGATATTGTTCTGTACGAGCAATCTCAGCTCCACCCAGACGACCAGCACAAGAAATACGAATACCTAATGCACCCATCCTCATGGCATTTTGCATAGCTCGTTTCATAGCCCGACGAAAAGCAACGCGACGTTCCAATTGCTGGGCAACTGACTCGGCAATCAACGTGGCATCTATCTCTGGCTTTCGAATTTCTACAATATTCAAATGTAATTCTGACTCGGTAAAGCGACTTAGCTGCTTACGAAGCTTCTCAATATCTGCGCCTTTTTTACCGATAATAACACCAGGGCGTGCAGAATAAAGCGTTACGCGACATTTCTTGTGTGGACGCTCAATAACAATCTTACCGATGCCGGCTTGCGTCAAATTCTTGCGCAAAAAGTTCCTTATCGCCAAGTCTTCATGAAGCAATTTACCATACTCGCCTTTCACGGCAAACCAACGTGATTCCCAAGTCCGGTTAATACCCAAACGAAAGCCAATTGGATTAATTTTCTGTCCCATTAGGCTTGTTCCTCCATGCTACGGACCACGATCGTTAGTTGCGAAAATGGCTTCTGAATGCGACCCATGCGGCCTCGTGCCCGCGGTTTGAAGCGCTTCATGACAAGGTTTTTACCAACACTGGCTTCACTTACGATCAAGCTATCAACATCTAAATCATGATTGTTTTCGGCGTTGGCAACCGCTGACTGCAAACATTTCCTTACATCATCAGCTATCCGACGACGTGAAAAGGACAAAGCGGTCAACGCTTTATCAACAGGCTTTCCACGGATCATACCCGCTACCACATTTAATTTTTGCGGACTAACCCTTAGCATCCTAAGTACCGCTTTAGCTTCATTATCGGGCAGAGCCCTTGCTGCAGATTTCTTACCCATGCCTATTTCCTCTTGGCTTTCTTGTCCGCACCATGACCGTAATAGGTACGTGTGGGGAGCAAATTCACCGAACTTATGCCCAATCATATCCTCTGTAACATTCACAGGAATATGTTTTTGCCCATTGTAAACGCCAAAAGTAAGCCCAACAAAATGCGGAAGGATTGTAGATCTGCGAGACCAAATCTTAATCACTTCTTTTTTCTTAGATTCCTGAGCCGCTTCAACCTTCTTGAACAAATAATGATCAACAAAAGGGCCCTTCCAGACTGAACGTGCCATAAATGAACTCCTTAGCGCTGCTTACGCAGATGTCTGCTGCGCGTAATATATTTATCGGTAGATTTATTTGAACGAGTCCGTTTACCTTTCGTAGGTTTACCCCAAGGCGTAACAGGATGACGTCCACCGGATGTACGTCCTTCACCACCACCATGCGGGTGATCAATCGGGTTCATCGCCACACCACGAACAGAAGGCCTTTTACCCTTCCACCGGTTACGACCCGCCTTACCAAAATTTTGGTTCATATGGTCCGCATTTGAAACAGCGCCCACCGTTGCCATGCAATCAGCAAGAACGACACGCTGCTCCCCAGAAGAAAGACGCAAGACAGCATAGCCACCATCACGACCAACATATTGAGCATACGCACCAGCTGAACGTGCAATCTTTCCACCCGCACCAGGCTTCAATTCTACGTTATGTACAATTGTACCAACAGGCATTCCCGTAAAAGGCATTGCATTACCTGGGCGCACATCAACCTTGCTCCCAGAAACAATGACGTCACCAACAGCAACACGCTGCGGAGCAAGAACATATGCAAGCTCACCATCTTCATACCGAACCAAAGCAATGAAGGCAGTTCTGTTTGGATCATATTCCAAACGTTCGATTGTTGCAGGGACGTCAAATTTACGGCGCTTGAAGTCAATAATACGGTACGAGCGCTTGTGGCCACCGCCGCGACGACGCGCAGTAACACGTCCATTATTATTACGACCACCAGACTTGGTAAGACCCTCTGTCAAAGACTTAACAGGCCCACCCTTCCAAAGCTGTGAACGATCAACAAGAACCAAAGTACGTTGACCAGGGGTATTAGGTTTGTATTGTTTTAAAGCCATCGTAATCCCCTTCTCAAACGCCGGTTGTTACATCAATAGAGTGACCATCTTCGAGGCTAACAATAGCTTTTTTGTAATCACTCCGACGCCCAACGCGCCCACGAAACAACTTCGTCTTACCTTTTACCTTTATCGTGTTCACAGCCTTGACCTTTACATCAAAAAGCTCTTCCACGGCTCGTTTGATTTCAAGCTTGTTGGCGTCAATTGCCACTTTAAACTGCACCTGCCCAAATTCGGAGCCAAGTGTAGCTTTTTCTGTGATAACAGGTGAAAGAATAACGTCATAATGGCGTAGATTGCTCATGACAATCGCTCCTCAAGTTTTTCAGCTGCAGCTTTTGACAAAACCAAAAAATCACGACGCAAAATATCGTAAACATTTGCACCAGCAACTGGAATTAAATCCACACCAACGAGGTTACGTGCACTCGCAACAAACTCTTTCTTGAAATCAACATCCAAAAACAATCCCGAATTGATCCCAAACCGATCTATGAATGCCTTTGCATCTTTGGTCTTGTAATCAGAGAGAACCATGTCATCAACAACAATCAATCTACCCTGCTGAGCCTTAGATGAAAGAGCCATTTTAAGTCCCAAAGAGCGAATTTTCTTATTCAAGCTGACCGCATGACTACGAGCTTTGGGTCCATGAGGGATACCACCACCACGAAATTGGGTCGCATACTTGTCACCGTGACGAGCACCACCGCTACCTTTTTGACGAACAATTTTGCGACCAGAACCAACAACCTGTGAACGGGTTTTTGTGGCGTGTGTGCCTGCCTGACGCTTCGCCAACTGCCACGTGACAACTCTATGCAATATATCTGAGCGAGCTTCGACACCAAAAATGGAATCAGCAAGATCCATCTCACCCACTTTGTCTGCGCCAACATTTTTAATATCAATCTTCATGCCTCTGCTCCCTGTCCTTGCACTTCAGGAGCAGCATCACCAGAAGCAATTGAGGTATCTACCTGAGCCAATTCTTCGCCAGGAAGAACAAAAGAACCCGGTTTTGGCGCGCCAGCAGGCAACGACTTTTTCGCGGCGTCACGAATCATAACCCAACCGCCCTTAGAACCAGGAACCGCACCTTTTACCAAAACAAGCCCGCGCTCATTGTCGATACCAATAACTTCTAAATTTTGTGCGGTAACGCGCTCAGCACCCATATGCCCGGCCATCTTTTTACCCTTAAAAACACGGCCCGGGTCCTGACATTGACCTGTGGAACCATGTGAACGGTGCGAAATAGACACGCCGTGTGAGGCTCTTAAACCACCGAAGTTATGGCGTTTCATGGCACCAGCAAAGCCCTTACCAATCGACGTCCCCACAACATCAACAAACTGACCAGCCACAAAGTGGTCAGCCTTCATAGAAGCACCCACAGCAATCAAATTGTCATCAGAAACACGAAACTCAACAAGCTTATGCTTGGGTTCAACCTCAGCAATAGCAAAGTGACCACGCATTGCCCTGCTCACATTTTTCGCCTTTCTGTTACCAGCTCCAAGCTGAACAGCGGTGTAGCCGTTCTGCTCCTTCGTGCGATGGCCAACAACTTGGCAATTATCAACCTTTAACACGGTAACAGGTATCCCCTTACCGTCAGGAGAGTAAATCCTGGTCATGCCCATTTTTTGGGCGATTAGTCCCGAACGCATGGTCAATCCCCTTAAGTCCGAATTTCAACATCCACACCCGCAGCCAAATCAAGTTTCATCAGCGCATCAATTGTCTGGGGTGTTGGATCAACTATATCTAACATGCGCTTATGTGTGCGCATTTCGAACTGCTCACGACTTTTCTTATCGATGTGAGGAGAACGAAGAACGGTGAAACGCTCAATACGAGTCGGCAATGGTATGGGCCCACGAACCTGGGCACCTGTTCTTTTAGCAGTATTCACGATCTCTTTTGTAGACGCATCGAGAATTCGATGATCAAACGCCTTGAGACGGATTCTTATATTTTGACCAAGCATTTCAAACCTTCCTAAAACAACACCGACCGGGAACCAATAGCCCGGTCGGGAACCTTACATGTTGGACAGATCAGTCCAGAACTGTCGCCACAACCCCAGCACCGACCGTGCGGCCACCTTCACGGATCGCAAAGCGTAAACCCTCTTCCATCGCAATCGGAGCTATCAACTCAACCTCAAGCGCAATGTTATCTCCAGGCATAACCATCTCTGTTCCATCCGGTAACTTCACCATCCCGGTAACATCCGTCGTCCGGAAGTAAAACTGAGGACGATAATTCGCAAAAAATGGCGTGTGACGACCACCTTCTTCCTTCGTCAAAATATAAGTCTCAGCCTTAAACTTCGTGTGCGGCTTAATCGATCCTGGCTTCGCCAATACCTGACCTCGCTCAACACCCTCACGGTCAATACCACGCAACAACGCTCCAACATTGTCTCCAGCTTCTCCGCGATCCAACAACTTACGGAACATCTCAACACCTGTACAGGTCGTCTTCTGCGTATCCCGGATCCCAATAATCTCGACTTCATCACCTACTGACAAAATACCACGCTCAATACGTCCCGTCACAACAGTACCACGACCCGAAATCGAAAATACATCTTCAATCGGCATCAAAAAGTCCTGGTCAATCGGACGATCCGGCTGCGGAATATAATCATCAACAGCCTGCATCAGCTCCAATATCGCATTACGACCAATCTCGTCATTCCGATCTTCCAACGCTGACAACGCTGAACCCTTAATAATCGGAATCTCATCACCAGGAAACTCATACTCCGTCAAAAGCTCTTGAACTTCCATCTCTACAAGCTCCAACAACTCTTCGTCGTCTACCTGATCTACCTTGTTCAAAAACACAACCAACGCTGGAACACCAACCTGACGTGCCAACAAAATATGCTCACGTGTCTGCGGCATAGGCCCATCAGCAGCTGAAACAACCAATATCGCTCCGTCCATCTGCGCAGCTCCCGTGATCATGTTCTTCACGTAATCCGCGTGACCTGGGCAATCAACATGCGCATAGTGACGGGCTTCCGTCTCATACTCAACATGTGCCGTCGATATCGTTATACCACGGGCCTTCTCTTCCGGGGCCTTATCAATATCATCATAGGCCGCAAACTCAGCTCCACCAGCTTCCGCCAATATCTTCGTGATCGCTGCAGTCAATGACGTCTTACCATGGTCAACATGCCCAATCGTCCCTATGTTGCAGTGCGGCTTGTTACGCTCAAACTTTGCTTTTGCCATGACATAAACTCCTTAAATAAAAATAAATCAGCTTGCGTATTTCGCTTTGATTTCTTCAGCGACAGCGTTTGGAACAGGTTCATAATGTGAAAAGACCATAGAATACTGCGCTCTGCCCTGCGTCATCGAGCGAAGGTTGTTCACATAACCAAACATGTTGGCCAGTGGAACATTAGCCATAATCACAGTCGCAACACCACGAGACTCTGTACCTGAGATTTGACCTCGGCGGCTATTAAGATCACCAATGACATCACCCATATACTCTTCTGGGGTTACAACCTCGACCTTCATGATTGGCTCAAGCAGCTTGGGATCCGCCTTCTGAATGGCCTCCCGCATCGCGGCTCTGCCGGCAATTTCAAATGCAAGAACGGATGAGTCGACATCATGGTATGCACCATCAATGAGCCGAACATTGAAATCTATAACAGGGAAGCCAGCCAACGGACCGGAGTCTTTAACTGAATTAATGCCCTTCTCAACACCAGGGATATACTCGCGTGGGACAGAGCCCCCAACGATCTCGGATGTAAAAGATTCACCTTGACCAGGCTCGTTCGGAGATACAATCATTTTAACCCGTGCAAACTGACCCGAACCACCAGATTGCTTCTTATGGGTATAATCAACCTCAATTTCCCGACCTAATGTCTCACGGTAGGCAACTTGTGGGGCACCAATATTGGCCTCCACCTTAAATTCGCGCTTCATGCGATCAATTAAGATATCTAAGTGAAGTTCACCCATCCCCTTTAAAATGGTCTGGCCGGACTCAATATCAGACGTTACGCGGAAAGACGGATCTTCTTGCGCCAAACGCTGAAGAGCATTTGACATTTTTTCCTGGTCAGCCTTCGTCTTTGGCTCAACAGCGATCTCAATAACAGGATCAGGGAATTCCATTGACTCAAGCACCACAGGCTTAACTGGGTCACACAAAGTATCGCCAGTAGTTGTATCCTTCAAACCGACAATCGCAACGATATCACCAGCGCGCGCTTCTTTAATCTCTTCACGGTGATTAGAATGCATAAGCAACATACGACCAACACGCTCGCGCTTATCTTTCGCAGGGTTAATAACAGATTGACCCGCTTCAATAACCCCTGAATATACACGCGTAAATGTCAGCGATCCAACAAATGGGTCGTTCATGATCTTAAAGGCGAGCGCTGAAAACGGCTCATTATCATCCGCCTTACGAGGCACCTCAACTGTCTCATCACCAACTTTGAAACCCTTAATAGACTCAACATCAACAGGAGATGGCAGGAAATCGACGACAGCATCCAACAAAGGCTGGACACCCTTATTTTTAAAAGCGGAACCACATAATACAGGTACAAAATCAAAATTAATGGTACCTTTGCGGATGAGTTCCCTTATTTTGTCTTCAGATGGCTCTTCACCTTCAAGATAAGCCTCAAGCGCTTCTTCGTCCAATTCAACGACCGTTTCGATCATCTTATTGCGCCACTCTTCGGCCTGATCCTTCAAGTCTTCTGGGATGTCCTCATATGTGTAAGACGCACCAAGATTTTCACCTTCCCAAACGACGTTTTTCATCCGGATGAGATCAATCAAACCTTCATACTTGTCCTCAGCACCAACAGGAATTTGAATTGCAAGCGGGGTCGCACCCAAGCGATCAATGATCATGTCGTAGGTGCGATAAAAATCAGCACCCATCTTGTCCATCTTGTTCACGAAACACATGCGCGGTACGCGATACTTGTCAGCTTGACGCCATACCGTTTCTGTTTGCGGCTCAACACCAGCGTTGCCGTCAAATACCGCAACAGCTCCATCGAGAACACGCAAAGAACGTTCCACTTCGATCGTAAAATCAACGTGCCCCGGCGTGTCGATAATATTAATACGGTGATCGCGCCAAAAACATGTGGTTGCAGCAGACGTGATTGTTATACCGCGCTCTTGCTCCTGCTCCATCCAGTCCATAGTGGCCGCACCATCATGAACCTCACCAATCTTATGACTACGACCAGTGTAGAACAAAATCCGTTCTGTGGTCGTGGTCTTACCAGCATCAATATGTGCCATGATCCCTATGTTGCGGTATTCGCTTAGCTGCTTATCGCGTGCCATCTGTATGCCTCAAAAAAATATTTAAAAAATTACCAACGATAATGCGAGAACGCGCGGTTGGCCTCAGCCATCTTGTGCGTATCTTCGCGCTTCTTCACAGCATTCCCTCTGTTGTTAGCCGCATCAACAAGCTCTGCTGAAAGCCGCTCTTCCATGGTGGTTTCCCCCCTGGACCGCGCGGCATTGATCAACCAGCGCACAGCCAACGCCTGACGACGATCCGGACGCACTTCTACAGGAACCTGGTATGTCGCACCACCAACACGTCTCGAACGAACTTCAACAGCAGGCGACACGTTGGTAAGAGCCTCGTGGAAAATTGACAAAGGATCGGTTTTCAACTTGGTTTCAATCCGATCAAGAGCGCCATAAACAATACGCTCAGCAACCGACTTTTTTCCGTCCAACATCAAGTTATTCATAAATTTGGTCAGGATAACGTCGCCAAACTTAGCATCTGGCAAAACTTCTCTTTTTTCCGCGCGATGACGTCGTGACATTCGTGTATCTCCTTATTTAGGACGCTTAGCGCCATATTTAGAACGACGCTGCTTACGATCCTTAACACCTTGTGTGTCAAGCACGCCGCGTAAAATATGATAACGCACACCTGGAAGGTCTTTCACACGTCCACCTCTGATGAGAACAACAGAGTGCTCCTGCAAATTGTGACCCTCACCCGGAATATATCCGATCACCTCAAAGCCTGATGTCAAACGTATCTTTGCGACCTTACGCAATGCAGAGTTTGGCTTCTTTGGCGTGGTCGTATAAACACGCGTACACACACCGCGTCTCTGTGGACAAGCCAACAGAGCAGGTACTTTATTACGTTTCACCTGGGCCTGACGCGGCTTACGGATTAACTGGTTAATCGTGGGCATATTTCCCGCCTTCTTACACAACAAAAACATTATGAGCGCTCGGATTATCCAAGCACCCTTGATTTCCAGAGGATACGAATATCGTATCTTGAACAGCCATTCGACCGCTGAACAAATCCAACCCGTTCACGCCATGAACAAATATTGGATATGTAAGAGCTGGCCATTACACGACATCAGCCAGCCCCGTCAAGTGTTAGCCCTTACGACTCCGCGAGGGCTTGTTGATTTTCGCTCATACGAGCTTCCAACAACGCACGATCTCGCTCTGACGCGATTTTCTTGACCCTTCTCAATGCAGCGCCTGTACCAGCTGGTATTAGCCTTCCTACAATCACATTTTCCTTTAAACCAACCAAGGTGTCGGACTTTGCTTGGGTTGAGGCTTCTGTAAGGACCCGCGTTGTTTCCTGGAATGATGCTGCAGAAATAAATGAACGCGTCTGAAGACTTGCCTTAGTAATACCAAGCAAAATATTATCTCCCTCCGCTGGACGACGTCCCTCCGCTTTGGCTTTGTCGTTGATCTCCATCAACTCCAACTCATCAAGTTGCTCACCAGCCAGCAGATGCGTTTCACCGGGATCACTGACTTCAACCTTTTGCAACATTTGACGAACAATAACTTCAATATGTTTGTCGTTAATTTTAACGCCTTGTAAGCGGTAAACATCTTGAATTTCATTAATCAGATAGTTTGCAAGTGCTTCGATACCCAAAACCCGAAGAATATCATGTGGCGCAGGATTTCCATCCATGATGAATTCACCACGAGAGATGAAATCTCCCTCCTGCAACCCAATATGCTTTCCTTTTGGCACCATATATTCCATAGGCTCAAGGTTTTCATCCACAGGCGTCACAATAATGCGGCGCTTGTTTTTAAAGTCCTTTCCAAAACTTACATAGCCATCAGTTTCTGCGATGATGGCATGATCTTTGGCCGACGTGCCTCAAAGAGTTCCGCCACACGAGGCAAACCACCTGTGATGTCTCTTGTCTTGGCACTTTCTCTTGGAATACGGGCCAACACAGATCCCGCAGCGACATCTTGGCCATTTTCTACAGACAAAATAGCGCCCACAGACAATAGATATTGATAAGGATTACCATTTTCTTGTCGTAATGGTTCCCCATCGTCACCGACAATAACGACCGATGGCTTCAAGTTTGTGCCTCTTGGATTTGAACGCCAATCAGCAATCACCATCGATGAAATTCCCGTTGTTTCATCTGTCTCCTCTCGAACGGACACATTTTCAACCACATCGATAAACTTCGCTTTGCCGGTAACATCAGTGATCAAAGGTAGCGTATACGGATCCCATTCTGCCAACCTTTGGCCCCGCTCAACCTTTCCACCCTCTTCAATGAGCAAGCGGGTGCCGTAGGTTACCTTGTGTGTCGCGCGTTCATTGCCTGCATCATCAAGTATAACAAGCTGACAATTACGCCCCATGACGATCAATTTACCGTCGACACCCGTCACAACATTTGCATTTCGAATGGTGATTTTACCTGCATAGCTTGCCTCAATAAATGACTGATCTGCAACTTGTGCGGTTCCCCCAACGTGGAATGTTCGCATTGTTAACTGCGTACCAGGCTCGCCAATAGATTGAGCCGCAATAACACCTACAGCCTCACCTATATTAACCGGTGTTCCGCGTGCCAAATCACGCCCGTAACATACCGCACAAACACCTGCTTTGGTTTCACATGTTAGAGCAGATCTTATTTTAACAGTCTGCACACCAGCATCTTCAATTGCAGCCGCAATGGCTTCATCGATCAAGGTTGATTTGGGAACAAGCAATTCGCCCGAAAGAGGATGAACAATATCATGAGCGGCTGAACGGCCTAGTATTCTCTCCGTGATAGGTTCGACAACTTCCCCGCCATCAATCAACGCCGAAACATCCAAACCACGTTCGGTGCCACAGTCAATTTCACGGACAATACAATCTTGTGCGACGTCTACCAATCGCCTTGTCAAATAGCCCGAGTTTGCAGTTTTCAACGCCGTATCAGCCAAGCCTTTCCGCGCACCGTGGGTCGAGTTAAAGTATTCGAGAACAGTCAAACCTTCTTTAAAGTTTGAAATAATCGGCGTTTCAATAATCTCACCTGACGGCTTTGCCATCAAACCACGCATCCCACCCAGCTGCTGCATCTGTCGTGGTGAACCACGCGCACCAGAATGCGCCATCATATAAATTGAATTCTCCGGCAGGTGGCGCTTGGTCTCTTCGTCAACTTGAACCGCTGAGATTTTCTTCATCATTTCAGCTGCAACCTTATCGGTACACTTTGCCCAAGCATCAACAACCTTGTTGTACTTTTCACCTTGAGTAATCAGACCATCAGAATATTGTTGCTCGAATTCTTTTACCTGCTCACGTGTGTCCTCAAGCAATTCTTGTTTTGCCTCGGGGACAATCATATCATCTTTTCCGAAGGAAATACCTGCACGATAAGCATGCTGGAATCCAAGCTTCATCAACCTATCAGCAAAGATAACGGTTTCTTTCTGGCCACAATGACGGTAAACATCATCGATTACTTTCGCTATTTCCTTCTTGGTTAGCAACTTATTAACGATATCAAATTGGATACCAGAAGACCTCGGCAAAAGTTCCCCGATTAACATACGTCCAGCTGTCGTTGTTACACGTTGGGATGTTGGATTACCCTCTGCGTCAACACCGTTATACCGGGCTGTAATTTTTGAATGAACCGTAATCAGCCCCACAGATAAGGCATGTTCAATTTCTGCCATGTTGGCAAAAGCTTTACCCTCACCCGGTTCGTTATTACGATCCAACGTCATGTAATAGATGCCCAATACGATATCTTGTGAAGGCACAATAATAGGCTTTCCATTTGCTGGGCTAAGTATATTATTTGTGGACATCATCAAGACGCGTGCTTCAAGTTGTGCTTCCAACGACAAAGGCACATGCACGGCCATTTGGTCACCGTCAAAATCGGCATTAAAGGCTGCACAAACTAAGGGATGCAGTTGAATAGCTTTTCCCTCAATCAAAGTAGGTTCAAAGGCTTGGATACCAAGACGGTGAAGCGTGGGGCACAGTTCAACATGACTGGGTGTTCACGAATAACCTCTTCTAAAATATCCCAAACTTCTGGACGCTCTTTCTCAACAAGTTTCTTCGCCTGCTTCACCGTTGCCGAAAGACCTTTTGCCTCTAATCTCGAATAGATAAATGGCTTGAACAATTCTAAAGCCATTTTCTTAGGAGGCCACATTGATGGAGCTTTAGTTCTGGACCAACCACAATCACAGAACGCCCAGAATAATCAACACGCTTACCAAGAAGGTTCTGGCGGAAGCGGCCCTGTTTGCCTTTGAGCATATCACTCAATGATTTCAAAGGACGCTTATTGGTCCCTGTTATAACACGACCACGTCTGCCATTATCGAACAATGCATCAACGGACTCTTGCAACATCCGTTTCTCGTTGCGCACGATAATATCAGGCGCGCGTAATTCCATAAGCCGCTTCAATCGATTGTTTCTATTGATGACACGGCGATACAAATCATTAAGATCTGATGTTGCAAAACGACCCCCGTCCAATGGCACCAATGGACGAAGTTCAGGAGGAATGACGGGGACAACTGTTAAAATCATCCATTCTGGGCGATTGCCAGATTCTAAAAACGCTTCAATCAGCTTCAAACGTTTGGCAATTTTCTTTGGCTTCAACTCGCCAGTCGCCTCAGCCAATTCTTCTCGTAAGGTCTCGCGTTCGCTTTCTAGATCTATTTCAAGAAGAAGTTCACGAATAGCTTCTGCGCCTATACCTGCGGTAAAAGAATCTTCGCCATACTGTTCTTGGGCCTCTAAATACTCATCCTCACTCAACAGCTGTTTGCGGGATAATGCTGTTAACCCAGGCTCAATAACGATGTAGCTCTCAAAATAAAGAACTTTCTCAACTTCTTTAAGCATCATATCAAGCATCAAACTGATACGGCTTGGTAGAGATTTCAAAAACCAAATATGGGCCACCGGTGATGCCAGCTCTATGTGCCCCATACGTTCACGCCGAACTTTGGATAGGGTTACCTCGACACCACATTTCTCACAAATGATACCCCGGTATTTCATCCGCTTATATTTGCCACACAAACATTCATAATCTTTTGTAGGGCCAAATATCCGCGCGCAGAACAAACCATCACGTTCGGGTTTAAAGGTACGGTAGTTTATGGTCTCAGGCTTTTTGATCTCGCCATATGACCACGACATAATTTTTTCTGGACTCGCGATGGAAATTTTAATCGAGTCAAAAGTTTCTGGTGGAGTATTCGGACTGAATACGTTGGTTACATCCTGATTCATACCGCTATTCTCCTCAGTATTCATTCGAATCCAAAAGCTCTACGTTTAATCCAAGAGATCGTATCTCTTTAATCAACACGTTGAAACTTTCTGGAATCCCCGCTTCAAAATTATCTTCGCCCCGTACAATAGATTCATAGACCTTCGTACGGCCTGCAACATCATCTGATTTTACAGTCAACATTTCCTGCAAGGTATAGGCAGCACCATAAGCTTGGAGTGCCCAGCACTCCATTTCGCCAAATCTTTGCCCACCAAATTGCGCCTTACCACCCAAAGGTTGCTGGGTAACAAGTGAATAAGGTCCAATAGATCGAGCATGGATCTTATCATCAACCAAGTGATGCAACTTCAGCAAATATTTGTAGCCAACGGTTACCTTGCGCGCAAATTGCTCACCAGATCTACCGTCATACAGGGTAACTTGCCCTGAGTCATGAAGTCCAGCCCGCGATAAAGCATTAACAATATCAGCAGATTCTGCACCGTCAAAAACTGGTGTCGCATGCGGAACACCACGAACGACATGCTCGGCAGACTCTAACAAACGATCATCATCCAAGGAAGATATCGTTTCGTTGTAAACTTCATCTCCATAGGCAAGCTTCATGGCATCGCGAACAGGTGTCAAATCACCATGTTCACGGTACGCTTCCAACGAGCGACCAATTTCACGGCCAAGACCAGCCGAAGCCCACCCAAGATGCGTCTCCAGGATCTGCCCAACATTCATACGAGACGGAACACCAAGTGGGTTAAGAACCAGATCAACTGGTGTTCCATCAGCAAGATGAGGCATATCTTCCATAGGCATAATACGAGAAATCACACCCTTGTTTCCATGGCGACCGGCCATCTTATCACCAGGCTGCATTTTTCGCTTTATGGCAATGTAAACCTTAACCATTTTCATCACACCAGGTGGTAGCTCATCACCACGGCGCACTTTATCAACTTTGTCATTGAAACGGTCTTCAAGGCGTTCACGAGCACCATCATAGAAGTTCTTTAGCTTTGCCAACTCCTCCATAACGTCTGTGTCATCAACAGCCAACTGCCACCACTGTGAGGCAGTTAGCTCTTGAAAATCATCAAGAGTTAATTCGCCTTTGAGTTTGCTATTCTTAGGCGCTTTGGTAATGGACTTACCGACGAGAAGATCTGAAAGACGACCCCGAAGGTTTCTCTCCACAATCGCGAGTGAATCATTCCTATCCTTCATCAAGCGTTCGATTTCTTCACGCTCAATTTGTAGCGCGCGCTCATCTTTATCAACGCCATGGCGATTGAAAACACGAACCTCTACGACTGTTCCGGTTACGCCTGGCGATAGCCTCAAGGATGAATCACGAACATCAGATGCCTTTTCACCAAAAATAGCACGCAAAAGCTTCTCTTCTGGTGTCATGGGGCTCTCACCCTTTGGCGTAATCTTGCCAACCAATATGTCGCCCGGGCTTACCTCTGCACCGATATACACAATTCCCGCTTCATCGAGATTTCTTAGGGCTTCTTCTCCGACATTAGGAATATCCCTGGTAATTTCTTCTGGGCCTAATTTTGTATCACGCGCCATCACTTCGAATTCTTCAATATGAATTGAAGTGAACACATCATCACGCACAATACGCTCGGAAACAAGGATAGAATCCTCAAAATTATACCCATTCCAAGGCATGAATGCGACAAGTACGTTTTTGCCTAATGCCAATTCACCAAGATCTGTAGAAGGCCCGTCAGCAATAATATCGCCCGCAGCAACGGTTTCACCTACGCGCACCAATGGACGCTGATTGATGCAAGTATTTTGGTTCGATCTCTGGAACTTTCTCAGATTGTAGATATCAACCCCAGATTGCCCCGCATGAAGCTGTTCTGTCACACGAATGACGATACGTGTGGCGTCGACTTGGTCAACAACGCCGGCGCGACGAGCTGCAATAGCTGCCCCAGAATCTCTCGCCACCACAGCTTCCATTCCTGTACCAACCAATGGCGCCTCAGCACGCAACAATGGAACAGCTTGACGCTGCATGTTTGAGCCCATCAAGGCTCGGTTCGCATCATCATTTTCCAAGAATGGAATCAACGCAGCTGCCACTGACACAACCTGCTTGGGAGAAACATCAATAAAGTTTACTTCCGCAGGAGGTATGGTAACGAAGTCCCCGTTGGTTCGACAAACAACCAAGTCATTCACCAAGTTGCCTTCATTATCCAAAGGCTCATTTGCCTGAGCAACTTTATATCGCCCTTCTTCAATGGCCGATAGGTAGACAACCTCCGCTGTCACCTTCCCGTTTTCTACGCGCCGATATGGGCTCTCGATGAACCCATATTTGTTGACCCGGGCGTATGTTGCCAATGAATTGATCAAACCAATATTCGGACCTTCAGGTGTTTCGATAGGACAAATACGACCATAATGCGTTGGATGCACATCGCGAACCTCAAAGCCTGCACGTTCTCTTGTGAGACCACCAGGTCCAAGCGCTGACATCCGCCGTTTGTGGGTAACTTCAGAGAGTGGATTTGTTTGATCCATAAACTGGGACAACTGTGAGGACCCAAAAAACTCGCGTACTGCTGCAGCAGCTGGCTTAGCATTTATGAGATCTTGCGGCATCACTGTATCGATCTCAACGGAACTCATACGCTCTCTTATAGCTCTCTCCATACGAAGAAGGCCCAAGCGATATTGGTTTTCCATCAGCTCACCAACGGATCTAACACGGCGATTGCCCAAATGATCGATATCATCCACCTGTCCTATACCATCACGCAAATCGTGAAGTGTTTTTAAGACATTGAGAATATCTTCGTTACGCAACACGCGCACGGAGTCCTCGGCATCCAAGTTGAGACGCATATTCATCTTAACCCGACCAACTGCCGAGAGGTCATAGCGCTCTTCGTCAAAAAATAAACTTTGTAACAACTGAGAGGCTGTTTCCAATGTCGGCGGTTCACCTGGGCGCATAACCCGGTATATATCTATGAGCGCCTGCTCTTTGCTGTCAGCTTTATCAGCCGCCAGCGTATTGCGCATATGTGGGCCTTTCGCAGAATGATCTATATCCAACAATGAAACATCATTCCATCCATGATCAACGAGAAGCGCTAATGCTTCTGGGGTAACATCATCACCTGCCTCGACCAAAACGACACCATTATCAAGATTGATCATGTCGCCAGCGAAAAAACGACCATCTAACTGTTCCGGCTGAAACAGAACGTTACGCAATCCATTCTCTTGCAACTTACGGGCAAGTCTAGGGGTAATTTTTCTACCCGCCTCTACAACGACTTCACCTGTGTCAGCGTCTACCAAATCAAAATCTAGTTTGGCCCCGCGCATTTTTTCTGGAACAAATTCCTGAGCCCAACCGTTGTCCCTCTTTGTCAGGCTTATCGTGTCATAAAAGGCTTCAAGTATTTGCTGCTCACTCATCCCCAAAGCCATCAACAATGTCGATGCTGGCAACTTTCTCCGCCTATCGATACGAACATTGATGATATCCTTTGGATCAAATTCAAAGTCCAACCAACTGCCACGGTACGGGATAATCCTACTGGAGAACAATAACTTACCAGATGAGTGGGTTTTCCCCCGATCATGATCAAAGAAAACACCTGGAGAGCGATGCATCTGTGAGACAATCACACGCTCCGTTCCATTTACCAAGAACGTACCATTTGGCGTCATTAACGGCATATCGCCCATGTAAACATCTTGCTCTTTGATGTCTTTGATTGACCGCGCACCAGTCTCTTCGTCGTTATCAAAAACAATAAGCCTCAATGTTACTTTGAGTGGGACAGCATAAGTCAAACCACGTGCCACACACTCTTCTACATCATATTTTGGCGCCTCAAATTCATAGCGCACAAATTCAAGAAAAGAGGAATCAGAAAAATCACGTATTGGGAATACTGATTTAAACACAGCCTGAAGACCAAGTTCTTCTCGCTCATCTGGATGCACATCCATCTGCAAGAACTGATCATAAGACAATCGCTGTACTTCGATAAGGTTAGGAAGCTGCGCGACTTCCACCAGCTTTCCAAAATGACGACGAAAACGCTTGGTTCCAGAGACCATAAGCCCCATATCTGACCCCTTTAAATAACTGCCATGCCATAACGGCGAAAAGGAAGCGCGAGCATGCTTGCGCTTCCTGGATTTTCTTCTATGCTCTGCAGCAAAGCTTACTTAAGCTCAACGCCGGCACCGGCTTCTTCAAGCTTCTTCTTCAGCTCTTCTGCTTCATCCTTAGATACACCTTCTTTGATTGGCTTTGGCGCACCTTCTACAAGTTCTTTTGCTTCTTTCAGGCCAAGACCTGTAATGCCGCGAACTTCTTTAATCACATTGATCTTTTTGTCGCCTGCTGACGTCAAAATGACATCAAATTCAGTCTTCTCTTCAGCTGCTTCGGCTTCTCCGCCTGCTGCAGGCATCATACCTGGCATCGGCATAGCCATGGGCGCTGCAGCAGCAGCAGAAACGCCCCATTTATCTTCAAGAAGCTTTGCCAATTCAGCTGCTTCAAGAACTGTAAGGGAAGAAAGATCTTCCACGAGTTGCTCAAGATTTGCCATTTTCTTTCTCTCTTTCGGTTAAGTGGATAAATTACGCTCAGGCCGCTTGGCTCGAGGAATAAGCCTGGAACACGCGGGCCAACTGGCTGCCAGGTGCTGGTAAGACACCAACAAGCTTTTGTGCTGGAGCATTTGGAAGCCCCACAAGCTTGGAAGCAGGTGCCTGCAAAAGACCCAGAAGCTTGCTACGCAAGTCTTCGATTGGTGGCATATCCACCAGGGCCTTCACACCATCCAAATCAAGGACAGTATTGCCCAGTGCCGCACCCAAAACAACCAATTTATCATTTTTCTTGGCGAATTGGGTAACAACCTTGGGAGCTGCGACAGGATCATTTGAATATGCAATAGCCGTTGGGCCGTTGAACTTCTCTGCAATCCCTTGCATTGGCGTGCCATGGAGAGCGATTTTAGCCAGGCGATTTTTTACAACTTTGAAGTTAGCGCCTGCGTCACGAATTTGACTACGTAATTGCGTCATATCCGCCACGGTCAGACCAGTGTAGTGGGCAACCACCACAACCCCTGCTTGGGAAAAGACCTCTGAAAGCTGGCCTACCATTTCCCGTTTCTGGGCTCTGTCCATGTTTCGCTCCTCATACTAGAATCCACATATAATAGCGGACCCTGTTAACGTTATGGCCATGAGTTGAACAAGTTATGCTCTTGCCTCATAGCCGGCGAATGCCCGTTCAGGATCACCGATTAAGTTTCCTCACTCGACGCTCCCATCTACCAACGGCCGTATCATTAAGCTCCTTTGAACTTCATCTCCGGAGCACCCTTGGTCTCGGACAGGTCCTTGTTGGAACGAATCCCAACAAGATCGAGCAGGTTAAGCGTCAGCCCCGACACTTCCCACTTCGACTTTAAAGCCGGGTCCCATTGTGGAACTCACAGCAATTCTTTTCAAATACGTACCCTTAGCACCCGTGGGCTTAGCACGTGCAACGGCATCTACAAGGGCTTTGATATTGTCTACAAGCTGCTCAGGCTGAAATGATGCTTTGCCAACGCCAGCATGGATAATACCCGCCTTTTCTACACGAAATTGCACCTGACCACCTTTTGCATCACGAACAGCTTTGCCCACATCTGGGGTCACAGTGCCAACCCGAGGGTTAGGCATAAGCCCTCTTGGCCCTAAAATTTTTCCCAAGCGACCAACAATCGCCATCATATCAGGAGCTGCGATGCATACATCAAAATCAATCTTTCCGCCTTGAACAGCTTCCATCAGATCTTCGGCACCTACCACATCAGCACCCGCCTCTTTAGCTTCATCGGCCTTCGCATCCTTTGCGAAAACAGCCACACGAACCGTCTTACCTGTTCCATGCGGCAAACTCACAACTCCACGCACCATCTGATCTGCGTGACGAGGATCAACACCAAGATTGATAGCGACTTCTACCGTCTCATCAAATTTGGCATTCGATGTTTCTTTAACCGCAGCAACAGCATCTTGAAGACTCATAACGACCTTAAAATCACGGCCATCTCGAAGATTACGGATACGCTTCCCAGCTTTTGTAGCCATCAATCACGAACCTCCAAACCCATAGCCCGCGCAGAACCCGCAATAATTTTTCCGGCAGCATCTATATCATTGGCATTCAAGTCCGCCATCTTTGCCTCAGCAATTTCCCCGCACTTGTTCCATTGTCACAGACCCAGCCACAGATCGACCTGGCTCTTTACCACCTGATTTCAGGCCAGCTGCTTTTTTCAAAAAATAGGACGCCGGCGGGGTTTTGGTCGTGAATGTAAATGACTTATCTTGGAAAATGGTAATAACAACGGGTATTGGCATACCCGCTTCCATTTCCTGGGTCGCAGCATTAAACGCCTTACAAAACTCCATAATATTCAAACCACGCTGGCCCAACGCTGGCCCGATGGGCGGTGAGGGGTTTGCCTTTCCTGCTGGAACCTGGAAGCTTCAGCGAGCCAATAACTTTCTTCGCCATAACACACTCCTCTATTCAGCCGACACTAATCCGGCATTTTGTGCGCGGTGGTTAGGCTGGCGAAAGCCTCCCACCAAAAAAACTATGTTTTTTCTACTTGTCCATATTCCAAATCTACAGGCGTTGCCCGGCCAAAAATAGACACTGCCACTTTCAAACGAGCACGATCATCATCAACATCTTCAACAACACCTGAGAATGACTGGAACGGACCGTCCGTTACACGAACTTCCTCACCAACCTCAAAAGTGATTGAGGGACGTGGAGACTCAACACCCTCCTCAACTTGATTCATGATGTGTGCAACTTCAGCATCGGAAATCGGCTGCGGCTTACTTCCAGACCCCAAAAAACCTGTTACCTTTCCAACGGACTTAACCAAATGGAACGTCTCTTCGTTCATGTTCATCTTGACCAAGACGTAACCAGGGAAAAAACGACGTTCAGTAGAGTATTTTTTTCCCCGACGAACCTCGACAACTTCCTCAGTTGGAACAAGTATTTCAGAAAAATCGTCTTCGTGCCCTTTCAACGCCGCCTGCTCAGAAATAGCCTCGGCGACTTTCTTTTCAAAATTAGAATAGGCATGAACAATGTACCAGCGATGAGCCATAAAACCGCATTAACCTCTGAAAATACTATCTACCCAGCCCCAAAAGCTGACTGATGAGGAAGGCCGAAACCTGATCCACCAAAACAAAAAACAATGACGCAATAACCACCATGACAAACACAGTTAGGGTCGTTAAACCTGCTTCACGTCGCGTTGGCCAAACAATTTTACTGGCCTCTTGCCGGACTTGGCGCACGAACTGATTTGGTGATGTTTTGCCCATTTCCCCATTTCCAACAAGTAACAAACCGACCACTCTAGCCTCCAACAGCTCACACCAATCGGCAACATAACAAATACCATGCCATGTATGTTTGGCAGGAGTGGAGGGATTCGAACCCCCGACACCCGGTTTTGGAGACCGGTGCTCTACCAACTGAGCTACACTCCTAAAGCCCCGAAAACCGGAAAAACTGGTGTATGCCAGAACGAACCTTTCCTGGCAAGGGATAGTTTTCTTAAAAAGACAACACCGACCGGGAACCAATAGCCCGGTCGGGAACCTTACATGTTGGACAGATCAGTCCAGAACTGTCGCCACAACCCCAGCACCGACCGTGCGGCCACCTTCACGGATCGCAAAGCGTAAACCCTCTTCCATCGCAATCGGAGCTATCAACTCAACCTCAAGCGCAATGTTATCTCCAGGCATAACCATCTCTGTTCCATCCGGTAACTTCACCATCCCGGTAACATCCGTCGTCCGGAAGTAAAACTGAGGACGATAATTCGCAAAAAATGGCGTGTGACGGCCACCTTCTTCCTTCGTCAAAATATAAGTCTCAGCCTTAAACTTCGTGTGCGGCTTAATCGATCCTGGCTTCGCCAATACCTGACCTCGCTCAACACCCTCACGGTCAATACCACGCAACAACGCTCCAACATTGTCTCCAGCCTCTCCGCGATCCAACAACTTACGGAACATCTCAACACCTGTACAGGTCGTCTTCTGCGTATCCCGGATCCCAATAATCTCGACTTCATCACCTACTGACAAAATACCACGCTCAATACGTCCCGTCACAACAGTACCACGACCCGAAATCGAAAATACATCTTCAATCGGCATCAAAAAGTCCTGGTCAATCGGACGATCCGGCTGCGGAATATAATCATCAACAGCCTGCATCAGCTCTAATATCGCATTACGACCAATCTCGTCATTCCGATCTTCCAACGCTGACAACGCTGAACCCTTAATAATCGGAATCTCATCACCAGGAAACTCATACTCCGTCAAAAGCTCTTGAACTTCCATCTCTACAAGCTCCAACAACTCTTCGTCGTCTACCTGATCTACCTTGTTCAAAAACACAACCAACGCTGGAACACCAACCTGACGTGCCAACAAAATATGCTCACGTGTCTGCGGCATAGGCCCATCAGCAGCTGAAACAACCAATATCGCTCCGTCCATCTGCGCAGCTCCCGTGATCATGTTCTTCACGTAATCCGCGTGACCAGGGCAATCAACATGCGCATAGTGACGGGCTTCCGTCTCATACTCAACATGTGCCGTCGATATCGTTATACCACGGGCCTTCTCTTCCGGGGCCTTATCAATATCATCATAGGCCGCAAACTCAGCTCCACCAGCTTCCGCCAATATCTTCGTGATCGCTGCAGTCAATGACGTCTTACCATGGTCAACATGCCCAATCGTCCCTATGTTGCAGTGCGGCTTGTTACGCTCAAACTTTGCTTTTGCCATTTGCTTATGCCCCAAAAAAAATGAAAATTTTGACGCGAATTGAAGCAATAATGGAACCTTGTCAAGGGAGGATCGAAATCGGGTTCAAATGAAGCTCAAATGGAACAAACAATCAGTTTGGCGGTTTGTTGAAAAGATAAAGAAAGTGGAAATATCTTGGAGCGGGTAGCCGGAATCGAACCGGCATCATCAGCTTGGAAGGCTGAGGTAATAGCCATTATACGATACCCGCGCGCCATAAATAATGCACGGCAGGAAATCCTTATAGACGAGAGTTATCTAATCATCAAGAAGACAAACACCGTCAGTTAGGTAAAATAATAAATCTACACATCACCGAGGAATCCGACGCATCATCCATGTAAGAATATATTTAAGTACCACCAGAGCTTTTTTAACCAGCTCTTTATCGATCCCGGACCTCAAAACAAAATATTCATGATGGAATGAAGATACAGGCACTCCCTTTGCTAAAAAATTCTTTTTAAGTATTTTTCCCCATTCTTGGGGACCACAATAATATACCCGGCATCGGTTTGGAAATTTGATGTGAGCGCACATTTTTTCGACGTTAAGGCGATCTTCATGATAGGTTTCAAATAACATGCAAATGAATATTAGGATGACGTTCAACATGCGCGTGGAGTTCTGCTAAATGAGGGATATGCGATTTGTCATAAACGGTCACAAAAAACTGAATATCTGCTTTTGACCCAAATGATGTATCATCAAGCCATGCTAAAAACGGCGTAATACCAATACCGGCAGCAATCCAAATTTGTTCTTTGTCATCACATATTGGAAAAAACCGACCAAACGCCCCTTGAACATGACAAAATGAGCCAACAGTGAACAAATCATTGAGTTTTGAGGTATAATCTCCCAAAGATTTGATCGTAAACCTAACAAGGCCACGAGCATTCGGCGCATTTGATATTGTAAATGGATGTGCTTCTTGAAACCCAACCAAGTCAGAACGCAAGAAAGCGAATTGGCCCGGTTTATGACGCATATGTTGATCCACGGGCTCCAAAATCAAACTGGTTGCTGAGCCAGAGCTTTCAATTTGTTTAACTTGGTAGGGCATCCATACGCTGGTGAGCTTATCTCGAAACAATGTTACGATGTAGGCCAGCAAACCAGAAGTACAAAAAAACAAAACAGTGATGCCTGTTGGGCTTCCTAACGAAAATGGCTTTGGCATGAGAAGAAAATGACAAAAGGACAGAAGGAAGACAAAACCCATGAATTTATGAGTCAACTTCCACAGGTGATAGGGTATAAAAGTTGCAAGTGTTGTAGCAACCAATATCAAAACGCCGTAATAGCCCCATTCCCCAAATAGCTTACCAATATCCTTCAATCCAAATGGCGCATTCAAACCGGCAATCTCAGCATCAATACTATCATGAAGAAACATGGCTGCCACCGCCAAGAAAGCTAACCATTTATGAAGGTAGTATTGCTGGTCAAGAGGCCCTAAAATCCATTCAGACATCCTCACGCGACAAGCTATAATCTGTGCTACTGACATAGCTATCAGCGCAACAACACCAAAATACATACTTAATCCAGAAACGGGGAAACGCCATAGAATATCCCCAAACACTACAGCTGATATGACAAGACATAAGGTTAGCCCAAGCAGCATGCGTGTCATGAAAAAACCTCATAGTTTATGCGCAATTGATTTGTTAAACCCATTTAGCTTCAGACAACAGGCCAGAAAAAGAAATCATCATACACCAGACAGATTTACCATCCAAAAAATCTTTTCGTAAAAACCTTACCACCGCATGAGTGCTTTAGCAGACGCCTAACCAAATTCATCAAAAAGATATGCCCAACCCCACCTTAAGATTATGGGCTTCCTCATATTCGCCACGTCTCATATACTCATAACCCAAGCGCCAAGAAATTCCGTCCTCATGTACATACCTTATACCCACCCCACCGGCCAATTGCGTAGCAGCATTCTCCTCTTCGTTGAATGAAAAAACATTGAGCGGTGCCACATGATAATGGACATGTGGATCATCTTGGCTTTCCACATTTTTATCAAAAGAGAGATCCACACCAAGAATGAGTCTGGTTGGAACCAAAATCAATGGTCCGATCAACCCCAAGACCTACACCAAAAACGGTACTTCTTATATTTTGTTTGTAGACATGAAAGGCACCCAGTCCACCTCTTTCGTCATAAGAACCTAAACTGGCATTTACATGTTTTATTTCACCATAAGGCTTGAGTAAAAACTCATCTAATGGTTGATGATAGGTGAAACGTAAAAGCCCCTGCAATTGGTCACCTGACCTGCTTGCTGTGAATATGCTTCCCTCCGAGAACCTCGACATATCCATCTTTAAGGCACCATACCCAAGCACCCCTTGAAAATATTGCGCCTCACCTACCTGGTAAGATCCGTATAAGTTTGCATAATGACCCGTGAAATCAACGACACCTTGATAGCCACCTACGCGCGTCTCATCTGTAACATACTGTGCGGAAACCCCAATTAGAGCTTCACTATTGATGCGATAATCTGCACCAAGACCAATGGCATTGGTTGAAAAACGCATATTGTTGTCAATTCGATCACCATCGCGCTGGCCATAGGTAATGGTTCCCTCAGTCCATACCGCCCAGCCCTCAGGAAGCAAACTTTTGTCACGAAATTGCATGGATGAAAGGATACCCGTCTGGTTGACCATATCCTGTATTGTGGGGTCAACAAAAGCAAACTTAACACCTTGAGCGCTGATATTATCTCGAGAAGTGGCATCAAGTGTTAGCAAGGTATCTAAACGTGCATCTAATAACTCAAACCCTCTTTTGGCTGATCGAATCGTCATATCACCCATCGCTTTAAGGGTAGAACGCAAGATAGGATCTTCTCGAGGATCAGGAAGCTCAATAACTGTCCATAGAAATGTTACATCTGCACTGTAATTGTCTATCGTTGCAGTAATCGTGACCTTACGCTCACCAAGTTCAGTTGGGATACCAGAAATCAATCCCGTAAGATTATGTAATTGCAAGCCAACAGGCAAATTATCCGCGGTGAAGACAACTGGTAACGTTACATCCTTGGACATTCGCACGCCGTAGCTTACTTTCTGATTAAGAAGGCTTGTCTGATCTTGAATAGGAATGATTTCCGGATACAACGCTTTTGGTAATACAGTAACTGCGACCACGTCTTCTTGTTCGACATCATCCTCTGCGTGAAAATCATCAAATGTCTTGAGCGCGAAATGCATGACCTGCGGATTCGAAACCATGGGCGCCATAAAATGGGGCTGCATGCTTGTATCGTCCGATAAGGTAACATTCATGCCATCAATCTGACGCCAGCGGTACATAATAAGATCCCCTTGTGCATCCGCTGAAGCACTACCGTCCAGAATAACCTGAGAGCCGGCCTTGACCACCTGATTCATACCAGCATGAGGAATTGGGGGGTCATTGGTAGGAGCCTCAATCGTAATACGGACATTTGCCGGTTCAGACATGTCATATCCGTCATGAACAACCAAAGAAAATTCAACATCAATGTTTGCCTGATGGATGTCTAACATGGGTGCCAAAAAGGTTGGCTGAGCAACTGTAGAGTCTGATAACTCGACCGTCGGCCCAGAAGTTTGCGTCCATTTGTATGTCAACATATGTGCATCAGCATCGGAAGAACCCGCCCCATCCAACGTAACAAAAGAACCGTAACGAACCACTTGATCCATACCCGCGTCAGCCAATGGAACAGTATTTTGCGGTGCCACAACAGTTACTTGAACAAGATCAGCTATTGAATCCTCAATGCCATCATTGACGATTAAAGAAAATGAGAGAACTTTGGCAGCCGCACCAATATTCAACGTAGGTGATAAGAAGGAAGGTTGTATATCCGAACTGCCTGAGAGGGTTACTGTTTCCCCACCGACTTGTTGCCAATGAAAACGTAATGCCTGACCATCATTATCAAAAGAAGCTGATCCATCTAATTTGACAGTACTGGCAGATGCTACGGTGATATCTTCTCCAGCCTGCGCCATAGGTTTTGTATTCAATGGCGCATGAACTGTAACCTGCACCTGATCAGCAAGCGACACCGAGCGCCCATTGTTAACTGTTAGGGAGAAAACCAAAAGTGATGAGCTGTCACCCACATCAAGCACGGGCGCAACAAAATTTGGTTTGGCCGTTGATGCATTCAACAATTTTACTGAAGTTCCAGAAACTTGTTTCCACTCATAGGTCAACGGCTGACCCGTCGCGTCACGAGACGCAGATCCATCCAACATAACCAAAGACCCAGCATCAACATCTTGGCTTTCTCCAGCATGGGCTATTGGTGCGTTCTCCTCAGGCGGTGAAACAACAGTTAAGCTTACAAAATCAGGTTCAGAGACCGCATATCCATCACTTACCGCTACAGAAAAAACGAGTATCTCGGGGGTATTGTGAACATTCAAAAAAGGAGCAACAAAGCTAGGCTCTGCACTTTGAGGATCAGAGAGCTGGACAGGTGTTCCCGTCACTTGCGTCCAGCTGTAGGATAAACCCTGACCATCAGCATCACTTGATCCTAATGCCGTTAAAAATACAGTTTCACCAGATTGTATAGCTCGATCTACGCCAGCATCCGCAATAGGAATGGTATTTTTTGGGGGATGCACTGAAACCCGCACAAAACTTGGATAAGATTCCATGAGTCCATCATCAACAATAAGTTTGAATTGTAAATCTTCGACGTCATCGCCAATAGATAACTTCATGCTTCGAAAGCGTGGACGCGCAGATGATGGGTCCAAAAGATTGACAGCTTTGCCTGCCACTTGTGTCCAGGTAAACTGTAATGGCGTATCACCTTGTGGCTGTGATCGGGTGCCATTTAATTCGACCACAATGTTGGAATCCACCATGAGATCACGACCCGCATCCGCCAGAGGTCTTTCAGGGGCATTTGCTGGCTCAACCGTAATGACAATAGTATCTGCAACCGAAGCGGCCAATCCATCATGCACAATCAACGAAAACACCAATGTTTGATGTGATAATCCCACATCTATATCGGGTGCTTTGAATATTGGTTGAACGGCGCTCTCATCCGACAAATCAACAAGCGGTCCAGAAAGTTGTTGCCAGTGAAAGCGCAACGCTTGACCATTCGGATCATACGAATTTCCACCAGTTAGAACAACTGTTGAAGCAGAAACAACCCTTTGGTCGGCACCGGCGTCAGCAAAAGGAATCATATTTTGTGGCGCTTCTACGGTCACAAAAACACGACTGGGCTGTGAAAGTTCGAAACCATCATCAACCGTAAGATCAAAGGCAAAGGTTTGATTAAGATCACCTATATGCAAAACAGGTGTTTCAAAAATAGGTGTCGCAGATTTAGGGTTAGATAATGAGACATCAGCCCCCAAAACCTGTTCCCAGTTGTAGGTCAGCACATCTCCATCTGCATCAGTAGATCGTGAGCCATCAAGAACAATCGAGTAACCTGAAATTGTTGTTTTGTTCACACCCGCATCGGCGATAGGCACCCTATTCCTGGGCGCTACAACCGTCACATCAACAAATTTTGGTTCCGAACTGCCCAATTCGTCCTGTACAACAAGTGAAAACAATAATGACTGATTCGACTCATCACGTTTTAGAGATGGCGCCACGAAGGTTGGTTTGTCAGAGGAGGGGTTTGATAAAACCACAGTGGGGCCTGAAATCTGTGACCAATTGTACAACAATGCTTCTTGCCCAAAACCAAAAGACGCTGACCCATCTATAGATATCAGCGCACCAGAATTCGCAATTATGCTTAACCCAGGATCGGCTACAGGCATTTGATTGGTTGTTGAAGATCCCTGAACTGTAACCACAACAAAGCTTTGTCCAGAGTCCCCCACCCCATCATTCACAACAAGTCTAAAAACGACCTCCTGATCTTGCTGATCAGCAGTCAATATCGGAGCGGTAAAGGTTGGCTGCGCTAGAGTGTGATCCGATAAGACAACATGGAAGCCAGAAACCTGCGACCAATTGTAAGACAAATCTTGTCCATCGCGGTCAAATGATTCCGTGCCATCTAGTGTAACGACCTTCCCCATCTCAACAGTTTGATTTTGTCCGGCATCTGCGATGGGCAATCTGTTCAGTGGCGGTAAAACCGTTACCTTTGTCTGATTTGGTGCGGAATGTATGAAACCATCAAAAACAACCAGTTCAAAAGTTAATTCAACAGGATCATCTCCCACATCCAAAGTTGGGGCTTTAAAATTAAGACGCGCAGCTTCGGCATCTGACAATATGACATCTTCACCTGAAATTTGCGTCCAATGATATGAAAGCGCATGGCCATCACGGTCTTTTGAAGCCGTGCCATCGAGAAAAACCAACGCATTAGAAGAGACAGATTGAGAATCCCCCGCATCAGCAACGGGCTTATTATTATCTGCGGCTCTTACGGTAACGGTCACCAAATCAGGGGTAGACGTGGTTAATCCATCGCTTACTCTTAGCTCAAACCGTAATATCACTTGGGGTGAAGAAGGCATTAATGATGGTGCTGTAAATACCGGCACCTGTGATGTGACGTCATTTAACATGACACTAGGACCAGAAATCTGAGTCCACAGATAGGTTAAAGGACCAGGTCCAGACCCTAAGCGGGAGTCCGAAGCAGATAAAAGAACCTTTTCACTATTTTTTACCAGCATATCAGGCCCTGCATCTGCGATTGGGCGTTTCGCCACAGGGGCTTTTACCTTGACCCTCACCATGCTCAAACTTGATTGATCAAAGCCGTCGTTGACAAACAAACCAAAGAGCAATTCTTGGTCCAAATCTCCAAAATTTAGCGTTGGTGTTACGAAGGAAGGACGTGCAGATGAGCTATCCGACAAATCAACATTTGGACCACCAATTTGAGACCAAATGTACGTCAATGAATGCCCGTCTGGATCTTGCGACCTTGTGGCATCTAATGAAATTAGCTCACCCGCAGCGACAATTTGATCAATACCAGCATCTGCAGTTGGTATTTTGTTCTCTGGAGCTTGAACCGTGATCTCCACATCATCAGCAGCAGATTGGCGCGTCCCATCATCCACCACCAGCCTAAAGCCCATGGTGACATCATCTTGGCCGACAGCAAGGATAGGTGCCACAAATGTTGGCTTTGCATCTTGGTTGTCCAACAATGTTACGGTTGGGCCTGAAACCTGCGTCCAAATATAGGTTTTACTGGCTTGTTCATTGCCAAATACATATGAATTCGAGCCATCCAACTGAACAAGAGATCCACTTTGAATAAGCTGGTTACTCCCTGCGTCAGCAAAAGGTATTGGCGTGAATTGAGATTGCACAGCGACAACAACCTTATCAACCAGCGAATCCACAAAGCCATCATTCACCACCAATCCAAATTCAAGAACAACACCAGATTGCCCTGGCTGTACCAATGGAGCTGAAAAACTTGGTTTTGGTGATGTTGCATCAGACAATGCGACCACTGGCCCTGCCAATTGATTCCATTGGTAGGTAAGAGGGTTGTTATCACCATCACTTGAATTTGTGCCATCGAGCGATACAACGGTCTGTGATAAAACAAGCTGACTCCTACCAGCATCCGCCATGGGAATATTATTTTCAGGTGGGGTTATTGTAACCAAGACCCGATCCAACCCAGACCGGGAAAATCCATCAGAAACAGTCAAACCAAACTCTAAAATGACCTCAGCGTCCAAAACATCCAAAGTTGGTACGGTAAAACTTGGGCTTACCGATCTCGCATCGGACAACACAACAGATGGACCAGAGATTTGTGTCCAGAGATAACTCAAATCCTGACCATCAACATCGGATGAACCACCACCATCAAGTGTAACCGAAGAGCCAGATGTTACAATTTGATTTTGTCCTGCATAGGCGAATGGTTCTGAGTTAGAAGGGGCTGTTACCTGTACAGTCGTAAAAGTTGGTTCAGATTCATCAAAGCCATCCGAGACCCTTAATGCAAAGATAAAGGTTGCAGGCAAATCGCCAACATTCAAAATTGGCGCCATGAACTGCGGAGTAGCAAGCTGTGTATCCGATAGTGTGACATCAACACCTGAAACTTGTGACCAGTTATATATCAAGTCTTGTCCATCAAAATCCTCTGATCCTGAACCATCAAGAGAGACCAACGCGCCTGATGTAACAATTTGATCAATACCAGCGTCGGCAATCGGAACTGTATTAGATGGGGATTGAACAGTGATCGCTACCGTACTCAAAGACGAATCTTCAAAACCATCATGGACCGTTAAACCAAATATAATTTCAATGGGTTGCTCCCCTGGTTGAAGATAAGGCGATACAAATGACGGTCGGGGATGATAGGCATTTGATATCTCAACGGATGGACCAGAGATTTGCGTCCAAAGATAACCCAAATCCTGACCATCTGCATCAGATGAACCACCTCCATCCAAGATCACAGAAGAGCCTGATGGCACTCATTGGTTGTCACCTGCATCTGATAATGGACGGCTGTTTGCAGGTGCATTGACCGTAACCGTCACCTCATCGGCCAGTGAACTCTCAAACCCATCATTCACAACCAACGAGAATATGAGGCTGGCCGCTTCATCACCAATATCCAACAATGGTGCGGTAAAGGTTGGGCGTATCGATGTTGCATCGGACAAAACAACCGATGGACCAGAGATTTGCATCCAGAGATAACCCAAATCCTGACCATCTGCATCAGATGAACCACCTCCATCCAAGATCACAGAAGAGCCTGATGACACAGATTGGTTGTGACCTGCATCTGATAATGGACGGCTGTTTGCAGGCGCATCAACAGTGACCTTCACCATTGCGGGAAGAGAATCTGACACACCATCATGTACAACCAGTGCAAATACCAATTCCTCACTTGCCGAACCAACTGATAGCATGGGGGCAACAAATTGTGGCTCAACCTGGTTCACATCAGTTAATGTCACGGACATTCCTGAAACTTGCGTCCAGCGGTAAGAAACCAAATTCGAACCACTACCCGTGGCTTGGGAACCACGACCATCTAGGCTCACCAGAGATCCTGACGTCACCAATTGATGAACACCAGCATCTGCTACAGGGGCAACCACACCAGGTGGTTGTACCGTTACAACAACAACATCTGCCAGAGAGCTATCAATTCCATCATCTACAACCAACGAGAATATAAGGCTGGCTACCTCATCACCAATATCCAACAATGGTGCGGTAAAGGTTGGGCGTATCGATGTTGCATCGGACAAAACAACCGATGGACCAGAGATTTGTGTCCAGAGATAACCCAAATCCTGACCATCTGCATCAGATGAACTACCTCCATCCAAGATCACAGAAGAGCCTGATGACACAGATTGGTTGTCACCTGCATCTGATAATGGACGGCTGTTTGCAGGTGCATTGACCGTAACCGTCACCTCATCGGCCAGTGAACTCTCAAACCCATCATTTACAACCAACGAGAATATGAGGCTGGCTGCCTCATCACCAATATCCAACAACGGTGCGGTAAAGGTTGGGCGTATCGATGTTGCATCGGACAACACAACCGATGGACCAGAGATTTGTGTCCAAAGATAACCCAAATCCTGACCATCTGCATCTGATGAACCACGTCCATCCAAAATCACAGGAGAGCCTGATGACACAGATTGGTTGTCACCTGCATCTGATAATGGACGGCTGTTTGCAGGTGCATGGACCGTAACCGTCACCTCATCGGCCAGTGAACTCTCAAACCCATCATTTACAACCAACGAGAATATGAGGCTGACTGCCTCATCACCAATATCCAACAATGGTGCGGTAAAGGTTGGGCGTATCGATGTTGCATCGGACAAAACAACCGATGGACCAGATATTTGTGTCCAGAGATAACCCAAATCCTGACCATCTGCATCAGATGAACCAACAGCATTCAACGTGACCTCAACCCCTGATGGCACAGTTTGGTTGTCACCTGCATCTGATAATGGAAGGCTGTTTGCAGGTGCATTGACCGTAACCGTTACCTCATCGGCCAGCGAACTCTCAAACCCATCATTTACAACCAACGAGAATATGAGGCTGGCCGCTTCATCACCAATATCCAACAATGGTGCGGTAAAGGTTGGGCGTATCGATGTTGCATCGGACAACACAACCGATGGACCAGAGATTTGCGTCCAGAGATAACCCAAATCCTGACCATCAACATCGGATGAACCACCTCCATCCAAGATCACCATCATACCAGAAAGTGCAGCTTGACTGTTTCCGGCCTCCGCCACAGGAACAGTGTTTGCAGGCGCATCAACGGTGACCTTCACCGTTGCTGGAAGAGAATCTGACACACCATCATGTACAACCAGTGCAAATACCAATTCCTCACTTGCCGAACCAACTGATAGCATGGGGCAACAAATTGTGGCTCAACCTGGTTTACATCAGTTAATGTCACGGACATTCCTGAGACTTGCGTCCAGCGGTAAGAAACCAAATTCGAACCACTACCCGTGGCTTGGGAACCACGACCATCTAGGCTCACCAGAGATCCTGACGTCACCAATTGATGAACACCAGCATCTGCTACAGGGGCAACCACACCAGGTGGTTGTACCGTTACAACAACAACATCTGCCAGAGAGCTATCAATTCCATCATCTACAACCAACGAGAATATAAGGCTGGCTACCTCATCACCAATATCCAACAATGGTGCGGTAAAGGTTGGGCGTATCGATGTTGCATCGGACAAAACAACCGATGGACCAGAGATTTGTGTCCAGAGATAACCCAAATCCTGACCATCTGCATCAGATGAACCACCTCCATCCAAGATCACAGAAGAGCCTGATGACACAGATTGGTTGTCACCTGCATCTGATAATGGACGGCTGTTTGCAGGTGCATTGACCGTAACCGTCACCTCATCGGCCAGTGAACTCTCAAACCCATCATTCACAACCAACGAGAATATGAGGCTGGCCGCTTCATCACCAATATCCAACAATGGTGCGGTAAAGGTTGGGCGTATCGATGTTGCATCGGACAAAACAACCGATGGACCAGAGATTTGTGTCCAAAGATAACCCAAATCCTGACCATCTGCATCTGATGAACCAACAGTCCATCCAACGTGACCTCAAGCCCTGATGGCACAGTTTGGTTGTCACCTGCATCTGATAATGGACGGCTGTTTGCAGGTGCATGGACCGTAACCGTCACCTCATCGGCCAGTGAACTCTCAAACCCATCATTCACAACCAACGAGAATATGAGGCTGACTGCCTCATCACCAATATCCAACAATGGTGCGGTAAAGGTTGGGCGTATCGATGTTGCATCGGACAAAACAACCGATGGACCAGAGATTTGTGTCCAGAGATAACCCAAATCCTGACCATCTGCATCAGATGAACCAACAGCATTCAACGTGACCTCAACCCCTGATGGCACAGTTTGGTTGTCACCTGCATCTGATAATGGAAGGCTGTTTGCAGGTGCATTGACCGTAACCGTTACCTCATCGGCCAGCGAACTCTCAAACCCATCATTTACAACCAACGAGAATATGAGGCTGGCTGCCTCATCACCAATATCCAACAATGGTGCGGTAAAGGTTGGGCGTATCGATGTTGCATCGGACAACACAACCGATGGACCAGAGATTTGTGTCCAGAGATAACCCAAATCCTGACCATCTGCATCAGATGAACCAACAGCATTCAACGTGACCTCAACCCCTGATGGCACAGTTTGGTTGTCACCTGCATCTGATAATGGACGGCTGTTTGCAGGCGCATCAACGGTGACCATCACCGTTGCGGGAAGAGAATCTGACACACCATCATGTACAACCAGTGCAAATACCAATTCCTCACTTGCCGAACCAACTGATAGCATGGGGGCAACAAATTGTGGCTCAACCTGGTTTACATCAGTTAATGTCACGGACATTCCTGAAACTTGCGTCCAGCGGTAAGAAACCAAATTCGAACCACTACCCGTGGCTTGGGAACCACGACCATCTAGGCTCACCAGAGATCCTGACGTCACCAATTGATGAACACCAGCATCTGCTACAGGGGCAACCACACCAGGTGGTTGCACCGTTACAACAACAACATCTGCCAGAGAGCTATCAATTCCATCATCTACAACCAACGAGAATATAAGGCTGGCTACCTCATCACCAATATCCAACAATGGTGCGGTAAAGGTTGGGCGTATCGATGTTGCATCGGACAAAACAACCGATGGACCAGAGATTTGCGTCCAAAGATAACCCAAATCCTGACCATCTGCATCTGATGAACCACGTCCATCCAAAATCACAGAAGAGCCTGATGGTACAGTTTGGTTGTCACCTGCATCTGATAATGGAAGGCTGTTTGCAGGTGCATTGACCGTAACCGTTACCTCATCGGCCAGCGAACTCTCAAACCCATCATTTACAACCAACGAGAATATGAGGCTAGCTGCCTCATCACCAATATCCAACAATGGTGCGGTAAAGGTTGGGCGTATCGATGTTGCATCGGACAAAACAACCGATGGACCAGAGATTTGCGTCCAAAGATAACCCAAATCCTGACCATCTGCATCTGATGAACCACGTCCATCCAAAATCACAGAAGAGCCTGATGACACAGATTGGTTGTCACCTGCATCACCTATTGGAATTTTATTTTTTGGCGCCTGTACTACAACAACAACCCGGTCCTCACGAGATGTAATCGTATCTCCCACAACCAGAGAGAATTCCAGAAAAATTGGTTCATCACCCGTACTAAGCATTGGGGTTTGAAACGATGGCGTTGCAGTTTGACCATTCAATATGGTGACATTGGGTCCGCTCATTTGTTGCCAAGAATAACTTAACGTTTGTGCGTCAATATCTGATGAAGCGCTTCCGTCTAATGTCAGGAACGAGGGATAAACCAAACGGTCTGTACCAGCATCTGCTACTGGGGGCGAATTCACCAATTCAACTGACAAAGATTTTGTAGATGTATCAACGGTATCATCAACGGTGACGTTGATCGATGTTACCCGTGATGCTTCAAAATCTGCAAGTAATGGCGCGGTAAACTCCGCCAACGCACCATTTGTGGTCAATGTTCCAAAACTTGGATCAGACCAATTTATCTGAAGCGTTTGATCGTCAGGATCTCTTATTTCTGCAATAATAGAAGTTTTTTTCCCTGATACTGTGGTGAGGCTATCACTCATCAGCCCTGAGATATTGAAATCAAAAAGCGGGGGCGTGTTTTGTATTTCTGCGAAGACAATATCTTGATCATCGTCAACGAACGCTTGAAGAGGTGCTTGCCTTGTTGCAACAAAGGGATCTGAGACTTGTACGTGAAATCCAATTCTCTGTGATTTCTGATTGTTTTTTAATCGAGGCGCTATGAATGAGGGGCGCACTTGGCTTGAATTTGCAAGAGCGACAACTCCGCCTTCAGCTGGGTTTTGGGGACTTCTCCCGTATCCAAGACAGGGGTCGTGACTTGTGTCCATTTGAAAGACAGCATCTGATCAGAATTTGTCACATCAGGATCTATAGACCCGGAAGCATCAAGATAAACAACATCACCCGCGCGAGATAAAAAAGTACTATCCCCAGCATCTGCTATTGGCGCTGTGTTAAACACCTCAATATCGTGAATGACCTCATTTGAATTTCCCACACCATCATTAACAATGAGTCCAATTTTTATGTTCGCCTCACCTATACCTAAGGTTTCAAGGGCACTGCTAGACGGCGCAATCATGTTGGTCGTACAACTGGTCGGATTGATAATCTCAGCAGATGGTCCAGAAACTTGACGCCATTGGCATGTTAAAGCGTCACCATCTGGATCTGTGGAACTTGATGAAACAGTGAAGTTTTGGGATAAAGCTACCCTGCTCGAGCTGGTTATGCTTGCCGTTGGGTTGTTTCCAACAGTGTAGGTGATATCGTATTCATGTCCCTCAAAACTTAATAGATCGTTATTGGCTGTTTTCAGATTTGCGACATTTTGGGGGCTGGCCTTCTCTGCCAAAAGATCAAGTCCTCGACACCATCGAGCAACTGTTAATCCAAAAAACGATTCCTCTTCACATTCAAATCCACCAAGGATTTTTATGGCTGGGTTAAAGTCATCAGCAACGCACGCATCAGGAGCATTGTTGTCTTTGTAATTGTTAGTCAACGATGAATTGAATTTGCATAAATAGGCATCACCTTGTTGCATCTTTGCCCAAAAGGCATTTTCGAACCGAAAGCGTTTATCACCACCGCGAATACGAAACGTATCACCTACATTCACCTTTCCTAGGTTTACATTATAGCTAGATCCTTGATCTGGATAAAAATCTCCTCGGTTCATGCCCTGGGCGAGATCATTAAATCCAATAAATATTAACGCAAGTGAAGGTATGAGAGATCGTTGCCATAAAAACTTAAAAAATATCATAGATCACCGAATTTTTTGGATATGATGGAGGATTCCCATAACCGAAATAATGAGAGGCAAAATAAATAGAAAATCAGTCCACTCCCCTCTCCATGATGTAATTTTTTGCCCTGAAACCAGGTGCCACTCATGGTGCTGGTCTAGAATAATTTCAGATGTCGTTAAGACGTATGAGGAGGGATCAAACCCTACCGTTGGCACACTGCCAGGCACGCTTGCCAAATATGCTGCAATCAACTTTGCAGGTGGCACCCCCTCTGAGGAAAACGGAATTTGTGGATTGCCAATATGAAACCCACTATGCAAATTATTTCCCAATCCGATGGCAAGAACCAGCCCATGAGCGTCAACCAAAAAATTGAACATCTCTTGATCAGGGAGCGAGCTCGTCATCATATTATGGAGCTCTTTCACGTCAGTTTTTGAGACGAGCACTCCATTTTTATTCCCATTCTCGAGCGGCATCACCATTTCGATGTGATGCTCTTCTGAGTTGGTCGAAGCCACATGCAAAGTAGGGCGTTCAACCAATTTCTCAGCATAGCGATCAAGATTATTTAAGAAGTCATCAACAGTGCTTGGCCTGAAAAATCGCTCGCCTGTTTCGGGGTCTTCATCTAGGGTATGTGCCCCTAGCAACTCATCCTGACGATGCCTCACGATCCACCTATTTTTGTCATCACTTCGGTGAATGGAAAATGCACGATTAAAGTCTCGATGGTGGATAGTAATACCATTCAACGCTGGATTGAGCTGAATAATCGTCAACATCAACTCAAATAACTCTGTGTTATTTCTCAACATATTAGGATCATTTGCCAATGTTCCCAACAAGGTTTTTGCATGTGTAATTCTAGAAAAATGCCCCTTAATATCATGGGCAACGTTGGTCTGATATGATGTAAGTTGTTTAAATGTTTGATCCAAATGCCGGTTATATGTCTCAACAACCATAAATCCGGCCAATGCTAATGTTGGCACAAGGCCACATACCAAAAAGATGCGAAAACTGGTTGTCAGCATGCACCACTCCAACAAATAACCGAGTATTCGAAGCTCGTAAAAATGGGGGTAAGGCTGATAGCAACCTCATCACGGATTACAAATTTATGTCTCTAAATGTTACGAAAATGTAACCATTGATGTAATATTTTAATGCAAATCATGTTTCATCAGAATACCAGCCCGACCTTCCGCGCTTCTTGGCTCTAAGACGTAAAACAAAGACACCAAGCCCTTTGAAAATACTATTGGGGCATGATGGTGTAACCAAGATGAACAAAAAATGAATCCAAGCCAAAATATCAACTATCTGGATAAATCTGGTTCAGCATTATTTTAACGTTTCCGCACCAATCGTGAAGACAACCTGAGTGGTTGGAAAGACTGGTCATTTAAACGTTAAGGCCTGTAATTTTTCCAACCATGCCAATATATGAAGGTTAGACGGCAACCAACTGAACTTTGGTCACAGAGCCTTTAAAAAAGAGCATTGATGAATTTCGACAATGGTTCGTCAATGGTTCATCAATGGTGGAGAGAGCTGGATTCGAACCAGCGTAGGCATAGCCAACGGATTTACAGTCCGCCCCTTTTAACCGCTCAGGCATCTCTCCATGGGATGACAAGCATCGAAACGATTGGTTATTAGACTAGGAACGATGATGTCAACCATTGTAGGCTAATAAAATTGAAAACACGTCAAGAAAACCCAAAACAACATGTTGATTTGCTATTTGGACGCCATGCAGTCGAAGCTGCTCTTCACAACCAAAAGCGAAGATTGATTGAATTATGGGGAACAAAAAATGCACTTCAAGAACTACGTTACAAGCCCAAATGTAAGGTGACAATTTCGCATCCAAATGATTTAGAAAAAATCATTGGTCATGATGAAGCACATCAAGGCTTGGTCCTTAAATCCGCTCCGTTGGATGTAAAAAACGAAGATGACTTGGCAAGAATTGACTGGTCTAGACCGAACGAAAAAGCCTTAATGCTTGATCAAGTAACAGACCCCCGTAATATTGGCGCCATCATGCGAAGTGCCGTGGCTTTTGGAGTTAACCGCTTGATCTTACAAGACCGGCACTCCCCTGCATTTGACCGCGTGCTGGCCAAGACCGCAAGTGGCGCCCGCGAGCATGTAAGTATTTATACCGTAACAAACCTAAGCCGCACCCTACAGATGCTTAGAGAAGAGCAAGCTTGGAGCACAGGGCTGTCAGGGGCGGCAAATATAAAGCTTTCCCCTGGTAGCCTTCATGCCACCAATATTCTTGTCTTAGGAGCTGAAGGCAAAGGTATGCGCAGGCTGGTTGGTGAAAATTGCGATGATCTTCAGTTCATCCCTATCGAAACCATGGAGAGTCTTAATGTCTCGAATGCTGCTGCCATAGCTTTATTCAACTGGGGCTTAGACAATTGATCACGCACCAGAAAATTGCTTTTCAAGCACATCTATCTCGTCATCATCTATTTTCTGCACCAAGACTTCTGCTGGTTCAAGTTTTCCTCCTAAAGGGGTGAGTGCGACCAAAGCTTTGGCATCTGTAGGAAGCATATCGCCTTGTTCAGATCCCAACATCTGTAACATTTTTTGTGACAGTTCAGGAATGAATGGCCTAGACATTATTGCAACCGAGTGGAGTAGACAGAAAGCAAATCCAACACGTTTTTTCGCCAATGAGGGGTCTTCCTTGAGTACAGCCCATGGTTGAGCTGATTGAAGGTATTCATTGCAAAGCACCCAGCATGCTCTTAGCTCTTGTGCCGATTTTCTGATCTCAAGCATATCCATAGCCTGATGGTATGCAGTCAAATGACCTTGCAATTGCAAGATATACTGATCTTCATCGGCAGTGCTCAGATCAATGGTTGGAATATGACCATCAAAACGTGCATGGGTAAACTTCACGAGTCGATTGAATGCATTTCCGAGCACATCGGCCAAGTCCTTATTCACTGCAGACTGAAAATTTGTCCACGTAAAGGAGCTATCAGATCCCTCAGGCGCATTTGCCAATAGATACCAGCGCCAATAATCTGCAGGAAAAAGATCAAGTGCCTGGTTCATAAATATCCCACGCTTTTGCGACGTAGAAAATTTACCACCATAGTAATTCATCCAATTGAATCCCTTGATAAAACTCACAGGACGCCACTGTTCATCTGCACCCATTAAGGTCGCTGGGAAACCTACAGTATGAAATGGGACATTATCTTTTCCCATGACTTGCACATAACGCACAGACTGCGCTGGGGCACCTTTCCACCAGTCCTCCCAATTCCTATGCTCCGGATCTTTTGCTGCCCATTCCATGGTCGCAGCAATATATTCAATGGGTGCATCAAACCATACGTAAAAAACTTTTCCCTCAAAACCTTCTCTTTGAACCGGAACACCCCAATGGAGGTCCCTTGTAATACAGCGATCTTCTAGCCCTTCATCCAACCATTTCAGGGCTATGGAACGAACCAAAGATGGCCAAGTTTTTTGTGCTTCGATCCAAGAGCGCAATGCCCCACTCATTTTTGATTGCAACAAAAACAGATGTCGCGTCTCACGCACCTCTAGGTCCGTGGAACCAGACACCGCTGAACGAGGATTAAGTAGGTCGGTAGGGTCTAAAAGGCGTGTACAGCTCTCGCATTGGTCGCCTCTTGCTTTTTCGTAACCACAATGTGGGCAGGTTCCTTCAACATATCGATCTGGCAGAAAACGCTGATCCACATGCGAGTACACCTGACGCATACTGCGCTCTTCAATTAACCCAGCACGTTCCAAACGTTCGGCCAGATGCTGCGTCATATAATGATTTTCTTTACTTGAAGACCGACCAAAATGGTCGAAAGATAGGTGAAATTTTTCGTACAAATCTCTCTGCACATTGTGCATTTGCTGACAATACTCAGACACCTCTAAGCCAGCTTCCTGCGCTGCCAATTCTGCTGGTGTTCCATGTTCGTCTGTTGCACATAGAAAAAGCACCTGTTTACCCAATAATCTCTGGTGGCGGGCATAGACATCTGCAGGAAGAAGAGATCCAATCAAATTTCCAAGATGTTTCACGCCATTTATATAAGGGAGTGCTGAAGTAATCAGAATTTTATCCATGGGATCAACCAATTCGACCTAAGTTAAACAATAGTTATCTGACTCTTATCTTCAAATGGCTTGAGAAAACAATTCATGGATCTGAAAAATCATCAAACATAGACCATCTTCAACAACTGCCTTGTTGCCCTTCTTCTTTAGATCTTGAATAGTACGCTTAAATTAACGTTACACATCCGCTGGGCTTTTATGAGCCCCTTGTGGCACAAACCTATAAATATTTTACAGGAGAAAGATCATGGGTGAATTCTGCTATG
This sequence comes from Alphaproteobacteria bacterium, assembly GCA_038131935.1. Classification (GTDB taxonomy): domain Bacteria; phylum Pseudomonadota; class Alphaproteobacteria; order UBA8317; family UBA8317; genus UBA8317. Next base: position 22,074 of record JAYPQH010000017.1, on the reverse strand, counting down.
CTGAAAAAAATGGGCATATTTTAACGGTAACCCTCAATAGGCCAGAACGTATGAATGCCCTGCATTCGCCTGCTCACTTTGAGCTGGATGCAATTTACAATGATTTTGAAAATGATGATGATTTGTGGGTTTGTATCTTAACAGGGGCAGGACCTCGGGCATTTAGCGCTGGTAATGACCTTAAATTTCAAGCGGAAGGTGGAAGTCGCGAGCGTCCTCCAAGCGGTTTTGGTGGGATTACAACCCGTTTTAACCGCACAAAACCAATGATCGCTGCCGTAAACGGAGTGGCCATGGGTGGAGGATTTGAAATGGCATTGGCTTGCGACATTATCGTTGCCGCCGAGAATGCTATTTTTGCCCTCCCTGAACCCAAGGTAGGCTTGGCTGCCCTCGCGGGCGGGTTACACCGATTACCACGTTGTATTCCCCATAAAAAAGCGATGGCAATGATTCTGACGGGGCGACATGTCTCTGCCCAAGAAGGTTTTGATATGGGCTTTGTGTCTGACTTAGCTCCCCAAGGAGAGGCCTTAAATGTTGCCCTTAAAGTAGCAGAGGATATCACAAAATGTTCTCCTGTCTCCATTAGGACAAGTTTGGATATTGTGCAGAAGGGCCTAAGCTTTGCTTCCTGGAAGACGCTATGAATGAAGACTATGAAAGTGCCCGTACGCTACTCTCCAGTGAGGATATGATTGAGGGTGCTAAAGCTTTTTCTGAAAAGCGCGCGCCTCAGTGGAAGGGGAAATAAACTTTTTAAAAAGATGGGTTAGACCCGCAAGAGTCTAACCCCAGAAAATTTGCACCCACAGCAAAATGCCAAGGACAATTGTCATCACATAAAAGATGGTATCAAACTTTTGCGCATCGCTTTTTTGTCGAATATAGCGTCCAATCATCATTCCAACAGTTGTTGGGAGCATAGCGTAAAAAGATAATGTGGTGATTTCTAAGCTAAGTAATCCTGTTTTGATAAGGGCAATGGTTAATACGATGGCCAGACAGGTAAAAATAATCCCAGTGGCTTGAATAAAATCATCTCGCTTCAGCCCAAACGCTTTGATGTAAAAAATACCAGGAACTGCAAAGGACCCAGTGATGCCCGCAAGCGTACCAGATAATCCTGCCACCACAGGTGTGAGCCAAAATTCCTGTTTGGGTTGAACTGTTAGGGTGATGTTCTTTAAACCCGCCACCCCATATGCGATCAGCAGACAGGCCAGTATCGCCTTTACAAGATAAGGGTTTGCGGTGGCCAAAAGATGTACCCCCAAAAAAACAGCGATCGCCGAACAAAATAAATATGTTTTTATGCGCTTAAATACGACATAAAAGTTTTTTCCATCGATAGCCTGTAAAAAGTTAGCGATAATGGCTGGTATGAAAAAAAGAGCAACTGCAGTTTTTAAATCAATAAATAATGTCAGGACACCAATGGCAACCGTTGGCATGCCAAACCCAATCAGCCCTTTCACCAAGCCTCCCATGGCAAAAGCAAGGCCCACAAGCATAAGAGCAAAAAGATCAAACGCTACCAAATTATTGTCCTCCCTGAACGGGGCAAGTAGCACCATCCTCGTGGCTTAACCTAAATCTTTGTCATAGGATCAGAGTTCTTCAGTTTTTGAAACCCAAAGAAATCACCGTAATCTCGAAACATACTTTGCCCCAAACCAAATTAAGCACATTAGATTGATTGTCGCAAAAGCCCTGAGGAAGAAAATACCTGCGAGCACATCATGTCAAAGCAACGTGAAAGATGAACTTATATCTGTAGACCAGCTATCAAGATGTCCTTTTGGCTTTAACTTTCCTCTGTCACCCTACCGAGCAACCAAGTATACTTGCCCCAAAACGGCAACCTGCTGTCTATCTTCAGGTAAGATCATTGAGACTTCATGAGATAATTTCAATAAGATAGCGCCAGATCGACAGTCTTTTGAGTCGGATAGTCGAGACCAACAAGGCTTTGCTCGTTAGCGTTTACGAGGCGAAGATCGAGAAGCTGATACTGTCTGGAAGGCTCGAAAACAGCGTGCTGCCAAAGGGACAGCTGGAGGCGTGAATTGAACACTGCCTAAATTTCCTATCAGGTCTATGGAGTATATACAAAAAAGGTGACTTAGCGACGCGCCAAATGGCACTCAGATTGGCGTTTTCTTAGCCTCTTCGATATAGAAAAAATGGAGTGTGTGAAAAACCAGAAGTGTCATTCCCTTTCAGGTACCAAAGGAAATTTCTGGAAAAAATGGTGCCGGTGGAGAGACTCGAACTCCCGACCTTCGGTTTACAAAACCGCTGCACTACCACTGTGCTACACCGGCAAAATGAAACCGCGTGATAGCACCACCGTCGTGACTATTCAAGCTTCTAATGGCACCGCTTTGACCAAAAGTTCTGCGCGTTTGAAAAGAGGCCCAAAAATATTCCTTATCATAATGGTTCATGTGGGTAAGCAAATAACCATTGCACCACAAAACCAATCGTTTCAAAGGATAAAAATCCAAAAAACTTGCGTGTCTCCTTATGCACATGACATGTACAAAGCCCATACCCAAAGTGTTTAGAGGCAGAGAAAATGATAAGGAATGTGATAATTATGGTAGCGGTACTTATAACACTGGGTACAGGTTTGTATTTTATTCTTCCGTTTATCGCCCCTGACACAAAGCCTAAAAACTGGCAGGATGGAAGCAGAAATTATGTGCCTCAAAGACTTCAGAATACAATGGATGGAATGGGGCAACGCTTTTAAATCTAAGGTTCACGATGAAAAAAATTGGCATTATTGGTGGTTTATCCGCCGCATCATCACTCATTTATTACGAAAAGTTATGTCGATTAACACAGGAATGCCTCGGCGGCCTTCATGCGCCTGATATCATCCTACGCTCCTTAAATTTTGCCCCCATTGCACATTTGATGCATGAAAATGAATGGGAACAGATCGGAGGTATACTCCACCATGAAGCCTTTCAACTTCAGCAAAGCAGGTGTGATTTTCTTATTTTAGCATCCAACACGATGCATAAAATGGAAACATTAATGATGAACAATATTCACATTCCCTTACTTCACATTGCACAGGCGACTGCAGAAGCATTGAAACAAGAGGGATTTCAGAAACCTGCATTTCTTGCCACAAAATTTACCATGGCAGAAACTTTTTATACTGACAAACTGCGTGAATATAATGTGCAACCGATCATACCAAAAACTGCTCAGCAAGAGGTTATTAACAGCATTATTTTCGACGAGCTTTGTCAAAATATCATAACAAAACAGAGCCAAGACATCTTGCTCAATATCATTCAAGCATTACACATGCGAGGGGCAGATTCTGTTATCTTGGGCTGTACGGAACTATGTCTTAGCGTAAATGACAACAACTGTAATCTCGCTGTGTTTGACACAACAGATATTCATTGCCGAGCTGCAATAAAAATGATGCTGAGCACGGATTAATGCCAGCAACTAAAGTCTAAGGTCATGAATCTTGGGGAATTTCTATAACAATTTTCCCAAAATGTCGCGCTGATTTTAACGCGTGAAATGCATGGGGAGCCTGCTCAAACGGGACAACATGATCAATGACAGGATGGATCCCTGCAAGAACCAGTGCTTTGTTCATATCAAGGAACATACGTCTGGAACCTACATAAATACCGTTTATACGAATTGATTTGCGCAAAATAATATTTGGGTTAATGGCACCATCTGTTAGCACCCCAATCAACCCGATGGTTCCCCCAACTTTGGTTGCGAGCAAGGAGCGTTCCAATGTGCCAGCGCCTCCAACTTCAACAGTCAAATCAACCCCTTCTTGGTTGGTTTCATGCAGAACCTGTTCATGCCATTGGGGTTATCTACATAATTTATACAAATGTCTGCTCCCATTTTTGCAGCGCGTGATAACTTCTCATCACTGGAAGAGATTATGATAACCCGTGCGCCCATCATTTTTGCAAACTGTAACGCGAAAATGGATACACCTCCTGTACCCAAGAGAAGAACTGTTTGCCCTGCCTTAAGCTGGCCTGCCTCTGTAAGGGCATTCCATGCTGTAAGTGCCGCACAAGGTAACGTTGCAGCCTCAACGAAGCTTAAATGGGAGGGTTTTTGTACAATACCAGCCTCATTAAGACAAACCTCTGTAGCAAGCATACCATCCAACGCACCACCAAGCGCCGAGTTCATAGCTTCTTGGGTACAAGGACCATCAAGCCAATTTTGAAAAAAACACCCCATGACATGATCTCCAACTTTAAAATTTTTAACGTTGGGACCAACAGCTGTAACAATACCAGCGCCATCTGAGTTAGGGATTCTTGGATAGGGCAGCTTACGGGACACAGGATCCGTAACAGTTAACAAATCACGAAAATTTAATGCCGTCGCTTTGACGTTGACACGCACTTGCCCAACATTAGGCTCTGGTTGTGCACGCGTTGTTAGTTCTAAATGATCAATACCTTTATCAGAAACAATTTGCCAAGCTTGCATCACTTAAACCCTTTCTCAGTGAATATATTGAAATAGCGGAACTTTACATAATGACACGGAAGAAACGATAGCCATCTCTCAAAAATCTGAAATGATTCCTTTAAGCTCCCAATCCCCATAGCGGGTAGGTTCTGGACCATTGCGACCACCAACCTCAGGTTGTAGGTTTTGGCTATTGCTCACTGATTGCTGACGACGTTCTTCAGCTTCTTGTTTTGCCCTGAGGCCAGCCGCTTTGATTCTATCTTCTTTTGTTTGTTCCACGCTATCCCCCGATTACGAAATCTTAAGTGGTAAAGCTCTTGATGCCTAGGCCCATATAAAGCTAGTCATATAGTGCATAAAAGCAAATAAAAGAGCACGGGAGGGTGATGATGGTTACGGTAGACGAGAACAACCAAAAACTTACAGATCCTTACGGACGAACAGTGGACTATCTTCGGGTTTCAGTAACAGATCGATGTGATTTTCGCTGTCAATATTGCATGTCAGAAAATATGACATTCCTTCCCAAAAAAGACCTTTTAAGTTTTGAGGAGCTCGCCGAAATTTGCGACATGTTTGTGAAACTCGGCACCAAGAAAATTCGTATTTCCGGGGGAGAGCCTTTGGTCCGGAAGAATATCCTTAATCTACTCAAACAAATGGGCAGTTGGGTCGAGCAAGGGCGGCTTGAAGAGTTAACCTTAACGACCAATGGTACCCAACTTAAACGCTTCGCTCAAGATCTGGTATCCTGCAACATTAAGAGGATCAATGTATCACTTGACAGTCTGGATCCTCAAAAATTTCAACAGATAACCCGTTGGGGGAAACTTGAACCCGTGCTCGATGGGATTATGGCCGCAAAGAATCTTGGAATTCATGTCAAGATTAATACCGTCGTCATGAAAGACTTTAATGATCAAGAACTCCCAAACTTAATTGCTTGGGCTCACGGTCATGGATTTGATATCTCACTCATAGAAACCATGCCCATGGGAGAGGTTGAACCTGATCGTGTTGATCAATATCAACCATTGTCAGAAATACGAGAACGTTTGAGTTCTTCATGGACCTTGGTGCCCTCTAACCACCGCACCGCTGGGCCCGCGACATATGTTGATGTATTGCAAACAGGGGGACGGTTAGGATTTATAACGCCATTAAGTCATAATTTCTGTGAAAGCTGTAACCGTGTTCGGCTTACATGCACGGGTTTGTTGTACCTATGTCTTGGACAGGATGATTGTTATGATCTTCGCGAAACCCTTCGGAAGCAAGAAGACCTCGAGCAAGCTATTCGTCATGCTCTAGGAATGAAACCTAAGGGCCACGACTTTGTGATAGATCGCACCAAAGGGATTTCAGGTGTCCACAGGCATATGTCTGTCACCGGAGGATAAATGATGACGCAAATCGAGCATCGTAAAATCCATTTTACCGCATCAGACAGTGATGAAGCCCAGCAAGCAAAAAACGATTTAGAAAAGCAGTATCCCCATGTAGAAATTGATGATGCTGATATTGTGGTTGCACTCGGTGGTGATGGCCATATGTTGCAAACATTAAGAAAAATGGTGGAATTGGAAAAACCAGTTTATGGCATGAATCGTGGCACTGTTGGCTTTCTCATGAACGACTATTCTGTTCCAAACCTTATGCACCGATTAGATCATGCTGAGATGGTCAAACTTCACCCACTACAGATGACATGTGTTGATATCAATGAAACAACACATGAAAATTTTGCGATCAATGAAGTATCTCTTCTGCGTGAAACCCGCCAAGCGGCCAAACTTCAAATCAGCGTGGACGAAAAAGTTCGCATGAATGAATTGATTTGTGATGGCTGCCTGGTTTCCACCCCAGCAGGTAGCACAGCCTATAATCTATCGGCCCATGGCCCTATACTTCCTATCAATGCATCTTTATTAGCGCTCACACCAATTTCTGCATTTCGTCCTAGACGTTGGCACGGTGCTTTACTTCCTCATGATGCTGTGATTGGGTTTCGTGTTTTAGAAGCCAGAAAAAGGCCCGTTTCCGTTGTGTCAGACAATATTGAAATTCGCGATGTTCAATCTGTCAGCATTCGGGAGTCACAGGATATCACGTTGAAACTTCTATTTGATCCAGGTCAGTCTCTCTCAGAGCGTATTTTGACAGAGCAGTTTCTTCCCCCTTTGCACTAGTCTACTAGCCCAACCAGGGTGTTTTAGATTAGAGGAATAAGAGGCACATCAACACAGCCTGTTAGCAAACACAAAAAACCCAGAGCAATGATGCGTTTTGTCATGACATCCTCCTGTCATTCGTGTGCCAAATAAATCCACTAAATGCGACGTAACCATAAGAGTAAGTGATTTTTCAAGGTCTTACTCAAACAGAATAAAAAATCTTAGTTTGGAAAACTGAAGGGCACCCTACACTGACATAGAAAACATTTAAACATTCTGCCCTTTATGCTTCAAATACATGTCTTAGATTGATCAATCATTATGAATTGTTAATTATCTGTTTTATCGGCAAATAACTTATCTTTGAGCCAAGAAGCGTACTTCCTATAATTATACAGCATAAAAGCTGTACCAAATCCTAAAAACGAGATTGGAACTAAGTATTTCGCTATTATTGATAACCACTCAAAGTCCATCGGACCACGATCTCTCCTGGTTTTTTTCAGCACAGAAATGTATGGATACAACATTCCCACGATGAAATAGATTTTTATAAATAGTGGACTCATGGAACAAAATTGCCACTCGATTTTCAAGAATGAATAGGTTCTTTGAAAATGGCAAACCCTTAAGCATTCAAGGTTATGATTGCATTCACAACTATTTCAGATCACTTCACCCTTGCCCTAGGGCTACAGATCCGTGTATCCCCTATTGCTCATCAAGTTTTGGACCATCCGCCCTCTTGATGGAATAGGTAGACATACGAGACTTAAAATCTCGGGGCCGTAGGCCGTGCCGGTTCGAGTCCGGCAGAGGGCACCATCTCATTACTAATAAGCCATGTAAATCAAATAATTACGTGGCTTTTTTGTTTCTAATACCGTAAATAATACCGTTTTTGCGATTGGTTTTTAGAAGCTTCTGCGGGACTTCTGAGGACTTCAACACTCACCTCTCTTCTATTTCCTAACAAATCCTGGTGTACAAAACATAAACAACTCTAATATTTGTTTAGATGCGAAGTGCGCAAAGTCGGCATACCCTGAATTACCTACACGGCCATACACCTAGGCCCCGCGTACCCATCCAAGAACCTTTACATACAAGCCTCTACACAGAACATGTTTTGACGTACATGAACGTACGATCAGAATTTTGCGATCAACCTTGATTGCAACTAATAGAAACGGGTGTAACATGTCGGTATATTTTTCAGGATTTAAGGTTCTTTTATGGGCACTTCAGTCACGTCATCCTACTCCAACGGTCACATTGAAGTAATTGTTGATTTCGAGAATTGGACTAGCTCAGTTAATAATCTCTCCTTACGCTTCAGCTACAATTATTCTTCTTTTGAATACTAGGATGCGAAGCTTGTTGGTGGTGGGTCCTCCTCAACGTCTTCATCCGTAATTAATGGATCGGTTGCAATAATTTCAAGCCTCTATAACGGGCAGCCGACAGGTTCATACAAATTAACATTTGAACCTCTATACAACGCAGACGCTACGTTTAACCAATCAATTACTGCATTTTCATTGAACGGCATATCAGAAACGTTATTAGTCCCAAATGTGTTTGTTCCGCATGTAAATGTTGAGCCTACTGGAACCATTTCTATTGTTGGTGACTTGTACGCTGGTGAAGAGGTCGCAGCTGATGTATCAGGTATCACAGATCAGGATGGAATAGGCACTATCAGTTATCAATGGTTTCGAGATGAATTACCAATTGAGGTGCAACTTCTTCAGCATATGAACTCAGCCAAGATGATATTGGCTCATCTATTACAGTACAGGTTTCATACACCGACGGTTTTGGTACCGATGAACAGATATCTAGCGAACCGTCCTCGGATGTAAGAGATTTCGTAACTTTACCTAGCTTTAACGAATTCGACAGCCAGCTCACCTACACCGAGAGTTTAGATGACATGGTTTGGTCAGGTCAGTGTGATACTTCCTCGATTGTGAATTTAGAGCTTTACCAAGGCAATGCATTGCTTGCTTCAGTCTCATCCACTCCGTCTGAAGAAGGTGTATGGACTATATTAGGTTCTGAATTAAACTTGGGAAGCGCTGTTCCAGATGGGAGCTACGAAGTGCGGGTCACTGCAGAAGATGCTTCCGGTGCAGTTTCGGAATCTGTTCAGCAAGCTCTTACTATAGTCTTAGATGAAAGCAATCCGGCAGTCACCGTGTCGCTCAAAGGTATAATTAACGATGACCTTACAATCTATTCTGGCCAACAATACGATGTGTTGGCGATTTACAGCTAGCGGATAATGCAACCATCACCATTTCGGAAGGAGCTGTTCTCAACCTGAATGGACATCGCTTTGAAAACTGGGGCACGCTTCGATTGGACGGAACTTCAGACAATTTAGCGACTGTTCAGAATGGAGTGTATATAACTGACAGTACAATTGGAGCTCTAAACTCTAGATATGGTTACATCAAAGATCTAGATGTAGATGTAGATAGTTTTTTCAGCAATGGATCGCTGCTGATTGATTCCAGCGTAATTTTCAATTTAAGAATTGAAGCATTAGATTCCAACACCATTACAAATACCTTAATTCAAAATTCGCTAATTGATTCGAGTATTGAGCAGTTAAATATCAGTCAAAGCACTTTCCTCAATAGCGGACTGGATATTCGTCAATGGTCAGGCTTTTTGAGAACTGTTTTTTTAGATTCGGTAAATTTCATCGGAAACCCATACAACAAGCTAAATACAGACAATTTCTTTATCGAAATCGATCCATTTTTTTCTTCGGGAACCACTTCAATAGTACCGAATAATGTATATTTCGATGAAAAAAATAGAACCGATTGAGCAATATATAAATGAAGGCTGTGAGTGCTAATGTATTCAGAGGTAGTTGTGATTAACAACTAATTGGAGCTACTTAGTTTAGTAACGTTACATGAGATAAGTCGCATGTTTGCGACAGTTGCGAATGTATTGCAAGATCGAAAATAAATTAATACATTGTAAAGTCTATAAAAAATTAATTGTGAGCAGATTGACCATGCAGAGCTTATCCGTCCAAACGATCGATTATTTGGCTGAAGAGGGGCGCGAGAGCGGAGCTTTTCTAGTAACTCGTTCAGGCGACCTGAGCACCGCCTTATCTTGCACAGTAAACTTCGGCGGTACAGCCCAATCAGGGACCGATTACGAAGTCATCCAGACTACGGTGCAATTTGCTGCGGGGCAGGATTCGGTCGTTCTTACAGTTAACCCCTTAACGGACGGCAGCTTAGAGGGATCGGAAACAGTCGTCTGTCAGCTCGTGGATTCTGTGAATTATGAGATTGCTCAGGGCACTGCCTCGCTGGCTATCCGGGACACCGGTTACAAACAAGATGGTTTTGTCGCGCCACTCTCTGAATCTCTATCCCTAAATTCCTTACCCGAAGCCGATCATACTATCTATCTCAATTTTTTTGGCGGTGATTACTATTTCAACAACAATGGGACAGATGGTCGTTACGTATCACCCTACGACTTAGATGGAAATTCCGCTTCATTGTCTGATCAAGAACGCTTCAACATTCAGCAAATTTGGGCCGCTGTTGCTGAGGATTTTGCACCCTTCAATATTAATGTAACTACTGAAACACCTTTAAGCGGTGCATTAACCAAATCTGGAGATGATGATCTCAATTGGGGCGTTTCTGTGCTGATCGGTGGGGATCCGGGGTATGGTTTTGCTTGGTCTGGTAGTTATTTTTCGAGCAACAGTGATTACCCGGGATATGTATCGGAGAAAGGTTCATGGGGGTACTTTGATACTGAATTGATCGCTCAGGCCGTTTCTCATGAAGTTGGCCACACCATGGGCTTGCAACATGATGGCCCCGGTGACGGTGGATATTATGTTGGACATGATGCCGGAACGGGCACATGGATACCGATCATGGGGATTGCGAAACCCGGCATTAATCAATGGAGCATTGGTGATTATAGCGGCGCAAATAATCAAGAAGATGATCTTGCTGTGATCACCAGTAGCATTAATGGCTTTGGATATCGCGTGGATGATCATGCCGACTCCAGCGCCTTCGCTACCAAGTTGGTCATACTCGACGACGGCTTCGGAACACTTTTTGGCCAAGGTATTATTGAACAAAACATTGACGCTGACTGGTTCCAATTTTCCCACACTGGAGGCCGGCTGCTACTTAATGTAGAGCCTACTGGCTTCGCGCCGAATCTTGATATTTCAGCAACGCTATATGACTCGTCATCTAACGTGGTAAAAAATGGTTCGATCAATGACTCAATGTCAGCTTTTATTTCCCTCGATGATCTTGCTGCTGGAGAGTACTACCTTAAAGTCGAAGGCGAAGGTAGCTCGATAGGTGAAGGTTACAGCGATTATGGTAGCCTTGGTCAGTATGAGATCACAAGTGGCTTAGGTGTCCTCGCAAGTTACGACCCTGACTCTCAGTCTGCTGGGAGCACTATCTCAGGCACCACTCAATTCTCCTCTTTGTCTGTTGGTGAATTAAGTGGGTCAAGCGTTGGGAATGGTAGCTGGGATGATGTTTGGGCGCTGTGGTGGGATGCACGCGGCTCGATTGACACCTCCGAGTATATAAGCTTTGCGGTTACACCGGGTGCCAATGAAGAGCTAGCACTGTCTAGTTTGAGCGCATCGTTTTACTCTTTTGCATCAGGCGACACTTTTGTGACGCTCCGGTCGAGTCTCGATGGTTTTGCCTCTAGCATTGACGCTCGACAGGTGTTGGATGGAAACGCGGCCACGTTGATTGAATTCAATCTTGATTCACTGCCGCGCGTTGACGATACGATTGAATTTCGACTTTACATGTCGAGTAATTCGGGTGCCGGATACCGTTACCTGACAGGTTCAAGTTATCAATATGATACTAGTGCCCAAGGTATCAAGCTCGTAGGACGCGCCCTTAGTGAAATGTCTGTAGATACAACACCGAAGATTATGGGGTCTTTTGATTTCGGCGCCGAGCTCACCAGTAGCGAGGTCAAGGTCGATGCTACTCTAAATGTAACAACTTCCTATGTTGAAGATGGGCAGCTAGTTACGTTAGTGCTGAATGGTAAGACATATACCAGTGAGGTGTCGGCAAATCAGGCTCAAATCGTTATCGAAGCAACAGACTTAATAGAACTAAATGCTGGCACTGTCGCTTACACGTTGTCTGTATCCAACAGCGATAACATCCGCGCCGCGGATTATACCTCTGAATTTGTCTACGATCTTTCGGTGGACATACCCGCATCTGCTCTGCGCGCGACGAATATCAATGAAAAAGTTCGCTTAGATCAGCAATTTAATGAGCTTGCCAATGATTCGAGTAGCGAGATTGCACTGATTGAAATTGTTAGTGGACCAATCCGTGGATCGCTTGAAAATGACGCTCAAGGTCACTGGTATTACGTGCCTGACCAAAATTATGTTGGGAATGATAGCTTTTCTTTTCGTGCGAGCGGAACGTCTGGAGAAGTTAGTGAGGTGATGGTCTTCGACTTAATAGTCAAAAATTTGCCGACCATCCAGCCAACTCCAGAAAATCCATTCAACCCATCAAGTAATTCTTCGGCAACCGCCACGCTCTTGGCAGAGGCCGATGCTCGCAAAATCATGGCGCCAGAGTTGGTGACTGCTGATCCAACAGCAGAAATTTTATATGGTGCAATCCCAGATGGTGCTGCGCGCGTTATCCGTGAAGTTAGTTTGGATGTCGCCGAGCAATATCGTGACCCTGTTACGGCTCAGTCGAGCACGTACTACACAACCGGACTTTATGCTGCTCCTGGTGAATTAGTGTATATCGAAGTGCCTAGCGAGATGGTGGGCATTGGTGCAAAAATTAGGCTCTCAACTTGGAACGATGATCTCTCTGGTCGAAGTGAGTGGGATCGCGCACCTTATGCAATATCTCGAATTTACGATATTGATGAACCCATCATTAAAGTTGCTGGTGCGTTTGGCGGGCTTATTTATCTTGATGTTCCACTGGGAACACAAGCTCAAACGGTTACGCTCAAAATCGATGGTGCAATTGAAGCTCCACATTTCATTCTGGGTGAAACAACGAATGACGAGTGGGTTAATGAGATTCGCGATAATCCAGCGCCCTTTGGTGTTTTAGCCGCTGGTAATATTGAGCTGTATTTACCAAGTGATATCTTGCGTACACTCGATAACCCCACTGAAGTTATGACTTGGTGGAGTCGGGTAATTGATATACTTGACGACCTTTCGGGTAAGGAACGACTGAGGCCCGAAGCGTACTCGTTCGATGTGGATACGCAGGCTGGCTTCTTAAGCGCAGGGTATCCAAATAAGGGCCCCCTTGATTATGCGGATAACTTTTTAGATCTTGATACTCTTCAAGCTGAAGGTTTATGGGGCGCATTTCATGAATTTGCACACTTACACCAAGATACTGAATTTACCATCGGCGGCGACGCCGAAGTTAATGTCAATATATTTGCGCTCTATGTATACGACCAGCTAGGGATATATCACTACAATACGACAGCTGATCGCCGTGTTGAAAAAGCGGACTCGCTTTTCGATAACAATCTGACCTATCAGGCTGGGGATCCTTGGCAAAAGCTGACTTTCTATCATCAAATTATACAGGAATTTGGCTTCGAGCCGTTTAAAACGTTTTTTAGAACCTACTATGACGATAGCCCTGAAAGCCTTGCTTGGGGATTTGGCTCAAATCAGCTGAACGATCAGCAAGAGGTTTCACAGCTTTTTGTGAGGCTATCTACAATTATCGGTCGTGATTTGTCACCTCACTTTGACGCATGGAATTTCCAAGATAAGAACGGTAACAAAATTACTTCCGCAGATAGAGATGCTGTAGCACACTTGCCTGATTGGTCGGTGATCGATGTTATTGACCCCGAAGAAACGCTGGTTTTGGTGAAAGACAGTTCAACCAGTATTGATTTTGATCTATCAGACAATGTTTGGAACCTCGAAAGCAATGGCGCACTAATATTCACGCCTGCGTCTAATTTTTCAAACGGTGAGCTTATTTCACTTGGCGGCGGAGCGTTTCGGTTTACACCCTCTGCCGATTTTAGCGGTAGCGAAGCGATTACAATTAACGTTGCAAACTCCGATGGCGGGCTGGCATCTATAACTGTTGTGGCTGCGGTTGGTGAAGAGACAACTTTTACAACAGGCCAAGACACATACATAGGCAAAGAGGTTGTTGGCTCACAGGAGGATTCGCAACGTATTGTCGTGGATGGACGATGGGCACCCAATGAGAAGGCAATTCCACTCATCAAATTTACCGATATTTTTGGTGATGCGGAGGGGCAAATTAAGTATCAGTCCGATATTTTTAAAGCAATCCTTCAGCTGGAAACCACCGAGGGGTTTGCATCTTTTGATTTGGTTCCAATCGTATCTGAATGGTCAGACTCAATTACCTGGGAAGGTTCTGATCTACTGCCTTCTAATGTCTCGCTAGCTACTGATGCCGAAGATTCAGCTCCTTATTCCTCGACCGCCGCCACACTAACCTTTGACGTCACTGATAGCTTGAAAGCGTGGGTTGCAGGAGAATCCCAAAACAACGGATGGGCATTGATTCCCAGCACCAACTCCGACGGTACGCCAATACACTCTTTCGAGGCAACTGACCCAACATTGCGCCCAAAGCTGACGATTACTTGGTCTGCAATAGATATGGCCAGCCCTGTCTCCAACGCCCCTCAATTCGCATCTGAAACGGTCAGCCTAAGTATTGACGAAAACGATGCAGGACTACCGGTTATCTACACAGCAGAACTTAGCGATAACTCTACTTCGGATGCAACTATTAGTTATTCGTTATCAGGACCGGATGCGTCACTATTCACTGTTAGTGAACGCGGAGCAGTTCGTCTTCTTCAGCCCGCAGACTTTGAGGCTAAGCAGAGTTATAGCCTCACCCTATCTTTGACCGACGGTATAAACCCACGCGATAGCCAAATTCTTTCCGTGAGTGTAAACAACCTTAACGATAATGCTCCAACCTTTGATGTTGCGACACAGACCGTCAAAATTGATGAGAACTCGTTGTCATCTGATGTAGTCTTTGATGCATCAGCATCTGATAAGGATGGGGATTTACTCACTTATACCTTAAGTGGTACCGATAAGGATGCGGGTGTCATTGACGCAGAAACTGGCGAGGTAAGATTAACGTCTGTTCCTGACTTCGAGGTTAAGAGTAGCTATTATTTTACTGTCAATGTATCTGATGGTGGAGCATCGGTAGCGAGTCAAGATGTCATTGTCGTGGTCAATGATATTGATGAAACTATGCCAGTGTTTTCAGCACCATCGGTTACAGTAACTGTGGTTGAAAATTCGTCTACGAACAATATTGGTCACAGCGCAGGCATCTGATGGCGACGGAAGCGTTCTGGACTATTCTTTAGGTGGAAAGGATGCGGGCCTGTTCGAAATTGACTCAATTACTGGGGAAGTCTCTCTCAAAACACCTGCGGATTACGAGTCTAAATCATCATATAGTTTCACCGTTATAGCATCGGATGGTGTGAATACTGACGCCGCTCAGAAGGTTACGCTGAATGTGCTGAATGTAAACGATAATGCTCCCGATTTTCTGAGTCCTAATGCGTCGGGTTTCGTCGAGGAGAATGCCCCGCTCACCACTGTGGTCTTTAAGGCTATTGCTCAAGACCTTGACGGTGACAGCTTGTCCTACTCTGTTAGCGGAACGGATGCTTCATTGTTGAGTATTGATCCTTTGTCGGGTGAAGTCCGGCTTAAACAAACCGCTGTAGCTTCCGAAAAAAGTGAATATGTCTTTTCCGTGAATGTAAGTGATGGTGAATATGAGGAAACGCAGTCTGTAACGCTTAACGTTGGACAGCAACAGCATGTGCTGACAATGGATAATTCTGTCTCTTTGGTGAAGACAAAACTGTTTGAAGGTGTGTCTGAGGTCAACCTAAATGAAGGGTTGGTGATGATCGATCGCAACTCTGACGGCACTTTGAGAGGCGGGAACTATGACTATTTATCGACGAAATCCTACACACAGGCTGATGACTGGTCGTTAACGAGCACTCTCTTTAATACCGATAAAGGCGGCTTTACTTGCGTTCTCTCAACAGCAAACAGGCGGACGTGTTGCTCTATTTGCGATCCAGAATTTAATGCAAGAGGGTTTGTACCAAGATCCGGGGAATGGCGATTGGGGACGTGTTGTTTTCAACTCAATGAACTGGGCGAGTGGGGTCAATAGAGGAACGGATAGCGATACTACCCTCTATGTTCTGAACCTGGGTGACCCGATGGTGACTAGCGACTTTACCTACAAAGACGCCCGTAGCTATAACTACTCTGCTGATGACGCACATTCGCTCAAGATTACCTCTTTCAATTACAGTAAGCCCTCATCGGTGAGTGGCGCCCTTAATGCCGGTGATATTCTTTCCGATGCGTTGGATGTAGATAGCACCTGGTCTGAGCCTGTTGACCTTGTGATCCTGGAGGGTAACGTAACAATTGAAGAGATAAACACGATTCGTGAATGGATGGCTCGTACAGAGGGCGGCGTGATCCTTAATCTTGGAACAACGACCATTCAGCAGCCTATGCAAGATTTTATAAGTTCATTAGGGTTAGAAACCGCTCGTACCAGTGGAGGCCCTCTCAATCAGGTGTATACACCTACTAGAACAGATTTGTTTGATGAAGACCTGCTGAATCGCTTATTACATCAAGATGTGGCTGGCGAATTGCTGGCTCTTGATTCCGATATAGGACTGTCTTCATTAGCACCGATTACTGTTTCTGGTCGTTTGAGTCTACCAAACCAAGATGCTTTGGGTGATCTCGATTGGAGTAGTTCAGAAACGACAGTGATTAGTCATGAAGGGGTGGTAGTCTCGACAGGCAAGGCTGTTATGACTGCGACACGACATCTGCCTGATGGGACGACTGAGCAGGTTGAGTATTATGTATCTACACATGGCCCTCTTTCGAACGCGGTTTCTGGCTTTGTAATTGAGGGCGTTAGCGACTTTAATAAACTCATTGATATTGAGTTTCTAAAAGCTTCGACTCCAGTTTTCTTCACAACTGATACGTTAGCTTATGATGAAGTACCTACCCTGCCGACAAAAGGCAAGGTTTCACAAGAAAAGCTAACCACCAATTTAATCGACACGACGCTAGACGCTGCTTCGGTTGCATCTAATGAGTCAATTATTGCATTGGCCGGAGTTCTGACGCCTGAAGTAAGCGGTCAATACGTGCTAAATGTTTTAGCAGATGACCGTTTAGCCCTCTACATCGAAGTCAACGGAGGTATTCAGCGCCATTACGTCGATCGTTACAAAACTAAGTTTGATGGTAAGAATATTTCCATTAATTTGGAAGAGAACGGCAAGCTATCGCTTTTGGATTTTATATGAGGATGGCGGTAGTAACGATGAGTGGGGTAAAGACTTCAATTATTTCAATGTTTCATGGAAAGTACCTGGTTCTGACGTTTTTGAAGTAATACCCAGCTCAGTTTTGTCGGGCCAAGCCTTACCCTCTGACGGAACTGCACTCGATGCCATAGCGGTAGTTAGTGAGCTTCTTAGTTCGAACGCCTCCTCGACTCTTGAAGTATCACCTGATCTGATATTTGACGATCTAACGCTTGAGAGTCTCTGCGGTAACCAAACCCCGCTTATTGATAATCAAACGTTAAACCTTCTCGAAGAATTCAACCACATCCCAGGTAGTCAGCTAAGTCTTTACGAGTCCGATGCTGAGCAAGCAGCAGCGTTGTTCCTACGCATCAAAGACGCCGACGGTCAAGACGTGGCGGCACTGGAATATATTGAATTAAATCTGAGCAATAATCTCGCAGAGCTAGCAAGTTCGATTGAAACAGAAATTAACTCTCGATTGCCATCAGGGCGATCTGTTAACGTTCAATATGATTCAGCCTCTAATACGATTCAACTTGTGCAGAGCGACTCAGGCTCTGAGTTAGTTTTTTATGATTTTGTGATTGCAAAAGAAGCAGGCCGCACTCCTGAAGTCGTCGGATCCTTAATAGAAATTAACAATGGCGTTTACGCTGAAAATTCAGCTGATGCGACGGCTTCTTCAGCGACGTTTGCTGTTCCCAAATCCGATCAGAACAAAGTTTATCGTATCAATCTTAAAATGATCGACCCCGATGGCGTCGAATATAACTTCGTTGATGTTCCTTTGGGTCATTTTGGGCGTCTTTACATAGCAAATGGCGATTCACGTTTTAAAGATTTAACATTCAATCAGACTACCGACGAGTCAGGTGAAAATTTGCTCGTCACAGTGAAGGATATGCTCGGTCGCGATATTGTTGACTTTACGCTAACAGATCTACCCAACTACGAGCCGCTTGTTTCCGCTATCGTTGAGAATGGCGACAGTAGTGGCGCAACAACGCTTGGTGCCATTCAAGGCAAGATCGACGCAACAGACCCTGAAGGCCGTAACTTAACATTTGAATTAGTGGACGCACCGATTTTCGGCACGTTAACACTGGACTCGGTGACCGGTGCATACACTTATGTTCCGAACGGCGAAGAGTTTAAAGGGTATGATCAGTTCCATGTCACTGTAAGCGACGGAGTGAATACTAGTACACCCGCAGCAATTAAAATTATTCCATATACGGAATACACGGATAGCCCAGTCAGCATCACTGAAATCCGCTTTGACGATCCTGAATATGTCGCTATCGCGGCAGATTATTCAACGCCGATCTCTGACGATTTTGTATTGGAAGATGTCTTTTTTGCTCAAACTTACGTGCAACGTCCAGATGATCCCTACTTGAAGTTGGTTGCAGATCGCTGGGTGCAGTTTAAAGTGAATGCGACGAGTGCTTCGGGGCAGCCGGCACCGGAATTCGAGGTTGCTGTATACGATGCACAGGGGAATAAGTTAGGGCAGCGTGTGCTCAGCGGACCTGATCTACTGCCAAAAAGTGTTGATCTTCCTTCAGATACCAATCTTGCCGATTTGGATCGTGGGCATACGCTTGATGACAGCTATGTAGTCAGCGTTCCCGGAGCGTGGGTGGCGCCTGGGGTAACATTTGAGTTGCTGATAAATGGTTCCCCATACTCCTTAGAGTCGCTGGGCTATGATTTGATTGAGGATGAGAGCGGACTAATTTCTCCTGACGTAGGAGCGGGTGCTGTTGTCACGATGTCGCTTTATCACGCCTCATTAGGAGTGGATAAAGATATCGGTCGCATAGAAGGCGGTTTAACAAGCTTAGGCGAAGAGCTTTTGGCCAAGTCACCTTTTGCAGGTATTCGCTTCCTTACATGGCCAATAGACATTGTTGAAAAAGCCATTAATGCAAATGGGTCTATGTCTACACCTATGCTTATGACGGGTGATAAGGACAACTTGCCAGGAGCTGACACCTTTTGGGGAGGTGGTGGATTCGGTGGAACTATTAATTGGGCCTACGCCAACTCGGCTAAGATGGTTGGTGCAAACTTCCTTGCTGGTGGTTGGACCCACAACGGTTGGTATTCCAATACCAGTATAGATGCCGGCGAAGGTGGTGGCGTTGGTGGTGGTTACAAAGGCGGCGGTGATGTAGGTACGATTACTACTCAACACGAATTCTTTGGTCATGGGGGCGGAATTGGTCACGTCGCTTTTGACGCCAGTTTTCCATATAACTCGGGTGTAAATCCGGACATTTCATTTGAAATTACTGATACTCTAGATGACGGAACGGTCGTGAGTTACGTCAACAACGGTATGATAGGATCCGACTGGGCGTTTGATCAGGACAATGGCGTTTACCTTCCTAACTATCGCATTGATGGATCTGGAAACGTTTCTATGGTGACTTCGCCAATGGCAGGAAGTCAGAGCAAGGCCTCTGACTATCAGTTTGCCTTATTCTCAGACTGGGAATTGTCTGAGCGGTTGATGCCAAACGCCGATAGGCTGGTTAAATGGTCCCCGAACGAGATTGATGGTGTCGATAGTGAAGACGGCGGATACGCTGGTGATGGTTACTTCTCTATATGGGATCTGCCTGAGCGAGCTTTTAATACCGGTGAAATTACAGGTGTAGCTGGCGATGCAAGGGAGATTGTTCTAGCCGAATTAATATACACAGATGAGCGTAGCGCAGATCGTGGTTACAACACCGTTATTTCCATCAAAGAGCGGCCGGATAAACCCGGAAACAAGATCAAGATTGACAACGAAACGCCCAATGCGTTCTTGATAAAAGTTACGCTAGATGATCAAAGCGTTCACACTCTTAACCTGACAAAAGAGTGGGTAGTTATAAATTCGCAAAATCCGTTTGGCTTTGACGAAGCACGTCTACCACATAAATTTAACCAAGATGTCTATTATGTCACTGCAGATCTCATCGACATCAACGGTAGCGCTTTAGGTGCTGGTGCGATCCCGTCACCAGATATTACGATGAGAGTTCGTAAAAGCATTGGCGACCTGCCAGCTGACTACTTCGACGTAGTTCGAAACTCAGGCGATATTCATTCCAACACTGAATTCGTCGCTCGTGTCACTTACATGACTGATGCTGGGTTGTCCACTGAACATCTCGCAGTGCCCAACGGGGCAGTTCATGGTGACAGAATGTTTGGCATGAACCTGCCCGTCAAGGGTGAGCTCGTTCGTGTTGACTTAGTCGATACGCGTGGAAGCGACATCAGCTACGCTGACAATAAAATAATTGCAACAATGGTTAATCCAAACGCGCTTGCTAATGCACTTATAGGATACAACGATTTTGTTACCAAAGCCAACTATATTAAGCTTCCAGATAATTGGAATGGGGGCTCTATTTCGTGGGTAAGTTCGCAAGAGGGGCTGGTTAATCTAGAAACGGGTGCTGTCGATGTTAGTCTGATAGATGATCTCTCATCGATTACAGCAACTGTAAGTTTTGAGAACATAGTTGAAATACATCGATTTAAAGTAGCTGATCTAATCGCTTCAACAGCATTACCGAGCGTTAATACCAATCTGCCGCTCCTGAATGATAGCCAGACTCCTGCTTCAGATTTACTCTTAGGCACAGATCAAGTGGATCATATTTCAGCCGGTGAGGGTGCAGACTTGGTTCAGGCGGAAGCTGGTAATGATACCATCACGCTGCAAAGTTCAGATACATGGAGCTCTTCCTATCGAGCTTGGAATGTTGAAACGAACGATCGGCAAGCACTTGATGGAAAGACCAAGTATTCAACTGTGCTAGATGCAGGAGACGATGCTGACACACTCATCCTGTCTGATAGCTCAACAGGGGATGCGTTTTTCTTGCATGACAGTTATTCAGGGCTGCACTCCAGTTTAACAGCAGTAGATGACGGTCTTGGTCGAACCACAGTAGCTCGTGCACTGAATCTTGAAACAATTAAGGCTGGTGCTGGTGACGATATAGTTGACCTGACTTCGCCAAAACTTTCGATATGGGTGGAATTGCTCTTACTTTGGAAGGGGAGGCCGGAGACGACATACTTTGGGCCGCAGAAGGTGATGATACCTTGAATGGTGGTGCAGGGAATGATGTCTTGTTTGGTGGTGAAGGAAACGACACATTGATCGGTGGGACAGGCGCTGATGTATTTGAATTTGTGTCGAGCACAAATGCTCAGACTGATACCATTAGTGACTATAGTTCGGACGATAAGCTAAAGTTCTACTTAGCGTCAGGGCAAAGCGAGCTCGATCAAAGCAACATCAGCAATGGAAATCTTGTTTGGAATAACCTCACAATAGATCTCGCGGGTATGGATGTAACGTCACTGGATCAGTTGAATATTGTCTATGACTATATCTAAAGAAGTGGTCTTCAAAGCTGTTTGAGGACCGCTTTGCACAGGCGCAGTTCTTGAATTTGTGCATCGATAAGGAACTCAAAATCGGCTCTAAAGGCACTCACGGATCTAGTCAATAATCTATAAAACACAATAAAAACAATGCAGTGAGATTTACATGTGTTCTGGCCGCGGGTACCACGTGTTGGGTGATTTTTCCTTTAAAACAAAGGATTAGTTTAAGTCGTCCAGCATTGTGTTCCTTTATGTACCCTTTGTTGACGATAGAAGAGTTTTTTGGCACGCCTGTGCGCGCGCTCGCGTCGTGCTCCCGCAGTAGCGGAAATCGTCATTACTTAACCGGCCAGTTCTGCTACAACTAATACCTCGCCAAAGAGGACTGCACTTGATTTTTGCGAGCGTATCCTAGACGCGGTCGTAAATTCTGCGTTGGGTATCGCAAAACATGACACTTTATCTGATCGCCAATTGAAGGCGTTATCGGAACGAATTGATAATTTAATCGCGCGTAAGTCTGCATGGAACGTCAAACAAGATG
>JAYPQH010000016.1:0-35103 GCA_038131935.1 Alphaproteobacteria bacterium | reverse complement strand
TTGCTATCATAACTCACACCTCTTTTCCGAGCGACTTTGTCATCGCAATCACTGCCGCTTTAGAAGCTGAATAAGCAGAAGCGTTGCTTACCCCTTGCCTGCAATTGAAGCAATATTGATAATACGTCCGTAACCCGCTTCAATCATCCGCGGCGTTACCGCCTTGAGACAATGAAAACGCCGTTCATGTTGATATCCATAACCTGTTTCCAGTCCTCAAGTGGATAATCAGCTAGGGGCATATTGGGGCCAGCAATACCGGCGTTATTAACAAGTATGTCAATCGCATCCTCCGCTTGGGCAGCGCGAGAAACAGATTCATAACTGGTTACATCAACTTGTCGTGCCTGAACCTGACCACCATGGAGAAAAGCCACCTGCGCCGCACGATCTTGGTCAACATCCCATATGGATACGGTCGCCCCACTTTGTACCAGTCGCTCTGTGATCGCCAATCCAATTCCTTGTGCCCCACCTGTCACGACAGCATGTCGCCCATCAAGATCATACTTGTTCATTTTTCCCTCACCTGTAAGTTGTAACTTTAACATGCGTGATTTTCTATCAAACCAGCAAGGGAGAAACCATATGGAAAAACAAGTTATGCTTATCACAGGCGCCAGTAGAGGTATCGGCGCGGCGACAGCAAGGCGCGCCGCGGCGGCAGGGTATGCGGTTGGCGTGAATTATGCGCGCTCAAGAGATACCGCACTTGAGGTTGTAAAAGATATTGAAGCCATGGGTGGGCAGGCCATTGCAATCCCTGGTGACGTCCGCAATCCTTTAGATATTGAGATGATGTTCACACAAACCGCAGAGCAACTTGGCCCCATCACCGCAGTGTTTGCAAATGCCGGGATTACCGGACCAGTAAGTTTGCTAAAAGATCTATCAGTTGAAGACTTGCAGGATGTTGTACAGATCAATGTTGTTGGCGCCTTTTTAACAGCACAAGCCGCTGTAAAACATATGGCAAAGAGCTCTGGAGGTTCTGGGGGCACCATCGTCATCATGTCTTCTCGGGCGGCTCAATTGGGTTCTGGCGGTGAGTTTATCCATTATGCCGCCTCAAAAGGCGCGATGGATACGTTAACCATTGGCCTTGCAAAAGAGGTTGCGCCAGAAGGCATTCGCGTCAACGCTGTTGGCCCAGGATTGATCGACACAGATATTCACAATGTCGGTGATGGAAAGCGCTTGGAAAGACTTCTACCGGGTGTACCCATGGGGCGCATTGGAGGTCCTGAAGAAGTAGCAGACGTCGTTGTTTGGTTATCTGGACCCAGCTCATCTTATGTTACTGGGTCCATCATTCCTATTTCAGGTGGTCGTTGACCTGACTACTCAGTGACAAGAACATAACGACCTTTGGCTTTTCCATCACGAAGGTCTTGAATCGCCTGTGGGGCCTCTGACAAATGTCTTGGCTCCACGGGAACCGTTTTTACCTTTCCTTGGCGTATCAAATCTAGTAGCTCCACCAAATCCTGCTTTGTACCAACATAAGACCCTTGGATCGTATTTACTTTCAAAGGGAATAGAGGTGTGGAGAGTTCAACAGATCCACCATACAAACCAACAACAACATGTTTTCCACCCTTTGCGAGGACAGAGAAACCGAATTTTGTTGTAGCGGGCGCACCCACAAAGTCGACAACGCCTTGCACCCCACCTTGGGTCTTTTCAATAAGCGCTGTGACGGCATCTGGATCGGTATTATCGATGACCTCGTCAGCGCCATGCTCAAGTGCAATGGCTCGCTTTGCAGGATCCATGTCTGCGACAACGATATGCGCGCCTGTGACGGCCTTTGCCATCCCAACACCTGACAAACCCACACCCCCTGCACCAATGAGCAAAATTGTTGCATCAGATCCGTATTCACGTAGCTTCTTTAATGCTGAATATGCCGTGATACCTGAGCATGCAGCTGTTGCGGCCACCTCTTTAGGCACACCATCATGGGAGACGAGGTACTTTTCATGAGGTACCAATAAATATTCCGCATATCCTCCGGGAATTCTTGTGCCCACAGTTCGAGGCGCCGCGCAAAGCAATTCCTCTCCATCTGTACAATGATGACAAGAGCCACAGCCTATCCATGGGTATACCACCGCATGTTGACCAATATTTGCCTGTTGCACCTGGTCACCAATGGCCACGACCTCTCCCACAGGTTCATGTCCAAGTGTAAAGGGCAGTTTCAAGCCACGTTGATTGGGTAGATCAATTTTGTTGCCGCCACCAAGGTCAAAATAACCATCCCAAATATGAATATCAGAGTGGCAAATGCCACAGGCCGTGATTTTCACAAGAACCTCATGTCCTTTTGGTTCTGGCATCGCCACTTCGTTTTCCTCTAGCGGACCTCCCCAACTGGTAATTTGATAAGCTTTCATTTTCCGCCTCCCCTTTTTACATGTCTAACTGGATAAATTTTGTTTCTAAATATGATGTTGAATGACATAACACGCTTTGATCAATGATCATGGCAAATGCTGGAACCCTTTGTGATCAATTGTCAACAAACAAAACACGACCAACTTAGATGTTCGCCCTAGCCTGTCTTTTGTGTATCCCAAAGGGCTATGATGTCATCAACTTCTTGAATATCAGCCAATAAGGACATCGCACGTAGCGCAGCGTAATGTTGATCTTGTGTCGCAGTTGAACAGGCGTCTGAGGCAACCATAACATCATAACCCACATCCGTTGCATGTCGCACAGAACTTTCAACAGTGTAAGCTGTAGACACACCACAAAATACGAGGGTTTCTGCACCCAAGCCGATCAACACATCCGGCAGGTCACACCCATGAAATGCAGAATTTCGTGTGTGGGTGACCACAACTTCGTCAACGAGGGGCTCTAAGCCTTCTATAAACTCAACCCCCCAACTTCCTTCCTGCCACGCACCAAGTTCAACCCATTGCCGAAATATGGGTGTGTTATCCGCCAATCCTTTAAAGTCTGAGCGCACCGCCAAGCGGACATGAACGATAGGAACTCCTATGGCACGAGCCGCTGCAAATAAGCGTTTGGCATTTTCCAACCGCTCCTCACGCCATGAGGCGTCTTGGGCTATGCCTACCTTAATTTTACCATCTCGATGACAGTTTTCGTTCTGAAAATGGTTAGCAACAATGACTGTTTTTGAGTGGTGGGCATGCTGCCATTCGTAGGGGATCATTGCCAAAAAACTCCTGTTGTTTTGATGAAATCGTAAATCTTCCACTTTAAAAATTAAAATCTTCCAAACGCGCTAAGATAACCTCTTCGGTATCACAATAGCCATGAAAACCAGCCTTCCTGCAGGCACCTAAATGAGCCATAACATCCCATGTTATTGAAAATACATAATCAGCGAATGGCCAAGAAACAAATGTTTGCCCTTCTTCAGAAATTGCGTGGCTATGGGCGTGAGCACCCCTCATGTTCATGCCAATCGCTTTGCCTTGATCCCAATATGAAGAAAGCTTGATATTACGTGGCCCTTCAGCTTCTAATTCAAAAAAATCTGCAATTTTAGGCCATAAATTACACCAACGAAACACATCCCCATTGGTGATGTTAAAAACGCCTCCCCGGGCCTCCTCAGACAAATATGCCCAATCAATAGCCTGGCATAACAGATCAATATCTGTAGCCTGGGTTATGGATGTGAAACTCTGTTCATTACCTGGAAAGAAGAAGCGCTCGCCAGACGCTTTGCACATCCGCGCATGCGTCGCTAATACCGAGATAATATTTTGTGGCGATCGCCTTGCTGGTCCTAAAACGATATGGGGACGCAACACTGTATACATCCACCCCATCTGAGCTGCGTATTGTCGAAGTAAGTCTTCTTGGTCGTAATAATAATGCCCCTCAGGCAACCGTGGATCTGTTTCACGCGAGGGGGTTTTATGTGGCCCAAGATGTGTTCCGTAAGCCTTCATTCCCTCCATGAGCGTAACATGTTTGAGAGAGGGACAATGAGCTCGAAGGAAACCAAGTGCCTTGGCAAACAACATTCTATTGTTTTCTCGTTGCCCTGTTCGAGGATCCCCATCGATAAACCCAGCATAAACGGCCCTGGTGACATCTTTAAGGTTTGGATGCTGATCAATTTCATGTTCTTCATCATCATTCATCAGGTCATGAGCCATAGGTATGTATTGCGTATGTGGAAGCGCAGGGGGTTGCCTTGATAAACCAATTAATATGGGTCCATCTACCGTTTGCTCTGGGATTTGCTGGGCAACCCGCTTGAGGGTATGTCGAAGGTACCCACCACCAATAATACCGCTTGCACCAATTACCAATGTTGTCTCAGGTGCAGTCTCTTCTATATGCATCTTATCCCTCGTCTGTTACGTCATGACTGGGCGTCATAGGAATGACATCCAAAACCTTCCATAGATCCCAACTTCTCATCCATCTATGATGATGGGGTGCTTTTGGTCGCAAAATCAACCATTGCAGCAATGCCATTTCTGTTCCATTCTCACGCAAATAAAAATACTGGGAGGGCAGACATGTCTGTTTATGAATTACGTACATACCAGGTTGTGGTAGGGAAAATGGCGGTGGCACTTGAGTTGTACCAACAGCTAGGCTGGCCTGCCTTACAAAAGGGTGATTTTGACAAAAAGTTGGTGGGTTACTTTTCATCAGACACAGGCGGGCTTCATCAAATTGTCCATCTATGGCGCTTCGATGATGACGCTGACCGGCGTGCACATTGGGCACGTTTGTTTGCTGATGATGATTTTATGGCTTTCGCTGCGCAATTAAGACCTCTGCTTATGACGCAGACCAATCAACTTTTGCTAAATGCACCATGGGGACCTAGACCATGAGCCGCTTTCTGAATGCCCGTCCTTTTGAGGACAAATGCTTTATTGTGACAGGTGCTGCAGGAGGTATTGGGATACCAACCCTTCAGATGCTCGCACAAGGCGGAGCAACGCTCATCGTTAATGATATTGATGCACAGCGACTCGAATCCGCCGTCAAAAACATCAACCCTGAGCAAATTTGTGCACAGCATGTAGGAGCTGTAAATACCCCGGAAGAGGCGGCACAATTGGTTAGCTTGGCATCAAAGCCCATTTATGGCCTTGTACATTTGGCTGGCATTTTCCAACCAACAGAATTGGACGACGGTGCCCGTGATAATTATGACCGCACCATGGCCGCCAACGCAACAAATGCGTTTGATCTCTGTGTCAAAGCCATTGAGCATATGGAGGATGGGGGAACCATACTTTTCATATCATCCTTGGCATTCATGCGTGGTTCACCTGACCATGTTCCTTATTCCATGGCAAAAGGAGCGCTTGTTGGCCTAACCCGATCACTATCGCGTCGGCTGGCACATCGACAAATTCGGGTGAATGCGCTCACACCAGGCGTCATCAAAACTGATATGCCCAAACATTTGATTGCCAAACGAGGAGATGCCTATCTCCAACAGGTCCCTATGGGCCGATTTGGTGAAGCTGAAGAAGTTGCAGACGCAATAGGATTTTTCTGCTCGCCAGCTTCACAATATATTACAGGACAGTTGCTGAGTATCGATGGAGGAATTGTTAACGGATGACCCAGAAAAATGCATTGATTACCGGTGGAACATCAGGAATTGGCGCAGCGGCCGCTGACCTTTTTGGCACAAAAGGGTTGGGATGTTTATGTGACAGGTTTAACGCAAGAAGAACTCGACGCGTCTTCCCACAAAGGCTTTGTTCTTGACGTTCGTGACCAAGAAGCTGTCACCAACCTTGCCAAACAGTTTTCCCATTTACATGCTCTTTTAAATGCAGCAGGTGCAGTTGATCATATCGAAGATGATATTAATGTTTTCCAAAATATCATTGATATCAATCTCACAGGTACCATGAGAATGATGCTTGCTTGCCGTGACGCTTTGGGTCGAGCCGAGGGATCGATCGTAAATATTGCGTCTGTCTTGGCATTCACCGCGGCAGGACGCGTACCAGGTTATAGCGCCTCAAAAGCAGGTGTCATGAACCTAACAGCCGCGATGGCTGAGCAGTTTGCACCATTAGGCATTAGGGTAAATGCCGTAGCGCCTGGATATATTGAAACAAGGTTTACCAACCATATCCGGGCCAGCGAGGAACTTAATGCTGCCGTTTTAAAACGAACCAAACTTGGCCGATGGGGGCGACCAGAAGAAGTGGCGGAACTTATTTATTGGTTGTTTTCTGATAAAGCTAGCTTTGTCACTGGATCTACCCACCAAGTCGATGGCGGCTACCTCACAAGCTAACGAAAGGTAATTATGATGGCTATTGAAAACGATGTAATCATTGTTGGCGCTGGGTTTTCGGGAATGTATTTGCTCAAAAGGTTGCGCGAACAAGGATTTTGTGTGCGTGTGATCGAAGCAGGTGATGATGTAGGGGGCACATGGTATTGGAATCGCTACCCTGGTGCACGCTGTGATGTAGAAAGCCTCCAGTATGGCTTCAGTTTTGATGAAGACTTACAAAGAGAATGGTCATGGTCTGAGCGGTATGCAGCACAGCCAGAAATCTTGAGTTATGCAAGTCACGTTGCTGAGCGTTTTGACCTTAGAAAAGACATATCTTTCAATACGAGGGTGACCAAAGCACGTTTTTCTGAACAAGAATCATGCTGGGAAATAGAAACCGATCAAGGTACCACTGAAAAAACAACATATCTGGTTCTTGCTACAGGTTGTCTATCTGTTCCCAATGACCCCAAGATTAAGGGCTTAGAGAATTTCCATGGGCCAGTTTATCACACGGGGCGATGGCCAAAAGAAAAGGTAGACTTCCACGGAAAAAAAGTGGGTGTCATTGGTACAGGGTCATCGGCCATTCAATCCATTCCGCTGATCGCGGAAGAGGCTGAACAACTATATGTGTTCCAACGGACCCCAAATTATGCAGTGCCAGCACAAAACAAGCCCATGGACAAAGCAGTCGAGGCGGAAGTTAAAAGCAATTACAAAACGCTTAGGGACAGCGCACGCTCTGGATTTAGTGGTATTTACATACCATTTGCACAAGATGAATCCGCCAAAGCCATGTCTCCAGAGGAACGACGTAAAAAATTCCAGGAACGCTGGGATTATGGAGGGCTTACCTTCATGATGAGCTTCAAGGATCTTCTCTTAGATGATGAGTCCAATGCTGCTGCACGTGAATTCGTTCAGGAAAAAATCGCGGATATTGTGGATGATCCTGAAACTGCAAAGCTACTCACCCCGAACACGGTGATTGGCTGTAAGCGTCTTTGCGTTGATACAGGTTATTTTCAAACCTACAACAAACCCCATGTCCATCTGGTTGATATCGCACAATCTGGCATTGACGAAATCACAACCCATGGGGTCAAGGCCGGTGGTAAAGAATACCAACTCGACAGTTTGGTGCTCGCCACAGGATTTGATGCAATGACCGGTGCGATCAAAAAAATTCATATTGAAGGGCCAGAAGGAACAACCATCCAAGAAAAATGGTCGGAAGGCCCCAAAAGTTATCTGGGCATATCTGTAGCTGGCTTTCCGAACATGTTCATGGTGACAGGGCCAGGAAGCCCATCTGTTCTTACCAATATGATCATGGCGATTGAACATCATGTAGATTGGATCACACAATGTTTGGTCGATTTAAGAGACCGGGGGATGGCGCGTATTGAACCAGAGGTTTCAGCCGAAGAAAATTGGGTGGCACATAACAGAGAAGTGGCGGACAGCAATCTTAGGTCAACTTGTTCGTCTTGGTATGTAGGTGCCAATATACCTGGCAAACCACGTGTCTTTATGCCCTATATTGGTGGTTTTCCGGCTTATGTAGAACATTGTAAAACCATCCAGGCGTCTGGCTATGATGGATTTTCCATCTCTTAATGTCATGATGGAGAACGTAAGCACGACGATCAATTGACGGTAACACACAATGGGTCGGCTTGATTGCTGACCCCATAAGCCATGTGCGCACACCACAAGCTTTGAACAGGTTGTGGGCGCAAAACAATAAGGCAGCCGTGGTGGTACCAATCCATGTCGACAAAGATGGTTTACCCGCTCTGTTTCAAGGGTTGCGACATGTTAAAAACCTTAAGGGCCTGATTGCAACAATCCCCCATAAA
Source organism: Alphaproteobacteria bacterium (assembly GCA_038131935.1). Lineage (GTDB taxonomy): Bacteria > Pseudomonadota > Alphaproteobacteria > UBA8317 > UBA8317 > UBA8317. The sequence continues at coordinate 26,979 of JAYPQH010000016.1, read as the reverse complement.
CAAGCCTTGGCTGGTTTATGCGATGAGACATCACAATCCGTTGCGATCGCTGGAGCTGCAAATGTTGCACGGAGGAACATGGATGGTACATTTTCAGCGGAAAATTTTGATGGTGAAGGTTTCACCTTAGGCCTTACCAAAGCAGGTTACACCATTGCCCAAAAGTCTATCCGACTGATTGGTGCTGGTGGTGCCGCAAGTGCGATTGCCTTATCACTCCTTCAAAAGGACTGTGGGTTGTTACAAATCATCAACCGCACCCAAAAAACCGCTGAAGATCTAGCCCGACGACTACATGAACATGTCCCCGATGCCTCCATCGTCATTGGACATGACAACAGCATCATTGCAGATATCGTTGTCAATGGTACCAATTTGGGGATGCAGGACAAAGATCCACTTCCTGACGCCCTAGACAACGTTGCCCCCCATGCTGTTGTGGCTGAAGTTATTATGGTGCCTGAGCAAACCGCTTACCTGACCCAGGCCCAAAAAAAACAACTTCAGACGCATGCAGGCCGTCCAATGATGGAGCAACAACTGCATTTAATCCAAGAATTTTTGTTCCAAAACAACCAATAACTTTATGAAAGGCTATAATGTATGCCTAACACACATGGTTCAATCAGGGTCGGTATCATCGGTTGTGGTGTTATTGGTCAGCGAATGGCTCAGAATATGTCAGAACATGATGGCTTTACGGTTATAAAAGCCTATGACCATGCAACCGAGGCGCGGCAAAAATTTGTATCGCTGTTTCCTGATATAACAACCTGTGACAGCTCTGAACCTCTATTTAACAAGGCGGACATTGACCTTTTATATATCGGGACACCCCCGCTTGCCCATGCTGAGTACGCGTTACGTGCTGCTGAGCAAAATCTTTTTGTCTTTTGTGAAAAGCCTCTTGGCGTTAACCAGCAAACGTCCCAAGACTTGATTTCAAAAATGGGATCCAAACCACATGGAATGAACTTTGTGTATTCAGGCGCACCAGCTATGCATCGGGCCAGAGAAGTTATTCATGATGGCGTTTTAGGGACAGTTATAGGTGCGGATATTAATATTGCCTTTTCTAAATGGCCCAGAGGGTGGCAGGAAAACGCAGGTTGGTTGAGCCAACGGGACCAAGGTGGTTTTGTTCGTGAGGTTGGATCGCACTTTGCCTATCTCACGCATCTGCTTCTTGGTACCCCTAGGTTGGAGCATCCCCCACTGCTTCATGCTTATGATGATCCTGGATGTGAATATCTGGTTCAAGCACAATGGGAAACAGCGTCAGGGCCTGTGTCATTTTTTGGTCGTGCAGGAGGCTGCCGCACAGATATTGTACAAATGCGCATTTTGGGGACCAAAGCATGTTTGTTGTTCGATCAATGGTACCAATTGTACAAAGAAACAGACCAAGGTCTTGAGCCAATGCTTCAAGCTGAGGAAGCAACACCAAAGGCTGCGTACCATGGCCAGTTAAATGGATTGCAGCATCAATATTGGAATCAAGAAAAACGATTGGCAGACTTCGTAGATGGATTGCGTGTACAGGACTTAGTTGAGGATATGCTGAAGCCACTTAGAGGGTCTGATCCGCATTCTGAACGCTAAAGTCTAACTTATGCAATTTCAAAACATGGGATGGCAAATATATTGCCACCCCTTTTGGGCCAAATTGGTTTACACCAAATTGCTTTACCTATGTCATCTCAATACATAGCAATAGGGTCAATGATTGCTTGACAGCACCTCGCAATCGTGAAGGGCCTAGCACAAACAAAAATTCACTCACACCGTCTTTCACCAATGCACCAGTATTCATGACCTCAAGAATATAAATCCCGTTATCCTTTATCAACGTGATATGGCCTTGGAATGGTCGACCCGGCTTATGTGGCGGTATAGGATCCAAACCCCATGTATCTGCGCCTACCGCCAAAACATTTTTTTCAGCCAAATAGGTTGCGACTTCCTCAGCTATACCCGGTTCCCCGCTGACCCATGTCTTTGGATCATTAGGAAGTACATGGTCTGTCCAGCCTGTATGGAATAAGACAACATCACCCTCACCAATTTGAACGCCTTGCTGGGCGGCTGCTTTTTCTACATCTTCCACGGTAAACACATCACCAGCCTTTAGATGCTCGACACCTTTTAGTCCTGCCATATTCAAGACAACGCCACGGGCCACAAGAGGTGGGATTTTTTCAATACCCAACTTACTCATACCCGTTGTTTTTGAAATCTCTGCACCATCAAGGCAATTATAGAACTTATCTGTTCCTTCATGGTGGTGGCCAATATGGGCAAGACCATCAATTTGCGAACCAATACCCAACCAACCGGTAAAAATATCATCATTATAAATCATACCATTTGGAAAAGGTCGGCTGCCCCATTGCTGCCCGGGCTGTAAAATCGTTACCGATAAACTTCTTGGGGCAAAAGCTGGGACTTCACTATCTACAACAATACCTTAAATGCTGGGTTTTCCTTGTTTGACCAATTTTGTTGCAGCAAGGACCCGCTCTGGTGTGATTGTATTTGCAGAGCCAATTTCGTCATCGGCTCCCCATTTAGACGGTACACAGGCAGCGAATGCTTGTGATGATACAACACCCACCACAGCCATCGCCAAACCTAAACGTAACAATTGATTTTTTTTATGCATTGTTCCCTCCACATATTGTTATGTTCTTAAAGTCCAACAGATTAAAGAACCAATTTGCAACAAAATAATGTGGTTGTTACGTTTCTTTTAGCTTTTTCAGTCCAGACAATATAATTCCAGAGATAATGGTGATCACACCCAAGATTTCCCAACCATCAAGATGCTCGTCCAAAAAAATAATACCAACCATAAGGGAAAAAACAGGGGTTAAATAAACCGCAATCGAGGACCTTACAGTCCCCAATTCCCGAACAATACGTGAGTAAACAAGGAAGGATACTGCTGTTCCCATGATACCTAGCCCAAGGACAATAACCAATAGAGGGTGCCAATCAACCAGAACTATCCAATTGGGTTGCGGGAAAATCACCAGAAACAAGACAGCACCTAATACATTTTGATAGGTTGCAAGTGCCAGTGGAGAAATATCCAAAGCACGCATAAACCGCTGAACATAGACAAAAGATCCTGAAAAAATGATGCCAGCAAGGATAATAAGAAAAATACCAGTTACCTGACCAAGACCATTGGCATCATTCTGAGCCATTGATAAAAATCCAGTTCCCACAAAACCCAGAACAATTCCCAAAATCCTCATCAATCCTAATCGTTCTTCTCTCAAAAACAGCGCGCTTCCAATCAGACTAAAAATAGGAATAAGACCTGCAACGACGCCCGCAATCCCACTCTCCAAACGAGCAGCGCCTTCAACACATCCCCAATAGAATAAACTTGGCATGATCAAGCCCAAAGGAATGATATGCCACCTATATCGCCAGTGGGACCATGATAAAATGCCCGTAGGTAGCAAAACACAAAACATAAAAATTGCAGCGATCACGAGACGCACAACAACCAGCTCTTGTGCGGACATATACTCCAGTCCCAATTTCATGAAGGCCCAGTTTGCACCCCAACAAGGAATCACAAATACAAAAAGAGCATAGCTACGTAATAGCGACATAATATGTCCAATCCACAACAAACCCATAGCATAGACAAGGCCTTGAGAAGCACAAGATGAGACTGACTGCACCAGATGGATGCCAGCTATCGATATTTTGCGGACAGATCACTTGACGATCACCCCTTGGACAGGCTCAACTTCAACAATGAAAAATTCAAGCTTGTGCTCATCACAAAAACATCTGAGGAGGCGTATATGTCGGCAGTAGACCGTTTGATACCACCGAAAAATCTTCGTGTACTTATCACTGCTGGGGGAGGCGGTATTGGCAGAGCCATCTCACACGCCTTTCTTGATGCTGGGGCCAAGGTGGCTGTTACTGATATCGCACAAGATGCTCTTGAGGAAGCTGTAGCACTCCGTCCCAGTCTCATTGCCCATCAAGGTGATGCAGCCAATGGTGACGACATCCAGACGGCTATTGATGATGTGGTCCAACGTTGGGGGGGCTTGGATGTCTTGGTAAACAATGCTGGTATCGCTGGAGAAACAGGTTTGATCGAAGATCTCGATGAGGAGGAATATGAACGTTGTATGGACGTGAATTTATCATCCATGTTCATGACCGCGAGGCGTTGTGCCAAGCTTTTGAAAACCTCACAAGGTTCAATGATCAATATTTCTTCCGTAGCTGGAAGGTTTGGTTATGGTCTACGAACACCTTACGCAGCAAGCAAATGGGGGGTGATCGGTTTAACCAAATCTTTGGCTGTTGAAATGGGCCCAGATGGCGTCCGCGTAAATGCCATTCTTCCTGGTGTTGTTGAAGGTCCGCGCATAGACCGGGTTATCAATGCCCGTGCAAAAGCACGCGAGATTACCTATGATCAAATGCGTGATGAAGCACTATCCAAAGTATCTTTACGTCGGATGGTTACTGGGCAAGATATTGCCTCCATGTGTTTGTTTTTGACCAGCCCAGGTGGGGCCAATATTTCGGGTCAGTCGCTAAGTGTTTGTGGAAACGTAGAGGTTTTGTAATGTCAGGACATATTGCCATTAATGGTGCTGGTTTAATTGGAAGAGCATGGGCCATCTCCTTCGCCCGAGGAGGGCATCATGTTGTGTTGCGAGATGCTGTCGAAGGTGTTGCTGACCATACCAGGGATCAAATCCCCGCCCTTTGACAGGTCTTAAAGAGGAAGGCTTATTGGGAGACCAAGATGTTGAAGAGGTCTTTTCCCGCATCAGTGCCACCGATAACATTGAGACGGCACTCGATGGCGCTATTCATGTTCAGGAAAATGCACCTGAGCGTTTGGATGTCAAAATCATGGTCTTCAAGGAACTCGATGAAGTAGCCGCCCCAGAGACTGTACTTGCATCGTCCTCATCCGCTTTGTTGCCATCAGCATTTACGGAAGAATTGAAGCATCGTGAGCGTTGTCTCGTGGCTCATCCCATTAACCCTCCCTACCTTGTCCCTGCGGTTGAAGTTGTACCTGCTCCCTGGACAGATCCACAAAAGGCAGAGCAAACTGCAAAACTACTGGAATCAGTGGGTCATAAACCCCTACGAATGCAGAAAGAAATCGATGGATTTATCATGAACCGCCTTCAAGTAGCTTTGTTGCATGAAGCGTTCCGTCTTGTAGACCAAGGATATGCAAGTGTTGAAGATATTGATGTGGGCATTGCCGATGGCTTAGGCCTTCGATGGGCATTTATCGGTCCATTTGAGACCATTGATTTGAATGCCCCAGGCGGCGTCCGTGATTATGTGAACCGCTATAATGGGCTGGCAACAACCATAGGCAGCCAACAGACAGAAATGGCAGATTGGAAAGGCACCGTTCTTGATCGGATTGAGCAAGAACGTCGTGGAAAATTGGCAGATACTGATCTCGGAAAAAGGCAAATTTGGCGTGACCGGCATCTCATGGCTTTGGCAGCACACAAACGCCGTAGCCAAAATTCCTTGGGAGAATAACAAGCTATCTGTGATACCCTCTTGCACGCAAGAAACTATGTTTGCTTGTGTGCATCAGTGGGGAACAATGAATGTAAAAATGTTTTAAAAAGTGGAGGAATTTCATGGCAAAACCTAAAAGAAAAGTGATTATCAGCTGTGCCATAACTGGCTCAATTCATACCCCTTCTATGTCTGAATATTTACCTGTAACTGCTGAGGAAATCACCCAACATTCCCTCGAAGCTGCAGAAGCTGGTGCTGGGATTATTCATTTACACGCCCGCCATCCTGAAGATGGACGGCCTACTCAAGATCCTGATGCCTTCATGAAGTTTTTACCACAAATTAAGCAAGCAAGTTCCGCTGTGGTAAATATTACAACTGGCGGCGCCCCAAGTATGACTGTTGAAGAGCGCATGCGCCCAGCCTACGAACTCAAACCGGAAGTTGCGTCACTTAACATGGGTTCAATGAATTTTGGCCTGTTCCCTATGCTCGGAAAAAACACCAAATTTCAGCACGAATGGGAAGTTCAGCACTTAGAAAAAAGCCGTGATTTGGTGTTTAAGAATACCTTTGCTGACATAGAAAAAATTCTTACAATGTGCTCAGAAAATGGAACAAGGTTTGAATTCGAATGCTACGACATCAGCCACCTCTATAATCTGGCGCATTTTTTGGATCGGGGCTCGTGAAGCCACCTCTTCTCGTTCAAAGTGTTTTTGGAATCCTTGGCGGCATTGGCGGACATCCAGAAGATGTGATGCATATGAAACGTACAGCAGACAGACTGTTTGGTGATAACTATATTTGGTCCGTGCTTGGTGCAGGACGTAATCAGTTAAGTGTTGCCTCCATGTCTGCATCAATGGGTGGTAATGTCCGCGTTGGCTTAGAAGACTCACTTTGGATTGGTCCAGGACAATTGGCAAAGTCAAATGCCGAGCAAGTCCGCGCCGTCCGTGCAATCATAGAGGGTATGTCCTTAGAAGTTGCCACACCTGATGAAGCGCGTGAAATGCTACAACTTAAAGGCGCACATGAAACCGGTTTTTAATTGGTAAACAGAACGAAAGGATGGCTCCTGCACTGCTAAAAAGGAGCCATCTCAAGACATTAGAGGCGTACGGGGGTGAGCGCGGGTTGGTTTGAGAGAACCATGGCAATGTTGTCAACAATGAGCTGGCCCATTGCCGCGCGTGTCTTTGTTGTTGAACTTCCAATATGGGGCGTTAACAACACATGGGGGCTATCGATGAGTTGTTGTGGGACATGTGGTTCATGGGCGAACACATCCAAAGCCGCACCAGCAATTTTCTATCTTGAATGGCTTTGCACCAACGCCTCTTCATCCACCAAACTTCCTCGCCCAACATTGACCAAGTAACCCTCTGGCCCCAGAGCGTTCAAAACATCCTCATTAACAATATGATAGGTTTCTGGACCACCGGGAGCCAACAAAACAAGCCAGTCTACATCCTGTGCCATGTTTTTGGGTGAATCATAAAACTTATAGGGCACGTGGGGTTGTTCATGACGGCCATGATACACAACACGCATATTCATCGCGCGTGCTCTGCGGGCAAATTCACGCCCAATCCGCCCCATACCAATAATACCCACAGTTGCACCGGTTAGTTCTCGGCTTAGTGGATATTGCCCGTCTAAAGGCCAGCGACCCGCGCGTATGTATTGATCAGCGACATGCAATTGTCGGGATAATGTCAAAACCAGGCCAAAGGTTAACTCAGCCACCGCATCATTTAAAACATCTGGTGTATTGGTCACCACTACCCCCATTTGATGGGCAGTCGTTACATCGACATTATCAAAACCAACACCAAAGTTGGCAACAATTTTCAGGTTAGGAAGCGCTTGCAACTGCTCTTTACCAATGCCACCATAGGTTGCCACTGCGCACACATCTTGGCCATGTTCCAACAGAATATGTTTTCCATTCTCCCAGTTGGTCATCACAATGACCTCGCCTAACTCCCCCAGCTTTTTTATGACTGGCGGCAAAAGAGGACCGTGGGCAATAATTTTTGTCATCATGCTCTCCCCATTATTGGTTCATGAAGTATATAGACGTTTTTAAGGACCTTTTGTCTAGTTAAAGGAATGGCAATTCATGATTCAAATATTGGACGGTGGGCTTGGCATGGAATTGGTCTCTCGATCAAAACTTCCAGCAACACCACTTTGGTCTGTTCAAAATTTGATTGAGGAACCAGATCAGGTCATAAAGCTCCATGGTGAATTCATAAGAGCTGGCGCACGAATTATCACCATGAATAGTTATGCGCTCACACCACAAAGATTGGCCAGGCACCAATTAGAAGACCAGTTCACATCATTACAAAAAAAAGCTTGGCAATGCGCCGTGCAAGCCCGAATGGAGGCAGAAGCAGAAGGTATCAACAATGTTCGCATTGCTGCATGCCTGCCACCATTGGTTGCCAGTTACCACCCTGAGACACACCCCCATGAAGATGAAGCCATTGCAAGCTACCGCCGCATGATTGACCTACATTTGGGTCATGTTGATATCTTCTTAGCTGAAACGATGAGTTCTCTTCGTGAAGTGGATGATGTTATCAAAGCGGCAGACATTTTTAGCCAACCACTGTGGTTAGCTTGCACGGTTCAAGACCAGGATGGGACAAAGCTGCGTTCGTGGGAATCAGTACAAAACATTGTGGGCACCCCAGAGTTTGTGTCATCAGTTTTGCTGAATTGTAGCTATCCAGAAGCCATCAGCGACGGACTTGATGTTCTATTGACGGATAAAAAACAAGTGGGTGCTTATGCGAATGGATTTCGATCTGTTCAGCCACTGAAGGTGGGGGGAACCGTTGATGTTTTAGAGATGAGAGAGGACCTATCCCCTGCAATATATGCCGACTTTGCAACGCAATGGCAGCTTAAAGGAATATCCATTATTGGCGGCTGCTGTGGCATTGGTCCTTTACATATTGAGGCAGTCACCGCCGCTTGTCTCCAACGCTGAACACAAAGCATAAAGTCATTCGTCAAACCATTTCTCTCTTGGATAAGCTTTTCAATTGCGCTTAGATAAACGTCTTGCAACATCAATTCGTATCCCAAAAAGGAGTGTTGGTTCATGGGAAGACTACAGGGGAAAAAAATTATCGTAACAGGCGGTGCGTCTGGATACGGGAAAGGAATGGCAGAGCGATTTGTCGCCGAAGGTGCTACCGTCGCCATATTGGATATCAATCTTGATGGTGCACGTGCTGTTGCCGATAGTATTGGTGAAAAAGCCGTGGCGGTTGCGTGTGACGTTGCACAAGCTGAGCAGGTCAAAAATGCGGTCACGGTGGCTGATCAGGCCATGAATGGTCTTGATGTTGTGATCAACAATGCTGGCTGGACATACCATAATAGCCCTATGCTTGACTGGGATGAGAATGCCATCCGTAAAACATTTGATATCAACGTTATGTCTATTTATTTCATGGCGCACGCAGTACTTCCACTTTGGCGGGAAAGAAAAACTGCGGGCAACATTGTAAATATTGGCTCTACTGCTGGGATTTCGCCACGCGCGGGGCTGACCTGGTACAACGCCTCAAAAGGTGCTGTAAATTTGATGAGCCGGTCAATGGCTGTGGAATTGGCTCCAGAAAAAATTCGGGTGAATTGTATTGCACCGGTTGCAGGTGACACACCCTTATTACCAACATTTATGGGTGAAGATACCCCAGAAAAACGTGAAAAGTTTTTGGCAACTATTCCTATTGGGCGCTTCTCTTTGCCAGAGGATATTGCAGCTGCAGCGGTGTATCTTGCTAGTGATGAAGCAAGTTTGGTTACAGGTGTTGTGTTGCCAGTTGATGGCGGTCGTACCGTTTAGACAAATTTGAAAAATCTAGGCTGGTTTCACGGGATCCTTCTGTGCATCAACACATGCTCAATATCAGCCTCAAAAAACGGTTCGCCATGGACACGGAATCCATGGCGAGCATAGAAAGGTGCTGCATATTTTTGAGCATGAAGTTTCACAGAAACAACCTCAGGCATACCGTTTAACAAATCAATTATACGGCTCAATATCATACCACCATAGCCCTTTCTTCTAGAATCTTTAAGGACCGCCATACGCTCAATTTTTGCCACTGACCCAAGAAACCGGACACGTGCTGTGGCAACAGGTTTCCCCATTCTGATAAAAGACAATGGAAGCATGTATGGTCCAAACCATCAAATTCCAATTGGGCATCGACACCTTGCTCATTTACGAACACGTGCCGACGTATCTCAAGGCAGTCCTCCAAATGAACGTCTGTACCCATATGCACCACAACACTCATGCAACCCTCAACAATTCTTTAGCCAACTGATAAATTTCATCTTGTGCTGGACAGGAACGACCTTCCGCCACCCCCAAGCCCTCAGACATACTATCACCAAAAGCTGTCCTGTTACCTAAATAATGATGACATAGTGGAAGATGACGTTTTGTTAATGCGTCAATAATGAGTTTGCTTTTTTTTGAACGCGGAGGAACACGATTCATAACAATCTTTACCTTATCCATATGCGACTGAATGAAATTTAGGGGTATCATCGAGCGCCCAGACGTCCGCGGCAGCAGGCTGGCACGGAAGCAAGATAATATCGCTAGCACGAAATGCGACCGACACTTTAGCATCAGCACGTGGTGGGCAATCAACCAAAACAATATCATGATCTTGGGTAGCTTTTTTGATCAAACTATCCGCCTGCCAAGCCGATCCCTTCAACAAAATAGGGTTATGGATGTCTAATTTTTGCCGCAATTCATGCCATCTTGTCATAGATTGTTGGGGATCAACGTCAATGATGGCAACATGGTAGCTCAAACAATGAAACGCGCTGGCCAATTGCGTTGCCAAAGTTGTTTTACCAACACCTCCTTTTTGCTGCGCAACTGTTATGACAAACGTTCCCAACAGAGACCTCCGGTACGAATCATTAATATGGTACCTCTTCAATATGCCAAATATTCCTCAATTGGTGAAATTCATCATGATCATGGCCCCAACCCAAACCAAGCATAAATGCAAAGCAAACTTAACGGGAGGGTTATAAGTCCTAACGCTGTATGAAAGGTGACAATATTTGCCATTGCTGGCGCATCTCCACCCATAGCGCGAGCCAATGCATAACCCGATGGTGCGGTGGGAACACAGCCAAAAATGGCAAGGACAGCCAATATAGGCCCGGGAACCCCCATGAGTACAGCAATGGCGACGACAACGACTGGAAATATCACCATTTTACCTACTATGGTAACAAACAGCGGAAGGAAAAGTGCCTTTGGTTTGCTGACTACAAAATTTGCCCCTACCGACAACAACATCATTGGTAAAGCAGCACGGCCTAAAATATCTGTGACCGGGGTGACCACATATAATGGGTATAGGCCAAGTCCATTGACCAAAAAACCTGCTGTTAATCCCATCAAAAGGGGATTACGTCCCATGTCTCGAAAAAGGGCAACGATCAGCCCTCCACCACGCTCGTGATGCTCGCGCAGCATGATAACCATGGCCGCCACCAGTGCAATATTGGTGATGGGAATTAGAAAAGCAGAGACCAACGTTGCATAAGCCAGGCCCTCAGCTCCAAACAATAACTCCGCCAAAGCCAATGCGATGAATGTATTATGTCTGCTTGCGCCTTGCAGTAAACTCGTACGTAACGGGGCTGAAAACCCCCAAACCAGACCTGCTAACAACGCGAAGCCAAAGCTTGTAAAAAAACCTGCATAAATAGGGACCGCAACTGACGTCATCAGCGCTGAAGAAATATCCAGCCCTGATATTTTGTTGAACAATAATGCAGGAAACAAAACCCAATAACTTATCCGGTCAGCACCGCGCCAAAAATCTCCACCAGGAAAATCTCTCCAGCGTAAAAACATACCAAGTAACAGCAGCAAAAACACAGGTGCGATCGCGGCGACAATAGTTCCAAACATCATTATGATTCCATCGTGATAGGCGAGATCTGCCCTAGGAGTGAATAGTCTATGCAGGAACATCAAAATGTCCAGGCGACACCGAATTTCATGTTCGCAGGCATGCGGTCAGCTTTGTGCTTTTCATAGCTTTGTAAATCGATCATACTCCGGTTTGTGATCGTTTTAGCTTTTGTGAGGAACATAAACATGGATGCAAGGATTGTAGGTTGGGGACATTCAAAGTTTGGCCGGCTCGAGGAACAAAATTTTGAAGACCTCGTGGTTTCGGTGACAAAAGAAGCCTTGGACAAAGCGGGTATTGAAGCAAAAGATGTTGACGCTATTTACCTAGGCCACTTCAATGGTGGCTTGGTAGCTGATGGATTTCCTTCATCGCTCGCGCTCCAAGCACATGATGACCTTCGCTTCAAACCGGCCACGCGTTGCGAAAATGCTTGTGCGAGTGGTTCAGCAGCTATTTATTCAGCTAGGAATGCCATTCGTGCTGGAGATGCCAAGACCGTGTTGGTCATCGGTGCTGAGAAAATGACGAGTAAGGATACCGCTGGGGTAACAGAAGCACTTGCATCAGCCTCCTATCAAAAAGAAGAAGGGGGCATGAGTTTCCCAGCTATTTTTGGACAAATTGCAGCCAGCTACTTTCAAAAATTTGGTGACCACTCAGAGGACCTTGCGCGTATTGCTGTTAAAAACCATCAGAACGCACTTGCCAATCCTCTTGCTCAAATGCGCAAAGATGTACCTTTTGAATTCTGTAATAACGTTTCAGATAAAAACCCCTTGATTGCCCCCCCACTGCGTCTGACCGATTGCTCTTTGATTACAGACGGTGCCGCAGCGTTAATCATGGTGGCTGATGATATGGAACAAGATTTCCAGCATTCCGTAGCGTTTCGATCAGCCGTTCATGTCAATGATTATCTACCCATGTCCCGCCGTGATATGACAGCTTTCGAAGGGCCAGCATACGCATTTCAGCAGGCTTTTGCGCAGGCTGGTGTTACGCATGCTGATATTGACTTCGCTGAAGTCCATGATTGTTTCACAATGGCAGAACTGCTGATTTATGAAGCCATGGGCATCAAGCCAAAGGGCCGCGGTGCAGAAGCCATACGTGAGGGTATCGTGCGGAAAGACGGCAGTTTGCCAATAAACGTATCCGGCGGGCTCAAAGCAAAAGGTCATCCGGTTGGTGCAACTGGAGTGTCCATGCATGTCTTATCAGCGATGCAATTGGTAAATGAAGCTGGTGATATGCAAGTACCGGGGGCCAAACTAGGTTGCGTATTCAACATGGGTGGTTCTGGAGTCGCAAATTATTGCTCAGTGCTTGAGAACGCCCGGTAATAACAAAAAGCCCCAAATGGGGCTTTTTTTATCATCTTTTTTGAAAAACATAAAAATAGGAGTCAAACGATGACCGCAAATCCACATAACCTCATCGCACCAAAAATTATACGTACAGGCGCCTTATCTCCATTTGGAAGAATGGCACGGATGGCTGGTCATGCTTTGGGATTGGATATCCCGATGGATCCTGTCGATACCAACAATCCTGATGATCATATTCATCAACAAAATCCACTTAGTAAAATTCCCTGCATGGTTCTCGCAGATGATAGCTTAATACATGACTCCACAATCATCATTCATTACCTGGATGCTTTTGATGGACAACATCGATTGCTCCCGGATATCTCACAAGAACGCTTTGTCATGTTGACAGATACAACCATTGCAAAAGGCATCGCCGAAGCAGGGCTACTTATTGTTTATGAAGCGCGCTATCGTGACAACCCAGAGCATCACTCCCAAAAGTTTTTATCCATGCAACAAGCAAAATTACAAAAAGCCATGGATTATTTTGTAGAAAATATGCCAGACCCTCAGCAAACCAATATTCTGTCTATCAATCTATCGGCATCATTGAGCTATTTAGATTTTCGGAAACAAGCCAACTGGCGCGTTTCACATCCAACGTTGGCTGATTGGCTCGAGAAATTTGCACAATCAGAGCCTGCTTATGAAGCTACAAAACGTCCTGATGACGCTTGATCCTAGAAGCTATCCCCATAGTTTATACATGACAGTCTATGGGAATGGAGTCTAAAGATGAAACATCTCGCCCTAGCGATAGTATTTGTTTTGCTCGGGCACAATGTTGTGGCTCGAGCTTGGGATGTCAAAAATGATATCCGCATGGTCATCAACCAGCAATTGGAAGCCTTTCTCAATGATGATTTTGAGAAGGCTTTCTCTTTTGCAACAACCAATATTCAAAGAATATTCCAGAGCCCTGAAGGTTTTGAAACAATGGTTCGTCGCGGATATCCGATGATCCATCGACATAAAAATGTTGAATTCCTAGAATTGCGGGAAGCGGCGGACCATTCCTACCAGATGCTTCTTATTGAAGACCAACAACAGGGAAAACATGTTATTATTTACCTCATGAAACAGACCGATCAAGGCTGGCGGGTTGATGGTGTGCGGGTACGTACTATTCCTGATGTAAAGACTTAACCTTAGTGAATTAGGCCCAAAACATGAGCCCTTTTTACACAAATTCTTGGGTCATTCGGCTTTCGCTTTCATTGGAAGCATCTTTGTTCATATTTGGGATCACCTTACCTCTTGCCCATATCGACCAGTTTTGGATCTTGGCTGATGACATCTCCATGCTTCATGTTTTGGGTCGTTTTTGGGATCATGGTGAACTGTTACTTTTTTCAACCGTATTCTTATTTGGTGTTTTATTCCCATTTGCGAAAATACTACTCAAATTTTTGAGCCCAAACCATATAGCCATTGGGATTCTCTATCGTTTTGCCCTCACGGATATTTTTTTGGTAGCCTTACTGGTCTACGTCGTTAAGGGCATGTCGATGATCGAGATCTCCCTAGGGATTGGATTTTATGCATTATTGGGATCCGTACTTGTTGGCCATGGACTTCAATTATACGACAAGTTCTCCACAGCCCCCCCACAGCACTAGATACAATTGGCTTATGCTGTTTTCTTAAAAATTGATCTTTAGCTTTCATCGTTCGTGGCAAATGATGCAGGTGATGTAATCTCTACCAGTTCTAAGTCATCAGAATGGCGAATTTCTCGATGCTTGATACCTGGAGGCTGTAGAACACATGTACCCGCTTTCAGCAAATGCACTCCTTGCCCTTCATACTCAAACTCTACCCAACCTTTAAGAATGTAAACCATTTGAAAATCGAGTGTGTGGCTATGCCATTGCCCCTCTGCATGCTTGCCTGGGATAGCCCTGATAACATTTGCACCAAATTTACCTCCTGTTGCATCAGAGATCTGCAAATCGCGATAGGCAAAAAATGCTCGCAATCCGGCATCAAACTCTGCATCATCAGCATGTGTTATGACAAATGCCTGTTTGTCAGAAAATATTTCAGACATAGAACCCTCCACTCAATGTTCAGACAAAAATACTGTCCTTGACTGAACTAATGTTGCGTGAAGTCTCCAAAAGAAACAAGCAAAACCAAAAAACTGGCACGATTTTGGTAAAAAATTATGAATTTTGCCATCTAGGACAAAAAAGGGTCTTGTCCTTAAGAAAAATCCATCCCAAGGTGCGGCTACAACCAAAGACGTAAACTTTACGTCGTAGAAATAATTGGGAGAGATCAACATGAAAAAACTTTTATGTACCGTAGCTATGGCAGGTATTATGGGTGGTGCCTCTGTCGCCGCTGCCGATACGTTTGTACGCATGGTATCAGGACCTTCAGGCGGTTCATGGTACCCATTAGGCGCAAAAATCATGTCTGTCATGCAAGAAGAAATTAAAGGCATTGCGACATCAAATACATCAGGTGGTGGTATTTCGAACGTGCTTTCCGTTAGTGGTGGTGACGCTGAAATAGGTTGGACATACAGCCACACTGTTGCGAATGGATATAACGGCAAAGGGAAATTTGATCGTGCACAGAAGAATGTCCGTCACTTTGCCACCTTGTACCCCTCTTATTTCCAAGTAGCTGTTCCTACAGACTCCGATATTCAAAGCTTTGCCGATATGAAGGGTAAGAATATTTCACCTGGTAAGGCCAAATGGACAGGTACTGCGTTTGCTGAATCAATTTTGCAAGCCTACGGCATGGATTTTGCGTCTATCAAAGCTGATGGTGGCATTGTTCACAATGTGAGCTACACAGAATCTGTCGCCCTCATGAAAGATGGCAACATTGATGTTTTCATGGCTGTTACCTCTATGCCACAAGCTTCTTTTCTTGAGCTTGAAACATCACCAGGTATCCGTTTCATCAATATCCCAGACGCAAAAGTTAAAGAAATCTTGGACGCAAACCCAGGATATCTCTCTGGTAAGATGACCTCAGAGCACTACAAATCTGTGAAAGAACCGATCAACGTTTTGTCCACAAATGCTGTGATGGTTGTCTCATCAGAACTTGATGATGAAACAGTGTACAAAATGTGCAAAGTTTTCTGGGCAAATCACTCAACCTTCGCTGACGTGAAGAAGATTTGGAACCGCGTCAAACTAGAAAATGCCCTCAATGGTGCGGCCATTCCTGTACATCCTGGCGCACAAAAGTGCTATGATGAGCTTGGTGTGAAGGGCTAATCAAACCTCATTTCGTGTTTGTTTTAGGGGCGGTCTTTTATGCAAAAGACCGCCCATATTGGTGGTGATGCAATGGCTGAAATATCCCCTAGTGAAGACCCAAAAAATATGATCATGGCAGAAGAACCGCGCGATGTTGGTTTTTTTGAACGGTTGCTGATATCTGATAGAAATTTATCATTTGCAAATATTTTGTTAATGGTGTGCGCAACAATTGGTATCAGCCTCGCCATTTACCATATTTACGTCGCAGCCTTTGGAACACCAGAAGGTCGATCCTTTCGTTCCATACATCTCTCTGGGATGCTTATTCTGGCTTATCTTGGTACACCCTTGGGTCGGTCATCTATCACCGCACCTTTAGACAGCTTCAAAGCAAAATGTGGCTTTGGTGTCGATCTCCTTCTCATCGCCCTTGTGATCTTTGTGCAAGCGTGGACGTTATGGGATATCGAAGCCTTCCACCTCCGTTACGGCAACAAAGATCCAGATGATATGCTTCTTGGCGGGTTACTCATTTTGGCCGTGCTTGAAGCCACAAGACGCGTCGTTGGATGGGCGATGGTTATCATCACAGGATTTTTATATTCCACGCACTATATGCGCATTACTTCATAGGTATTTTTTACGGGCCACCAGTTCGTATTGGCAAATTTATCGACACATTATTTATGAGTTCTGATGGACTTTTTGGCATTCCTCTTTATGTCTGCGCCACCTATATCGCACTTTTTATTATTTTTGGTGCCTTGTTAATTCGTTCTAATGCTGGTCGGTTTTTCATTCATTTGGCGGTATCTTTGACAGGTCATAGGATTGGGGGCCCAGCTAAAGCGGCTGCCGTTGCCTCAGGCTTCATGGGAACGGTGTCCGGTTCGGCAGTTGCAAATGTGGTAACAACAGGTTCCTTTACCATTCCTATGATGAAAAAGGTTGGCTACAGACCTAAATTTGCTGCAGCGGTAGAAGCTTGCGCCTCCTCAGGGGGTCAAATTACACCACCCATCATGGGTGCCGCGGCTTTCATTATTGCGGAATTCATGGGCGTTCCTTATGTTGACGTCATCATTGCAGCTTTTATTCCCGCACTACTTTACTTTGTGACCATTTACTTCATGGTACATTTGGAAGCCGAGAAGCATAATGTTGCTCGCATTCCCAAAGAGCATCTTCCCAACACTGTTGAGGTCTTGAAAAACGGTTGGTATCTCTTGATTGCCTTGGCGGTATTGGTCGGCCTTCTTCTCTATGGATACACCCCTATGAAGTCAGCATTCTTTGGAATTTTGGCATTAATAGGACTATCTTTCCTATCACCCACAACACGAATGAGTGCTGTTGATATATTTGCAGCTCTTGAGAGTGGTATCAAAGCAACGGTTCCCGTATCCATCGCCTGTGCTTGTGCAGGCCTGATCATTGGTGCAGTGTTTGTATCTGGGCTGGGACTTAAATTTACCCAATCAGTCATCAACATCGCAGATGGAAATCTTCTATTGCTGCTTGCGCTCACAGGTGTTGCGGCCATTATTTTGGGCATGGGGATTACCACCACGGCGGTCTATATTACGGTGGCGGCTTTGATTGTCCCAGCCGTCATCAAGGCGGGCGTTGAGCCCATGGCTGCGCATATGTTTGCCTTTTATTTTGGTGTTGTATCCACCATTACACCACCCGTGGCATTGGCGTCATTTGCTGCGGCAGCTATTTCCAAAACGCCACCCATGGCCACAGCATTTGAATCAACCCGTGTTGGTATTACCAAATATCTCGCGCCCTTGATTTTTGTTTACAATCCTTCCTTACTCTTTATTGGTCCCCTGTGGCTTACCGTCATATCTACGATTTTGGCATTATCTGGTTTATGGATTCTATCTATCGCCATGGAGGGTTGGTATCGTGGAAAGCTCGATCCCATGGTCCGCCTTGGATTCCTTGTCTCAGCAATTTTCTTATTGATACCACCAGTAATTGAGATGTTCGGTTTACCAGGTTACGGTTATAACATCGTGGGCGTCATTGGAGCTTTAGGTTTTATACAACTAAGATACCAATCCACGAAACAATGGGTGTCACCATGAATAAAATATTTTTAGGAAAGTTGGTTCACTGGCTGGTTCTTCTCGCGATGATTCCACCAGCTGTGCTTGCAGGTTTGAATTACTTTCACGTGGTCTAGTTCGATATTTTTGTCTTGGTTGTTGTGCTCTACACTATTGCTTCCATTGTGATTATTTTGCGTACAACAAAACGTGATGAATTGGTAACACGAGAAGCTATTCCAGATGATGTGGATATCTCCGTCAAAGAATAATACATCTTAAGCTGTTCGAGGCATGTTATAGGATTGTCAGCTGAGCGCCTTTATGATCTGCTGATCCCTCATGAACTCATTCCTTTTTAGGACAAGGATATGACATCATCTCCACTTGTTGATAGCCGAGCTGCATGGGTACGTTTGGCCATTTTTCCTTAACCATTGGCGTTGTTGGAAACATTGGTATGTGGGCAATCATTGTCATCCTTCCTGATGTACAACAAGAATTCAATGTAGACCGAGCTGATGCCTCCCTTCCTTACACCTTAACCATGATTGGTTTTGCATTGGGAAATTTTTACCTTGGCAAACTGGCTGATAAACTTGGCATTTTTAAGGTGCTTCTGCTTGCCTGTGGAATGCTTTGCTCGGGTTACTTTTTATGCACCATTGCACCCAATATTTGGGCCTTCTCTGCCATCCAATTGATTATTGGCATAGGTACAGGTGCAAGCTTCTCTCCACTTATGGCTGATATTTCTCATTGGTTTTTTCGACGTAGGGGAATTGCGGTGGCACTTGTGGCCAGTGGTAATTATTTATCAGGGGCAGTTTGGCCTATTCTTTTGAACGATATCGCCAGTCAAGAAGGGTGGAGAGAAGTCTATCATTACCTTTTATTTTTTGTACCTGTTATCGTTATTCCTTTGGCTTATGTCATGGGTCCATCCATGCCAACGACAAATGCCGTTGTTTCTACGAAGATACAAGAGAGCCACAAAACATCCTTTTCACCATCAACATTACAATATTTGTTGGCCATTGCAGGCGTGGGCTGCTGTGTTGCGATGTCGATGCCACAAGTCCATATTGTCGCCTATTGTGTCGACTTGGGTTATGGTCCAGCCGTTGGCGCAGAAATGCTCTCGTTAATGCTACTGGGAGGTGTATTTTCGCGGATTGGTTCAGGTATGTTGGCTGACAAAATTGGTGGTATGGCGACCTTAATGCTTGGCGCCATTTTACAATGTCTTGCCCTCTTCATTTACTTACCCTTTGATGGCTTGGTTCCGCTCTATGTTGTGAGTCTTATATTCGGTTTGTCACAAGGTGGCATCGTACCAAGTTATGCTTTGGTCATACGTGAATATCTGCCAGCCAATGAAGCGGGACAGCGTATTGGGTTTGTTGTCATGGCAACAATTTGGGGCATGGCACTTGGGGGATGGATGTCAGGTTGGATCTATGACATGACCCAATCTTACCAATTGGCTTTTGTTAATGGAATTGCCTGGAATATCCTCAATATTGCCATCATTATGATCGTTTTCTTCAATGGAAGACCTTCATCTAAATTATCACATGCATGACGAATTATTTGATCACCATCCAATAAGTCGTTACATGACAAGCAACATAGCGTTGAGAGATTTTTCGATGACAAATTTAGCAAATGGCCGCCATTATCTTGCGATCCCTGGTCCATCCGTGATGCCTGATCGGGTATTGCAAGCGATGCATCAACCAGCCCCCAATATTTACGAAGGAAAACTTCATAATCTGGTGGAAACGCTTATCCCGGATCTGAAACAAATTGCCTGTACCAGACATTCTGTTGCGATGTATATCTGTAATGGTCACGGGACGTGGGAAGCTTGTCTTGCCAATACCTTGTCACGTGATGATCAGATCTTGGTTTTGGTAACCGGCCGTTTCGGACGTATTTGGGGTGAAGTAGCCAGAGCTTTAGGCATCAAAACAGATATTATGGATTTTGGTCTACATAATCCCGTAGATTTAGATATGTTTGCGGAAAAGATCGCTGGTGACAAAACACACAGTTATAAGGCTGTTTTGGTTTGCCAAACAGATACAGCCACATCCGTCCGCAATGATGTTCAATCAATTGGGAAAATTTTAAAAGAACAAAATCATCCAGCACTTCTCATGGTAGATGCCATGGCAAGTTTGGGATGCGATCGTTTAGAAATGGATGATTGGAACATAGATATTGTTATCGCTGGTTCACAAAAAGGGCTTATGACACCACCTGGCCTTGGTTTTGTCTGGTTTTCTGAGAGAGCTGATGACGCACATAAAAGATCCAACCTAAAAACACCCTACTGGGACTGGGCTCCAAGGGCACGCCCGTCACAATTTTATGAATTCTTTTACGGCACAGCCCCTACACATCATTTGTTTGGACTCCGTGAAGCCCTCAACATAATTTTAGAGGAAGGCTTACCACAAGTTTGGAATCGTCATGCTGTTTTAAGCAAAATGATATGGGACCAAATAGATATTTGGTCGATGAAGACATCCATGAGAATGAACATTCAAGACCCTCATCATCGATCACATTCTGTAACAGCGGTATCCATGGATACCCCCTTGGCCACGAAATTGAGACGCATATGCGAGCAAGATTATGGCGTTACCCTTGGGATTGGGCTAGGCATGGCTGAACCTGGAACGCCCGAAGCTGACGGTTATTTTCGTATTGGACATATGGGTCACGTCAACGCGCATATGGTAAAGGGACTATTGGGTTGTATCGACTTAGCGCTTGAAAAATTGTGAACCTGATGTGGTTGGTTCACCCTTAGATATATCTGCGATCGTTATTTTAGCTGGTGGAAATTCCATGCGGTTTAAGGCCAAAGGTGTCACGACACCGAAAGCGCTCGTCTCCGTGCAAAATAAAGCCTTGTTTCAGCATGTTATAGAGAGACTGTCTACGAACATGATCATCTATCTGAGCGTACATCAGATCGATCAAACCTGGGAGACATATTATCCAAAAAATCTTTTGATTCCAGATTGTTTTCCAGACAGAAGAGGGCCTGCAGCAGGACTTCTTTCAGCCATGGGTCGCTTACAAGATAAAACATATCTTATCACAGTACCTTGTGACTGCCCACAACTACCCAAAGATTTGATCCCCAAACTAACAGGTATGGCGAGCCATAATGTTTCCCTACCAATTGTGGCCTACCATGGAGATCATATTCAACCTACCATCGCCATATGGCCAACATCATTGCATCCTGTTCTCCAAAAGTACCTCGATAGCCCTGAACGGAATGGTAGTTTACGGGGTTTTCTTGAGCATGTAGGACATCTGAAATGCACATTTCCTTCAGACAACAAAACAAATCTATTTTTGAATATTAATGAGCCCCATCAACTCTTGAATAATTTTGCTGAGCTAAACCAGAATCTGTCATAAGCTTTGGCGCAGCTTTGGTTTTTCAAAAACCTGAACCGGTGGGCAAACCCCATTAAATACTTCAATACGAACCAAACAAGATTGTGCGCTTGGTCCTTGGGCCAATGAAGATGTGCCAATATCCTGGGTCAAAATATTAGGATTTCCATGTGTACATCCAACCACCTGACCCTCAGCAAACCAAGGGTCAAACCAAGCTCCCGTTGCCATGACCAAAACCCCACGACGAACGTTCTTGCTAGATTGTGCAACCGCAAGACATTGACCACGCTGGTTGTGCAACAAAACATAATCATCATCTTTGATACCACGGTCAGTGGCGTCATCAGGATGAATCAGTACAACTTCTCGACCAAATTTTTTAAAACTTTTTGAATACGCACCATGATCAAACTGAGAGTGAAGTTTTCCTTTAGGCTGGTGAGATATCAAATGTAATTGGTCCTGCAGATCTGGACTCCCCAACCACTCTCTTGGCGTCAACCAGCTGGGGTGACCAAGACAATCTACCAGCCCAAAATTATGAACTTGCTGAGAAAACAACTCTATTCGTCCCGAGGGGGTGTTCAAGGCTGAACCTTTTGGGTTTTCTCGAAAGGCATGCAGGTTTGATTGTGTGTAATCCTGGGCATGTGAGATTTTAATCCATCTGTTTTTTTCCAAAACTTCAAAGTCGGGCATATCTACGCCTATATCTGCGGATCGCGAACGACTTTGATCATAGATCCAGCGAATCCAGTCTTTTTCTGTGCGCCCTTCAGTAAAATGTTTATGACAGCCCATCAATTCAGCGATCTGTGAAAAAATCGTAAAGTCATCTTGAGCCTCACCAACAGGCTCCATCACTTTATCCATCAACAAGATGTAAGGATCTCGGGGTGTGATGGCGATATCATCACGCTCCAAAAATGTTGTAACAGGCAGAACAATATCTGCGTGCCGAGCAGAAGCATTCCAACACCATTCATGCACAATAATGGTCTCAGGATGGTCCCATGCCTTCTGCATACGTGCCAAATCTTGATGATGGTGAAATGGATTACCACCTGCCCAATACATTAATTTAATGTCAGGATAACGATATTCCGACCCATTATAAGCAAATGAATCCCCTGGATTAAGCAACATATCACTAATGCGTGCGACAGGAATAAAGTCAGTCACAGGGTTAGACCCTTGCGGCAATGCTTGTATGGCAACTGGAGCGAACTCAAGGCCGACAGCATTGGTTGCGCTTAAACCCAAAGAAATACCGCAACCAGGCCTCCCAATTTGTCCTATCATCGATGCTAAGGCGATTGCAGCCCAGAATGGCTGTTCCCCATGTTCTTGCCGCGTTAATGACCAGCTTGCTGAAATCATGACGTTTTGACCAACCAACTGACGTGCTAAGTTTTTGATATCATTCTCATCCACACCGCATATATCTGCAGCCCAAGCCGCATTTTTTACCTGGCCATCAGTTTCACCCAAGATGTAAGCGATGAGTGCATCAGAGCCAACACAATATTTATTCAAAAATTCTTGATCATGATTTCCATGGCGAATGAGATCTTCACATAGAGCTAGGATCATTGCAGTATCCGTCCCAGGTCTAATCGGTAACCAAGAGACCTTATCGTGAGCTGGAATATCCTCTGCCAAAGGGAAACATTGATGAATTGAACGCCTCGAGAGAGCGCTTGCTGAAGGGCCTCTTTCTGCCGATGCCTGCCCGTCCCACCTTGTGCAATTTGACCATTCTTTAGAGGTATTCCACCAAATGCGAGTACAATATCGGCATGTTCTGTAATTCCTTGCCAGAAACTACCAGGATATAGAAATTCACGAAAACCACCCAAAACATGTGGCATCATGACTTCTGCCGCTGCAAAAGAATATGTATTTTTTGAACGCGTATAACCACCCACTGAGTTGAGAAATCTATGCAGTTGGGATTGGGCATGGTGAAACCGCCCTGCACTAGCCCAACCATAAGACCCACCAAAAATGGCTTGATTGCCAAAGTTTTGACGGACACGGTTTAATTCATCGGCAACCAACCTTAGTGCTGTCTCCCAACTTACCTCTACAAATTCGTCATCACCACGACGGGTATGTTGAGCATGTGGGCCTTCGGCGAGATAGCGTGCGCGAACCGCTGGACGTCGTATGCGCAAATCATCCGTGAATGTATCACGCATGCCCGGTCCAATTGGAGATGGGTCTATATCCTCATCAAAAGCCGTGATGCGTGAAACTGTACCCTTATCTGTTTCTACCCAATAGGCACCCCAATGCGTGCTCGTCAGATATCGTGTCATGCCCCATACCCCAGCCATTTATTGAACATGCCGTCAACAGATCTTTGTTGGGAAAAAAAAGCAAGACAGATCTCATCAAGCATGCTCTGAACCCAATAGCTTTTTTAAAGCACATCATGTCGGTTTATCTTCCATCTTCATAATGATGCAAGTTGTGGAACCTGTTGCATAAATTCGGTTGTCATCAACACCGCGAATGACCCCGTGAGATACGCCTGTGGAACGGCCGACATGGTCCGTTACCCCCACTGCCTCAACCATCATATCTAAAGGAATGGGGCGTATGATATTCACTTTGAATTCGAGCGTTGTGTACACACTTCCCAATGGTACTTTTGTCATCACGCTGCAGGCCATACAGCTATCAACAAGGTACCATACCAACCTCCATGCACGGTCCCCAAAGGATTGCAATGTTCAAACAACGGTGCACCACGAAAAACGACCCGTCCATCCTCAACCGACCAGAGACCGAAATTAAGCGTTCTACCTATTGGGGGGGCTGGAATTTTTCCCGTCAACACACCTGTCATAAATTCTAGTCCGGACATTTTGAGTGTCGTTTTTAGGTCCAAAAGCTCGTTGTGAGCTTCAGCATATATTAGATTTCTCATGCCAGGATCTCCTCAATTGATTTTTTGAATGAATTTCCATGCGTCCTTTGTGCCCTTCACCTTTGTAACATTTTCCGTCAACATCAGCACAGAGCTAAGATGGGAGATGACTTTATGGATGCCAAACATAACCAACCACATGTAAATGGAACCCGGCTTTGGGAAAGCCTTATGGAGATGGCAGAAATAGGTGCAACACCAAAAGGTGGCGTGTGCCGGCTTACACTCACGGATCTAGACAAAGTATCCCGCGATCTTTTTTGTGCGTGGTGCCGAGAGGAAGGCCTTAATATAAGGGTAGACCAAGTTGGGAATATCTTTGCCCGACGTGAAGGCACCGATCCTCATCGGAAAGCGGTCAGCACGGGCAGTCATTTAGACACGCAACCAACGGGTGGTAAATTTGATGGCGCATACGGCGTGCTGGCAGGTCTCAAGTGATCCGCACCCTTAATGAACAAAATATCTCCACACAGGCACCTATTGAGGTTATTGTGTGGACAAATGAAGAAGAGGGAAGTCGTTTCTCACCAGCCATGATGGGATCTGGCGTATTTGGTGGTGCATTTGATCTGCAAGATATCCTAAACAAGACAGACCAGGACAATAAGCGTTTTGGCGATGAATTGGCCAGAATTGGCTATGATGGTCCTGAGGATGTTACCAAGCATGAAATGGAAGCTTATTTTGAAGCCCATATTGAGCAAGGTCCAATACTTGAGGCTGCTGGCCTACCAATTGGTATCGTTAAAGGTGCCCAAGGTCAGCGTTGGTATGAGATCAATATCACAGGAATGGAGGCGCATGCTGGTCCGACGCCGATGAATGTTCGCAAAGATGCGCTTGTTGGTGCTGCTGGAGTCATACAAGAAGTCAACCGAATTGGACATGCATTTCAACCAAATGCATGCGCAACATGTGGGGTGATCGAGTCTCATCCAAATTCACGAAATGTCATTCCCGGTCACGTCTTTCTGACGGTTGATTTTCGGCATCCTGATGACGATCGACTAACCGAAATGGATGCTGCCTTAAAAGCCTTTTGCAAAACATGGGCTGAGGAAACACAACTTGAGATCAATGTAAAAGATTTTTGGTATTTTCCCCCAACACCCTTCGATAAAAAACTTGTACAAAGTGTGAAAAACGCTGCTGAGCATTTTCAATATGCACATCAAGATATTATTTCTGGCGCCGGTCATGATGCTGTTTATGTTTCCAACAAAGTACCCACGGCCATGATTTTCACGCCATGTGAAGGTGGTATTAGCCACAATGAAATTGAAAATGCGGACCCAAAGGATCTTGAAGAAGGTTGCAATGTCTTGCTCCATGCCATGTTAGAAACAGCGGGAAGAAATTCTTCATGATTTGCTTTTTGGCAAAACAGATGTCACGAGCTGGTCATTTTTGATAAAACAATGGGCGGCATGATCATATGCATTTAAATTTGAAAAGAATGCATGACAGATGGATGCAGCGCATCACTTTGTTGATTAAAGATGGTTAAAAGACATGTGTTTGTCTCCACCAAAAAATAGAAGTCTCCCGCAATCTATGTATCATCCATAACAACAAACGCATTTGTGCCAGAAAAATCATCACGAGAAGAGACACCATAGCCACAGGATTTGCAGCAAGTGGCAATATTTGCGTCAATGGTTCAAGGATAGCCATATCCAAAAACCAAGATATACCCTCCAGCATATCCACAAACAGCAGCATCGCTAACGGTGCCAATAAAATGGTCACTGATATCAACATCGCTTGATCCAAAACTCTTTTGCTTAACGGCAACATAGGCAACAACAAACAAAGTGATACAAATCCCAAAAACATCGTTAATGTAAGAAACGCCCAAACTGTTTGTAGGGCAATGGGTATAGCAAAAGCCAGGAACGCACCAAAAATCAGCAACGCTAGAGCCCATGATTTTTCTGGCAACATGAGACTTAGCATCGCGCCAATATCTGTACGCTCTTGTGGTTCTAGCCATTTTACAGCAGCAGAACCCATGAATGGACTCATCGAGCTTAACCCAAATCTCTGAATCCACTGTGATAAATGCACGCCCTTCAACCATTGAGATGACAAATTAATGATCAATAATCCCGTGTGCGTTGCCCGGCCAATAAAGCCCTGGACACCTATTTGTTGGGTAAATTCTTGTAAAATAACCTTTATAAGTTGGGCGCCAAAATCATTCTGTGTTTCCATGAACTGATCTATTTTAAGGGTCCAGTCTCCATAAGGATCAGGTTGATAAATGGGAACGGCATCTGGGCTTTGAGACAATTGGGTTAGCCCACGAAGCCGCTGGATTTGGGCATAGGTTAAGCCGGCACGGGCTAACTGTTGGTCATCAATAATAGGCCAATTGGGTTTTAATGCCATACGCCTTAAAAGTTGATCACCATTATTCGACAT
>JAYPQH010000015.1:0-36833 GCA_038131935.1 Alphaproteobacteria bacterium | reverse complement strand
GATGAACTCTCTCCGGATCTGTTGCAAGCCATCTTAGATGCAGCTGGTGATATGATTGAAAATGTTCTCTTTCCACTCAATCAATCTGGGGATGAGCAAGGTGCATCACTCACAGATGGCAAAGTCACTGTTCCAGATGGTTTCAAGAGGCTTATCAGGCTTATGTCGAAGGTGGATGGTCTGCCTTGACCGCTGATGTCTCTGATGGTGGGCAAGGGCTCCCTCATGTTCTGGGTGGGGCTATTATGGAGATGGTTTCAGCGGCAAATATTAGTTTTTCGTTATTTCCGTTGCTTACGCATTCCGCCTACATGGCGTTAAAATCCCATGCGAGTGATGAATTAAAGACAACATATCTTCCCAAAATGGCTTCTGGGCAATGGACAGGTACCATGCATTTAACAGAGCCACATGCAGGTACTGACCTTGCTCTGTTGCGAACAAAGGCCGTGCCAAATGATGATGGCAGCTATGCCATAAATGGTACAAAAATATTTATCACCGCTGGTGAGCACGAATTGGCAGAAAATATAATTCACCTGGTGTTGGCTCGTCTTCCTGATGCACCAGAGGGTGTAAAAGGTATTAGTCTTTTTGTTGTGCCCAAATTTATTCCCGATGAACATAACAACCCTGGTCGACGTAACATGATCCATTGCGCTTCGCTTGAGAAAAAAATGGGTATTCATGCGTCGCCAACCTGCGTCATGACCATGGATGATGCTGAAGGTTACCTTGTGGGAGCTCCTCATCAAGGACTTCGTTCAATGTTCACCATGATGAATGCTGCGAGGTTGTTTGTTGGTTTGCAAGGATTGTCTCAAGGTGATGCAGCCCACCAGAATGCTTTTGCGTATGCAACAGATCGTGTACAAGGAAGAGGCCCGCGTGGGGCTGTAGAACCGGACAAAAACGCTGATCCAATTATCGTGCATCCTGATGTACGTCGAATGCTTTAACGCAAAAATCTCAAGTCGAGGCAGGACGTGCTTTGGGTTTGTTCACCCTACTTCAACTCGATCTGTCTCATCATGCAGAGCGTGAAGATGAACGACAAAAAGCGGATGATTTGGTTGCCTTTTTAACACCTGTTGTGAAAGCACATTTGTCTGATATTGGGTCGGAGGCTGCCAACTTAGCCGTACAATGTTTTGGTGGGCATGGTTTTGTACGTGAATGGGGTGTTGAACAATTCGTTCGAGATGCTCGTATTTGTCAAATTTATGAAGGCACCAATGGCATTCAGGCAATGGATTTGGTGGGGCGCAAACTCAATATCCAGGAAGGACGATTGCCCAAGCTATTTTTTGACACGGTACGTGGAAGTATGGATAAATATGGTGAGAGTCCGGCACAGGAATTTGTGCCTTTACTCCATCAAGGATTGGCCAATTTAGAGATTGCATTTGATATTTTGTCTAAGATGGATATGGCAGATCGAGGTGCCGTAGCTTATCCAGCGTTGCAGGCTATTGGAACCATGGCGTTGGGTTGGATGTGGGCAGAAATGGCTTATGCCTCGACCCATACGAATTTGGCTAAGGTTCCAACCGCTCAATTCTATTTTGCACAGATATTTCCAAAGTTGGATTATTATTGCCAACTCATACATGCGGGTGGAAAGACGTTGGAAATGCATCCGCTGGGTAGTGTAGCCTGAAGGGATATCACCTTATAACCACAGATTTATGTGATGTGACACGCTATTGAATTTTCTCATCATACTCCTCATATCCCAGGAATAGTTCATGTATTCTGGTAGGTGACATGGTGAAGACATCCTTACTTCTGGCGGTGATGACATCTTTGTTCATAGGTTTTGGATTGCTGATGGGAGGGCTGTCTGGAGCCTTGTTCGCATTTGTTTTTGCCGCAGTCATGAATATGTTTGCATACTGGAACGCCGATAAAATTGTGTTGCGGATGCAAAATGCAAAATTGGTAGATCATCAATATCCTGAGCTGAATGTCATGGTGGCAAAACTCTCACAGAGGGCTGGCATTCCAACACCAAAATGTTACGTTATCGACACGGAGCAACCCAATGCTTTTGCAACAGGCAGAAATCCTGAAAATGCCGCCGTGGCGATCACCACTGGGTTGATGCATGCATTGTCTAGAGAAGAACAAGAAGCGGTGATGGCTCATGAAATTGCCCATGTGGTGAACCGAGATACACTCATTATGACCATGACAGCAACTATTGCGGGTGCCATTTCCATGATGGCAAATTTTTTCTTTTTGTTTGGATCAGGTCACCGAGAGAACAACAATATAATAGCTGGCCTTGCCTTGATGATATTGGCGCCCTTTGCGGCCATGATTGTGCAAATGGCCATCTCCCGTACAAGAGAATATTCTGCAGATGAATTGGGCGCAAAAATATGCGGAAATCCACGTGCACTTGCCTCAGCGCTCCAAAAAATTGAAAATTTGGCACATGGTCAGGGTCGCATCAATCAGCCTGCAGAGGATACCCCTGCCATGGCACATATGTATATCATAAATCCGCTTGTAGGTGGGCAAATTGATAACCTTTTTTCTACCCATCCCAACACCCAGAATCGAATTGATGCATTGTTGCAAATGTCTGAAGAAACTGCTTCGACAGAGGATTTTCATCAGCCCCTTGCCAAGCAACAAACAGCAAAAAACATGATTTGGAGCCCTCAGGCTCGAAAAAAACAGAGATTGAAAAAGGGGCCCTGGGCTTGATTTATTTGGACGTTAGGAAGGACTGAATACACCAACAACTGAGCCTGTCATCATAACAGCAATTGTGCCTGAAATAAGGCTTTTGGGCGCAAGTTGTAGGATTTCCTGTCTTTTTTCTGGTGCCAACGAAATTAATCCTCCAACCATGATTCCAAGAGATCCCAGATTTGCAAACCCACATAAGGCGTATGTCATGATGAGTTGACTTCTTGATGATAATGCCTCTGGGGAAAGTTGTGAGAGGTCTGCGTAGGCAACAAATTCATTCAAAATAATTTTGATGCCCATGAGTTCACCCGCCTGAGCGATTTCTGACGTAGGAATGCCCATCAACCAGCAAAAAGGTGTCATGGCAACACCAACCAAGAATTGTAGGGTTACAGGTGTGCCAAAAAAGGGAATGCTCATGAAAATCATATTTATCAGTGATACCAAAGAGATGACGACGACCAGCATGCCTAAGATACCTAAATAAGTTCTAAGGCCTTCATCTGTTCCCTTTGCCAAAGCATCTAGCACCGTTTCTGTAGAAGGTTTCATGAGTAATTCTTGTCGGGCGTCATCATCTTGCATGTAACCTCTTGGAACCATGATCAAGGCAACACAGACAGCAGCAGGCGCGCTGATGACAGATGCAATAATCAAATGCATAGCTGCATTTTCAATGCTGCTACCCAACATGCTCGCATAGATGACAAGTACTGTGCCCGCGATTGTTGCCATTCCGGCTGTCATGACAACAAAAAGCTCACTTCGCTGCATCATAGATAAATAGTTTTTTGCCAATATAGGGGCTTCAACCATTCCCATAAAAATGTTTGCAGCCGTCGCAAGGCCGACTGGCCCCCTTATACGAAATGTTTTTTGTAATAAAAATGAAAAACTTAGGACAATCCATTGTATGGCGCCAAGATGGAACAATACTGCTGTTATTGCGGATACAACCAAAACAACTGGAAGTGCTTGAAATGCAAGAACCATCAAACCATGCGGGTTGGTCACTTCAAATGGAACGGCACCACCACCAAGATAGCCAAATACAAAAGATGTACCTGCGATGGTTGCCTGGTAAAGGGCTGAAACAACTTCAGCCAAAATTTGTACAACAATGGTAACCCAAGGTACCCACGTGAAAAGCGCCATTAAACCAAGTTGCAAACTTATGCCAATGAAACCAATGCTGAAGAGCTTCAGACTTCTTTGTTCGGACAATATCCAGCTGATGATTATCCATCCAAATAAACCAAATAAACTTTGTGCTTGCCCCAAATCCATTTTACCTTTGGAACTCCTCTTGTCCTCGTGATCGTTGATATTAAGACAGTGCTTGTTCCAAATCACCACACAGATCTTGAATATTCTCAATCCTATATGCAAACGAATGAGGTCTCCAGGGAAGTTGTTTTGAGAGCGATGGTCGAGTGTTGAGGCATAAACAGGAATTGCTAAGGACTCAAACCCTCCCCAAGAATACCCGATACCAAATAGTTCGAGTCGGTCAATAAATGTATTGGTCGCTTCGGAATGATGTTGGTGAAGTTGAATAGAGAATAATCCTGATCCACCGGTAAAATATTCTTGGTAATAATGATGTTGTGGATGTGTTGTCAGACAGGGATGAAACACGGCGGCTACGCTTTCATGATCTTGAAGCCAGGATGCTATTTTCGTTGATGCGGCAGTCTGTGTTTCCAGCCGAGACGCCATCGTTCGCAATCCACGACTTACAAAATAAATATCATCTGGGCCAACATGAACACCAGAAAGATGAATGTGGCGTGTGATAACTTGTCCATGTGAGCTATTGGTCAAGGTTGCACCCATCAACACATCTGAATGACCAGATGGATATTTCGTTAATGCTTGGATATCAACGTCAAATCCTATGCCAAGACTATCTAAGCCCAATGGTGTGGCCCAAGTATTGTCAATCATACTGATGGCATCAACTTCCTTGGCCAATTGAACCCATGCCTTGAGATTTTGTATTTCAAAAGTAAGTGAACCAGGGCTTTCACAGTAAATAATGCAAGGGGAGGTAGGTAATTCAGCGCGTGATGGTGGTTCAGTACCAGGGTGAAAAATAACAGTACCTTGAAATTTCTTTGCAATATCCTTCAGAGCAGCTCGAGCTGGTCCATAGACATTATCGCATGCAAGTATCAGCCCACCAGGTTTCATGAATGATACCAATGCATTCCAAATGGCAGCCAGACCAGAAGGATGAAGTTGGCAATCTTCAGCGCCTGAAATAGCGCATAGTTGCTCTTGTAATGCGACATGGGTTGGAGAGCCTTTGCGCCCATATCGGAAATCATCTTTTGTCAGTTGGGCACTTTGCTGAAGAGCTTCTGTATCTGGAAACAAAACAGTTGACCCACGGTAAGGTGGTACGTTGACAACATTGCTAACCAGATGGCGCCGGCCTTTGTGAACCAAGGCTGTGGAATTATGATATTGTTTGTTTTCAGCCATGTTCGTTTCCTTCATACTGATAGGGTATTGTGATCTGTCTATGTTCACGTCCCATGGGTTGGAATCCAGCTCTCTGATAGGTCATCAATGCTTTAGGATGGTCACGGTCACAAGTCTCTACAAAAATCCGTTCTGCGCCTTGATGCACCATAGAATGGATAGCTTGATTAAGCAGCCATGGTCCCAAACCTTGACCTGTATATTGTGGGAACAAACCAAAATATTGCAGGTAGGAATCGTTATCCGTTCCTTCTTCGATTTCGAAATATCCCGCAGGTGCGCCACCCAACATCATGACAAAAATGTGCACAGATGGTTTTTGAATCATTTGGGCCAACATTTCATCTGAAACCGTAAGCCGTTCCACCCAGTCATAATCCTTTCCGACACGTTCATACAAAAAACGGTAATATGGAGGGTCAATATTCTTGCATAAAGAAGAACCGGTTGAGAAGCGTGTGAAAGAGCTTTGTGGGTGTGTTATCACGTACCAAGCGTGTGACAAGAACATCTAATGTTGTGGGGGAAGAAGATGAATTTGCCTGCATCTTGGTGTCACTCCAGCGGAAGTTCCGAACGTGCGCCCCATTCCGCCCAACTGCCATCATAGACGGACCAGTGATGATGCCCTGTGATTTCAAATGCAGCAGCAGAGATACATGCGCTCACGCCTGATCCACAATAGAAAATAACTTTTTTGGCCTTTGATAGGCCAGTATTTGAAAAGATTTCTTGCAGTTCTTGAGGCTCTCGGAAGGTGCCTGAAGTTGTGAGTAATGTTGGGAATGGTATATTTATCGCCGTTGGAATATGTCCACGTCGAAGATGTGGGCGAGGTTCATCTACGTTTCCATTATAGCGATCTTCGGAGCGTACATCGACAATCACAACATCAGGATCGTCAATGGCGGTTAAAACTTGATCTGCATATCTTATAAGTGTTGTATCAAACCTTGGTGTAAAATGTCTTTCTCTTCTCGGCGCTTGACGGTCTGTGACAGGGTGTCCCTCTTGGAGCCAAACAGGTAAACCGCCATCAAGGATACTGATGTCATGATGGCCCATCACTTTAAACATCCACCAAACCCTAGGTGCAGAGAACATGCCTAGCCGATCATAGACAACAAGGCGATGACCGTCGCCAAGGCCTAACTTGCGGACCTTGGACGAAAAATAAACAGGTGTGGGTAGCATATGTGGATATGGGCTATCTTGGTCTGAAATTTCATCAATATCAAAAAACACAGATCCAATAATGTGCTCTCTCGCAAATTCGTCCTTTGCATTTAATGCTGTCTGCGGCATGAACCAGCTACCATCAATGACACGTACATCTGGAGCTGCCAGATGGTCGGCCAACCAAAGGTGAGAATTTATCACTTCAGGCATTGTTCATGGACTCCTCGTAAAAGACGATACATATCAATGATGCGCGTGGCCAACAATTGAGGTCAACACTGCGCTTCTCTTTATTAGAATCAATTTGTCTCAAAGACTGACGGGATCTCTGGGAAGCTAGACTCTATGGGAAATGGTAACTGTTTTTCTGCTAGAAATGCTCTGTTGAACATCTTGGATTGATAGCGCGTTCCATAATCACAAAGAATAGTTACAACACGTGAGCCTGGTCGAAGATCACGAGCAAGGGCCATGGCACCTGCAACATTTATCCCACTTGAACCACCAACATTTAAACCTTCTTCAGCAAGCAAACGAAACGCAACATTAAGGGCTTCAGTGTCATCAATACGATAATGAGCATCATACTGAGCATCCTTCATATTTTCTGTCAGTCTGTTGTTTCCAATGCCCTCTGTCATGGATGAACCTTCCGGGCGAAATTCACCATGTACAAAATAATTGTACATACCCGAACCCATGGGATCTGTGAGTGCTACTTTAATATTTTTGTTATGGGATTTAAGGCCTAAGTTAATGCCAGTTAACGTACCACCTGTCCCCATGGCACAAGTAAAGCCATCAATATCACCGTTTAATTGTGTCAATATTTCAGGTGCCGTATGTTGAATATGTGCATCTCTGTTGGAAAGATTATCGAATTGATTTGCCCAAATGGCACCTGCAGGATCGATTGCATTCAGTGCAATAGCTAACCGCTCTGAATAGCGAATATAATTGTTAGGGTTCGTGTAAGGCGCTGCGGGAACTTCAACCAATTTTGCTCCATAGAGCCTTATCGCATCTTTTTTCTCTTGGGATTGTGTTTCTGGGATAACAATAACGCAGCGATAGCCTTTCGCTGCAGCCACCAAAGCCAAGCCAATGCCCGTGTTTCCAGCAGTGCCCTCAACAATGATACCACCAGGTGCTATCAATCCTCTTCGTTCAGCATCTTCGATAATAGAGAGGGCAGCGCGATCCTTGATGGACTGTCCGGGATTAAGGAATTCGCATTTGGCGAATATTTCAGCACTCGTTTCTTCGGAAGGAAACTGCAGTTTAATAAGTGGTGTGTTGCCGATGAGATCGGTTACATTCTGAACGATTGCGGTCATGGTTTACCCTTGGTCGCTATTTTTCGGATTAGTTTTTAGACAATGCAATTTGATGTACGTCAATATTGCCAGCTCTAAAACCACCTTCGCAATAGCAAAGATAATATGTCCAGAACCGATAGAATTTGTCATCAAAGCCAAGTTTTTGAATTTCATCCCATTTGTCTTCAAAACGCGACCGCCATTGAGATAACGTTCTAGCATAATCAATACCAAATCCTTTTTCACCTTGCCATGTTAATCCAGAACGGTTCGCTTCTTGCTTCAACGCAGCAATACTCGGCAACATGCCTCCTGGAAAAACATGACGCTGAATAAAATCAACAGATTTTCTATAATTTTCAAAGTGATCATCGCCTATGGTGATAATTTGTAAGCCTGCACGGCCACCTGGCTTCAAGCGGTCAAATAGTTTTGAAAAGTATACGGGCCAATAACGCTCACCAACCGCTTCAAACATTTCGATAGAAGCAATAGCGTCGAAGGATCCATCAAGGTCTCTGTAGTCAGTTAATTTTAATGAAATTTTATCTTGCAAACCCATTTCCTGCAGTTTTTGAGCAGCATATGCGTATTGCGAAGGAGATATCGTAACCGCTGTTACATTTGCGCCAATTTCTGTAGCTGCAAATTTGGCGAAGCCTCCCCATCCACAACCAACTTCTAACACATGTTTGTTGCTCGATAAGTCCATAATCTGAGCAAGTCTTGCATATTTTCTTTGTTGTCCATTAACCAAGCAGTCATCATTGTCATAAAGAGCTGATGAATATGTCATGGATGGATCAAGCCACAATTGGTAAAATTCATTGCCCAAGTCGTAATGTGCCATGATATTGTTTTTTGAACCACGTCTTGTATTCTGTCGCCAAGCATGCAGGGCATGGTGGCTGAGCGTTCGCATGGGATGACCATGATTTTTACCAGCCAGAGCGCTCACATTTTTGGCAAAAATGAGATGAGTCCTGATAGATTGTTCGTAGACCAATCTTGATCAATATAACTTTCCGCAAGCCCGACGTTGCCTCCAAGAAGAATCCTTCGCCAAAACCTAGGCTTTTGAACAGTGATCGTTACACTATCTTGGGTGAGGTCACCAAAATGATATGTATTGTTCTGATCATGGATGATGAGAAGACCATGTTCACATTTTTGTAGCGTGTTGACGCATAATGAGCGAGCGAAAGGTGTAAATATTTCCATGAAATCTCCTGCGACAATATGTCAAGATTTAGTCCGGTTTTGTTTTTTTGACAATCTCTCAATTGTTTTTGATGGTTTCGTAACTTTTCAAGGCATCAAGCCGGGCTTGTTTGTGATCAACAATGGGGGAGGGATAGGAGGCTGGTTTCCGGAAGATAGCCATGGTTTGTGAATGTATTTTGTTTCCACATGTTTAAGTTCAGGTACAAATTTTCTGACATATGTGCCGTCTGGGTCAAATTTTTCACCTTGCGTAATAGGATTGAATATCCTGAAATATGGAGCAGCGTCAGCACCGCTGCCCGCAACCCATTGCCAAGATGCCGTGTTAGAGGCTGTATCAGCATCTACCAAGCAGTTCCAAAACCATTGTTCTCCATGACGCCAGTCATGCTGAAGATGTTTGGTTAAGAAGGATGCGGTGATCATCCGCACGCGATTATGCATAAACCCTGTTTGATACAATTCACGCATACCAGCGTCTACGATGGGATAGCCAGTTTGACCATTTTTCCATCTTTTGAGAACCTCTTGATCGAATTGCCAAGGAAATTGTTCGAACGAAGGTTTGTAATTATCTGTTGTCATATGCGGAAAGTGAAACATGAGATGTTGCGCGAAGTCGCGCCAACCTAATTCAGATAAGTAGGTGTTTTCTTGAGCAGGTGTTTCTTGTTGG
Source organism: Alphaproteobacteria bacterium (assembly GCA_038131935.1). Lineage (GTDB taxonomy): Bacteria > Pseudomonadota > Alphaproteobacteria > UBA8317 > UBA8317 > UBA8317. The sequence goes on along the minus strand of JAYPQH010000015.1, from coordinate 27,245 downwards.
TGGGCATTTATTGTCCACCAAAGCGCACGCACAGATAAAATACCTAAGGTTAAGTAACCCGAAAGGCGGCTGGTCATATCCCAGTCTGGCCTATTTCTGCTGTCATTATAGTTTCTTGCTTTGGGCAAAAAATCATTCAATCTCGAAAAGGCTTCTTCTTCTCCAAAAGGCCAAAATTGTTCAAGTTTTTGCATCCAGTTATGTGCGGAATTTGTAAGTTTGAGACAATCAATGGATTGGGCCATTTGACTCATCTTCACGGGCTTCATGGATGTTTTTGACGGCTCGGGCAGGGGTTTTTCAATATTTAGCTGTGATATATTTTTCCAAAAAGGGGTAAAGACCCTGTATGGCCCACCAGACCCAGTTGTGACGGCAAAAGGTTCGATCAACACATTGCCTGGATAACTGTGAACACTGACGCCTGCTGCCAATAATTGGGATTTTAGCTCTTGATCGCGTGAAATATGTTGAGGTTCATACGACCTATTCCAGGAAATATCAGACACGAGTCCTTCAGCTATAAGCGCGTGAATAATCTCTGAGCTATCTCCTTGATAAAATTGCATAGTAATTCCTAGCTTGTCATAGAGAAAAGCTTGAAAAAACTTCAAGTTGGATTCTAACCACCAAGCCCGTGCGCCTCCTAGTTTCGCATGCGCTTCATGTTTTTCATCAAAAATGTAAATCACCATGACTGGAGCACCACTTTGACATGCGTGATAAAGAGCCGGGTTATCATGGAGGCGAAGGTCATTACGTAGCCAAACCAAATGATTCATTTTCGCGTTGCTCCTCATAAAGACAATAAGCAACGGATATGGCGTTGTTTTTCTTTTTGTCGACTAGGAAAAATTACCCTCAACTGGTAATCCAATCACCATGTTGGATATCTTACGTCAGATTGTGGTAAAATGTGGTGCGGTGGCGATTGAATGCCGAAAAACGGGCTTGAGCAAGATGGTCAAAGCTGATGGCACCGCCGTGACACAAGCAGATTATTTGGTTGAGAATATGATTGTGGATGAATTGTCCCAATTGTTTCCTTCCATTGCAGTTATTTCAGAGGAAGGAAATCATTATGCACTGCTTGATAAGAAGATAGCATTTGTTGTTGATCCCATTGATGGCACAAAAGAATATGTGAGGGGTGGGCCTTATTACTGCATCAATATTGCTTTGGTAGAGTACAACCAACCTACTGTCGGCATCATATATGCCCCGAGTTTGGGGTGGTTGTTTGAGGGTTGTAACAATCATTTTCAAGCTTACAGGGTTTGTGACGGTGATCTTTATCCCATACCAAGGGTGGCTTACTTGCCCCATAAATCTATTAAAATTGTGGGTTCTGGATTTTACCGAAACCAGCTTTCCATGTTACAGTATGAAGGTGTTAAGGTGCATTTTAGAGCCGTACCATCGGCTGTCAAATTTGGATTGATCGCGCAATCATTGGCTGATGCTTATTTCTGTTTGGGTCGCACCATGATATGGGACAGCGCTGCTGGTCAGGCTATTTTGGAGTCAGTTAACGGCTGCGTACTATCTGTAGATACAGATACGCGTCTTTTGTACAATCTTACTGCTACAGATTATGTGAACCAGCCCTTTGGGGCTTTTGCAGATCATATTGATCCCTCTCGCTTCAACAAAACATTGTTGATGTTACGCGATAGCCTTAGAAAGGCAAGATGAAGAACACGCGGCAATTTTGTTTGTATTTGTTCGTAAAATAGTGCCACAAGACGCACATGGTTTTAAATTGTCCTCTATGTAGCTTGGCTTACACTTAGAACAAAAAAGGTCAACCAGCTCGTTTCCGCCGCCATATTGTCCATGGCCAAAATACACCCAACAATAGATGGTTCCTGACCGGTCCAGTACCTTACCGCAATCTCGGCAATGAAGCGTTTTTTTCATGTGGGTTGCGCCAAACACAATCAACCTAGAACCCGTCTGAAAAAATCAAATAATGACGCATTGCAACGCTTGGCAACTTGTGTGGTTGGAAAAAAACCATTGAACGCATGGCACGCCCCAGGAAACACATGAAGCTCTGCAGGTATTCCTGCATCTATCAATGCTCGCGCGTAGCTTATATTTTCATCCAGAAACAGGTCCAGACTTCCTGTAGGAATAAATGCTGGCGGTAGCCCTTCAAAATTTTTGGCACGTATTGGTGCTGCATAAGGAGATATATTGGATTTATCACCAGGAACATAGGCATCCCATGCCACTTTGTTATTTTCGCAATTCCAAACAAAATGTTTGAGATGATTGTAGGATGAAGGATTTGTATTTGTTTCATCTAGCATTGGATAAAGAAGGGCCTGTCCTCGTAATGGCTGAAAATTTCGATCACGCGCCAATAGAGCAAGTGCTGCTGCCATGCCGCCGCCTGCGCTAGCCCCACCTATAGCCATACGCATAGGATTGATATCAAGCGACTTACTCTCAGATGATAGGTATTTGAGGGCAGAGTAGGCGTCTTCCAATGGTGTTGGGAATGGGAATTCTGGTGCCAAACGATACTCCACAGAGGCTGCAACAGCTCCCAATTGGTCAGCGAGTGCCAGCAATAATGCATCATCAAACCGGGCCTCGCCCATGACATATCCCCCACCATGCATCCATAAAATACAAGGATGGGGGCCAATTGTTTTAGGCTTTGCAATGCGCAACTCTATGGAGGCTTGATCATAGGTTTCTAAATTTACAACGAATAGATCAAGATGAGCAGGTGTCTCGGGCGCAGAACCAAGGGCCTCTCTGTTTTTGGTGTAAAACGCTCTTGCTTTTGGTATGTCATCAAGAGGAAAGCCCTGTGCCAAAATGACATCGTCAAATAGAGCTAATATTTCTGGATCAAGACGTTCCTTCATCACTTTTAACCTTTTTGATTACAACTTTAGGTTGAAGCCTATCGAATTAGTTGGCACAATCAACCCACAAAAAAAGAAAAATGATTTCATCATAGCAACATGGAGGAGATGTATGTCTCACACAAAGGAAACAAAAACAAAGGACATGTCTTTAAATAGACGTAGTTTTGTCAAAGGGCTCGGGGTTGCAACGGTGGCTGGCGTCTCGGGTTTTCCTATGATCCTCAAGGCATCCACAGGCCCCATCAAGATTGGTGTTACCACGATTAATTCAGGTCGTGTGGCTATCCTTGGTGAGACAGCTATTGCCGGTATGAAAATGGTGACAGATGAGGTCAATGCTGCAGGCGGCATCGATGGTCGGATGCTGGAAATTGTTGTTCGGGACTCTAAAGGCAAACCAGATGAAGCTGCGCGCATGAACCGCGAGATGGTTAACAATGAAGGTTGTGACATCCTTCTCAACGCAGAAGCTTCTGGTGCTAGCTTCGCTGTTAATGAAACGGCGCGCGACATTAAGAAATTTTGCATTCATTCTGTTTCAGAAACATCCTCTTTGACGGCCGACCCTAAAAACCGCGTTGATTGGGTGTTCCGTTGTGCCCGTCAAGGTATACATGATGCCGTTGGCGGTGGCATTTATGCTGCCAAAATTGCGCAACAAAAGGGCCTAAAAAAATGGGGAACATGTTCTCCTGATTATGCTTACGGTCGTGCAAATACTGCAGAATTTATGGAGTATGTGAAACTGTTTGCTGAGAATGTAGAACTTGCGACAGAAACATGGCCAAAAATATTCCAGCCTGATTACACAGAAAATATCACAGCACTGCTGAACAATCGTCCAGATGCTCTGTATACGTGCCTGTGGGGTGGTGACTTGGTTGCATTCATTGACCAGGCCAGCCTTTATGGTTTGTTTGACCAGTTTGAATCATTTGCCGTGAATTTGGGTGATTACCCAATCGTAACAGCAGTGAAGCAACTTCCTAAAGGTATCAATGGTGCGAGCCGCTACCATAAGGATGTCCCCGATACACAGGCAAATGAAGATTGGTATAAAAAATTCCGCTCGCGCAACAAAGCCCTGCCAACAAATTGGTCTTGGGCCAATGATTCCGCCATGCGTTTCATTGTAGCTGCGTTGAAAGAGACCGGTGGAGATACTGATTATATGCGGTTGGCGAAAGCTACAGCGGGTCGGACCATTGAATCACCATTTGGTGCTGATGGAACACTTACCATCCGCGGCGAAGATCATACATTGGTGAATTATATGGTTGCTTATGGAAAGACGATTTCTCAAGAACCATACCTCGAAAAGATAACCAAGACGGATTGGAAGGACATTTATGTCCATGAAGCCGATTGGAAGAAGCGTAACAATTACGCGTAATCATTCATTCTATGATCTCTCAGTGTTGTTTTATCAGCACTGGGAGGCTTATTTATTCAAAACAGGATAGATCCATGGTTGATGTTGACGCCCTTGCAACATGCGCCGCAAACAGTGCTTGCCTTGTCAATCAGGCAACATCTGGCTTGATTATTGGCATGTTACTTTTTCTGGTAGCTTCTGGTTTGACGCTCATATTTGGGGTGTTAAATATAATTAATTTTGCTCATGGTAGCTTTTATATGCTTGGTGCATACTTTGCCTTTACGGCTTATGTTGCGACTCAAAATTATTTTATAGCTGCCATTTGTGGTGCTATTGGAGCTGGAATATGCGGGATAATTTTTGAGCGGTTTATTATCTCTCGGGTCTATGGCCAAAATGTTTTGATGCAGCTTTTGGTCTGTTACGCATTCATTCTTATCCTTGATGATATTGTGAAAATTGTCTGGGGTGCTGAGTATCTTGCCATGGGTATCCCAGCAGAATTTCGTCTACCGCCATTAAGACTTTTTGGTGGTTATATTCCACCTTTATATTTATTCCTCATCATATCAGCTGTTGTCATAGGATTTTCAGCTCTGTTTCTTATTACCAAAACACGTTTCGGTAAAATTGTTCGTGCGATCGCAGAGAATCCATCCATGACGGCCGCTTTGGGGATCCGCGTGCCACTTTACCTGGCTGCATTATTTGCTTTGGGCTGCGCTTTGGCGGGAATAGCCGGTGCGTTGGCTGCGCCCGTTCGGTCTCTTACGCCTGGAATGGGTTTGGGAATATTGGTCGAGAGTTTCATCGTTACTGTTATCGGTGGCATGGGTTCCATCCCAGGTGCGTTTGTTGCCGCACTGATCTTAGGCCTTACCCGCTCGATTGGTTCGGTTGGATTCCCGTTATTTGTTGACGGTGCCATGTTCTTAATGATGGCTCTTGTTTTAATATTCAAACCAACAGGTTTGTTAGGCGGAGGCGGTGTAAAAAGATGAAAACGCACTCTGGTTTTTTCCGAGATTTTCTTTGGTGTTTTGCCGGTTTATTGGTTTTGTTTGCCATTGGGTTATTTATTGATCATCCATGGCCAAAAGATTTTCTTACATCACTTTTCGCCTATGGTCTGTTAGCGATGTCACTGAATTTGTTGATTGGTTCAACAGGTTTGGTTTCCTTTGGCCATGCTGCGTTTTTTGCATTCGGTGGTTATTGCTTTGGGTTGCTGATGCAGGACAATGGTTTTGTGGATTCAATGGGACCATGGTCAATTCCCATTGCTATTGCGTTGGCTGTTGTCGGTACAGGTGGCTATGCAGCGATTATTGGTGCCATTTGTGTACGCTTAAATGAAATATACTTTGCTTTTTTGACCCTAGCTTTTCAAATGTTTCTGTATAGTTTGATTTTAAGTTGGGTTGATTTTACCGGTGGAGACCAAGGCTTGATGGGGGGCATTCCACGTCCCGAGTTTTTAGGGATTAATTTAGCAGAGTCCTTGGATAGATATCTTTTTTGTGCGTTTCTTTTTTCGCTTTGCATCTTTTTGTTGCGGGTGATTGACAAAAGTGCATTTGGTAAAACATTGCGTATGATAAGGGATAATACAGAGCGTGCGGAGTTCTTAGGTATCCGAACATACAGGGTTAAGCTCATGTGCTTTATCATGGCGGGTATGTTTGCATCTGTTGGGGGGGTAATCCTCGCTTTGTTCACTTCTGGTGCATATCCTGAATGGGCATTCTGGGCGCAATCCGGTGAAGCTATCTTCATGATTATGTTGGGTGGGATGAATGTATTTGTTGGCCCATTGCTTGGTGCCGTTACCTTGCGTGCGATCAATGATGTTGTGCAAATGTATACGTCCCACAACGAACTTATTACAGGTATCGTCATTTTGATGGTTGTCCTGGGTTTGCGTCGTGGGATTTTAGATTTTCTCCACGAAAAATTTCGTGACGCTCAACAAAAAAAGAAAGCAGGGGTGCGCGATGATAGGTAAATTTGATCAAAAAACAGTTGTCATCACTGGTGGAGCAAGTGGCATAGGTCGTGCTTGTGCAGATGCATTTGCGCGACAAGGAGCTGTGGTGGTGATTGCTGATATAAATCATGAAGCAGCGTGTGAGACGGCTCATGAACTGAATGGCCATGCTTTTGAGCTTGATGTGCGTGATGAAAATGCTGTCATAGCTTTTGCGCAACAAGTGGAACAAGAATTTAAAAATGTAGATGTTTTGGTGGCGTCAGCTGGTATTGTTCAACCACCCCACAGACCTGAAGAGTTTCCGATGGCTCTTTTTGATGACGTCTTAAACATAAATTTTCGTGGATGTTTCCTTACGATGAGAGAAATGGTGAGGTTGATGCCATCGGGAAGCTCTATTGTATCTATATCATCGATCACGGCAGAGCGATCTATGCCTTTACATGCTTACGCCCCACAAAAAGCGGCGTTAAGTAATCTTACCATGGGATTGGCAGCGGAATGGGGCCCTAAGGGAATTAGGGTTAATGCCGTACAACCAGGCTTTACCAAAACGCCTGCCATACAAAAACAGATTGAATTAGGTCATAGAGATCCAGAACTTTTAGAACGTAATTCAACATTGGGTCGTATGGTAGAACCAGAAGAAATTGCGTCTGCGGTATGTTTTTTGAGCAGTTCTGATGCGGCTGCGATAACAGGTGTTTCTCTGCCCGTAGATGCTGGGTTTTTGTGCGCTGGTTCTTGGTTTGCTTATGGTGGTTTGAGGTAAAACCATGCTTGATATACAAAATCTTCGTAAATCTTTCGGTGGTGTGGTCGCAACAGATAACGTCTCGATATTTTTTCCTAAGGGCTCTTTGACGGCCATAATTGGGCCAAATGGCGCGGGTAAAACGACATTTTTTAATCAAATTACTGGCCACCTCACGCCAAACAGTGGGTCTATTAAATTAGATGGTGCAGAACTGGTCGGGCTGAAGCCGAGAGAGATTGTTTATCGAGGTGTTGGTAGGGCTTTCCAGGTGGCAAATATTTTTCCCACTTTTACGGTTCGAGAAGCCCTGATGGCATCCATTATGGCCCATCAAGGGCATTCTGAACGTATATTTCAGCTGTTTCATCAAGATGATTTGAGAGAAAAAGGTGACCGACTTCTTAAAACTCTTGATCTTGAATCCGTAGCAGATGAATTGTGCTCGAATATCTCTCATGGCGATCAGAAAGTTCTAGATATCGGCCTTGCTTTGGCACTTGAACCGAGTGTTCTTTTATTAGACGAGCCAACTGCTGGCATGGGACCAGACGAGCGTTGGCAAATGGTCCGTACCGTGCAGCGTTTGTGGCAGGAAAATGATTTAACATTAATTTTCATTGAGCATGATATGGATATTGTTTTTGAAATTGCTCAGAAGATTCACGTCTTGCGCTATGGATCTCTCATTGCTTCCGGCACTGCTGATGAAATTCGCCGTAATGAAGAGGTTATTGAAGCTTATTTAGGCGCAGATATTGATTTAGATGGAGGACCTGATCATGGATGAGGGACTTGATTATATGCTTGATGCCAAAGGCGTAAATGTATTTTACGGTGCTTCACAAATTTTGTTTAACCTCTCTCTTTCTGTGGGAAAGGGACGTACACTTGCTCTTTTGGGGCGTAATGGTGCGGGAAAAAGTCCAACCTTGAAGTCATTAGCGGGCGTTGTGCCCATGAAATCTGGGACGATGTCATTAGATGGTAACAATTTATCATCCAAAAATCTTATGACATTGCACGTTCTGGCATCGGCTATGTTCCAGAAGATCGTCAGGTATTTAAAAATCATACCGTTGTGGAAAATTTGCTCATCGGCGAAAAAAAGGGAGACATGGTCAGATCGATTGGACGATTGATCGTGTTTTTGAAACCTTTCCTCTTCTTGTTCCTTTAAAACAGAGAAAGGCTGGGTTGCTGTCAGGTGGCGAACAACAAATGTTAACCATCGCCAGAACATTGATGGGAAATCCAGATATTCTTTTGCTTGATGAGCCGTCTGAGGGTTTGGCACCTATTATCGTCCAAGATATTGCAAGATTGATAAGGAGTCTTCGTAATTCAGGGGTTACCATTTTGCTCGCGGAACAGAACATGCGTTTTTGCCTGGGGGTAGCAGATGATGCAGCTGTGATAGATAAAGGTACCATTGTCTATCGTGGCACTATTGGACAATTGAGGGACAATAAAGAGATTACAGATCGTTATCTTGCGATTTAAGATGAATAAAATAGTTTGGTAAAAATTTTTAAAAGGTGACGTTGTGACAAAAGGCAAGTTTGATTTTGACGCTATTGTAGTTGGGGCAGGGTTCTCTGGAATGTACCAATTGCATCTTCTCCGAGACAAGCTTGGTTTAAATGTGTTGGGCATTGAAGCAGGTGGTGGTGTTGGCGGGACCTGGTACTGGAACCGTTATCCTGGGGCCCGTTGTGATTCTGAGAGCCATTCATACAATTATTTTTTTTCTGACGAAATTATTCAGAATTGGGAATGGTCTGAGCGTTACCCAGGTCAAGAAGAGATACGTCGTTATCTAAATTATGTGGCAGATACATTAAAGTTACGATCATCATTCGAGTTTAATAGCCGCGTCGTTGGCGCGCGCTTTCATGAAGACCTCGGAGGTTGGTCGGTAACCACTGAGAATGGCGTAACACGGACATGTCAATTTTTCATTACGGCGGTAGGATGTTTGTCATCAGCCAATATGCCGAACATCGAAGGGTTGGATAAATTTCAAGGATCCTATTACCATACAGGAAACTGGCCACATGAAGGGGTAGAGTTTTCTGGAAAAAGAGTGGGGCAGATTGGTACTGGCTCGACAGGCATTCAGTGCGTGCCAGTTATCGCGCAAACCGCAAGGGAATTAAGAGTCTTTCAACGAACGGCAAATTACTCCATCCCAGCGCATAATGGTCCTCTTGATGATGAATTCAAACAGCATGTCAAAGATAATATTGAATACTACCGTGCGTTGGTGAAAAAAACACCCAATGCCCATCCATTTGAAATTTCTCCTACGAAAGCATTTGATGTAGACGATGAGACAAGATTGGATATTTATAACAAAGCTTGGCAAAAGGCGGCTTGCAATTCCGTGCTAGTTTTCAAGATATATTAGCTGATGATGAAGCCAATAAAACCGCGGCAGAGTTCATAAAAAAGCAAATCCGTACGATCGTGTCCGATAAAGAAACTGCTGAAAAACTTGCAAATATAGACCATCCATTTGCCACCAAACGTCCGCCCATTGATAGCCATTATTTTGAAACCTACAATGAAGACCACGTGCATTTGATAGATGTGCGGTCAGATCCTATTGATCACATTGATGAGCACGGTCTGGTGCTTAAATCGGGTGCACGACATGATCTGGATATTATCGTCTTTGCCACTGGTTTCGATGCAATGACAGGTTCTTTGCTTAATCTTAATATTACAGGCAAGCAAGGACAGCCATTGAAAGACGCATGGTCGGCAGGGCCATATACATATCTTGGCTTACAAGTATCTGGTTTTCCAAATATGTTTACGATCACAGGTCCCGGGAGTCCATCAGTTTTATGTAATATGCCAGTTGCAATCGAGCAGCATGTAGAATGGATTGCAGATTGTATTGCTTATATGCGCGAACATGATCATCAGTTGATTGAAACAGATGATGAGCATTGCAAAAATTGGGTTGCTGAGGTTAACCGTGCGGCAGAGGCGACGTTGCTCCCCAAAGCAAATCATTCTTGGTATCTTGGGGCAAATGTTCCAGGAAAACCTCGCGTTTTCATGCCTTATGCAGGTGGGATGCATCATTATCGGAAGATTTGTGACGATGTTCAAATGGAGGGCTACGCAGGGTTTTACTTGCAGTAAAACGTATAATGTCAGGTCCCTTTTTATCTTACATCCCACGTATTGCCCAATATTATCAAACATTGGGTTATGGTGAACCATATCGCTGGTATATTCATGACAAGGTCTATTTTTCAGCCTTTAATGGACTGTTGGTGGAAAAAACTGTGGCTATTGTAACGACATCTGCGTTGGTTCGTGATGGTGTTGGTGATCAAGGGCCGAGGGCTGCCTATAATGGTGCCGCAAAGTTTTTTAAGCCCTATCGCATGCCCCACGAACCTGAGCCTGCTTTAAGCGTTGCGCATATCGCGTATGATCGAAGTCATAGCCCAGCAACAGATCAACAAGCATGGTTTCCCTCTAAAGCACTAAAGCGCAGTGAGGATGAAGGAACCATCTTTAAACGTGCTGCAAACTTTTATGGCCTACCCACCAATCGATCTATTCGAGCAACGAAAGAAGATGGCATAGAAATCATTTCTATGCTGAGAGAAGATCAGGTGGATGCTGTTTTGTTGATACCCAATTGTCCAGTGTGTCATCAAAGTTGTTCAATTGTTGCGAATATGATTGAAGAGGCTGGCATACCAACTGTTGTTATGGGATGCGCAAAAGATATCGTTGAGCATATTGGTGTTCCGAGGTTTTTGTTTTCAAATCACCCCCTCGGGAATGGTGCGGGGAAACCGCATGATGAATTGGCGCAGATGACAACCTTACGCGAAGCGCTTGGTTTGTTAGAATCCGCCAAGCAGCCTCGAACAACCGTTCATAGCCAGTCTTTATGGGCGAATGATTTTTCCTGGCAGGATGATTACTCAAACGCCCGTAAACTCAGTGATGAAGAAATTCAACGACGGAGGTTGGAATTTGACAGGCAGAAAGCCAATGCTCACGCTGTGAAAAAAAATTAATCAGGATTCTTATTTTTGCTCCGAAGCCTTGGCAATCCCGCCATCAGCTCTGTCTCTGTTGAGGAAATATTGCATTTGGTCGGGTACTTTTTTGAGACCTGGTAATTGCATCCAAACCCGTAACAACAACCGCGCTTGATTGATATCCTGAGCATCTTGGTAATTTGTTCGTGAATGTAGTGTGGTCCTGTTATTTACGAACTGAATGTCTCCAGGCTCCATCAAATATTCAAGATAAAGCTCTGGTGTGTCCCAGATGGTTTGCTTGATTGCTGCAAGAGCATGCCTAAGAATATGGTTATCGGGTATTTTATCCCTTTCTAGGTAATCTTCTGAAAAATATGGAATAAAATGGGCCATGAATTCACCATCATCATAAAAATAAAATGTTGGGATCGGGTGATCTGTATACAATGCTGTATTGCCCCGATCTGGTGTTGTGCGCCTGTAATAAAAACCTTGATAAATTGTTTCCATAAGATCGGGATAATGTTGCAGTAAATGATTATGCAGGGCAGCTGCACTCATGATGCGACTCATGCCACCTGATAACGCTTTACGTATAGAAAGTAGAGCCGTCACATCAGCCGTAGGATCACGATGCATCACAAATTCACCTCCATTGTGATAGCGTCGTTCATCTTGTGGATCACGTCTGTCCATGACTTCCCGATATAATCACCCAGATGACTTTGTGAAACAGTCACGCCTATATGGCTCGCAAGAGCTGTAAAAATATATTTAAGTTCTTCGACTGTATAATCCCCAACATTTAGCCCTGATAGCTGTGCAATACCTCGTCCTTTACTTAATTGCTCTTTGATTGTTTTGGCTTGATTTGCAAAACTGGGGAGTGGAAAAACGCTAGGATCAACATCACGTAATTGTCTGTCAAAGCCATGACGCTTGTCTATATTCTGGGCTATTTCGTGTAATGTTTCCTTCGATAGTTGGTAACGCCAACCATTATCTGCTGAAATTTGGGTTCTATCCCACAATCCAGGGCCCGCTACAGGTTGGTTTTTTGTTCCAAAAATACTGAGATGGTTGGTCATGGAAGCTCCTTTTACGAGCAAGGCATTTGATAAATACGCAACAAAACAGAAACATTTTTCTTATGAGGGCAGGGTGATGCCAGATTTTTGTGCGTAAATCTTTGCAACAGCTGCGTCGTCCTCATTGCCCAAGCCATTCTGTGATGCTTCCATAAATTGAGCAAGTGCAGTTCTTGCAAGTGGAATATCCACATGAGATTTTTCCGCAATATCTTTCACGATAGATAGGTCTTTAGGCCAAATATTTACACTGCTTTTAGGGGTATAATCACCCTCGACAATATGTGGCGCTCTGTTTTCCAGCATCCAACTTGTACCAGCGCATTGGCTAATCGTCTCTAAAAAGAGTTTAGGTTCAATATTTTGAGAGGCTGCAAATACCAAAGCTTCTGCCATGGCGGCGATATGTACCCCAGCAAGTAATTGATTGACAGCTTTCATAGCAGAGGCTGTACCAACATCATTACCAAGTGGAAAACATTTTTCTGAGATAGCGTCCAAGTAAGGCCTGGCTTGCTCTTGTGCATCTTTATGGCCAGAAAGAAGAATACTTAATTTTCCTAAGGCAGATTTTTCAGAACCTCCTGAAATGGGCGCATCGAGATAAAACACATTCGGGGCCAGGGCTTTGAGCTGAGTTTCTATGTCTTTTGCGCCAGAAGGTGAGATGGTTGCACATCCAAAAACGATGCAATTGGATTGAAGTTGCTTTGCAATTCCCTCATTGCCAAACAAAACATCAAGAGTCTGTTGTTCGTTCAATACAACCAAAAAAACAGCATCAAAGTTGTTATAATCAGCAAGACTCGTGGCGGCTTGGCCACCAAAATGTTGAAATTGTTCAACAGCTTTGGTTTGCGTATCAACTCCCGTCACGTTGAATCCAGCTCTAAAAAGTGACTTGGCCATACCCATGCCCATGGAACCTAGACCTATCACACATATATTTTTCATAGATTTTTCCTTCATGGTAAAAGTCACTTGGTAAGCCAGATACATCTTCTTCATGGCTATTTCATTTTATGTCTCAATAAATTGAAATATCAAACAAAATGGCTGGATAGGAAATGCATTGTTTTGCTCATATTCTCATCAACCTGCCTTTCCGAAAGAGCAGTTTTTGCATGTTGAGTTAATAATATTCCTGTGTTTTCATCAAGATGGTGAGAATATGTTGAACTAATTAAAATTTGGCATGTTTTTTCCATTATTTTTTGAGCCGATGATGTTTTTGTGACCGGTTCACCTAATAAATGTTTATTATCAAAATGTTGGAAAAGAGAACGTTCATGATAAAAAAAATACAGGCATTTGCCTTGATTGCAAGTTTGATGATGCCAGCAGCGGTATGGGCTGGAAATAACTTGACACAACAACTGCCCGGCAGTGCGAAGATAGAGGCAATAAAAGAGAAAATTGGCAAAAATTTACCAAAAGTCATTGCGCAATGGGACGATAAGCCAGTTAAGAAAAAGAATTTGGTTGTTGCCGACCTCACAATACGCAATTGGGGTCAAGTTACCACAGCAGCAAAGGGTTATGAGAATAATCGTGTCTCTGTGACCAACACAACAAGATTTAATTTTTCTTCAAAGAAATTTGACATTACAGCCAGGTGCAGTATTCGCGTGGGTTCAAAAACAACCGTCTGCTTTGATTTTTTATCAGGTAAAGTGACTGGTGCAAATAAAACTGACGCTTCCTGCGTCCTAAAAGGAAAAATTAATATCAATATCCCTAAACTCAAAGCAAAACTCTGCGCCACAGCGCAATTCACGGGTACACCTCCTGCTGCGCCAAAGGGTACATTAGACATGAAAATAGATGTTGAACCTGGTGGCATTAAGAAAAAGATTTTGGCTCTGCGTATGTAAACAGAAAAAGAAAGGGGTGTTTAACAAATACCTCTGTTAAGAATTCTTAAGAAAATTTGCTTTTGGTTTCGCTTGAATTTTTATCTTGAAAGGTATGCAAGACTTTGTGAATTGCATACCTAGTTTAACAGGTAAAAGTTCTCGCCGTGAAAGAAAACTATTTTTTTTCAAAATAATAACTTATGTTTTGTTTTGTTATTTTGTATCCTATTTGATTTGGGTAAGGGTTTCATCGGAGAACAAACTTTATGGGCGGTGTTATCAAGGTTTCGCGCGTATCAACAACAGCATTTGTTGTGATTTCAAATCTCGATAAGCATAATGCCCTTACGTGCGAAATGTGGCAGAGCTTGAATTCAGAAGTAACAAAGCTCTCAAGTGATGAATCATTGCGATGTGTTGTTATTAAAGGAGATGGCGAGCGGGCTTTCGCTGCTGGGGCTGATATATCTGAATTTGATAAGGTGAGAAGTACGCATGCGCAGGTAACGCGGTATCATGAGGAGATAGTGGGACCGGCACTACAAGCACTGCTTGATAGCAGACATGTGGTGGTCGCCTCAATTTCTGGGATATGTACTGGGGGTGGTTTGGAAATTGCTGCTGCTTGCGATATCCGACTTGCAACAGCTCAATCGCGCTTCGGAGCTGCAGTTGCGCGATTAGGTTTTCCGCTTGCTCTTGCAGAAACAGAATTGCTGGTTAGAAAATTTGGGTTCCCGTTTTCTGCGGAATTGTTGCTTGAGGGACGAATTTTTAACGCCGATGAAGCGTTACAGAAGGGCTTTATTGGACGTGTTGTCCGTGAAGATCAGTTGTCAGATGAAACAGTCAAAATAGCAGAAAATATTGCCTTGATGTCTCCCTTGGCACTGCATGATATGAAGCGACAATTGTCGCGTTTGCTATGGGATTCTGCACCAATTACAAAATGTGAACGTGAGAATTTTTACTCATTTGCAAATAGCTTTGACTATAAAGAAGGAAGGGATTCCTTCCTTCAAAAACGGCAACCTAAATTTATTGGAAAATAATAAACGAGTAAGACCTTGTTTATAAAAAATTTGGCCACAATGATGAGCAAAAAGTAGCCAAGTTTATTCTTATACTCTCGCATTGAGAAGATATGGCTTGCAAGTTCAATGACTGTTGCAGCAAGTACCATCAGTGGAAATATTATTTCATTTGAGCAACTGTGAGAATGATATCAATAATGATCGCTCTTGAAAGCAGATGTCTGTCAAAGATTAACTTTAGATTTGGTGTACCTATCTGGCTGTTTGATTTGTGCAAGCATTAAAGCTGCGCTATCATTTTTTGCTGCGTAAATAGGGATGGGGTCAAGAATAATGGATAAAGAAAATGATGTTTTGGCCCGTGAGGCAATCAGACGGCATTTTTCTGTCCTTTCTAAGCTAAAGGATAAAACATATGAGACATTGGTTATTGATATTTGGCTAGAAGGATGGAGGGCTTCAAAATGGGACGACATCATAGATTGTCCTAGCAATCCAAAATTGCCTGGTCTTCCCATTGTTCGACAAGCAAATGCCGTCTCGGAAATGGCCATCGCGGTAAGTCACTTAATGTCTTCACGCTATGATGAATTGGTGTTTGATACTGATTTGTTAATTGTGGGAGGGCTATTGCTTGATGCGAGTAAAATAGTCAAAATGGAACCTGATATGCAGCAAGGGCGCAAAATTTAGCAGGGTAGCCAGTGTCATGCCTCATGCTGTTTATGCAGCTCATCAGGCCTTGAAACATAATTCTTCAGACGAAATTGTGAACATCATTCTCTCGCATACACGTCACATTGGCGCCAAACCAATTTCATTAGAAGCTATTGTTCTTCATTATGTCGATTATATGGTTGCAGATTGTATGCGTTTTACCCGTGAAGCACCTTTATTGATGATGGGGCCAACCAGTTATGGATGAACGGGAGTAATATTGCAGGCTTTTTAAACTCATTATAACTTTTGAATTTTTGTCTGAATTCATGTGCCAAGAGCATTATTTTCATGAAGCAGTTGCCAGTCGAATTCGACACCAATGCCCGGTACATCTGGTGCGACTGCCATGTGATCGTTATCAATTTTCAATGGCCTTGATGTGTAGGCATCAATTGGAAAAGAATGTACTTCTAGCCAGCCTTGTTTTTCCCGCGCCGATAGCAAACTAACATGCAATTCATGCATGCCGTGGGTGCACAAAGTTATCCCAGCATGATCGGCCAAATCAGCGACCCTTAGCCAAGTCGTGCTTCCTCCGCATGTTGCTACATCAGGTTGAAAAAACTTAAAAACACCTAGCTCTGCAAGCAACGCAAATTCGTGAAAAGAATGGCAATTTTCACCAATTGCAAGGGGAAATTCAGTTTTTTTAAAAATATTGCGATACCCATTAAAATCATCAGGGTCTATGGGTTCTTCAAACCAAGTGATGTTTGCGTTTTTAAAACGCCGTATGGCCTCAATTGCATGGTCGGTTGACATACCATAATTGGCATCAACCATTAACTGGGTTTGTTCACCAATACATTCGCGAACAGCAAAAACTCTCTCTATATCCTCATCCAGATTCTGCCGTCCCACCTTAATTTTTACACCGTTAAAGCCGCGACTCAAATATCCATCAATATTTCTGAGCAATTTGTCCAATGAAAAATTAAGATCGATTCCACCAGCATAAGCTTTGCAACGGTTTGCTGAGCCACCAGCCATTGCCAGAAGGGATTGCCCCAATCTTTTACCGCGAATATCCCACAAGGCAACATCAATGGCAGCAATTGCAAATGCAGATAAACCTCCGCGACCAACATAGTGAATATGCCATCTCATATTATCGTGTAATTGCTCAATATTATCACTGTATCGACCTATTAAAAAAGGGCGTAAGTCATGATTGATCATGGCTAGAATGGCATGGCCACCCCAACCCCCTGTATATGCATAACCAGTCCCAGTGATTCCATCACTCGTTGTTATGGTTGCCGTGATGAGTTCAAAATGTGTGTGATCTCCATGTTTTGCATCAGAAAGTGTTTCAGCAAGCGGTAGTCTAAAAAGCTGTGCATCAATATGTTCAATTTTTTGCAAATTTTTGATCCTTCTGGGTTTTCTCGGGATATTTTAAATTAAAATTTACAGGAAATATACTTCGCGTAAGATGATCCATACTGATATTTGGACAACCATGATGAGACATATAATAATCACCCAATGATAAGAAAAAACATACAAATTGGCCATACAGACTTCTTGATAACGGACTTGAAAGCTCTTCTGGGAGAGAAGCTGACACGCCTCCCATACGTCTTAAGGCTGCTTTGTGAAAATCATCTTCGCCAGAATGGATCAGTTGAATTGCTCAACAATGCTATTAATGCTTGGCTACTGAGACAAGAAGTCGATTTTGCTTTTACTTTTTATCCTAATCGCTTGTTAATGCATGATACGACATGCACACCGGCTTTGGTGGATATTGCTGCTTTACGAGATGTTGTTGCAGGTATGGGGTTAGACCCTGATCTGTTGTCCCCTAACTTACCCGTGGAAGTTTCTGTAGACCACTCGATTTCTGTTGATGTTTTTGCGACTGAAGATGCACTGCATCAAAATACCATCCTAGAAATTGATCGACATAAAGAGCGATATAAATTTCTAAACTGGGCATCTAAAAACCTTAGGGGTGTTCACATAAACCCGCCTGGTAGTGGGATTATGCACACCATTAATCTTGAACAATTGGCAACAATTCTTGTTATTTCCGCAAATGGTGAAGCATTTCCTGACATGCTTTTGGGTACTGACAGTCATACGCCAATGATTAATGGAATTGGGGTGTTAGGATGGGGTATTGGTGGGCTTGAGGCAGAGACCGTCATGTTCGGTCACCCAACATCCATTTCCTTCCCAAGGGTGACCGGTGTTGAGTTGGTGGGGCGCATTCCTGAAAAAACCTTGGTAACTGATTTTACCTTGCAACTGACATCTTTATTGCGTGAACATAATGTAACAAATGAATTTGTTGAATTTTATGGTGAAGGGGTCTGTTTTCTTCGCGCAGAAGAACGTGCGGTTGTTGCAAATATGGCGCCCGAGTATGGTGCCACAACAGGGTATTTCCCTGTTGATAAGGAGACATTAAATTATCTTGCGCGTACTGGGCGTAAGAGCCAAGAAATTGAATTTATACAACCTATTTTTGAAGAAATGTGTTTATGGTTTGATCCAGGCAATGTCCCCATGTTTGATCGAACAATCAGAATTGATTTGGTGACTAGACCAATTTGCAGGGCCAAGCTGGGGTTCCACAGCCGTATTATACTGCCTTTAAGCTCTTTTTAAATTTAAAATCAAAGATTAAAGAATTATTTCCAACACCCTCTTTTGTGAGTACAGCTACAGCAGTGTTGCATCAAGGTAGCATACCAATTTTTTGTGATGTTAGTTTAGAAAGGTATTGTATGGAACTCCAAGATTTAGAAAGAAAAATTACTAAAAACACTAAAGCTATTATACCTTGTTCATTTCTTGCGGGTTCATCTTGCAATATGGAAGATTTATTAAAGATCTCAAAAAAATATAACATTAAAATTATAGAAGATTGTTCCCAAGCTCATGGCACAAAATTTAAAAATAAAAAAGTTGGTAGCTTTGGAGATGCGAGTTGCTTCTCTTTTTATGCAACAAAGCATATGACTACTGGCGAGGCGGAAATAGTCTGCACAAATAAAAGAAATTTATGAATTTTGTAGGTTGCGTTTAGAGCACATGGAATGATAGATAGAGATACCCATAAATTTCTTGGCTACAATTACAGAATGAGAGTGAACTCAATGCCGCAATAGGGTTGGAACAATTAAAAACTTGATAAGATAAACAAAGAGAATTAGTAATTCTAAATATATTTAAGAGCTCTAAAAAAAAATCAAAATGATAATTCCTGGTTTTGTGTTCAAAAAACCCAATAATAATATTTATCATACTTATTTTTTGGTGCCCATTAAGGATAAAATCAAAAGACATTACAATTAGTGATGTAAAAAAAGATTAAATAAAAAAGGAATTGGAAATAAGATCACGCTATAAAGTACCGTTGTTAGACAACCTGTTTTCAAAATTTAAAGTCAACTGGTTCGCAAAATTATAAAAATTACGATTAGATAATTCAGAAAAATTATCAGGCAACATATTTGGTTTGCCTAATCATTTTGACTAAAAAGAAAAGAGTTAGATTATATTATTAAAACTGTTGTAAATTTATTTAATCAATAAATATTTTAATGAATCAATTTCAAAACATAGTAGTTTCAGAGAGTACAAAAATTAAAGATGTTTTAAAAAGATTGATAACAATACTTAAAAAAACGGTGTGTTTGTTGTTAAAACAAGAAAAGTAGTTGGAATTATAACGGACTCAGATATTAGAAGATTGCTATTAGAAGAAAAATTTAAACCTAATCAATTTGCTAAGGAGGTAATGCAAAAAAATTTTTTAAGTATTCCTTATAAAAAAGAAAGATAAGAAAAATTTTTAATTGAATCTAATAAAATATTAATTCAATTATTAAAAATAAAAAGTTATTTGACTATGTGCATACACAAGTGATTTTAATAAAAAAGAAAAAATAAAA
This sequence comes from Alphaproteobacteria bacterium, assembly GCA_038131935.1. Taxonomy (GTDB): domain Bacteria; phylum Pseudomonadota; class Alphaproteobacteria; order UBA8317; family UBA8317; genus UBA8317. The sequence goes on along the minus strand of JAYPQH010000015.1, from coordinate 7,616 downwards.
AAAAAATATTATTAATTGGAGGTTTAGGATTTATAGGGTCTGTTTTAACTGAGAGTTTATTAAAAAAAATACAAAGTAAATATTCTTGATATTAATTTTTATGGTTACTTTTTAGATAAAAAATAAAAAAAAATAAAATTTAAAAAATATTTTATGGCGATTGTAATAATAAAAAATGTTCTTAAAAAGCTATAGAAGGTTGTTCAGATGTTGTTCATTTAGGAGAAATAGTTGGCGATCCAGCAGTAAATTTAGACAAAAATTTTTCAATTAAAAATAATTACGAAAGTATAAATTTAATTATTTCTGAGTGTCTAAAAAATAATATTAATAAATTTATATTTGCATCTAGTTGTAGTGTATATGGTGAGTCCCAATTGATACGTCTTAAGAGTCCAAGCTTAATCCGGTATCATTGTACGCTAAATGCAAATAGAGTGAGAAAACTATTTTATCGTTTAAATCAAAACAATTTTGCCCAACAATCCTTCGGTTAACTATTTACGGAGACTCGCCTAGAAAAGATCGATTTGGTTGTTAATAGATTTATCTTAATGGCTTTAAAAAATAAAATTGAACTTTATGGAGGAAATTCCTGGAGACCGTTTATATCTGTAAATGATGTATCGAGAGCAATAATTAAAATTCTAAATACAGAAAAAGAATTAATTAAAAATCAAATTTTTAACCTAGGTGGAGATACGGAAAATTATAAGATAATAGACATTATTAAAGAAATTAAAAAAAATACTGAAATTGAATATAAGGCTGTCAAAAAAATAGATGACAAAAGAAATTATAGAGTTTCTTTTAAAAAAATATATAAAATTTTATCATTTAAGCCTAAGGACAATCTAAAAGAGATCTATTTTAAAATTAATAAAAAATATAAAAATTAAAAATTAATGAAAAAATATAAATTTTTTCAATGATAAAAAAATACAAAAATTTTAGAGTTAAATAAATGATTTATTTATATGGAGTTGGAAAAAGATACAAAATTGTAAAGATTTATTAAAAGAAAATAAAATAAGAAAAAAATAATTTTGGTAGATAAAAAAAAAAAAAAAAAATATATAATGAAAAATATTTATTAAAAATTTAATATAAAAAGATTATTTAATCAACAATTTCAAATCCTATAATAAAAAATGAAATTGTAAATAGAATATTAAATAAAATAAAAATAAGATTTTATAAGCCACTTATAAGCAAAAGTGCTTTATTAAAAAAAAACGTCAAAATAGGTGATGGTTCTATAATTATGGACAGAGCTTACATAGGTTCAAATGTAACTATAGGTAAAAATTGCTCTATTGGAAACTTATCGCTAATTAGTCATGATACAAAAAGTTGGCACATTTACCGAGATATCTCATAAAGTTAAAATAGCTGGTAATGTAAAAATAGGAAAAAAAAGCTTTATTGGATTAGGAACAACGATAATTCAAAATAAAATAATCGGTAATAATGTTTTTATTGGTGCAGGTGTATTAATAAAAAAAAATGTTAATTCAAAAAAAAAATAACTCTTAAACAGACAATTAAAAATCTAAAAGGTAAATATATTATTATGAAAAATTTATTGTCTAATTTTAGCAAGGAAAAATTCAAAAAGAATAAAAAAAAAAACATGATTAGTTTTTTTAAAAAGCCATTAATTTATTGGACTTTAAAAATGCCTTTAATTTCAAAAAGTTTAATAAAGATAATTTTATCAAGTGATTGGGAAAAATTACTTAGATATTCAAAAATAAATTTAAAAAATAACACTTTAGATAAAAGTAAAACTATTTGCAAAATCAAACACTACTTCAGAGACTGTTATAAAATTATTATTAAAAAATTTAAAATTACAAATGGGATATACTTTATTTTGCAACCAACTAGTCCTCTTTAAGAAAACATTTATATAAAAATGATGCTTAAATGTGTTTTAAAACAAAACTTAAAACTTTAATTTCAGTAAGCAATGTTAAAAATAAGACATTTGTAAACTAAAAAAATAATATTTTAATCTGCCTTCAAAAATAAACAAAAAATATATTTAAATGGATCTATTTATCTATTTAAAAACAATATTTTAAAAAAAAACACTTTAAAAGAAAAAGAGAGGAAATTATTTTTTCCATAAAAAAATATAGTCTTGATTTAGATACCTTAGAAGATTTAAAAAATTTAATTTAAAATATAAATTTAATAAGATAAAATATTAGTTGTAAATTAAATAAAGATGAAAAAAAATTAATTATTTATTGCCCTATAAATTTAAAAATCAATATATAAGAAGATTTGATTTAAATAATATTTCTAAACAAAAAATTTAAATGTCGAATGTCACCAACTAATTGATTTTATTCATCCAAAATTTAAAAATGCCCATAAAAAAAATGAATTATAAAAGTTTAAAAAATTTAAAACTTATAAACTCTTGGAAAAAAGAATTTTTTTTTTAAAAGAGAAATACAAAAAAATATTATTTTAGTAAATACTGTAAAATCAGTTGATTTTAAAAATCATTTAAATAAATTTATTTTTAAAAAACAGAAAAATTTTAGAGCTAGAAGATAATTTTGCTTATTCTGATTTAGACTGCTGATGAAAATTCATTATTTTCATCATTAAAATAATTAAAACCTTAATTTAATTTTTAATCAAAAAAATTTAAAATATATTGAAATCAATTTTTTTTCAAAAATTTAAAAAAAATAATTTTCATAAACCTAGTAGATTTATTTTAAATTCAGGTAAGAATAATAAATATCTTTTTGATAAAAATATAATTAAGCTGGAAGGAAATTTCCCAGATTTTAATATGCACCTTGCAACAAGGAAAAAATATTAAAAAATATTATAAAGAAAAAATTTGCTTTATTTGTAGAACCATCAACTCCTTTAACGCCTGGAGAAGGTGATAGACTCAAGATGATAAGAATGTTTGGGGTGACCTAAAAATTTGGTTTAAAAATCTAAATTCCTTTTTGATTTTGTTGAAAAAAATTAAAAGTTGAAATAAAAATAGCGCCTCACCCTAAAATTAAGCATAAAAATTTAAGACCCAATTATTATAATGGTCGTAAAATTATCAGTCACGATTTGGCTGAAACGGCAAAATACTCAAAATTTTTATCTCTAGAACAAGTTCAGCAATGTGTCTGCAATAATATATAATAAACCTGCAATATTTATTACCAACGATAAAATTATGAATGGCGCAAAATTTAGATTTCAGAAAAGTCTTATAGTTCAAAGTTTGGAACGGATCCTATAAATATTGATAAAGAATTAGATTTAAATAATTTAAAAAAAAATTTTAAAATTAACAAAAAAAAATATAGAAAATTCAAAATTAATTATCTTTCTGTAAGAAATGATAATAAACGTAATTATGAAATTATTTCTAAACTAATATAAATGAGCCTGAAAAAAAAAAAATAATGCATTAGTACTTGGAGCCGGACCTACCGGTTTGATAACAGCATGGAAATTGTTAGAGGCTGGGTGGGATGTTACAATAATAGAAAAAAATAATTCTGTTGGTGGTTTATGTAGATCTTGGAAATGGAAGGATTTTATACTGGATACCGGACCTCATATATTTCACACACCAGACAATCAGTTAATTAAATTTTGGAAAAAAAATTTTGGAAAACTTTTAATTGAAGGAAAATTTAAATGTAAAAACGTTCAAGGTAAAAACTTTGATAAATTTTATGATTATCCTCTTTCATATGAGGGACTGAATAAATTTGAAAAAAATTAAAAACAAAATTTATTCAGAGTTAAAAAATGTAAAAAAAAAATCAAAGGCAAAAAGCAAAAAACTATAAGGATTATATCGACTCTTTTATTGGACCAACTCTTAAGAAAAATGTTTTTTGAAAAATATCCAAAAAAAATATGGGGTATTGATCCAAAATTTATGACGCCTGATTGGGCACCAAATAGAATAAAATTTAGAAAAAAAATTTTACCTTTTTATCATGAAGAATATGCAGCTGTTGGTAAATATGGAACAGGATGTCTTTATGATAAAATTAAAGATTTTATAACAAAACTTGGTGGAAAGATAAAATTTAATGAAAAAATAATTAATTTAGGATTTGAAAGTAAAAAAGATAAATAAAATAATTACAAATAAAAAAATATTTTGTAAATAGTAACACTTTAGTAATATCTACATTGCCCTTAAGTATAACTCAAGATTTTTAGGAAAAAGAATAATTTAAAATTTAGAGGAGTCTGCTCAGTTTATTTGTTTTATAAACAAAATTATATTTTAGACGAAAATATCCACTGGCTATATTTTGATTCAAATGAACTTATGTTTAATAGAATTACGGAAAATAAAAAAACTAAGTAAATTTGTAGCACCAAAAAATAAATCTTTTTAACATTAGAAACAACATATACACAAGGTGATAAATTTTCAAAATTAAATCCAAAAAGTCAGTTAAAAAAAATGATTAATCAAATTAATAAAACTAATTTAGTTGATAATAAAAATTAATTGGAGCTGAGATAAACTATGAGCCATTTGTTTATCCGGTTCAATTTTATGACTACAAAAATGAAATAGCAAATGTTAAAAGTCATGTTGAAAATTTTAGCAATCTTTTTTCAATAGGCGCTAGTGGTGAATTTAATTACGCAGATAGTCAAATTTTTATTTCACAAATCTTTGATTTAGTTAATAGTCTAACTAATAAATTTGGAAGAGATTTAAATGAAACTAAAAATTTTAATTTTGACAACCTTAATAAAAGTATTTTTATCGGAAAAAGTTTGATTAAAGAAAATACCAAACCATTTATAATTGCTGAAGCTGGTCTTAAATCATAATGGTAGTTTCGAAGTTGCAAATCAACTAATAGATAGCGCAAATCGTTCAGGATGTGATGCAATTAAATTTCAATCATTTTTACCTGATAGTAGAGTCTCAAAGTTCGTAAAATCTGAAAAATATGCAGAAAAAGTAATTGGAACCCAGGAAAGTATCAGCGAGCTATTTGACAGATTAAGCTTAGATTTTAAAACACAAAGAAAAATTTTTAAATATGCAAATAAGAAAAAATTTTAATATTTTCTACACCATTCGATTTTGAAAATGCTGATTTTTTTTAGACAGCATCGGTGTTCCTGCTTTTAAAATTGCATCAGCTGATTTAGTAAATATTACCATTAATAGAATATGTATCTAAAAAAGGAAAACCAGTGATTATTTCAACTGGAATGTCACTGATTTCTGAAATTGATGAGGCTGTTGAAACTGTAAAATCAACAGGAAATCAAAACTTAATTCTTTTACACTGTAATTCATCATATCCTTCTTCATATTCTGAGATGAATCTTAAATTTATAGATACACTTAAAAAGATGTATAACATACCAGTAGGTTTTTCAGATCATACAACGGATTTACTTTCTTCAAAAACTGCTATTGCACTTGGAGCAAATGTTTTAGAAAGACATTTTACTCTTAACAAAAAAATGGAAGGACCTGATCATATTCTCTCATCTGATGAAAAAGAAATGAAAGAATTAGTAAAATTTAAAAAATATTATAATAAGTGGGAAAAATATTCAAAAAAATTTTAAAAACAAAAAAAATAAAAGAGAATGTAGTTTCAATACTTGGAGATGGTATAAAAAGATACAACCTAATGAATTTATTACAATTAACGCACAAAAGAAAAGTTTATATGCAAAGAAAGAAATTAGAAAAGGAGATAAATTTTCAAAACAAAATATTTGTATTAAAGGACCTGTAGCAGGATTAAAACCAAAGTATTTTAATATTATCCTTAACAAAAAATCTAATAAAATTATAAAAAAAGATGAACCCATTACCTGGGATCACATCTAAAATGAAATTCGAAAAAGTTTTACTGTCTAGAATATCTGACCTAAAGAAACTTGCAAAAAAAGAAAAAAAATTATCTGGATTTATGATTGGTAATACAAGTAAATCAGAAAAAAATAATTTTTACTTTACTCCAATTAGAAATACTAAGTCTATGGTTGTATCAGGGATAATTGTTTATTCAGAAACTTACGCAAAAAAAGCTGCTAAATATTTAGATGGTAAAGTAGATTATATACTAGTAGACTCTGAAAAAAAAATTCCACCTAAACAAAATGGGGACCCTTCTAATATTGAAAGAAGAGTAAAAGAAGTTCTTAAAAAAACTCCAATGTGGGTTTACAAAGGAAATGATTTAACAGTAGACGCAGTAGATATTTTTTTGACTAACTTTTGAAAAAGAATTTAAGAGGAGTTGGAGGAAAAAAAATATTAATTATTGGTGCAGGGAATATTGGTTTTAAAATAGCATTACAGCTTGTTGAAAGGGGGGCAAAAGTTTACCTTTGCGCCAAAAATTTAAAAAAATTAAAATTAAAAGTTGATACTCTTAACTCAATAAAGCCTATTCACACTTTTGAAAAAGTAAATAAGATTGAATTAAAAATATAAAAAAAATTGCTCATTCATTAGATATAATAATTGGAGCCACTAATGGGAAACCTGTTATTAAAAAAGATATGTTAATCAAATTAAAAAAGAAATCGATATTGATAGATTTAGGAAAAGGAACATTTTTTGAAGATGCAGTAATGTATGCAAATGATAAAAATCATAAAATTTATAGAGTAGATATTTCCATAGCTCTGGAGGGGCAGATAAATAAATTTTTAATGTTAAAAAAAAACAAAACTATAGTATTAGGAAAAAAAAAATTTCTTGGTGAAAAACTAGTGTCGAGTGGATTATTAGGCAATTATGGTGATATAATCATAGATGACATTAAGACACCTAAAAGAGTTTTGGGTGTAAGTGATGGAAAAGGAGATTTTTTAAGAAAAATTAAATTCACAACAGCAAAAAAATATAAATAAAATTATTTCCTTTTTAAAAAAAATGAAAATTGAATTCAAAAAATTACATCTAATAATCCTTTAATAATTGCAGAATCAGCTTGTGGGCACAATGGTGATATAAAAAAATTGATAAAATTGATAAATATTGCAAAAAATTCCGGGTTAAAAGCTATTAAGTTTCAAATTTTTAAGTTAGACGAAAGATCTGTTCCCAATTCAAAGGAAGAAAAAATTTTTAAAAATCTTGTTTTAAGCGAGTCAGAATGGAAGAAGGCTGTTGATTGGGCACATAAAAAAAAATTATTTGTCTTTGCAGATATTTTTGGATTTGAGAGTTTAAGCTTAGCTGAAAAAATAAAAGTTGATGGATATAAAATCCATTCTGAGGACGCATTAAATCATTCTTTTATAGAAAAAGTAATCAGTAAAAATAAAATAACAATTATAGGTATAGGCGGATCTTACAGATCTGAACTCATATCTTTAGTTAATAATTTAGTAAACAAAAAATTAAATAACAAAATTATACTAATGGCTGGTTTTCAAGTTTTTCCAACTCCATTAAAATCTCACTCTATATCTGAAATTATTGATCTAAAAGATAAATATTCAAAATTTAATTTTAAAATTGGTTTTTCCGACCATATGCAAGGAGGTTCAGAGGAAAGTTTCTTTTTACCTATATTAGCTCTAAGTTCTGAGCTGAAGTAATTGAAAACATTTTACAATTAATAGAA